>NZ_CP110128.1:2032500-2672500 GCF_028471945.1 Pseudomonas sp. WJP1
TGCCCGGCAGCGTCTTCACTGGAGTTGGGAAGTGTTTGCCGATCAGTTTTCCGCCGAGTTGTATCTGGGGGACGAGACACCGGGCGCGCTGGATGTGCTGGCGGCGGTGATCACGCGGTGGGCGGGCAGCCGCGAACATTTACGCCGCACCCGGCCGGGCTTTTCCGCCTGGCTGGAAAGGATTGACCGGCATCCGACGCTGGCGCCGGTGTTTGCCCGGCATTGGCCGTCGTAGGTACGTCAAAAACCTTGTAGGAGCCAGGCTTGCCGGCGAAGAACGATGACGCGGTGTGTCTGTAAAACCGCGTCATCGTTCTTCGCCGGCAAGCCTGGCTCCTACAAGTACAGAGGGTGCATCATTCGCCGCGGATGTACTGCTCCAGCTGGCGAATCAGTTCGGCTTGCTCGGCGATGGCTTCCTTGACCAGGTCGCCGATCGACAGCAGGCCGATCAACTTGCCGTCTTCCACCACCGGCAGGTGGCGCAAGCGCCTGTCGGACATGATGCCCAGGCAGGTGTCGACGGTTTGATGAGTGTTCACGGTGATGACGGGCGATACCATGATGTCGCGTACCGGCGTGCCCACGGAGGAGCGGCCATGCAGCACCAGTTTGCGCGCGTAGTCGCGTTCACTGATGATGCCCAGCACCTCGTCATTTTCCACCACCAGCAAGGCACCGACGTTCTTTTCGGCCATCTTCATCAGCGCTTCGAGCACCATGTGATCAGGTTTGATCTGGTGCACTTCCTGATTCTTCTGATCTTTCATCTTGAGCAGTTGCGCGACGGTTTTCATGGCGGTTGTCCGGGTGTTGTCGTTGTCCTTGAAGAATCGTAGACCCAGGCGTTCAGGGCAAGGGCAAAAGCGGCAGATAGCACGCAAAAAACGTCATTCGGCGGATTTTCCCTGGTAAACCTCCTATTCCAGGTTGGCAAAAAAACGGTGGGAGCGAGCCTGCTCGCGAATTCGTCGTGTCAGTCGACATAAAGGGTGAATGTCAGTCCGCTATCGCGAGCAGGCTCGCTCCCACAGGGTTGATGTTGGCCAGAAACCTGCGCGCTATCGCCGTCGATGACGGGGTAGAATCACCCTCTGAATCAGCGTTGAGGTTTGCAGTGGTGGATTTACCGCAGGGCTTCGTCCTGACCCGGCATTGGCGCGACACTCCGGCGGGCACCGAAGTCGAGTTCTGGCTGGCGACCGATAGCGGTCCCCGGCGCATCCGCCTGCCTCATCAGCCGTCGGTGGCGTTCATCCCGGCAGACCAGCGCGAGCAAGCCGAGGCGCTGTTGCGCGACGAAAAAAACGTCGAGCTCAAGCCCTTGGCCCTGCAGGACTTCGACCATCGTCCGGTGCTCGGCCTGTATTGCCGGCAGCACGGGCAACTGATGCGCCTGGAAACCGCGCTGCGCAGGGCGGGCGTTGAGGTGTACGAGGCCGATGTGCGCCCGCCGGAGCGCTACATGATGGAGCGGTTCATCACCGCGCCCGTGCGCTTTGGCGGCACGTCGGGGGCCGAGGGCCTACTGCTCGATGCGCAGATGAAGCCCGACCCGGACTACCGCCCCAGCCTGAAACTGGTGTCCCTGGACATCGAAACCACCGCCCAGGCCGAACTGTATTCCATTGCCCTGGAAGGTTGCGGCGAGCGTCAGGTCTATATGCTCGGCCCGCCCAATGGCGACCACGGCGGGGTGGATTTCCAGCTCGAATACTGCGAGTCGCGAACCCAGCTGCTGAAAAAGCTCAATGAATGGTTCGCCCGCCACGACCCCGACGCCATCATCGGCTGGAACGTCGTGCAGTTCGACCTGCGGGTATTGCATGAACACGCCCGGCGCCTGGCCGTGCCGCTGAAGCTGGGGCGTGGCGGCGAGGAAATGCAATGGCGCGAACATGGTAGCGGTAACCATTACTTCGCATCCGCCGCCGGCCGGCTGATCATCGACGGCATCGAATCCCTGCGCTCGGCGACCTGGAGTTTCCCCTCGTTCAGCCTGGAAAACGTCGCGCAAACCCTGCTGGGCGAGGGCAAGTCGATTGATAACCCGTACCAGCGCATGGATGAAATCAACCGCATGTTCGCCGAGGACAAGCCGGCGCTGGCCAAATACAACCTCAAGGACTGCGAGCTGGTCACGCGGATCTTCGCCAAGACCGAACTGCTCAAGTTCCTGCTGGAACGGGCCAGTGTCACCGGGTTGCCGGCCGATCGCATGGGCGGTTCGGTGGCGGCGTTCACCCACCTCTACATGCCGCTGATGCACCGCCAGGGCTTCGTCGCGCCCAACCTGGGCAGCAAGCCGGCGCAAGCCAGCCCCGGCGGTTTTGTCATGGACTCGCAACCGGGGCTGTACGAATCGGTGCTGGTGTTCGACTACAAAAGCCTTTACCCGTCGATCATCCGCACCTTCCTCATTGACCCGGTGGGCCTGATCGAAGGGCTCAAGCACCCCGATGACCTGGATTCGGTGCCGGGTTTTCGCGGGGCGCGGTTTTCCCGCACCCGGCATTGCCTGCCCGCGATCGTCGCCCGGGTCGCCGAGGGCCGGGAAACCGCCAAGCGCGAGCACAACGCGCCACTGTCCCAGGCGCTGAAGATCATCATGAACGCCTTCTACGGTGTGCTCGGTTCCAGTGGGTGCCGCTTCTTCGACACGCGCCTGGCGTCATCGATTACCTTGCGTGGCCACGAGATCATGCTGCGCACTCGCAAGCTGATCGAAGCCCAGGGTCACACGGTGATCTACGGCGACACCGACTCGACCTTCGTCTGGCTGCGGCGCGCCCACGGCCAGCAGGAAGCCGCGCAGATCGGCCGCGCGCTGGTCGATCACGTCAACCAGTGGTGGCGCGAGCACGTGCGTGAAGAATATGGGTTGGAGAGCGTGCTGGAGCTGCAATTCGAAACCCACTACAAGCGCTTCCTCATGCCGACCATCCGCGGCGCGGAGGAGGGCAGCAAGAAGCGTTACGCGGGGTTGGTCACGCGCGCCGATGGCAGTGACGAAATGGTCTACAAGGGCCTGGAAACCGTGCGTACCGACTGGTCGCTGCTGGCCCGGCAGTTCCAGCAGGAGCTGTATTCGCTGATCTTCCACCGCAAGCCCTACCAGGACTACGTGCGCGAGTATGTGCGCAAGACCCTGGCCGGTGAGTTCGACGACCGCCTGATCTACCGCAAGCGCCTGCGCCGCACACTGGACGACTACCAGCGCAACGTCCCGCCCCATGTACGGGCGGCGCGAATTGCCGACGACTACAACGATCGCCAGGGCCGCCCGCGGCAGTACCAGAATGGCGGCTGGATCAGCTACGTGATCACCGTTGCCGGCCCCGAGCCGCTGGAAATCCGCAGCGCGCCGATCGATTACGACCACTACATCACCCGGCAACTGCAACCGGTGGCGGATGCCATCCTGCCGTTCGTCGATGACGACTTCTCAACCCTGGTGGGGGGGCAGTTGGGCCTGTTTTGAGTCCATCAGCGACAAGGTCCAGTCATCCACGATGCCGTGAAAGTACTGGTTCAAGGCTTGATGAAAGAGACTGTCGTCAGCCGCGACCTGGGCGAACAAGGTCATCGAGGAGCGAAATTTCAGGTCGTCGGGGTGGCCGAAAATCGCCGCCACCGAGCGTTGCTGGATGTTCAGCACCTGCTGGGTACAGGTCCTCAGCCGCACACCCAGCAGCGGATGTGCAAGATAGGCCTGTGCTTCTTCCCGGGAACGGATCGCGAAGCGTCGTGACATTTCGCTGTCACCCAGCCCGGCAAACTGCGGAAAAACGAACCACATCCAGTGACTGCGCTTGTGGCCGGCGTCCAGTTCAGCCTGGACCCGCTCGAACACCGGGTTCTGCGCCTGGACGAAGCGTTGCAGGTTGAAGACGTCCGGTTGATCGGTGCTTCTCATGTGGAAGCCCTCTGTCACCGCGATGGCTTAGACCATGGCCAACCGCTGCTTGCGTTTGGGCGCCTGAAACGCTTGGTCCAGCGCCTCCAGATCCCCAGCCTCCAACTTCAGTTGCGCCGCTTGCGCATTGAGTCGCACGTGTTCGGGGCGGACGGCCTTGGGGATGGCGATCACGCCGTCCTGGCGCAGCAGCCATGCCAGTGAAACCTGGGCCGGCGTGGCGTCGTGGCGGGCAGCTACTTGTTTGAGCGTAGCATTGGCCAGCATTTTCCCTGCCTGGCCGATCGGGCAGTAGGCCATGACCGGCATGCGCTGCTCCTTGCACCAGGGTAATAGATCAAATTCTATGCCACGTTCCTCCAGGTTGTAGAGCACTTGATTGGTGGCGCAGGCCGTTGCGTTCAGTTCGTGCAGGTCGTCGAGATCCAGGTTGGACACGCCCCAACGGCCGATCTTGCCGGCTTCACGCAGGCGTTCGAAGGCCTCCACCGTTTCTTCCAGGGGATACTGGCCACGCCAGTGCAACAGGTACAGGTCGATGGTATCGGTCTTCAACCGGCGCAGGCTGCGCTCGCACGCCTGGGGAATGCCCTGGCGGCTGGCGTTGTGCGGGTAGACCTTGCTGACGAGGAAGACCCGGTCGCGCAGGCCGGCGATGGCGTCACCCACCACGAGCTCGGCACCGCCTTCGCCGTACATTTCGGCGGTGTCGATCAAGGTCATGCCCAGTTCGATGCCCAGGCGTAGCGCGGCAACTTCCGCTTGATGGCGGGCGGGGTCCTCGCCCATTTGCCAGGTGCCCTGGCCGATGACGGGGACCTGGGTGCCGGCCAGTTGCTGGGTGCGCATGTTTTACTCCTTGTGGTCATTATTGCGGTTGGCATCAGGATAGTCCCTCGGGTTCCACCCTGACGGCCTGATGGCCGACCAGTCGCTCGCGGCTGCACCCGATCTACTGTAGGAGCCAGGCTTGCCGGCGAAAGCGTCCGAAAAACCAACGCAATGTTCAAGGACGCCTTCGCCGGCAAGCCAGCCCCTGCAACTGCCGGTGATCGATTCGTAACCCTCCCCACTGCACTTTTGCGCCACCAACGGCTCTATCCCTTGCCAGCCGACGGCGATCCCCACCGTCGGCCCATGCCCAAGTTCAATACCCATGGCTCGAGTTTCACCCCACATCAATCGCTCAATCCGCCTGCTGCTGGTCGGTCTGTCGTTGCTCTTGGCCAGTGGTTGCAGCCATCAGCCAGGCAACGACCTGTTCACCCAGATACGCGACGGCAAACCCCAGGAGTTCCTGCAGACCAGCGTCGACCGCATGGCCACGCTGACCATGCGTGACAACCTCGACAGCCTTTACCTGCTGATGGGCAAGCTGTACCTGCGCAACCCCGAGGAGTTGAAAAAATCCGGCTTCCTGGATGCCCGCACCGCGGGCAGACAGGTGCGCATGGCCATTGAGCAGCAAGAGCCGTTGCCCACGCTGGGGGGCAAGAAGGATCTGGCGGCATTGCGGTTTGCCATGAGCCCGGAGTTTCTCGGTGATCGGGTCGGTGCGTTCATCTATGCCATCGGCAGCATGCTGGTGACCGCCCATGGCAATCGCCTGGAGTTCTACATGACGGACGCGATCAACCCGACATTCGTCAGCAATGCTGCGCGCAACATCGAGATCGCCACCTGGATCCTCAGCCAGCGGCAGAACAAGGACGGCCAGCCCATGCTGTTCTCCAACGAAATCTCGGAGGAGGGCAGCAACCTGAGTTTTGCCGTGGAGTTCGGCAAGATCGTCGCACGGCTGGACCTGCTGACCCAGATGCTCGACGAGCGCTACCGGCGGATTGGCTTGAATTATGCGCAGAGCCTGCTGTTCCTGAATTTCCTGCCGGTGCAGTGACCTGCTTTTATTTGTAGGAGCCAGGCTTGCCGGCGAAGAACGATGACGCGGTGAAACAGATACACGGCGGCGCTTGGTTCGCGGGCAAGCCTCGCTCCTGCAGGCGAAGAACGATGACGCGGTGTGACAGATGCAGGGCAAGATGCAAACAGGGCATAAAGATAGATCGCATCGATATAACTGGTTATAAGAAATGTCGCTATGCTGCGGGCCAGTTATTCCCTGTGGTTTTTGGACGTATCAATGGATCTGTTGAATATCGGGTTGGTCGTGGCCGGGCTGGTGGTTGGCTTTATCGTCGGCATGACCGGCGTCGGTGGCGGGTCGTTGATGACGCCCATTCTGCTGTGGTTCGGCATCAACCCGGCCACCGCGGTCGGCACTGATCTGCTGTACGCGGCCATCACCAAGTCCAGTGGCGTGCTGGTGCACAGGAAAAACAACAACATCGACTGGTCGATTACCGGTTGGTTGACCCTCGGCAGCGTGCCGGCGGTAATGTTGACGTTGTGGTTCCTGAGCAGCCTGAACGAAGCGCCCGACGCGATGAACGCGATCATCAAACAGGCCTTGGGCTTCGTCCTGTTCGCCACCGCGTTGGCGATCCTGTTCAAGAAGCGCCTGCTCGATTTTGCCCACAAGCGCGCGGGCGGCAACTACAAGCCCAGCGGTGCGCGGCTGAATGTCCTGACCGTGATCACCGGTCTGGTCCTGGGCACCATGGTCGCACTGACCTCGATCGGCGCTGGCGCCCTGGGCACCGTGGCGTTGTTCATTCTTTATCCGTTGCTGCCGACCCGTCGCCTGGTCGGCACGGAAATCGCCCACGCCGTACCCCTGACCCTGGTCGCCGGCCTTGGCCATGCGAGCATGGGCAACATGGACTGGCACGTGCTCGGCTATTTGCTGGTTGGTTCGCTGCCGGGTATCTACCTGGGCAGCCACCTGACCGGGCGCATCTCCGATGAATGGCTGCGCCCTTGCCTGGCGACGATGCTGGTGTTGATCGGCTACAAGTTGGCGTTCTAAAAACTGTTCAAGGCAATGCATACACCCTGAACAGTTTTTTCATCGTCCCGTTGATCCCGCCCAGGTACTTGTCGTACCCCTGCTCAATGGCACCGGATCGATAAGCCTCGCTCAGCGCCGTATCGACCAGCAGGCGGAAGTCCTCGTCACCGCGTTCGACGATCATCGCCACCGGCGCGTACTCGAAGATGCGGTCCAGGACCATCAGGTCATTGTTGGCGCCGCCTTTTTCCACCTGGTTCTTCAGGAACATGCGCTCGGCGAAGAACGCATCGGCCTTGCGTGCGGCCACCAGCCCGGCCCCTTCTTCGGTATTGGCCACGGTCACCAGCGAAGCGATCACGCCGAGCATGCGCATCCGTTCGCGAATCCAGTCTTCGGTCACACCGCCCTCGATGGTGGCGTAGGTCTGGTTGGCCAGGCCGCGGTTGATCGTCGCCCGCCAGGTCGGGCCGGGGTTGGCCTCTTTACCATTGAGCGCGTTGAGCAGCGATTCGGCGGCATCCTTGCGCACCAGTACCGAGAGGCCGGCGGTGTACACCGGTATCGAGTAGCTGATGGTCTTGCGCCGTTCGAGGGTCGGTGGGGTAGGCGTGCAGAGGATGTCGACCTTGCCTAGCTTCACCGCGCTGGTCTCTTCGGCAACCGTGACGGGCTGGTAGCGCACCTGCAGGTTGGGCAGGTTGAGCTCGGTCTTGAGCTTGTCGGCGATCTTCAGGCACAGGTCGATGGCATAACCGCTGGCCTTGTCGCCTTGTGCAACGCTGAAGGGCGACAGGTCCGGCACGTAGCCCAGGGTGAAGGCATTGCTGGTGCGGATGCGCTCCAGGGTGTTGGCGCCCGCCACCAGCGGCAACGTGGTGAACACCAGGGCGAGCAGCAGGCGAGTGGTTTTAGCAAAGGGTGCGTTCATGTCCGGTTTCCCCGTGTACGGAGGTCTGTGCAGTCCTGGTTGCGATGCCTAAACATTGCCGGCCCTGGCTTGGGCGGCGGGTGGCACGTCGACGAAACGCTTGGCGAGGAAGCCATAGAGCAAGTAACCGACGGCAAGGACCAGCGTGCCGCCCATGACCGCATCCTTGCCGCAGGCATACAGGGCATACAAGGAGTAAGCCACCGCAATCAGCAACACCACCAGGTTACGCGTGTACACACTGGGCGCGACATTGGCCTTGTGCATGATCACCAGCAAGCCGGTCAGCGCCGTGATGTAAGGAATCAGGTTGGTCACTGCCGCCAGGCTGACCAGCTTGCTGAATTGCGCAGCGGCATCGGGTGAGATGGTCGACAGGGCCATGAGAGTCTGCAGCACGCCGCACACGATCATGCCGACGACGGGCGCATTGCTGGCGTTGACCTTGCTGAACAGCTTGAGGAACAGGTTCTGGTCGGCCGTCATCTTGGCGGTTTGTGCCAGGGTGAACTGCCAGCCCAGCAGCGAGCCGACACAGGCCATGACTGCCAGTGCCATGACGATGTTGCCCACCATCGGACTGAATATCTTGCTGTAGACCAGCGCGAAGGGCGCCGAGGAGTTGGCCAGTTCGGCATTGGGAACGATGCCCTGGATGACAGTGGTCGACAGCACGTAGACCGCGGCGGCACCCAGGGTGCCGAACAGGCAGGCCAGCGGCACGTTGCGCTTGGGGTTTTCCACGGCATCAGTAGCTTGGGCCGCCGACTCCATGCCCAGGAAGGCCCAGAGGGTCAGGGGTATGGCTTTGGAGATTGCTTCGGAAATTGGCAGGCTGTTCGGGTTCCAGGCGGCAGCCAGCACATCTGGCTTGAACCAGAACCAGCCGATGATGCTCAGGCCCGCTACCGGTATGATCACGCCCCACACCGTGATCGCCCCGATCTTGCCGGTAATGCCGGGGCCACCGAAGTTGGCGATGGTGGTCAACCAGATCAGGCCGATCGTGCCGATGCACAGCGGGATGGCGCCAGTACCCAGCCAGGGTACGAACGCGGTCATGTAGCCCACCGCCGAGATCGCCACGGCCACATTGGCGATCGCCAGTGACAGGAAATATAGATAGGAACAGAGGAAGAAGCCCGACTTCGCGTGAGCTTCTTCGGTGTAGGCGGACAAGCCACCAGAACGATTGCAGAACACCCCGCACTGGGCGAAGCAGTACGCGATGGCCATCGAGCCGATCGCCGTGAAAATCCACGACAACAGCGAGACTGCCCCGAGTTGGGCCATGTTGGTGGGCAGCATGATGATGCCTGACCCCATCATGTTGACCGTCACCAGCGTGGTGAGCCCCATCAGGCCCATTTTCTTGCTTGAATCAGCCATCGCACTCTCCTTGCCCTGTTCAAGTGTCGAGGATCAGGTCTTGAGCACATACCCATAGGCGCGAATACGGCCGCCTTGTTCTTTCAGGTACACGCCCTGCAGTTCCGGCGTGAACCCGGGCAAAGCGTTGATGCCTTCTTCCAGCGCCAGGAAGTACTTCAGTACCGCACCACCCCAGATTTCCCCCGGCACCACGCACAGGACACCCGGTGGGTAGGGCAGCGCGCCTTCGGCAGCGACACGGCCATCGGCATCGCTCAGCGCCACCAGCTCGACGTTGCCGCGGATGAATTCGATCTGCGCCTGTTGCGGGTTCATGGCTTTTTTCGGGAAGTGCTCCTTGCGGAACATGTCCTTCTGCAGTTGCTGCACGTTATGGCTGCGGTAGAGGTCGTGCATTTCCTGGCAGAGCTGGCGGATCCTGTAGTTGCGGTAGCGGTCTTCATGGCGTGCGTAGATGGCCGGCAGCACCCGGCTCATGGGCGCGTCATCGGCAAGAAATTGCTCGAAGCGGGCCAGTTGCGCGGCGAGGTGGCTCATCTTCGCCCAGTCTTCGGCGGGCGTGAGCAGGAACAGGATCGAGTTGAGGTCGCACTTCTCCGGGACGATGCCGTTCTGGCGCAGGAAGTTGGCCAGGATGCCGGCATGGATGCCGAAATCGGTGTAACTGCCGTCGATCGGGTCGATGCCGGGGGTGGTGAACAGCAGCTTGCAGGGGTCGATGAAGTACTGCTTGTCAGCATATCCGGGGAAGGCGTGCCAGCGATCCTTGGGGTGGAACTCGAAGAAGCGCAGGTCGTTGGCGATGGCGTCGGTGGGGTGGTCCTGCCATGGGCGGCCGTCGATGGTTTCCGGCACGAACGGACGCACCAGGGTGCAGGCCTCGAGGATCAGCTTGCGCGCGTTGATGCCAAATTTCACGCAGTCTTCCCACAGGCGCAAGCCACTGCGGCCGGCGTGGATACGTGCATTCACATCCAGCGAGGCGAACAGCGGGTAGAACGGGCTGGTGGAGGCCTGGGCCATGAACGCGTTGTTCAAGCGCGCGTGATTGCAGTAGCGCGCCTGGCCCTTGATGTGGCGGTCCTTCTTGTGGATCTGCGAGGCCTGGGAGAAGCCGGCCTGCTGTTTGTGCACCGATTGGGTGACGAAAATGCCCGGGTCGTCTTCACCCAGATCCAGCAGCATGGGCGAGCAATCCTTCATCATCGGGATGAACTGTTCATAGCCCACCCACGCCGAGTCGAACAGGATGTAGTCGCACAGCTTGCCGATGCGGTCGACCACCTGGCGCGCGTTGTAGATGGTGCCGTCATAGGTGCCCAACTGGATGATCGCCAGGCGAAACGGCCGTGGCAGCCGGGCCTTGTCCGGGGCGACTTCATTGACCAGTTCGCGCAGGTAGTTTTCCTCGAAGCAATGGGCGTCGATGCCACCGATGAAACCGTAGGGGTTGCGCGCTGTTTCCAGGTACACCGGCGTGGCACCGGCCTGGATCAACGCCCCCTGATGGTTGGATTTATGGTTGTTGCGATCGAACAGCACCAGGTCGCCAGGCGTCAGCAGCGCGTTGGTCACCACCTTGTTCGACGCCGATGTGCCGTTGAGCACGAAGTAGGTCTTGTCCGCGTTGAACACTGTGGCGGCATGCTTCTGCGCCAGCAGGGCCGGGCCTTCGTGGATCAGCAGGTCGCCGAGCTTGACATCGGCGTTGCACATGTCGGCGCGGAACAGGGTTTCACCGAAGAAATCGAAGAACTGGCGGCCGGCGGGGTGCTTGCGAAAGAACTGGCCGCCCTGGTGACCGGGGCAGGCGAAGGTCGCATTGGCGGCCTCGGTGTAGTGTTTGAGGGCGTCGAAGAAGGGCGGCAGCAAATTTTCTTCATAGGCCTTGGCGGCGGTTTCGAGCTGGTTGCCGTAGTACTCGGCGTTGTAGCTGGAGAGGTCAAACACACCGTTGACCAGCAGGATCACCTCGTGCAAACGCTTGTAGACATCCAGTGCACGATTGCCCGCGCCGCCGCGAGGCACCACCAGAAACAGCGGGATGTCGAAGCCAGTTCGTTGAATGGCATCCAGCGCGCCGCCCATCACATCGTCTACGGTCAGCACCGCAGCGGCGACGTCGGTAAAGTCAGTTTGATCCAGGGCAACAATCGGGCGGGAAGTCTGGAAACACTCCAGAACGGCATCGCTTGCAGCAACTTTCAAAACATTCATAACCAGTGGCTCCTGGTCTGTTTTGACGATGAGTTACCGGGTACAAACACCTGCACAGGTGCTTGGGACCGGGCGAGGTACAGTTGCCCATTGGGTATAGTTCAATTTTTTTAAAGTTGAAAATTTAATGCTTTTTAAAAAGGCAGGATTTGGCTGATCGAAGGGCAGCGGTCGGACATTGCCTGAAGTGGCCTTTGGCCGGGAACTTCAGGCTGTTGGCCAGGTCTGTATGGGCCCTGCATCGGAGATTCCGAGCAGTGCTGGTGGCCTGCTTTCATGGCGGTGCCGTCCGACATCAGCCGAGTCTGCCCCCGATGCCAACCCTGCGTTTTCTGCCTAGCCTCATCCTGGCGTGCTGCGCCGTCGCGTCGTTTTCCTCGGTGGCTGCCGAGCGACGAGCGCCCGCGCAAAGCAACAGCGCATCCACCACCCTGATCGAAACCGCCTCGCGCCAGTATGAAAATGGCCAGCTGGACCAGGCCGCTGCCACGCTCGAGCGTGCCCTGCATATCCAGCCGAACAATCCCGCGACCCTGCATTACCTCGGTGTACTGCGCCTGCAGCAGGGGCAGTACCAGCAGGCGGAAACCCTGGCGGCGCGCTCGAACCTGCGGGTTGGCAGCAACGTCGAATTGCGCAACCGCAACTTCCAGTTGATCCAGGCGGCGCAGCAGGCCCAGGCTTCGGGTACCCCACCCAAGGCCCAGGAGGACCTGGTCGCCGCACAGAAGGCCCGCGAAGCGGAGGCGCAAAGGCTCCGCGAAGCAGAACGGGCGGCGGCTGAACAATCCACTGCGCAGACGCAGCCCCTCGCTGGCAACTTCGCTCGCGTGGCGGATTCTGCGGCGACTACCAGAACGCAGCCCGAAGGACAATTTCAGGTGGCTTCCACCGCGGCAGAATCCGCGAACGATGAGATTGCGATTCCCCGCGGCCATTGGCCGCCGCCGGGTCAATGCCGCATCTGGTTCCCCGATCGCCCGCCTGGGCATCAGCCTCCTCCAGGCAGCTGCAAGAAGCTGCGAAAGCGGATTCCGGCAGGCGCCTTCCTGATGCAGGGCTGAACCTGCTGCCCCATGTTCCTGTTTGATGGGTTACCCTGCCCGCCACTCTGGGTTCGCGTGAGGGAACAGTGCCTCGATGAGCATCAATCTTCAGATACGTGATTTGGCGTACTTCATGAAAATCGCCGAGTTGGGCCACCTGGGACGAGCGGCGGAGGTGCTGCATGTTTCGCAGTCGGCGCTATCCAAATGCATTGATCGGCTGGAAGACGCCTACGGCGCCGAGCTGTTTGAGCGGGTAGGGCGCGGGATCAGGTTGACCAGCGCCGGTCAGTTGCTGTGCGAGCGCTCGCAGAAGGTTGAAAGATTGCTGGACGAAACCCGGCGTCAGACGGCCTCGATGGGCAAGGGCCTGGCGGGCGTCATTCGCGTCGGGGCGGCGGCTACCACGGCCGAATTCGTCTTGCCCAAGGCATGCCGCCTGCTTCAGGAACAAGCGCCTGCCGTGTTGCTTGAGATCCAGATCGGCATGAACGACGTGCTGCACGACTCCCTGCGCAAGGGCGCGCTCGACCTGGTGGTGGGGCCGTTGGGAACCCGTGATGAAGAACTGAGCGAACTGGCGATCCTGAATGACGAAGTGGTGGTGGTCGCAAGCGCTAATCACCCCTTGGCGGGCCGGCACGTACCGATGCAAGCGTTGTGCGAATACCGCTGGATTCTGTCGCCCACCTCGGTGGCGACGCGCCAATGGCTGGAAGCTGCGTTCAGCGCCAACGGCCTGCCGGCACCGGACGTCGCCATCGTGTCCAGCTCCCTGGCGTCGATGCGCAACCTGATCGCTGAAACCGGCCTGTTGAGTTTCGTTTCCCGGCGCAATCTGGCGAGCACCGGCGATGTGCTGATCGAAATCCCCAACGAAAAAACCACCATGCCTCGTCGTTTCGGTGTGATCCATCGCACCGATGCCTACCTGTCTCCCGCCACGCGGCGTTTTATCGACATCCTCCAGCAGCAGGGCGATGCTTGAACGTCCAATCAATACATTCTTCAGGGGAATGATTTGTTGAAAATTCGATAATAGATTCCAACAATCTGCACAGTGATACTGACGGCGTACTCCCCGGTGGGGGGCATAACAATAAAAGCCGGAGATCACTCCATGACGTTGTCCGCCTCATTTCTGCAGTGCCTTGCGCTTCAGGTTCCGCTGAATCCGCACGCCCCACCTATTTGCCCACCTCCCTCGCTGAAGGCTTGACTCATGCCCCATACCATTCTGGTCACGGCGCCGAAACTTTCGGCCGCCGGCCTTGATCTGCTGCACGCGCAACATTGCCGAGTACTGTTTGTCGCGCAAGGTCAAGGCGCCACGGAGATCGAACAGATCCTCGCCCGTGAGCCGGTCGATGCAGTGATTTCACGCACCCTGGACCTGACCGCCACGGCGATCGCCGCTTGCCCGACACTCAAGGTCATTTCCAAGCATGGCGTGGGTGTCAGCAACATCGACGTAGGTGCAGCCACCGCACGCGGCATTCCGGTGTACGTGACGCCCGGCGCCAATGCGCAATCGGTCACCGAACTGACCCTGGCGCTGATGTTCGCCGCTGCGCGCCGGGTGAGCTGGATGGACCAGGAGCTGCGCGACGGGCGTTGGTCCCGTGCACAAGATGGCCTGGAGTTGAGCGGCCGGACATTAGGGCTGGTCGGCTTTGGCCAGGTGGCGCGGCGCGTATCGCTGGCCTGCCAGGCGATTGGCATGAGTGTGCTGGTCTTTGATCCGCTGCTACCCGCAGACAGCGATCTGCAAGGTGCCGAACGCGTCGAATCGCTGCAGCAACTGCTGCCCCGCAGCCAGGTGTTGAGCCTGCATGTACCGCTCACGGAAAAAACCCGTGGGTTCATCGGTGCCGAGCAGCTGGCGTTGCTGCCCCGGGACGCACTACTGATCAATACCGCGCGCGGCGAAGTGATCGACGAGTCGGCGCTGATCGACGCGCTGCGTGAGCGCCGTCTTTACGCCGCCGGGCTCGACACCATGGCCATCGAGCCGCTGCCCGCCGACAGCCCGCTGCTCAGCCTGGACAACGTCGTGCTGACGCCCCACGTCGGCGGCTCGACCCCGGCTGCGCTGGCCGCCATGGCGGCAGGTGCTGCACGCAATGTGCTCGGCTATCTCAACGGCGCATCGGTATCGGCGTCTGCCTGCGTCAATCCGACTGTGCTCTGCAACTGATCAGGAGTTTATCCATGACTGGTTATTCCAATGAACAATGGCCTGCGGGCTATCGCATCAACCCTCGTGTAGACAGTCTCCCGGCCGATCTGGTCGAGGCGTTCCGGGCCATCCCGGTCGCGGTCGCGGGCGACTGCATGGGCCGTAGTGTGGGCGCCCGGGGCTTGAAGGCTTATCACGGCGAGCTGTCGCTGAAACTCTGCGGACCGGCCTTCACGATCCGCATTCGGCCGGGAGACAACCTGATGGTGCACAAGGCGCTGATGATGGTCGAGCCCGGCGATGTGTTGGTGATCGATGGCGGCGGTGATGTCAGCCAGGCGGTAATCGGTGGCCTGGTAAGGACCACGGCGCTGCGGGTGAAACTGGGCGGCATCGTTATCGACGGCGCTGTGCGTGACCTCGAAGAACTCGCCGAGGGCATCGTTCCGGTATTCGCCGCCGGCCACACCCATCGCGGTCCGAGCAAGGATGGCCCCGGGGAAATCAACGTGCCGATTGCCTGCGCGGGCTTGTGCGTATTACCCGGCGACCTGGTGCTTGGCGATGCGGACGGCGTGATCGCCATTGCCGCTGCAGACGCGGCGGCGCTGTTGCCCAGGACGCTGGCTCATCTGCAGCGTGAAGCGGGGATTCGCGAAACCAACGAGAAGGGCACCGCTGACCCCGAACGCTTCAATGCCCTTTTACGGGCCAAGGGATTGCCGGTCTGACTGAACGATGCAACGCGTCCAGCCGACATCGGCCGGACGCCGCCAGCCTGTACAACTATAAAAACAGGGTAACGCCATGCTCATGCTTCTCAGCTTCTTGATGTTGGCCAGCTTCATCTATTTCCTGATGAGCAAACGCCTGTCCGCACTGACGGCGTTGATCCTCATTCCCACGGCCTTCGCCTTGATCGGCGGCTTCCATGCCGACCTGGGAAAATACGTCATCGATGGCTTGAAAATGGTGGCGCCCAACGGGGTGCTGATGATTTTCGCCATGTTGTATTTCCTGACCATGACGGAAGCCGGCATGTTCGACCCGCTGGTGACCCGGATCGTCAAGGCTGTGCGGGGTGACCCGGTGAAGATCTTCATCGGTACCGTTCTGCTCGCATTCATCGTCGCGCTGGATGGCGATGGCGCGACCATCTACATGATCGTTCTCTCGGCATTTTTGCCGATCTACAAACGCCTCGGCCTGTCGTTGCCGATGGTCTGCTGCCTTTTGCTACAAGTGGCCGGGCTGGGCAACATGGTGCCATGGGGCGGGCCCACAGCCCGAGCCGCGACCTCGATGAATGTCGACGTCGCCGACATGTTCGTGCCCATGCTGCCCGCCATGCTCGCCTGTGTCGGCTCGACCTTCGTCCTGGCCTACCTGTTTGGGCGCCGTGAACGTGCGCGACTGGGTGGCACCATCGACTTGAACGGCGACTTCGCCGTGCACAAGGAACATCGTGGTGAGGGGTGGCGTTTCTATTTCAACTGGGCGTTGACCGCGCTGTTGATCCTGGGCCTGTGCCTGCAGCTGTTCCCCCTGAGCTACCTGTTCATGGTCGCGGCCTGCCTGGCGGTGGTCGTCAACTTTCCCGACCTCAAGGCCCAGCAGGAACAATTGGCGCTGCATGCACCGCCGATCCTCGCGGTCTCCAGCCTGATCTTCGCGGCCGGCGTCTTTACCGGCGTGCTCTCCGGTACCGGTATGGCCAATGCCGTTGCAAGCGGATTGCTGCAGGTGATTCCCGACAGCTTTGGCCCTTACCTGGCAGTGATCACCGCACTGCTGAGTATTCCGGTGACTTGGCTGGTGTCCAACGACGTGTTCTATTTCGGTATCTTGCCGATCCTTGCCGAGACGGCCCAGCATCACGGTATCAGCGCGATGGAAATGGCCCGCGCGTCATTGGTGGGGCAGCCGGTGCATATCCTGAGTCCCCTGGTCGCGTCGACTTACCTGGTGGTCAGCATGCTCAAGCTCGATTACGCCGAGAACCAGCGCTTTACCATGAAGTGGTCGGTGATCAACTGTTTCATCTTGCTGGCGGTGTCGCTGCTGAGCGGGATTTTTCCACTGTTCGTCAACTAAGGGTTCATTAAGAAACAGGGGTGTGGGCACTTGTCGGGCTCAATGTAACTTCAAACTTTACTCTGGCTTACAAACTCCTTACACGGATCAGCGGTACCATCATGCGCTTGAACCCTTGCATGAAAATACCTCTTCGTCAGTCCAGTGCCCGCGCTTGTCCGCCGTCACCAAGACCACTGATCCATGGAAAGTTGCCACTTGAAAAACCTGATCAATCGCTTCGCAACCCCGCTGACCACAGGCTTGTTTGTCGTCTCTGTGATTTCTGGCGTGGCACTGTTCTTCCATTGGGCGCCGGCGTTGTTTCATGGCATGCATGAATGGCTGAGTATTGTGCTTCTGGTTCCATTTGCGCTGCACTTGTGGAAAAACTGGGGGCCGTTAATGGGGTATATCAAGCGCAAGTCACTTTATATACCGCTGCTGTTGTCGATCCTGGTTGCAGTGCCTTTTGTCGTTTCAGGCATGGGTGGCAAGCAGGGCGGTAATCCGGCCTTTGCCGCGGTGCAACTGGTGACCAAGGCGCCTTTGACCGACAGCGCAGCGCTGTTCAAGAACACCCCTGATGAACTGGTTGAGCGACTGCGCCAACGCGGGTATTCGGTGGCATCGCCCAGCGACAGCCTCAACCAGGTCGCCCAGTCAGCCAAGATGCAGCCCACGCAGTTGATTGCCGAATTGCTGAAGGAGCGGCAGTAACGGCAAAAGGGGCGTCATTCGCGGGTGAAGATCTCCAGCAGATGCCCGTCCGGGTCATCGAAATACACCCGCCGTCCTCCACCATGCTCATTGATTTCCCTGGGCCGCTGCTTGCCCGGATCGGCCCACCACGGCTGCCCGTTTACCTGCAGGCGAATGAAGGCCCGGTCGAAATCGTCGTCGCCGAGCAGGAACGCGTAATGCTGCGAGGCGATTGGCGGATCGTTGTCGTAGAAGTCCAGCGACACCTGGTTGTCGAGCCTGACGATCAGCATCGGCCCGAAGGGCTCCGGGGGCGGCAGGCCGAGGAGTTCAACCAGGAAATGTGCCGACCTGTGCTTGTCGCGGCACCAGACAATGGTGTGGTTCAACCGGGCGCTCATGACGGGCCCTCACAACGGGTCAGGATATGTTTTCAGATTAGTCCAGCCTGTTGCGCAATGACCGCCCTGACCTAAGCTTGGAGCATGGCGAAACACATTTGCCAAGCGTCACCGGAACGAACGCCGCGATGCGCAATCATTAGAGCGTGGATATCAAAAGGAGATGCGCATGCTCATCAGGTCACTGACCCTGGCTACCTTGCTGGCGATTGCCGGCCCCTTGTTCGCCTCCGATGGCGATTCACCTCTGGATATCGACAAGGGCAGGGCCCGGCCGCTGATCGTGATTGCCCCGAGCACCGTCGACCCCGTCTGGGTCAACCTGAAAAAGTCCCTGGAAGATCCCGCCAACAAGCAGGGTGTCGCCGAGCGCAACATCCGGGTCTACAGCGTGCTGAACATGTCCGGCCAACTGGATGGCAAGGACCTCGGCCAACAGGACACCATGGCGTTGATCCGTGCCCTGAAACTGGGCGCCGGCGCGTTGCCCAAGGTGATCCTGGTGGGCAAGGACGGCGAGAAGAAACTCGAAAGCTCAGGGGAAGATTCAAGGTCGGTCGACCTGAAGAAAATCTTCGCCACCGTCGATGCCTTGCCGGCGACCGAGAAGGAAGCCGTAGCCCCCACGCCACCGCCGGTTGCCGAAACCCCACCGCCCCAAGGGTCCAAGGCTGCAAAAAACGGCAAACCGGCAAAACCGGCAAAACCGGCCAAGCCACCGGAAATGCCGGATGATTGAGCCGGCACAGCTTTACCACTGGTAGCGATAACCCGCCGTCACCGCCCAGGGCTGCTCGATGTCGTTGCCCTGGGTGTAGCCACCCTCGACGAACAGATTGTGTCCCTGAACCGTTGCAACCATCACCCCGCCACCGAGCTCACCCCGTGAGCCCGGCAGACTGCTGTCCAGTTTCACCCCGCTGACGTACACATGGCTGTCGCCGGCATGTTCGGTGATCCAGGCGGCCTTGGCATAGGGTTTGACGGACATGCCGCTGTCCAGTTTCAGGTCACGGCCAACGATGCCGCCGACCCGGCTCTGCACCGAGAGCATCGCATCCTGCTCAACCTCCAGGCCGTTGCTCGCGGTGTAGTGGCCGCCACTGACCCGCGCCATTTGCAGCCCCACCTGCGGCTCGACAAACCAGTCCCGGCCCAGCCCGATATGCTTGCCCACTTGCACGTCCGCACTCACGGCGTGGGTCTGGTAGTCGGCCTTGATCTTGTCGCCAAGGTTGCTGGTGATCTTGACCTCGTTGTCCAGTCGGCTGTATTGCAGCGCGCCGTCGACGTACAGCCCGCTTCGATCCAGGTAGCTGGCATAACCGCCGACCGTCAGGCTGTCGATCTTGCCCTTGCTGGCCTCGCCGAAATCCTGGCGACCCTGGCCCTGGCCGATCAAGCCACCCACGTAGAGGCTGCCATCGGCAAAGGGCAGGGCCTTGTCGGCACCGATTTCCATGCCGTCGACCTGTTGCTGGAAGGCGCGACTGGTGCCGCTGTCCAGATGTTGTTCGGCACCATAGCCGCGGGTCCAGATGCCACCCTTGTCCTTGCCTGAGCGCAGCTCGCCGAAATGCCCGGTGGTGGCGTTCATCTGGGCGCTGATCAAGGCGGCACTGGCGGCGTGGCTGGCCACGGCAGCGTTGGCGCCTTTGCTCAGGGTTTCGGCTTGTGGCAGGCGAGGGGGCTGGGCAGGGCTGACGGGCTCGACAGGGGCTACGGGAGAAACCGGTTCAATGGGTGTAACGGGGGAAACGGGATCTACGGGCGTGACCGGGGTGACCGGATCAACAGGATCAACTGGATCAACAGTATCCGTCGGCGGCTCCACAGGCGGGACGACCGGATCGACCGCCGCCAGATTGGCCAGATACCAGTCATCGCCCTGTTGCTGTAACTGATAGCGGTAAGCGCCCGCATCCACTGTCTGGCCGTGCAGCTTGAAGTCCCCGCTGCCGTCGCCGTCCACCAGCAGCAGTTTTTGCAATGCGCCGGTGGGGGCGTTGCCCGAGTCGGCGACGACCAGCGTGTGACTGCCGCTGACCGTGCCCAGCAACTGGAGGCGGTCGCCGCGCAGTGCCGCCAGGTCGGTGTTCATCAGGAACTGGCCGTTGCCGCTCAGCGGCCCCTTGATCAACAGGGTATGGAAGCCGTTGACCGCGGGGTCGGCGAACTTGACCTGACCGTCGACATGGTTCGCGCCACCCAGGATGGCATCACCCTTGAGTTGCAGCACAGCCCCTGCATCGAGCCGGGTGTCACTGGCGTCGGCGCGGTCACCGAGGACCATCAGCCCACCCCGCTTCACGGTGGTGAAGTGCACGTGGGTACCCGCCACGCTTTCCATCACGCCGCCCTGATTGACCAGGGTGTCGAGGGCCGACGCCGACTCAGCGACGGACATCAGCCCGCCGTTGTCGATGCTGGTCTGCTGGGCATGACCGTTCCCGTAGACGGTCATCAGGCTGTCGCCGACGCGGGTGTTTTTGGCCGTGGCGCTGCCGTCGACATACATCGTACTCGCGTTGAGCTGCGTGCCGCTGGCCACTGCGTTTTGCATCACCTCAATGGTGCCGTGGTCGACGCGCGTGCCCATCGCAGTGGCCGAACCGACGACCAGCATGTTCCCACCGCGCGCCACCGTGCTGTCGACCGCCGTGCTGTTGTCCTGCATCGATAGCCAACCTGCGTCGACGACGAGAGTGCCCAGGGCCGACGCGGTATCCAGAAGGTTGATCCGACCATTGCTCACGCTGCTGTCACGTAGTTCACCGCCTGTGCCGACTTTGAACCAGGTTCCATCGTCGATCAGTACATTGGCCTGTGGTGAGTGCAGGCAGGTGAGGGCATCACAACTGTCCGCAAGTGCCAGACCGGGAGCGGCCCCCAACAACAGCAAGGCGCCCGACACCGAAACCCGAGAAAGACTCAACGCAAACATAATGATCCGCCGCCAACAGAGAGATGAGGCGGCGAATTCTGCGCAGGCGCGAGGACGGGGTATCGGGGGTGATTCCGAAGTTTTTGTAGGAAAGGTCCTACAGTGCTTGTCGATCAAGCACGCCTTGCAGGTGCTTCTGTAGACGCCTCATCTGGCCGGCAAAGGCGTCGAACAGGCGATGCAGTTCCTGTTGCGTGACGGTGGTCCCGCAGCTTGACTCCAGTTGCTCGCAGGCACTGATCAAAGGCGCGGCGTGAATGATTCGGGCACTGCCGAGGATCTTGTGGCAACACCGGGCCATGCTGCTGAAATCCCCAGCGCAGAACAGTGCCTGCAGGGCGTCGAAGTCCTCCTGATTGGTGCGCAATACCGTGGCCAACAGTTGCCGGGTCAGCGCCGCGTCACCGGCAGTGATGTCGTTGACCTTGGACAGGTCGAAACACGGCGCGGTGGCCTGGCGGGTGTGTTCGGCCTCGTGCAGGTAGCGCTCCAGTACGCCGCGGGTGAGCGGCTTGAACAGGCAGTCGTTCATGCCGGCTTCGAGGCAGCGCTGGACTTCCCCGGGCTGGGCGTTGGCGGTCAGCCCCAGCACGTGGGTCGGTGTGCGCCCTTCGGCGGCCTCGATGGCACGTAGCTGACGGGTCAACTTGTCGCCATTGAGCAACGGCATGTTGCAATCGGTGATCAGGTAGTCGAAGGCATCCTCGCCCCACAGGCGCAGGCCCTCCAGGCCGTTCTCGGCACAGGTGACGCGCATCCCTAAGGATTCGAGCTGGCGTTGCAGGACCATGCGATTGAACTCGTGATCTTCGACGATTAGCACATTGCGCGTCGGCAGCGGCGGCAGGGGTGCGCTGTCCAGCGGCAACGCGGCTTCGGCTTCGGTGACGGGCGCAACGTCCAGCCTCAGGGTGAAGCACGAGCCCTGTCCCGGTGTGCTGGCACAGTCCAGTTGCCCGCCCATCAACCGGGTCAGTTGCTGACAGATGGCCAACCCCAGACCGGTGCCGCTCTGCAGTTCGCTGTCCTGACCGGAAAACTGCGTGTAGGGCTGGAACAGCCTTTGACGCTGCTGTTCGTCCATGCCGATGCCGGTGTCGCGCACCACCAGTTGCAAGTGCGCCATGGGCATGTCAGGGGCCAAGGTCAGCTCTACGGTGACCGTGCCTTGGGCGGTGAACTTGATGGCGTTGCTGACCAGGTTGGACAGGATCTGCCGAAAGCGCAGGGAGTCGAGCTGCACAGCGCTGTCCGGGCCATGGCTGATAAATTCGAGTTCGAGGTTTTTCTGTTGCGCGAGGCTGGCAAAACTTTGCAGCACCGTGCGCGCCAGGCGTTGCGGATGGGCGCGGGCGCTGCGTAATTCAAGGTGCCCGGATTCGATCTTCGACAGGTCGAGGATCTCGCCGATCAGCTCCATCATGCCGCTGGCGGACTTCTGCGCGATATCAATCAGCTCAGCGTCCTTGCCCTGTCCGGATGGCTGGCCGCGCAGCAGTTCAAGGACACCGACCAGGGCGCTCATCGGCGTGCGAATCTCATGGCTCATCACCGCCAGGAAATGGCTTTTGCCGCGATTGGCTGCCTGCGCCTGGTTTTTCGCCTGGATCAGCGCGTGTTGCAGGTGATGCTGTTCGGTCAGGTCGATCCAGCCGCCAATGACCCCGGTCATGGTGCCATCGGAATCGCGGTACGGCAGCGCCCAGTGGTAGACGTGGTAGGTCTTGCCCTTGACCGTCATGGTGAAGTTGTCGAACGACGGCTCGGCGCTTTCGAGGGTGGCGCGGTGAATGCGCTTGTAGCGGTGGGCATCGGCCAGCGGCAGGATGTTCGCTTCGATCAATCCCTTGTTCAGCACTTGCTCGAGTTCGACTTCCATCACTTGCAGGTAGGCGCGATTGCACGTCTGCAGCAGGCCTTCGCGGTTGCGGACGTAGATCGGATGCGGTGTGCCATCGACCAGCACCTTCATGAACACCAGTTGGTCGTTCAAGGCTTTCTGCGCCTTGAGGCGCTCGGCGATTTGCCGACGCAGCGCGAGGTTCCACGCCAGCCCCACCAGCACCAGCAGGATCATCCCCGCCACGGCGCGCAGGAACCAGTTCTTGTAGGCGCTCCAGGCGCCGTGGCTTTCCTGCGGGTTCTGCCAGCGGTTGGCCAGGGCGCTGAGATCGTCGGGTGAGATGTCGAGCAAGGACTTGTCGAGGATCGAAATCAGTTCGGCATTCTGTTTGCCGCTGGCGAAGCCGATCAGGGCCGGTTGCGAACCGAGCACCGAATCGATTTGCAGGCGGCCGCGAAAGAACCGGTCAATCAGGTAGGACGCCGTCATTTGCGGCTGAATGACGCCGTCGACCTGACCTTCGGCCAGCAATTCGTAGGTTTCGATGGGGGTATCGACCTGTATCACCTTGATGGCCGGCCATTCGCGCTGCAGCCAGTTGGCGGCCTGCGAATTGTCGATGATCGCCACGGAATGGATGCCGGCCAGGCCATTGCGTTCCGCTTGCACCCGGGTGACCAGCACAAACGCGTTGATCGCGAAGGGCCGGGCGAATGCCAGGCGGTCCTCGCGGCGCTCACTGTAGGTCAGGGCAGCGATCAGGCTGGGCGGGTCGCGCTCGGTGCGCCGGGTCATGGCCTCCACCGAGGACATCTTGCTCGGATTGAACACCAACCCGGTGCGGTCGTTGATCAGCTCCAGCACGTCGGCGGCCATGCCGCGAAACTGGTCCTGGCCATCAAAAAAGCTGAAGGGTGAGTACAGGTCGTTGGCCAGCACGTCGATGCGAGGATGGTCCTTGATCCATTGCTGCTCGGCAGCGCTCAGTTGCAGGCGGTTGTAAGCCAGTTTCGGGTTGGCGCCGATGCCCCAGCGGTGGGCGATCGCGACCCGTTCCTGAATCGAAATACCGGCCAGCACGCTGTTGAGCAGGGTCAGCAGCTGGCTGTTCTGGCGCTGCACGGCAAAACTGAAGCCCAGCCCTTCGGAGTCGCGCTGGACGCGTTGCCTGAGGCTCTGCTGATAGCTGCGCTCGAGCAGGTACTGGTTGGAAATCGCATCGGTCAGCAGCACCTTGCCTTCGCCGTAGGCCACCAGGCCCAAACCGTCTTGCGTGGAATCGACGGCCTGCACCTTGTGCTCACGGAACAACGCGTTCACCCGTTCCTGCTGCATCCAGCCCGGATCGAACAACACCGTGGTGCCCGCCGGCAATTCGTTGTTGGCCCAATGGGTACCGAAGCGGCTGATCAAGACCGCCTGGTCGTAGGCATAGGCCGCACTCAGGCGCAGATCGGTGTATTGGCTTTCCAGGTGATTGATCCGCGGCACCAGGTCGACCTCGCCCCGTTGCAGGGCGGCCAGGGCTTCGGACTGGCTGGCGTAGCGTTCGACCTTGACGCGCACGCCCAAGGCCCGCGTCAGCACATCGAGATAATCCGCGGAAAGCCCTTCGTAATCCTTTTGATTGGCGGTGATGTCCAGTGGCGGTCGGTCAGGCAGGTAAACGCCGGCCCGCAGCACGGCCATCTCGTCGAGCCACTGACGCTGCGCCGTGCCGAGCGACAGGTGCACGGTGTTTTCGCTGGCGCGGCTGAGCAGCGTCAGCGGTTCGGCCGATGCCGCCACCCCCAGTGAAAAGGCGAACAGCCCGAGCAGCAACCGACCCATGAGGTTCATGGTTCAGACCAGGTCATTGCGCTTGGCGAACTCGATCAGCTCGAGCAAGGTATTGACGTTGAGCTTCAGCATCAGCCGCGTCTTGTAGGTGCTGACGGTCTTGTTGCTCAGCAGCATGTCGTCGGCGATCTGCTTGTTGCTCAGGCCCAGGGCCAGCCCGTGCAGCACCTTGAGCTCGCGCCGGGTAATGCCGCTGAGCAATTGCGCGTCGTCACGGGCGAAATCGCTGTGGCGCACCGAGTTGAGGGTGCCCACCGGATACCAGGACTTGCCGCTGGCCACGGCCTTGAGCGCCGTGACGATTTCCACCGGATCGTCGATTTTCGACAGGAAACCGGCCGCCCCGGCCCGCATGCATTGGGCGGCGTACGCCTGGCTTTTCAACCCGGTATGCACCAGCACATGGGCGCTGCTGCCACCAATTCGCAAGCGGTCGAGCACCGCCATGCCGTCGAGCTGCGGAATATCCAGGTCGAGCACGATCGCATCGGGCTTGAGCTCGAACGCCAGGCTCAACGCGTCCACGCCGTTGTCGCACTCGCCGACGATGTCGTGACCTTCGCGGCCCAGAATCATCGCGATCGCCATGCGCACGACAGCGTGGTCATCGACCAACAGCACTTTCATGGATCAGCCCTCATGTCCTGTTTCAGCATAGTCCCCAGGCGACATGGAGCCGCGGGGGGCTGATGCGTGGCGGGGGTGGAAAAAAATGAGGCGCGATCCTAAGCGGTTTGGGGGGAGGGCGATAGTGTCCGCTGTATCGATGTGCTGGGGTAACGAAACAAAAGCGATTTTAAGCTTGTGTCAGAAAGTGATGGATTACGTTGACGAGGACGGGTGAAAAAGGCTGAAGACATTGCGCTGCATTCGGCACTTTCAGGTCTTCCAGCAGCAGATTCAAAAGCTCTTCGTCTTCAAACTGTAAATCGTCGGGAGGCACGCTCTGGCTATAAATGAGTGCATCGACCATTGCTTTGCGCCTACTGACAAGCGTTCTGTTGCTTGACTCGGTGTGGCCAAGATTCAATGTCTCGATGGAAATTCTGGCCCGTTCGGTTTTTCCCTCGACAAGACCCGACAGGTAGAACTTCAACTCGGTTTCACATTCGGCCATCAGCGGTGTGAGTGGCAATTGCCGTGTTTTTCGACCATGCCCGCATTGTTGAGCGTGCTGGCAGCTGGCGACGATGTTGGAAAACTCCAGCGTTCGATTCGGTGCACTGTCCTGGGCTTCAAGATGCTCGTTATGGGCGTTATCAACCGTGATTGACTGACAGCAATACGCGCATAAACCGTACTGCTCCGAGATACAGGATGATCGAATCGACTGGCGCTCTTGCGGTGGTAGATCCCGATAACCCAACGTCCTGTTTGAGCGCTTAAAGCTAGTCAGCGAAGCCGGTTCCATTCCCTTATCGATCTTACGCACGACGTAGCTCCAACTTACGGATCAACAGTGCCGCCTTCGCCAGCTCCAGATGCCCCTCTGGCAGCTCATTGGCAAGTGCGGCGAATAGACCTTTGGCGTTTTCCAGATCACCATCCTGCAGATGCTTGAGCAGCTGATTCAGGCGCTTTTGCACTTCGCTGTTGCGTACATCGGTGTCCATGACCTCCAGAAGCACCTGGTTGGCATCCAGTCCGTACAAGCCGTTGTGTTCCCGTAGCTCCCCGTCGTCGAGCACGTAACACAACACATCCTTCGCGTCGCTGATGACCAGTGGCGAGTGGGTGGTCAGGACAAATTGGCAATTGGGAAAAGTCTCGCTCAATTGCCGAATCAAGCTGCGCTGCCATTTTGGGTGCAGGTGCAAATCGACTTCGTCGATCAGGACGATGCCGTCACCTTCCAGCGGGTTGTCCAGAGACTGGTTCATCATCGCCAACCGGCGAGCGATGTCGCCGACCAAAGCCATCATGGATTTTTCACCCTGCGAGAGCTGGGAGACGTTCAGGGTTACGCCGTCCTTGTCGATCGCCATATGCAGGCGTGGTTTGCGTTGCACTCTAAGGTTGCTGAAACCGGGCATGAAGGTGGCGATAGCGGAACGTACAGCGGTCAACTGGCGATCTCGGGATGAAGCCTTTAGCTGGGAAAGGGTTTTCCAGATGTCGCTGTTCTTGCCGAACTTATCGGAAATCTCAGCCAATGCTGAGTCGGATACGCCGGTTTCGTTTTCGCTGTCTTCGCGTTCGCGGAACCATTCGAAGAAACGTCGGAAATCTACACCCCGGTTTAGCGCGTTGTCGTAGCCGTCGAGTTGATCGAAGGAGTGTTTGGTGCGGATTTTTAGCGGGATTTCCAGAACTGAGCGCTCTACTGGGTAGTAGGCGATCAGTGGGAGCGAGGCTTTATCATCTGCTGTTAGCTGGTTGCGGTAGTGATCCGCAAGGCGACTGACACCTCCCAGCGAGCTATGGATATGAGCTTTCCGTCCTTGCCTGCCTCGGGCAATACCCCACGTAAATAAAACACTTTCAGACTCAGTATCGGGCTGGTTCGAGCGTGCTAGCGATTCGTCTACTACACCAATCAAAATCAATGCAGCGGCAGCGCCGTTTCGAACGTCGTCTTCAGTAAGGTGATTGCCACTGCCCTTTTCAGTACGAATTCTTGCGACGAGCCAGCTCAGAGAGATTGCCAGTGATTTCAGAAGGGTGGTTTTTCCGGCACCGTTGTTTCCTACCAGAACCGTTACGTTTGAGGGGTGGTTTGGTGTGGGCGCTAACGGGACTTCCAGATCGGTGAACCGACCGACATCCGTGAGTTTGAGTCTGGTGATTTCCATTACAACGCCCTTTGGCGGTCAGTCGGTTTGAATACTTGAACGCACATTATGTCATTCCCGGCTACGGATTGATCCGACGCCGTTCGCAGGCTTGGGAGGTCCATTAAATACAATGGTTGCAGCTATATAACAACGGCCATTAGTAAAAAGGAATTTGTAACAGCGTGCGGTAAAGATGAGCGTAGGCAAGAGCCTTCAACTGCTTCGGAGATTTCCTGCAAACCGTGGCGATATGCGTGAACTGGTGCACTTGGGTGGGCGTCGATACCCTTTTTCGGCCGCTGCAAAATCAGCGGTCGGACGTGGAAGTCTGATCTTTTGCTACTGGCGCGCAATCGCTCGTGAACACCTGTTGGCGTTTTTTATGTCAACATTGTCGTGTTATGGCGGCTGTGCGCGGAGCACTCGCGAGTGCGCCGGGTTCCAGTAGCCCCGGTCTTCCACACCGCGCATAGCTGCCACCCTAATGTGGAAATGAAGGTGGATAGCTCCCCATAACATGCTACTGGAGCTTCACCATGAAAAAAGTAACTCCTGGCCCTCCCGAATCCTCAGCCGCCCCCCTCGAGCCCGTCCCACTCTCCGACATCACCGAACCCGTCGTCAGCGCTCGTCTGCGTAACCCCAGGCAATCCGATCCGGTCAGCCATATATTCACCATCGTCCCCGGCGTCGACACCGCAACCCTGCTATGCCACGCCTGCGAAACCCTCGCCTCCCTGAACGTCCTTGTCACCGATCTGGCCTGTGAGCTGGAAAGCTCCAAGCGCAATGTGGCGCTGTCGATTCAACAATTGGCAGTGGTGGGGGAGTTGCTGGTGAATCGGGCGCTGGACAACATCGACCCACCGCAATAACGCTAATCCTCTGTAGGAGCGAGCATGCTCGCGAAAAACCTGAGATCGCAGTGGGGTGTCTGGTTTCCCGCGTCATCGTTGACGACCATCGCGAGCATGCTCGCTCCTACAGGGCCAAAGCGCTCAGAATCTTGTGGGCAATTTTGACCCGCTCCCCATTCGGGTAGTTCTTATTGGCTAGAATCACAACACCCATATCCTTCGATGGCACATACGCAACATAAGCCCCGAACCCCCCGGTTGAACCGGTCTTGTTGACCAGCACATTCTCAGGCTGTGGTTGTGGCGGATTCAGCCACTGGACTGGGTGCGCCTGCATGGCCATCGGCGTCGAGTTCCCCGCCAGCAGGCGATCAAGGCTAACCGGGTAACGATACATCTCCCAACCAAGCCCCTGAGTCATGTCGCCCACGCTGTAGTAACCAGTATGGGTCAAGGCGATCGCCTGTCGCAGGGGCGTCTCCAGGCTGGCCGGTTGCAAGTTGGCCTGAACAAAACCGATCAAATCCGCAGCGCTGGTTTTCACCCCGTAGGCTTCGGCATCCAGCGCCCCCGGCCCAACCCGCACAGGTTTGCCCGCCTTGTCGTAGCCCTGGGCATACCGCGTCATCTGCTCCTGCGGCACCTTGAGCCAGGTGTGTTTCAGGCCGAGTTTGGGCAGCAGGGTGTTGGCCATGGCGTCATCGAAGGGCTGGCCCATGCTGTGGGCGGCGAGGTAGCCGGATAAGCCGATGCTGGGATTCGAATACAGGCGGTGGCTGCCAATGGCGTATACGGGTTTCCACTGTTGGAAGTAGCCGAGCATTTTCTCGGCCGAATCCGCCTCGGCAGGGAATTGCAGGGGCAAGCCGCCGGCGCTGTAGGTGGCCAGCTGCAACACGCTGATGTGGTCGAACGCGCTGCCGCGCAAGGTCGGCAGCACTGTGCTGGCGTTGTCGGTCAATGCCAGCTTGCCGGTGGCCTGGGCGTAGGCGAGGAGGGTGGCGGTGTAGGTTTTGCTGACCGAGCCAATCTCGAACAGGGTGTCTTGCGTCACCGGGCTGCCGGTCTCTTTTGAGGCCACGCCATAGTTGAAGTACTGCTGTTTGCCGTTGAGGGTGACAGCCACGGCCATGCCGGCGATGCCTTGCGATTGCATGACTGGGCGCACGGCGTCGCTGACGATCGATTCGAGGCTGTCCTGCGCGAGCGTCGGGCCTGCAGTCAGCATCGCTGCGCAGACAGCCAGAATCTTCAATCTGCGTGGGTTGAGGGTGTCCGTCACAGGTTTCGCTCCCTTCGATCATGATGAGTCATAGGCAAAAAAAGGTGTTCACCGAAAAGTGAACACCGCTATGTTAATTGAAGGGGGGCCTATGAACTGGCGATTAAACAAACATCCGCAAAAGAATAGTCGCCAGGATCACCGTCGAAGCGCCGCCTATGCGTGTGGAGATCTGTGCAAAGGGCATCAACGACATTCGATTGGACGCTGACAGGATCGCGACATCCCCGGTGCCGCCAAGTCCGCTGTGGCAGCAGGTCACGATGGCCGATTCAATGGGGTACATCTTCATCCAGTTGCCGATGAAGAAACCGGCGACGGTCATGGCGACAACGACGGATACGCAGACCAGTACATAGCCGATGGAAAAGACTTTCACGACGCTGTCGAGCGGGACATACAGCATGCCCAGGCCGATCATGACCGGCCAGATGAAGGCGGCGGAAACCAGTTTGTAGAAAGTGTTTGCGCCTATTTCCAGTTTTTCCGGCAGGACGCGTACGTACTTGAAGAGTACTGCGGCCAGAATCATCATCACGGGGCCGGGAATCCCCACGACTTTCTCAAGCAGGCCGCCCAGGACGAAGAAGGCACAGATGACCAGCACGCCTGCGCCCATCACTCTGAAGTCAATGACCTTGCCGCTCTCTTCCTTGACCTGGAACTTGTCATTTTCGTCCTTGGCACGAATCAGTGAACCCTCGCCATTGAGATGCGGGCGTTTGAGTGCCAGGCGCGCCAGATATCCCGCACAGATAATCGCCGCGATGTTGCCCACCACAGCGGCGGGTGCAAGTTGGGCCACATAGATATCCGGGGTGCCACCGAGGATCGCCGAATAGGCCAGCGACAGCGGCAGGATCCCTTCACCGATACCCCCGCCAATGATCGGCACAATGATGAAGAAAAAGGTGTGGTGGAAGCTGTAGCCGACGAGTTTGCCTACGATCAGTCCACTGCCCACGGCCGCCAGGGTTCCGACGAGCAGGGGTATGAACATCCTCACCATGCCTTGAACCAGGATAAAGCGACTCATGCCCAGGATGCTGCCGACGACCAGGCTGGCAATCACGAAGTACAGGAAGTTGGCTTCCTTCATCAGCATTTTCGTGGCGTCAATCGTGGCCGGCCCGAAGAAGCCGTAGAACACCAGGATCGATGGCAGCATCAAGCACAGGATGGCGCCGCCGCCGATCTCTTTCAAAACGGGCAGGCGCGAACCCAGCTGGCCGAAGAACATGCCCATCGTCATGATGACGGCGAGTCCTCCGATCATGTTTTTCGGCAAAAAGCCCAAGTGCGCCGACAGGTAAACGATCACGGCGATGCCGAGAAACACCGGTAGGGGGATCACCCCGATTTCATAGGCGCACAGGCTGCGCAGGCGTTGACGAAACGCACCCTCACGCACTTCATCAACTTTCAGGGATTGCTCATAAGGCTTGTTCATGTCGCTATTTCCTCATGTTGTTTTTATCGAGGATTCAAGAACTCACGGTTGACCAGGGTCTGGTCACCACTCGGTAAATCGATGCTATCCTTCGCAAATTGAGAGATAAATAGCGGAACCATGCGGCGTATGAACACGAATCGTGATCAATTTCCCTTGCCGGAAGACCTGAAAGTCTTCCTGACCGTCATTCGAAAAAATGGCTTCGCGAGTGCCGCCGAAGAGCTGGGATATTCACCGGCCTACATCAGCAAACGTATTGGCGTACTGGAGTCGACGCTTTCCACGAAGCTGCTGCACCGCACCACAAGGCGCATCGCGTTGACCGACGACGGCGAACGAGCGCGGATATGGGCGGAGAAACTGCTGGGTGACCTCGACGATTTTGTTGGCGAAATTTCCGAAGCGCGGCACCAGCCAACGGGTTCGCTGCACATCTGCAGCAGCTTCGGTTTTGGACGCAACCACGTAGCACCGGCCCTGTGCAAACTGTCGCAGACCTACCCGAAACTCGACGTCCGCCTGGACGTGTTTGACCGCGTCGTCGATATCGTCGGCGAGGGGTTCGACCTGGAGATTCGTGTGGGAGATGACCTGCCGGGTCAGCACCTGGGGCGCAAGCTGGTGAGCAATCGACGGGTGCTGTGCGCGACACCGCAGTACCTGGAACGCAGGGGCACGCCTCGCACGCTGGAAGATTTGCAAAGCCATGATTGCCTGGTGCTCAAGGAGCGCGATAACGCGTTCGGCGTCTGGAACCTGACCAAGGATGGACAGCAGGAGTCGGTGCGTGTCAGCGGCCCGTTGTCCTCCAACAGTGGCGAGATCGTACTGGAATGGGCGTTGAGCGGCGGCGGGATCCTGTTGCGATCGATGTGGGACGTCAAGCCCATGCTGGAGCAAGGGCGGCTGGTGCAGGTACTGCACGAGTACACCCAAAGTGCGAACGTGTGGGCCGTGTACCCCACCAGGCTCAGTGAGTCGGCGAAATTGCGGGTGTGTGTCGAGTTTCTCGAAGCGTATTTCCGCGGTCTGTCGGTGGAGTAATGCGTTGGTGATCGGACACCACCAACGCACACCTTGCCATTACAACCAGGGATTCTCCGCCAGGTGCCGGGCTTCAAAGCTGCGAATTTGCTCTTCACGTTGAAGCGTGGTGCCGATGGCATCCAGACCCAGCAGTAACGATTGCTTGCGCAACTGATCGATCTCGAAAGCGATTACCGCGCCGTCAGCCAGATCGATTTGTTGCGCCGGCAGATTCACGCTGATCTTCGCAGTTTCCGCATTGCTGATAACACCCGCAATCTGTTGCAGCTGCGCCTCGGACACTTGAATCGCCAGGACCCCATTGCGCTGGCAGTTGTCGTAGAAAATGCCCGCGAAACTTGTGCCGATAAGGGCGCGGATACCCACCTGCTTCAAGCCCCAAACGGCGTGCTCGCGGCTTGAACCGCAACCGAAGTTGGGCCCTACCACCAGGAACGCCGCATCGCGCCACGCTGGCTGGTTGAGGATGAATGCCGGGTTTGGCTCCCCGGACTCAAGAAACCGCAGGTCGAAAAACAGTCCCCTGTCCAGGCCCTTGCGATCGATGCCTTTGAGAAACTGCTTGGGCATGATCACGTCGGTGTCGATGTTGGACGCCAGGAACGGGGCGGCGCTGCCACTCACCAGGTCGAAAGGTTGCATGCTTCAAGCCTCCAGGGCGAAAGAACGAACGTCGGTCAAATGCCCGGTTATCGCGGCAGCGGCAACCATGGCGGGGCTCATCAAGTGGGTACGTGCACCCGCGCCCTGACGTCCTTCGAAGTTACGATTGGTGCTGGATGCGCAGCGGTCACCGGCTGCGAGCACGTCGTCATTCATGGCCAGGCACATTGAGCAACCGGATTGGCGCCACTCAAAACCGGCGTCCAGGAAAATTCGCGCCAGCCCTTCTTCTTCAGCCTGGTTACGCACCAGGGTTGAGCCGGGAACGATCATTGCCCGGACATGGGGAGCAACATGCTTGCCGCGCACGACACGGGCGACATCACGCAAGTCTTCAATGCGGGCATTGGTGCAGGAGCCGATGAATGCATGGCTGATCACCACGTCGCTCAGGGGCATTCCGGGTTCCAGGCCCATGTAGTCCAACGCGCGTTGCATGCCCTGGCGCAGGATGAGGTCTGGTTGCGTGGCGGGATCCGGCACATACCCGCCCACCGGCGCGGCCTGGTCGGGGCTGGTCCCCCAGGTGACCATGGGCTCCAACGCGTCGACGTCGAGCGTGACTTCGCAATCGAACACAGCGCCTTCGTCACTCCGCAGGCCTCTCCATTTGGCGACTGCCTGCTGCCACATTTCACCTCGGGGGGCGCGGGGCTTGAGTTGCAGATAGGCAAAGACCTTATCGTCCGGCGCCATGAATGCGCCCCTGGCGCCAGCCTCCACGGCCATGTTGCAGATGGTCATCCTGGCTTCGACGCTGAGGTCGTTGATCGCCGGCCCTGCAAACTCGATCGCGTAGCCGGTGGCGCCCGATGCGCCGATTTTTTCGATCAGCGCCATGATGATGTCCTTGGACGTCACGCCTGTCCCCAGTGTGCCGTTGACCGTGACCCGCATGGTCTTCAGGCGCTTGTAGACCAGCGTCTGCGACGCCAGCAGGTGTTCTATTTCAGAAGTGCCAATGCCGAAGCCGAACGCACCTAATGCGCCATAGGTGGTGGTGTGGCTATCGCCGGCGGCGACGACCATTCCCGGCAGGATAAATCCTTGCTCGGGAGCCACGACGTGCTCGATGCCCTGGCGTTTGTCGAGGACGTCAAACAGTTCGATCCCGAAGTCGCGGCAGTTTTCTTCGAAGTACGACACCTGCCGTGCGCCGCCGGCATCCGGCATCGTGGCAATGCGCACAGGCGCTGTCGGGTTGACGTGGTCGACGACCGCCAGCGTCGCACTCGGGCGCCAGGCCTTGCGGCCGGCTTCACGCATGCCGCTGAATGCTTGCGGGCTGGTGTATTCATTGGCGACCTGGCGGTCAATGTACAAAAGCACATGGCCCTGGTCGTCGAGAGAACAAACGGTGTGACTGTCGATGTGCTTCTGGTAGAGCGTTCTGGGGCTGTTCATGGGGTGGGCTCTTTCTCTGTCTTGTGCGAGATCACGGGTTCAACGTATGAACAGCATATTCATCGCAAATTCTGCATCAAGAGCGCTAAAGTGATGACGTTGCACACGGATTGTGAATAATTCGCGCCAGGTGTTAACCCACTACCGGTGGGTGACCGATGAGTTCTGGCTGCGAACGAACACCTCGCCAGTGTCGAGATCAGGTACGGAGGCGGCGCGATCAGGTAATTGATTTGGCGGAGAAGCCGGGTAAGGTGGCGCATCTTTTTGTCGCGGTGCCAACAATGACAAGCCCTAGTTTCAAGGATTCGAACGGCCAACTGGCGCAGGGCTTCAAGCCTCGTCACGTCACCATGCTTTCCATCGCCGGCATCATCGGCGCCGGATTGTTCGTCGGGTCGGGGCATGCCATCGCGGCCGCTGGCCCGGCCGTCATGCTGGCCTATCTGTTCTCCGGCCTGCTGGTCGTGCTGGTCATGCGCATGCTCGGGGAAATGGCGGTGGCCAACCCCGATACCGGATCGTTCTCGACCTATGCCGACCAGGCCATCGGGCGCTGGGCCGGCTTTACCATCGGTTGGCTTTATTGGTGGTTCTGGGTCCTGGTGATTCCGATCGAAGCGCTGGCTGCCGGCCATGTGCTGCACCAGTGGTTTCCCCAGGTCGATGCCTGGCTGTTCGCCCTGGGTTCGATCATTGCCCTGGTGGTGACCAACCTGTTCAGCGTGTCCAAGTACGGGGAGTTCGAATTCTGGTTCGCCATGGCCAAGGTGGTGGCGATCATCGGTTTTATCGCCCTGGGTTTCGCGGTGTTGATGGGCTGGATTCCCGAGCGCGAAGCCAGCGGCCTCAGCCAACTGATGGCGCAACACGGTGGCTTCGCCCCCAACGGCCTATCGGCGGTAGTCGGCGCCTTCATCACCATCATGTTCAGCTTTATCGGCACTGAAGCTGTGACCATTGCCGCCGCAGAATCCAACAACCCGGCACAGAACATCGCCAAGGCAACGCGTTCGGTGATCTGGCGCATCGGGGTGTTCTACGTGTTGTCGATTTTCGTGGTCATCTCCGTGGTGCCCTGGAATGATCCGCTGCTGGCTTCCGTGGGTTCCTACCAGCGCGCCCTGGAAATCATGAACATTCCCCACGCCAAGTTCATGGTGGACGTGGTGGTGCTGATCGCCGTGGCCAGTTGCATGAACTCCTCGATCTACATTGCCTCGCGCATGCTGTACTCGCTGGGCCGTCGTGGCGATGCGCCGAAGGCGCTCAAGGCGACCTCCTCCGAAGGCGTGCCGCGGGCAGCCGTCATCGCCAGCACCGTGCTGGGCGCCGCGATCACCGTATGGAGCTACTTCATGCCCGCCGGCCTGTTCGAGTTCCTGCTTGCCAGTTCCGGCGCCATCGCGTTGTTGGTGTACCTGGCGATTGCCGTGTCGCAGTTGCGCATGCGGGGCATGCTGCGCCGGCAGAAGGTCGAGCTGACCTTTCGCATGTGGTTGTTCCCGTGGCTCACCTGGCTGGTGATCCTGTTCATCTGCGGGGCGCTGGCGGTGATGATGATCACGCCTGAACACCGTACCGAAGTGAGCACGACCATCGGCCTGGCGCTGGCGATTTCCTTCATCGGCCTGGTGACATCCCGTGAGCCGGGGCAGGCTGCGCGGGCGACCTCGGCGGGTTAGGTGGCCTGTTGTGGCTCCTAAGTATGTGGCCGATGGTTATGGTGGTGATACGGCCAGGAGAATGCCACGGCATCTGCCGATGTGCCGTGTGAGGGGGCTGCCAGTTCCTCCAGGTGGGTGATGATGTCGTCCGGCTTGAGCACCAGTACATCGCTGTCCAGGGTGTCCAGGATCATCTCGGCGGTGTTGCCGATCAATGCGCCGGCCAGTCCGGTGCGGGCCACGCTGCCGATCACCGTGAGCACGGCTTCGAGCTTGTGCGCGATGTACGGGATCAGCACATCGGCCGGACCTTCCTCGATGTGCAGGCGATCATCGCTGACATTGAATTCGGCCTGGAATGTCTTGCACAGTTCGCGATAGAGCGCCTGAATGCTTTCCTTGAGCTGGAATACCGAATCAGCCGCCGACAGCATGGGGTAGGGGTGGGCGCTCATCATGTGCAAAGTGCCGCCGGCCAGTGTGGCGATGTCATAGCCGTGGCTGACGATGCCGGAATGCAGGACGCGATGCTCCATGTCACTGCTGCCAGCGTCGATTGCCGCGAGAATGGCGCCACCCGTCCAGGGTCTTGCGCTTTTTACGATAAGCACCGGGCTGGGGCAGTAGCGCAGCAGCTTCCAGTCCTCGGGGGTGAGCAGGGCCTTCGTCAGTGGGTTGTCGGGCAGGTGCTGCTTGATCACCAGGCCGCAGTCTTGCGCTTGTTGGGCGGCGATGATGGTCTTGTATGAACTGCCATGCCAGGCCTGCTCGGTGCTGACGCTGTAACCCTCCTGTACCAGGGTGTTTTGCATGTCGTTCAAGCAGGAGGAATGCTGGTTGCCCTTGTCGCAGGCCAGCAGGTGCAGGTGCGACTGGGTGGCGCTGGCAATCATTTTGGCTCTGTTAAGGGTCAGGTCGTTGGGCTGCTGTGAATCCACCACCACCAAGGTGTTGCGAATGGTGTGCATGAGCGTCTTCCTGTGCGTGAGTACAGTTTTTAGGTGGGGCGGCGGCAGGGGCGTTTTTTGGCCTGTGCCGTTTCGGGTGGGTTGTATGCGTTGGGCCAACCCTTGTCCGCCCGTCAACCGGAAGCTCACTTACCGACTTCATGCACGCGACAGCTAATATCCAATCCTGCCAGCCCGGTCCGATTGTTGACGCTCGAATCGAGCTGGCATTCATTGTTGGAACGACTGCTGATCGCTCATGCAACTGCGCAAGTTGACTCCATCACTGGCGCTGTTCTTCCATGGCATCTATATTGAGTTGTAACGCGGCCGGTACACTGGGTGCCGAAGGAACTGCGTTACGTCCTGTTTATTGCGTTGCTGGCAATGAAACGCGTGAACGTCTGCCGCATTCAATGCCATGCCTGCCTGCGCCTATCCGCCCGCGCCAATACGCCGCGCAGGTGGATACCTCCAAACTTGGTGAAATCAATCGAGTTGTTTTAGTGCGCGCACTATTGCGCGCTCAACTCGGTTGGTGATTATGAGGCCATTCTGCTAAAAGTTCCGTCAGCTGGTCGACTGACTTAGTTGATTTTCACCTAAGCCCTCTCTGAACAAACCCTATTCGATCTGATGAAAACGCGCCGTGGCCTGCCGCAGCTGATGTTCGCCCTGAACTCACTCATCCCGCAGGCCTGCCATACTGTTGAACATGACCAGCGCAACCTTCCGCTTCTACGAGGAGCTCAACGATTTCCTGCCGGCCGAGCGGCGGCGGCAGTCATTCACTTGCGAGTGCGCACGAGGGGCGACGGTCAAGCACATGATCGAGGCGCTCGGGATACCGCACACGGAGGTCGAGCTGGTGCTGCTCAACGGCGAGTCGGTGGGCCTGGACCGGGTGATCTTCGACGGTGACCGGCTGGCGGTGTATCCCAAGTTCGAAGCGCTGGACATCAGCCCGCTGCTGAAGGTGCGGGCGCAACCTTTACGGGTGCTGCGCTTCGTCGCGGATGCGCACCTGGGCGGGCTGGCCAGCCTGTTGCGCATGAGCGGCTTCGACACGCTCTACGACAATACCTTCGAGGATGGCGAGATCGCCGAAATCGCCGCAACCCAAGGGCGCATCGTACTGACCCGCGATCGCGAACTGCTCAAGCGGCGGATCATCAGCCACGGCTGTTACGTGCATACCCTGAAGCCGTCGTTGCAGCTGCGTGAAATATACGAGCGCCTGGACCTGGCGCGTAGCGCGCGGCCCTTCAGCCTGTGCCTGCATTGCAACCTGCCGCTGCACGAAATCAGCGCGGAACTGGCCCGCTTGCAGGTGCCGCCACGGGTTGGCACGCTCTATTCGCACTTCCTGCGCTGCGACGGCTGCCAACGGATTTATTGGGAGGGTTCGCACTGGCGCGGCATGTGTGCACTGCTGGCACCTTTGCTGGATCGATAACTGATCTTGCAACCAGACGATCACTTTTGCGCTGCTATGCTGATTACATCTGTTTCCATACTCGAGACGAGTAGCATGGCAGCACAAGGCACGCATTCCCCGCTCATCTTCAAGGCCATGGCCTACCCGGCTGGTGTTTTCCTTGTCGCGGGAGCTGCCATGAAGCTGCTCGACACTTACTTCGAACTGTCGTTGTTGGCGGCTACCACGGGCTGGCTGCTATTTTTCTGGGATTGGCTTTTGCTGGAAACGCCAATGCCCAATTGGTCGCTGCTGCTGATAATCGCGATTCTAATCGGTACGCTGTCCGTAGCGATTTTCTACGCCCGTATCACGGATGGCATCGACGGCGAGTTACACGAGATAGAGCGAAAAGTTTACAAAAAGAACAATCCGCAGTTTCCACGACTGACGGAAAACCAGACGCTGTTGATGGAAGCCCTGGCCTATCATGCGAACTTCAGGAAAGTGGCCAACCTGGACTCGGTTTGCAAGTTGGTCTCCCTCAGCACGCTGGAAGTCGAAGTCGGTCTGAAGCAACTCCAGACCAAACGTCTTGTGAAGCAAAAAGTGACGAGGGGGACGTTCGGCGCCACCATTTTTGAACTGACCCTGGCCGGCAAGGATTATGCGCTGGAGCGCTTTGAGTTGACGTAGTACCACGTCGAACGCTTTTCAATCCATCGCCGATATTGGCGAGTGCGCCATGCATTGGCGAGCTGTTGCAGGATCAGCGCGCGCAACGGTGACACTTTCGGATCGGGTTTTTTATTCTGACTAAGTTTGCGCAACTGAAACTTGACGACCGCCATGTTGGCCAACGAGGCGATGGCTTTGTTCTTCCAGGTGATCGGCGGTAATTGCGGCGCGTTGTCGTTACCCAAGAGCCATTCACGAGGCAGTTGCGGATCAATGGCCAGCGCCGTCCCGATGCCCACCATGTCCACGCCACTCTGGACGACCCTGTCGGCAACGGGACGTCGTCGCACGCCGCCGGTGACCATCACGGGCATCCTGGCGACGGTCTGGATGTCACGGGCGAACTCAACGAAATAGGCTTCGCGAGCCAGGGTGCGACCGTCGCGCGCCTCGCCCTGCATGGCGGGTGCCTCGTAGCTGCCACCGGACAACTCCACCAGATCCACCCCCCGATCGTTGAGCAGTTCAACCACCTGCCTGGCGTCATCGGCGGTGAATCCTCCCCGTTGGAAATCGGCGGAATTCAGTTTGACCGCCACCGCAAAGTCCGGGGAAACCGCTGCCCTTACAGCATCGACGATTTCGAGTAACAGGCGCGCGCGGTTTTCCAGGGAGCCGCCCCATTGGTCCGTGCGTTGATTGGTCAGCGGGGACAGGAACTGACTCAACAGATAGCCATGGGCGGCGTGGATTTCCACGCCGGTGAAACCGGCCTGTTCGCCAAGCTGTGCGGTGCGCGCAAAGCGCTGGATGACCTCTTCAATCACGCTGGGGGTCATTGCGTGAGGTGTGGCGAAATGCCTGGACATTGTGCCCAGGTTCAGCGGTACAGCTGACGGCGCCCAGGTCTTTTGCCCAAGGTTTGCCTGCATCTGGCGGCCCGGGTGATTGATTTGCAGCCAGACCTGCGCACCTCCGGATCGACCGATTCGTGCCCAGCGCTTGAACTTGTCCAGTTGCTGGTCATCCTGCAGCACCACGCCGCCGGGGCCGGTCATGGCACGGCCGTCGACCATCACGTTGCCGGTGATAATCAGGCCGGCCCCCCCGTCGGCCCACGCCTGGTACAGGCGCATCAGATCTTCGGAAGGTGCTTGTTCGGCGTCCGCCATGTTCTCCTCCATGGCGGCTTTGGCGATGCGGTTCTTGATGGTCGAACCGTTGGGAAGCAGCAGGGTGTCGAACACATTCATGGGGTGGTCCTCGTTTGACGTGGGGCCACCTTAAGATTGAAGTGAGCTTTAAGGTCAATTCCTTTTTCAGCGCCGTTTGAAAACCTTCGTTCGATGCTCAAGGCGGCGCTTGACCTTAAAGTTCAGTTTAACGTTAGGGTGATTTCAAGCCGGCCCCGCAAGCCTGCCCTGGCCGACGCCATCAAGCCGATGCAATCACCTGGAGAGAGACAGATTGAAACTCGCAAGCGCCGTTTTAACAGGACTGCTGTTCAACCCATTGGCCAACCCAGCGTTGGCGCAGGTGCCTGAAATGCCCAGCCACAACGACTCCACCCTGATCGACATAGCCGGTCACCAGGTGCCAGTCGTCAAGGGCGGCTTGTACGATCGCTTTCGCTCCAACCCGCCGTTGTCGGTGATTGCAGCAGAAGTCCCGGGCGTTGATTTGAGCTGGTTCAAAGGGTTGGAAAAGAACAAGGTCGACATTGGCTTTGAGTCGTACTCGCCCAACTTCTACTACCAGAACAGTCGCGTCACGGCGGTCTATACGGCAGACCTGGACAGGCTGCGGGCATTGATGCCGCCTGAAGTACTGGCAAGCGTCCAGCCCCTGCAGATATGGCCAGGCCGAGGCTTGATCGCGTTTACCGCCTACACCTACGAGCACTGCGATAACGACGCCTATAACGAAGTGGCCGTATCGATCATCACCAACAAACCGGGCAAATCTAATTTGGGTCCGCTCACGCTGATTGGCCAGTCGATGTCGGGCGATTTCTGGGGTTATGTGCTCAAGCTGCCGGTCAATACCGAGCTTGCCAGGGTTCGCGGTGTGGTCGGTTACAACCTGCCGAAATGGCTGACGGGCATCGAGCGCAAAGAGGATGCCCAATCGGTCATCTACGACATCACCGACAGCCAGACCGGCAAAGTGGACGTGTCCTTCAAGGCGAAGAAACTCGACGACCTGTCCAGTGACGTCGATATCGTCACCAGCAGTTTCACCAATCTCGATCACCAGGGCCAACTGGCCTATGGATACGCTGTCTCTCGCCAGCTCAGCCACGGCGCCAGCCGGAGCGCGGATTCGGCAATGCTCACGCTAGGCGAGGGCAGCCTGTCGAATTACATCCGCTCCCTGAAGCTGGGGAAAATGATGAAGTACGAATATGTGCCAGCGTTCCAAAGTGCGCTCTATGCGCCGAAGCCGTTAGCGGCGCTGGCTAATGCGCACTGATTCAACGATCCGGCCAAAGCCTGCCAGGCCTTGGAAGCCTGGCAGGTTGCGTCTTACTTGGAAGGCGCAACACCACGGCTGCCAGAAGCCACACCCTCTTCGCGCAGGCGATGCAATAACAACTGCGTATTGTCCGCGCAGCCCATGCCCTCGGGCTTGCTCTCGACGCCCTCGATCACCAGCAGCAATTGCGCTTTATTCTGCGCCAGCCGTTGCTGCAGGATTTCGATTTCCTCAACCTTGCGCTTGAGCCCGCTGAGCAACTCCTCATGGCGCCAACCGCTTGCATTCATCGGCAGCAATTGGCGGATTTCTTCCAGTGAAAACCCCGCCGCCTGTGCGCCCGTGATGATCTCCAGGACCCACTCGGTGTCAGGGGCATAGTCCCGATAGCCGTTGGCTTTGCGCGCGACAGACTTGATCAGGCCGCTCGCTTCGTAGAAACGGATGCGTGAAGGCGCCAATCCGCTGATTTTCGCCAGTTCGCCTATTCTCATAGTCCACCCAAAAAAACCATTGACCTTAAAGTTGACTTTAACCCTAAAGTCATTTGGCAGCCAAGCGGCGCAGGTTTGATGCATTCGGTCATGGCCTCCCTACCACACAGGAGATGCGAGCATGAGTCATGTCACTACGCAGGACGGTGTCGAGATCTTTTACAAAGACTGGGGCCCACGGGATGCCCAAGTGATCTTCTTCCATCACGGATGGCCACTCAGCGCAGACGACTGGGACGCGCAGATGCTGTTTTTCCTGGCCAACGGCTTTCGGGTCATTGCCCACGACCGGCGCGGCCACGGGCGATCCAGCCAGGTCTGGGACGGGCACGACATGGATCACTATGCCGACGACGTCGCGGCCGTCGTCAACCACCTTGGCGTACAGGGCGCCGTCCATGTGGGGCACTCCACCGGCGGCGGTGAAGTCATCCACTACATTGCCCGCCACGGCGAAGATCGCGTGTCGAAGGCCGCGATCATCAGCTCCGTACCGCCGCTGATGGTCAAGACTGAAAACAATCCGGGCGGGCTGCCCAAATCGGTGTTCGATGACTTGCAGGCACAACTCAAGGCTAACCGTGCCCAGTTCTACCACGACGTCCCGGCCGGGCCTTTCTACGGGTATAACCGCCCGGGCGCGAAACCGTCCGAGGGCATCATCCGCAACTGGTGGCGCCAGGGCATGATGGGCTGTGCAAAGGCCCATTACGACGGGATCGTGGCCTTTTCCCAGACCGACTTCACCGAAGACCTGAAAAGCATCAAGATCCCGGTGCTGGTGATGCACGGGGATGATGACCAGATCGTGCCCTATGAAAACTCCGGGCTCCTGTCCGCCAAGCTGTTGCAAAACAGCACGCTGAAAACCTACTCGGGCTTCCCCCATGGCATGCCCACGACGAACGCCGATACCATCAACGCCGACTTGCTTGCTTTCATTCGAGGTTAGGTAACGGGAGGGGCGGGTAGAAAAGCCTGCCCCTCTGCGTAATGCTGTTCACTTAAGCATGGGGTTGTAATAGGGATTGGGGGGGGGGCATATCCATTGCTGCGGTAACGGCCACTTAGGGTTTCGCCCTTACGGCGAGTCCCTTTTGGCAAACGCCCCAAAAGGAACCAAAAGGTCTTGCCCCACCACTCGGTGCCTCGCTAGGGCTCGGCATGCCCTCACTCCGGCATTGCTCCGTGGGTCGCCGCGATGGGCCGTCCCTGGCCCAGCGCGGCTAAACCGGCGTCCTGCCGGTTTCCCCACTGCGCAATGCCTGCGTTCGGCCAGCGTGGTTAACGGGGCACCCAAATCCAAAGCCAAAGCGAGGCGGCCTGACAGCCGACCTGATCTTTTCCAGACCCCCCCAATCCCCTGTAGGAGCCAGCGGTGCGGCGATCCGACTTGCCGGCGAACCAGACGCTGCGGTGTATCTGTTGTACCGCGTTATCGTTCTTCGCCGGCAAGCCTGGCTCCTACAGGGAATTGCGTACGGCTCCCGATCAGGTCGGCTGTCAGGCCGCCTCGCTTTTGCTGTTGCTTTGGCTTTTGATTTTCTTGCCCCCTGGAGAGGCCGAGTGGAGGTTCTCTGTAGGAGCGAGCCTGCTCGCGAAAAACCAGAGAGCACCGCGGGGTGCCAGGATCCCCGCGTCATCGTTGACCTCCATCGTCGGAACGCCGCCCGGAGCCGGCTCGCTCCTACAGGCCGGACGGCGTTCCGTGCTTCCAAATGACTCGCTGTAATTGGATGGACTCGCCCGCGCCGAGGCGTCACTGCGGACGGACGCCGTCAAAAGCGTCTTGCAGCAACTGACGGATTGCCGTTGCTTCGATAGGCCGCGGATTCCAGTAAGGGTTGGACAGTGCGATGTCAGTGGCGCGATCCAGATCCGCCTCGGTCAAGCCAAGATCCTTGAGCCGGGTCGGTGCACCCAGCGAACTGGAAAGATCGAACAGCGCAGCAGCGGGGCTGCAATCATCCACGTTCAGCGCCCGGCTGATGCGCGACAGTGCCGGCGCGGCGGGCTGGTTGTAGGCGATGGCGTGGGGCAGCACGATGGTGTGGGTTTGTGCATGGGGCAAATTGAAGCTGCCGCCCAGGGTGTGGCACAGTTTGTGGTGAAGTGCCATGCCGACGTTGCCCAGTACCGTGCCGCATAGCCAGGCGCCGTACAGGCAATCGCCGCGGGCATCCAGGTCAGACGGGGCTTGGCTGATTTTCTTCATGCCTTCGGCCAGTGCGCGGATGCCTTCTTCGGCCATCAGCGACATGACCGGGTTGCCATCCTGGGCATACAAGCCTTCAGCGGCGTGGGCGATGGCGTTCATTCCGCTGGTGATGGACATGTCCAGGGGCAGGCTGACGCTGAGCTCAGGGTCATAGATCACGGTTTTGGGCAGTACGCGTGGGTCTTTGCCGGTGCGCTTGAGGCCGTTTTCGGTCAGGCCGAATACCGGTGTCATTTCGGAGCCGGCGTAGGTGGTCGGGATCGCCAGGATCGGCAGGCCCGAGTCCATGGCGATGGCCTTGCCCAAACCGGTGGTCGAGCCACCGCCAATGGCTACCGCACAATCGGCACCCAGTTTGCGCGCGACTTCGCGAGCCTCGCGGGCGGTTTCGATGGGCACATGCATGACGGCCTTGTCGAAAATTTCCGCGGCACGACTGCCGAGCAATTGCGCGATGTGCTCAGCCTGGGAACGCTGCTCCGGGGTGCACAGCACCAGTGCCCGTTTGGCGCCCAACCGATCGATTTCCGCTTCCAGTTGTTGCAGCGAGCCCTTGCCGAAAATGACGCGCGACGGTTGGCCGTTATAGATGAAGGGTAGGGTGGACATGGGGCGGTTCTCCGGGGGCAGTTAAAGCGCTGAAGGTTTGGCCATGGGCGTGGGCTGATAAGCGAAAAATTGCCATTGCAGGCCGTTTTTGACCCAGACCGTCAGCGTGCGGTTGTGAATGGTTTTGGCGACGCCATGGGACGTGATGTCGGCTGACATTTCTCCAAAGACGAGGGCGGTATCGCCTGAGCACCGAACGTGATGAACCCGGTGGTCGATGCGGTGATAGACGTAGAGACCGTCTCGGCATTTGCCCAGGTAGCTGCTCAAACTGTCCTGGACGCCGTTGGAGTGGACGTAGGTCAACTGCGGGTGGGACAGCCTCTCAAAGGCTGGCAAGTCACCTTGGCGCATGGCCAGGTAACGTTGCGCCTCAAGTTCCTTGATGACCGTGCTGTCGTTATTCATGGGCTCCTCGAGCTTCGGTCAGGACAAAGTCGAACGCCAAGGTATGGAACGCTTCGCTGATCAATGTGCCGTCCGGGGCCTGGCCGGGTTCTTGCCGGATCCATTGCGCAATCAATGAAGGGCGCACGCCAAATACCGCGTCCGAATCCAGATACGGATCGCCCTCGCGAAATACCTGGGTGTTCAAACGCTGGAAACCTGTGGCGCTGATGTCGAACTGCAAGTGGGCGGGGCGCCATGCATGGCGATTGAGCGATGTCAGCATGTGACCGACAGGCCCGTCGTCAAGGATGGGCTGACCATCGGGCACGACGGTCCAGAAATGGTAGCCCCCGGTCTGGTCGGCTTGAATCAAGGCCTGGCCACCGTCCCGGGTGCCGCCGCCTGCAGTAGCGATCCGCAGCGTGGCACCGGGAACGGGATTGCCCTTGACGTCACGAATCACCCCGCGCACATGCAGCCTGGGCCCGACGTGTCCGGTGTTTATATCGGCGCCCAGATCGTGGATCGTCGCGGCCGGCGCCTCCAGCACAGGGAGGGTTGTGGCTTCGGTGCAGCCCGCGGGCTTCCTGTCGTTCTGCGCCAGCACCAGGGTCGACAGCCCCAAGGTGTGGGAAAGCAGCACGAATTCCTGCCGATCCGCAGAGCTGACCTTGCCCGCCTGGGCAAGAAACGCCATTCCCTGTTGCCACTCTTTTTCCGTCAGTTTGATGTCACGAGCAAAGGCATGCAGGTGCTGCACGAGGCTGGTCATGACTTCACACAAGCGCGCGTCCGTGGCACCACTGTTACGCGCCAATACGGCTTGGGTGATGGAGGCTTCGTCCAGATTGCGCATCGTGACTCCTGAATTTTTCAGATTTTTTCACGCCCTGCCGGCACTCGCGGCTACACCGCCAACCGATCTGTTCAGGCTATGGCACTGCACGTTATAGTTCCAAACAGCGCAAAAAAAGTCCGATAAAGAAATTCTTTATTTCATATATGAAAAACTAAAAGACGGAGCACGCGATGGATCGGCTAACCGAACTGGAGCTTTTTGTAACGACGGCCGAGTTGGGCACCTTGAGCAAGGCCGCCGAATTCCTCGGCTTGTCCAATGCGGCGGCGAGTCGACACCTGGTTGCGCTGGAGCAACGCCTGAACGTGAGGTTGATCGATCGAAACACTCGCCGGCTGGCGCTGACCCATTCGGGCCATCAGTTCTATACGAGTTGCAAAAGCTTGCTCGGCGAGCTCAAGGAAGCCGAGGCTTCGCTGACCGAATCGCTTGTCCAGCCGGTTGGCACCCTGACCATCACCTCGTCGATCTCATTCTGCATGCTGCATATCGCGCCGCTGATCCCGGCGTTTCGCAAGAAGTACCCGCACATCACCGTCAAGGTGCTGGGCGAAAACCGCTATTACGACATCATCGATAGCGAAATCGACCTGGCGATCCGGACCAAGGAATATGAGCCAGACTCCAACATCACCATCCGCCGGCTCGCCGAAACCCGCAGGGTCCTGGCCGCATCACCCGGCTACTTGCAGCGCAAGGGCACGCCCAAGACCATTGAAGACCTGGTCAACCATGACCTGTTGATCTACAGCCATGCCAACCAGCCGCGGGTCATGCGTTTTACCAAAGGCGACGAAGAAGTCGCGATCAAGGTCGATCCCATCCTGGAAACCAATGACGGGCAGATCGTTCGGGCCGCGGCGCTGGCGCATGGCGGCATCCTGGTGCAGCCCAAGTACATCATCAACGCCGACCTGGTGGCGGGGCGCTTGATCCCGGTGCTGGATGAGTGGGACCTGCCTCGCTTGACCATCAACATGGCGTTTCAGAGCCGGCGCTACATGCCGACCAAGCTGCGGGTGTTCATCGACTTCCTGCTCGCCGATTTTGCCGAGCATGAATATGAGCGCTACTGGACGCGCTAGCCGCAGTTTTCCACCAGCCGGAAAACACATTTGCCATATGAACGTTTTTCTTCCGATTCAATGGCAGTAGTCTCATTCCCACTGAGTGCACACATAACTTCAATAAAGGTTGACCTCATGTCCAACAGTCGAACTGCCGGTAGTGCGTCGTCGAAAATTCTCTGGCGTATCGCAGCCATCACCACCATGGGGTCATTGGGTTTCGGTTACGACACCGGTGTCATCTCCGGTGCATTGCCCTTCATGTCGCTGGATGCCAGCCAGGGCGGCCTCGGCCTGACCCCGGTCTCGGAAGGTCTGGTGGCGTCTTCCCTGATATTCGGCGGCGCAGTGGGTGCACTGTTCGCTGGTCAGTTGTCCGACCGTTATGGTCGTCTCGGCGTACTCAAGGCCTTGGCCCTGTTGTTTGCATTGGGTGCCCTGGGCACCGCGCTGGCACCGGACATGTGGTCCATGGTCGTCACGCGCTTCATCCTCGGTATCGCCGTCGGCGGTGCATCGTCCACCGTGCCGGTGCTGATCGCCGAACTGGCGGCGCCCAAGCATCGCGGACGGCTGGTGTGCCAGAGCGAATTGATGATCGTCTCCGGTCAGTGTCTGGCCTACATCGCCAGTGCCGGGCTGGCGCACCTGTTCGATAGCCCGACCATCTGGCGCTACATGCTGGCAATCGCCTTGATACCCGCGGCGCTGCTGTACGTTGGCATGCATTTCGTCCCCACTTCACCACGCTGGCTGGTCAGCAAAGGCCGTGTTGCCGAGGCCAAGACAGTCCTGGCCGGTATTCGTGACACGCAACGTGAGGCAGACCGCGAACTGAAGGAAATCATCTCCCAGTGCAAGGTCGAACAGCGCCATTCAAGTGTGTTCGCCACGCTCAATGAACCCTGGCTGCTCAAGTTGCTCGCCATTGGTATCGGCTTAGGCTTCGTGATCCAGTTCACCGGTGTCAATGCGTTCATGTATTACACGCCGATGATCCTCAAGGAGACGGGGATGGGCATCAATGCCGCGCTGATCGCCACCATTGGCAACGGCGTGATCTCGGTGATCGCCACCTTGATCGGCATGTGGGTGATCAACCGCATGGGCCGGCGTTCGATGCTGTTGTTGGGGCTGACCGTGGTGGTGCTGGCGCAGATCTTCCTCGGTGTGGTGCTCAACTTCATGCCGCACTCGCTGGTGCAAAGCTACCTCGCGCTGTCCGGTGTGCTGGTGTTCCTGTTCTTCATGCAGATGTGCATCGGCCCGGTCTACTGGCTGCTGATGTCGGAACTGTTCCCGACCCACGCCCGTGGCTTGATGAATGGCATTTCAGTGAGCGTATTCTGGATTTTCAACGCCATCGTCGCCTTCGTTTTCCCGGTGCTGCTGAACGTGATGGGCGGTATGACCTTCTTCCTGTTCGCCGTAGTGAACATCGGCTCGATCGTCTTCTGCACGCTGTGGTTGCCGGAGACCAAAGGGCTGACCCTGGAAGAGATCGAGCAGCAGATGAAGCAACGCTTCAACGGACGTAAATGGCGTGCAGCCGACGCCCAGGCCTATTGAGAACGCCCCGTGCTTGCCGGCAGTCAAACCTCAACAGCCTGCCGGCCTTCAAGAACAATGAAACAAGGACCTCAAGTCATGACTGCTCATCTGGATACCGACATCGCCATCGGCGGCCTTTTCGAAGAGGAACACTCCGCCGAGATCGTCAATGCCCGCAACTCGGCCGACGCCAATCCGCGTCTGGTTGAAGTCATGGCGGTACTCACCCGGCATCTGCACGCGGCCATCAAGGAAATCGAGCCGACGCACGATGAGTGGTTCAAGGCCATCGAGTTCCTGACCCAGACCGGGCAGATGTGCACCGACTGGCGCCAGGAATACATCCTGCTGTCGGACGTGCTGGGTGCAACCATGCTGGTGGATGCGATCAACCATCGCCGGCCCAAGGGCGCCACGCCTAACACGATCCTCGGTCCTTTCTACGTGGCCGATGCGCCGCGCTACGAGAACGGCGCGAACATCTGCCTGGATGGCAAGGGTGAGCCGACGCTGGTCGGCGGTCGGGTGCTCGACACCGCCGGTCGGCCGATTGCCGGTGCAACCCTGGACATCTGGCAAACCAACGACGACGGCTTCTACGACGTGCAGCAAAAAGGCGTACAACCGGATTACAACCTGCGCGGCCTGTTCACCACCGATGCCGACGGCTACTACGCGTTCCGCACGGTCAAGCCACGCCATTACCCGATTCCCGCCGATGGCCCGGTGGGCAAGTTGCTGGGTGATCTGGGGCGGCACCCGAACCGCGCCGCGCATTTGCATTTCATCGTGACCGCCGAAGGTTACGACCAGGTCATCACGCACATTTTCACCCCCGACTGCCCGTACTTGCACGAGGACACGGTGTTCGGCGTGAAGAAAGAACTGATCGCCGAGTTCACCACCCAAACCGACCCGCACGTCGCGCAGCGTTATGACTTGCAGGTGCCGTTCCTGGCGGTGAATTGGGACTTTGTCCTGACCCCGGCCTGAACAAAAAACTGTTAGCGACCGTCCTGAAACCACTCACTCAAAAGTGATCGTCATGCCAAATAAAAGTATTGAACTGCTTGCCGCCTACTGGACCCTCGCTGGCGACACATACCCCGGCGCCCCCAGCGAAATCAGTCCGTTTTCCCTGCAAGCACGTGCAGAAGCGGCTTCGAAAGCCGGCTGGCGCGGCATGGGCCTGGTGCATGCCGACATCCTGCACAACGTTGAAAAACTGGGCATCTCCACCATGCGTAACATTTTCCAGGACAACGGCATCAAGCACCTGGAAGTGGAGTTCCTGACCGACTGGCACCTGGACGGAGAGCGCCGCGCGGCATCGGACAAGATCCGCGATGAACTGCTGGAAGTCGCTGGCGAACTCGGTGCGCGCAGCCTCAAGGTTGCCGGTGGTCTGTTCGAAGACGGCCTGCCCGATGTACCACGCATGCGTGACACCTTTGGCCTGTTGTGCGACCGCGCCCAACCCTTTGGCGTCAACGTGGTGATCGAGTTCCTGCCGTTTTCCAGCGTGAACACCATCGACCTCGCGATTGCCGTGGCCGAAGGCGTGCGTCCCAACGGCGGCCTGCTGGTCGACACCTGGCATGTGGCCCGCGGCGGCATGAGCTTCGATGAAATCGCCAAGATCCCGCTGGAGTTGATCAAGTCCATCGAGCTGGATGACGCCAACCACGCCATCGTCGAAACCCTGTTCAACGACTCCACGCACCACCGCAAATTGTGCGGGGAAGGCCAGCTGGACGTGCCGGACTTCATCCAGCAAGTGGTCAACGTCGGCTACGACGGGCCCTGGGGCGTCGAGCTGATCTCCGCCGAGTTGCGCAAGCTGCCGCTGGAAGTCGCGGCCAAGCGAGCCTTTGAAACAACCATCGCGCAGTTCGAAGGGATCAAGTTCCCGAACTGATGCACCGGATAAACACGCAAATTTTGCTCGTACACAACAACGAACAATAGAGTTTTCAGGAGAGAGACAATGGTAGGTATCGCAGTTCTCGGCGCCGGCCGTATCGGCAAGATTCACGCAGCCAACGTCGCGGCCAGCCCGTTCGCAAAACTGGTGGTGGTAGCTGACCCGTTCGGCAACGCCGCCGAGCAATTGGCAGTTGCACTCGGCGCAGACGCCATGACCGACTGCGAAGCGGCGATCGATCGCGACGACGTCCAGGCCATCGTCATCGGCACCCCGACCCACACCCATATCAGCCTGATGCTGCGCGCCGTGCGCCAGGGCAAGGCGGTGTTGTGCGAGAAACCGATCGATCTGGACATGGCCAAGAGCCTGGCTGCCGTCGAAGAAGTGGAGCGCCTCAACGGCCGAGTGATGCTGGCGTTCAACCGCCGCTTCGAGACCACCTTCGCAGAAATGCGCGCGGCGATTGAAGCCGGCGATATCGGTGAAGTGCGCCAGGTGATCATCAGCAGTCGCGACCCGGGCCTGGCGCCGGAAGACTATATTGAACATTCCGGTGGCATCTTCCGCGACATGACCATCCATGACCTGGACATCGGCCGTTGGCTGCTGGGCGAGGAACCGGTGGAGCTGACCGCCATCGGCAGCCGCCTGATCGACCCGCAGATGATGGAAAAGTACGACGACTACGACACCGCGATGGTGCAGATGCAGACTGCATCGGGCAAACAGTGCCACATCAACAATTGCCGCCAGGCGGTCTACGGCTACGACCAGCGCATCGAGGTGTTCGGCTCCAAAGGCATGCTGCAAATGGACAACCTGCGCCCGACCACCATCCGTCGCTGGAGCCAGGACGTCACCGACGCTCGCGAACCGCTGCTGAACTTCTTCCTCGAGCGCTACCAGCAAGCCTACAAGGCCGAACTGGATGCCTACATCGATGCGCTGGTCAAAGGCAGCCCAATGCCGACCACCGTACAGGATGGCCTCAAGGCGCTGAAACTGGCCGATGCCGCCGTCGAGTCGGTCAAGACCGGGCGTGCGGTCCGGCTCTGAGCCGAACGTTACTCGCTACTTCGGACAAGAACATCGGGAGAACAACATGTCCTATCAGCTTGAGAGTGGCGCCACCATCGGTGTGGCCTGCCTGGGGATCACCCACCCACACACGTCGGGCCGCGTCAAAGCGTTCAAGCGCATACCGGGCGCGCAGTTCCTGGGTGCCTACGACGACAGTCCGTTGCTTGAACCCTTCTGCGATGCACTGGGTTTGCAGGCGCGCAGCAAAGAAGAAATCCTCGCCGACCCGAACGTGCACGTCGTACTGGTGCACCCTAAAAGCTACCTGATGGCCGACTGGGCCATAGAAGCCCTGGAGGCCGGCAAAGCCGTACTCTGCGAGAAGCCGGCGGGTCGCGGCACCATCGATACCACCCGTATCGTCGAAGCGGTCGAGCGCACCGGCGGGTTGTTCCAGGTGGGCTACTGCTGGCGTTACGCGCCGTCGGTGGAAAAGATGCAGCAAGTGCTGCAGAGCGGTGAGATCGGCAAGGTCCTGCAAGTGCGCGCCCATGCCGGCTGTTCCCACGATGAGGCCGACACCAACCACATGAAGCAACCGGGCGACCGCGGTGGTGCTTTCTACGTAATCGGCTGCCACACCATCGACCGTTTGCTGCTGCACTTCGGCATGCCCAAGTCGGTCAATGCGCGGATCACCAAATTCGCCGGGCAGATGAGCGATTCGGCGCGCGAAGACGCAGTGGGCGCGGTCCTCAACTACGATGACAAGTTGATCACCATCGACTTCATGTCCTGGGATCCGATGCCCTGGACCGAGAGCTGGGACATCACGGCCTACGGCACTCACGGGGTGATGCACTCCACGCCGATGCCAGCGTCGTACAAGCTGTATCACGATGGCAAGAACGGCCATCAGCAAGGCTGGACCCACTGGAACGAGAACAGCTTTCCAGAGATCTGGGCGGTGCGCAAAACGGTTTATTCCCCGGAGATCGCCGAGATCGGCAACCCGGTGTATTTCGACCGAGAAGCCGCCGCCTTCGTCCAGTCGTTGCGTACCGGCAGCCCTTCGACCGTGCCTGCCACCCAGGCGCACAACATCAACGTGATTCTCGAAGCGCTGTTCGAGTCCGCTGAATTGAACGGCCAGGAAGTCATCCTGGCCCAGTAAACGGTCACACGCAGTCCTGTAAGTGAACACCTCGGCCGACTCTGTTTTCAGGGTCGGAAGGGGACCTGCATCCCGAGAAATGCCCACAACAAGAAAAAGAGGTCACCATGCACACGATCATCAAGATTGCCGGCGCAATACTGTTGGGACTGGCCGTCAGTGCCTGCGATAAAAGCGCGACCAGCACCAAGGGCACCATTGGCGTCGCCATGCCCTCGAAAACCGAAGCGCGCTGGGTGTCGGACGGCAGCAGCATCGTCGACTCGTTGAAGAAGCTCGGCTACGACACCGACCTGCAGTACGCCCAATACGAAGCACCGACCCAGCTGTCGCAAATCGAAAACATGATGGTCAAGGGCATCACGGGGCTGATCGTCGCGCCGATCGACGGCACGACCATGGCCGATGTGCTCAAGCAGGCCAAGGAAAAAGGCATCAAGGTCATATCCTATGACCGGCTGATTCGCAACACCAAGGACTTCGACTACTACGTCACCTTCGACAACTACCGCACCGGTGTGCTGCAAGGCCAGTCCATCGTCGACAAGTTGCAACTCCAGCAGGGCAAGGGTCCATTCAACCTGGAAATCTTCGCCGGCTCCACCGACGACAACAATGCCCATGTGGTGTACGCGGGGGTGATGTCGCAGCTCAAGCCCTACATCGACAGCGGCAAACTGGTGATTCGCAGCGGCCAGCAGGCCATGGAAAAGGTTGCGACACCCAACTGGGATGGCGCCCAGGCCCAGGCGCGCATGGACAACCTGCTCAGCGCCTTCTACGGCACCGCCCACCTGGACGCCGTGCTGGCGATGAACGACCAGATCGCAACCGGCGTGGTGTCTTCATTGCGCGGTGTGGGTTACGGCACGGGCAAGGCAGCGATGCCGATCGTCACCGGGCAGGACGCCGAGGTGGCCAGCATCAAGTCGATCATTCGCGGCGATCAATCCTCGACCATCTTCAAGGACACCCGCGCCCTCGCCGAGGCCGCTGCGCAGATGATGGACGCCAGCTTGAGCGGCAAGACGGTGGTGGTCAATGACTCCACGTCCTACGACAACGGCGTGATGATCGTGCCGACCCAACTGCTCACGCCACAACTGGTCGATGGCAACAACTGGCAGAAAGTCCTGGTGGACGACACCAAGTTCTACACCTCGGAGCAGTTGCGCTAAGGCGATCCGCTGTTTGGTGCGTGCTGGCAGGAGAGAGAAAATGACAAAAACCATTCTCGATATGCGTGATATCCAGAAGAGCTTCGGCCCTGTGAAGGCGCTCAGCCGGGTCAACCTCAAGGTCGGCGATGGCGAAATCCATGCGATCTGCGGTGAAAACGGTGCCGGCAAATCGACCCTGATGAAGATCCTCAGCGGCGTCTATCCCCATGGCAGCTACGCCGGTGAAATTGTCTTCGATGGTTCGCCAAGAATCTTCCAGGGATTGCGCGACAGTGAGGCGCTGGGCATTTGCATCATTCACCAGGAGCTGGCTCTGGTGCCGATGCTGTCGATCACCGAGAACCTGTTTCTCGGCAATGAGATCGCCCGGCATGGCGTAATCGACTGGAACCAGGCGCACCGACGGGCCCGTGATTTGCTCGCTCGTGTTGGCCTTGATGCAAGCCCCCAGACACTGGTGGGCAAACTCGGCATCGGCCAGCAGCAGATGGTGGAAATCGCCAAGGCGCTGGCCAAGGACGTGCGCCTGCTGATCCTTGACGAGCCCACCGCCAGCCTCAACGAAAAAGACAGCGACACCTTGCTCAAGCTGATGCTTGAACTCAAGGCACGGGGCATCACCTCGATCATCATCTCGCACAAGCTCAACGAAATTGGCCGCGTGGCCGACGAGATCACGGTGATTCGCGACGGCAGCACCGTCGACGTCATCGACTGCCGCGCCGAGCCCATCGATGAAGCTCGGGTCATCCGCTCCATGGTCGGTCGCGAGTTGTCGGATCGCTACCCGTCCCGCGTCAGCGAGATCGGCGACACGCTGTTCGAAGTCGAAGGCTGGTCGGTGGGCGACCCCGAGCGTCCTGGTCGTGACCGCATTCGCAATATCAATTTCCATGTGCGGCGTGGCGAGGTGGTCGGCATCGCAGGGTTGATGGGCTCAGGCCGTACCGAATTCGCCATGAGTGTGTTTGGCCGCACCTACGGCACCAACATTCGCGGCAAGGCTCGCCTGGAAGGACGGGAAGTCGACCTCGGCACGGTGCGCAAGGCCATCGATCAAGGCCTGGCGTACGCCACCGAAGACCGCAAGGGCGCGGGCCTGGTGTTGGGCGAGAGCATCACGCGCAACACCAGCATGGCCAATCTGGCTGCCGTGTCCAAACGCTGGGTGATGAACGAACTGGCCGAGACCAAAGTGGCCGTCGACTACCAAGCGCGCCTGCGCATTCGCACCCCGGATGTATTGCAGTCGGTGGACAAGCTGTCGGGCGGCAACCAGCAGAAGGTCGTGCTGGGCAAGTGGCTGTTTTCCGATCCCAAGGTGTTGATTCTCGACGAGCCCACCCGCGGCATCGATGTGGGGGCCAAGTACGAGATTTACGGCGTGGTCAATCAAGTCGTCAGCGAGGGCAGGGGGGTCGTGATGATCTCCTCGGAAATGCCCGAGTTGCTGGGGACCTGCGACCGGATTTATGTGATGAACGAAGGGCGCTTTGTCGGCGAGTTTCCAATCGCACAGGCATCGCAGGAAAAAATCATGCACGCAATCATGAAAAATGAGGTGATCCAGTGAGCGAAGTCAGCGTACCTCTCACATCCAAACCAACGGCGCTCACGTCAATCAAGCGTGGCGCTCGGGAATACGGTCTTCTGGCCTCGTTGATCGTCATCATGGTTTTCTTCCAGGTGGCCACCGGCGGGGCGCTGATGCAGCCGCTCAACCTGACCAACCTGTTGTTGCAGAACAGCTACATCGTGGTCATGGCGCTGGGCATGTTAATGGTGATCGTCTGCGGTCACATCGATCTGTCGGTCGGTTCGGTGGTCGGCGTGATCGGAGCGATTGCCGCCGTGCTGATGGTCCAGTATCGAATGGACTTCTTCACCGTCACGATCATCTGCCTGGCCACCGGCGCGCTGATTGGTGCGGCGCAGGGCTATTGGGTCGCGGTCTGGGGCATGCCGTCTTTCATTGTCACCCTGGCCGGCATGCTGATCTTTCGTGGCGCGACCATCGCGATCTCCCAGGGGCAGTCGATCGGTCCGTTCCCGCCGGCTTTCTCGGCGATCAGCTCGGGTTTTATCCCGGACATCTTCGCCAATGAACACCTGCGTATTACCTCGCTGTTGGTGGGCATTGCCGTCGCCGCCGCGTTCTGGGTGGTCGAATACCGTAGTCGCAGGCGTACGCTCAAGAGCGGCGGCAACGTCGCCCCCATGGCCCTGTTCGCGCTGAAGAATGGCGTGATCACGGCACTCATCGTGTACTTCTGCTACCTGCTCTCGACGTATCGCGGCATCCCCACGGTGCTGGTGATCATGAGCGTGTTGATCGGCGTGTACACCTTCATCATGAACCGTACCGTGATCGGTCGCTGGATCTACGCCGTGGGTGGCAATTTGAAAGCCGCCAAGTTGTCGGGGATCAACACGTCGCGGGTGACCTTCTTTGCCTTCGTCAACATGGGCGTGCTTGCAGCAGTGGCGGGTCTGATTTTCGTCGCCCGGCTCAACAGCGCCACACCACGCGGGGGCTCCGGCTTCGAACTGGATGTGATCGCGGCGGTGTTCATCGGGGGCGCCTCGGCGTCTGGCGGGGTTGGCAAGGTCGTCGGCGTGGTGATCGGCGCCTTCATCATGGGTGTACTCAACAACGGCATGTCGATCATGGGCATCGGTATCGACTATCAGCAGATGATCAAGGGCGCCGTGTTGCTGGCGGCGGTATTTGTGGATGTTTATCAGAAGAGCAAGGTTTGAAATGGCAGGCATGACCGACACTGCAAGGGGAGCGCGATGATCAAGCACATCGTAATGTGGAAAGTGGAGGGCAAGACGGCCGAGGAACACAAGCAGGCCTGCCTGTTCCTCAAGGAGCGTTTCGAAGGACTTGCCGGGCTGATTCCCGGGCTTCTGAAAATCGAGGTGGGTGTGGATTTCAGTCGTATCGACTATGCGTGCGATGTGGTGCTCTACAGTGAATTCGATTCCCGGGAAGCCCTGGACGCCTACGCTTCCCATCCCGAGCATCTGCGGGTGAAAGGGGAGTTGGGGAACTCACGTATTGCGCGGCATCAGGTTGATTACCGGTCTTCGTAGGGTTCGTGGTTGCGTCAGCCGAGTGCGGATGGACGCAGGCAACCGATAGCCATGGCAACCAGGCTGTCGAGCAAGGCCGGATCCTCCAGCTGTGCCGGCATATCCTCCAATACCGAACGGATGACACTGCGCAGCCCCTGCCCGAGCAAGTAAGCCGCCAAGGCGGGGTGCTGCGTGGTGATCTCATGTTCGTACAGATGCAGGAGCGGCAGCCAGGTCGCTTCGATGAACTCACCTGTCGTGCGGTACGGGCCGCGCCACATTCCCAGGTGAAGGGCGCAGTGGTAACGCAAGTGAAAGGCCTTGTTCAATTTGAACAGGCGTGTTTCGACACGAATGATGTTGGCCAGGATCTCGCGCAGTGCCGATTTCAAGGGCACGCCCACCAGCCGTTCGCGCACCCTCAGCAGCTCCTCCGATTCCTCGTCGAGAACACGCTCGTAGAGCAGGGCGACGATCGCGTCCTTGTTGGGGAAATACTGGTAGATCGAGCCAACGGCAACTCCAGATACTTCCGCGATGCGGGCGACGGTCAGCGCCTGCTCGCCGGCCTCGTCCAGAATCCGCAGGCACGCCTGCTCCACGGCATCGACCAGCGCGCGGGAGCGTGACTGGGTCGGCCGCTTGCGTAACGCGGGAAGCTGCTCCGGCGAAGACGGTGGGGCCATGCTGGTTTCAACGCCTTTTTTGTTCATGGGAATCCGAGTGAGGCATTTCTCATGGCACTGAAAATTCAATATTTATCAATTAAATCAATTAGTTAATAGCGACTTTCGGCGCTTGTGGAATGCGAATATTCCGGCTGTCTCGACCTGAGTATGATCGTTTTCGTCGATCAGACATCGTCCAAACGCGTAGTGATGCGCCCTGTTCAAACCCTACCGGGAGATTGCCCATGTCGTCATCTTTCACCGTCCGGCCCCTTGGCCCCAGCCTGGGTGCCGAAGTGCTTGACCTGGATCCGGCTTCAGTCGTTTTGCCAGAAACGCTGGCGGCGCTCGAGGCCGCACTCATCAAGCATGAAGCCTTGGTACTGCACGTCCCAGGGCTGAGACCTGAGCAACATCTGGCGATTGCACGGTATTTCGGTGAGCCGGAAGTACACACCTTCTACCCCAACCTGGGTGAGGGCTTTGAGCAGATCACCGTGATCGATTCCAAGTTGGGCGATCGAGCGGATATGTGGCACCACGACGAGAGCTTCCTGCCCAGCCCGCCGATTGTCACCATGACTCACGCGCAGATCCTGCCGCCCTGTGGCGGCGACACCTGCTGGATCAGCATGACCACGGCCTACGACGCGCTGTCCGAGCGCATGAAGCACTACCTCGAAGGCCTCAGCGCCTGGCATGACATGAACGGCCCCATGACGACCGCGCTGCGGCAAAACGTGGTCACGCACGAGCGCTATGTCGAGGTCATCAAGGCGAACCGACGGCACCTGCATCCGCTGGTTATTCAACACCCGCTGACAGGTCGCAAGGCGCTGTACCTGAGCCCCACCTACACCACCCACATCGACGGCCTGGCGGTCCCCGAGGGCGACGCCATCCTTGCCTACCTGCATGCGCATTGCCAACACGTGCAATTCGGTTTCCGCCATCGCTGGCGCGTCGGCGACATGGTGCTCTGGGACAACCGCAGCGTGCTCCACAACGCCATCCTGGACTATCAACCGCACCAACGGCGCATGCAGCGCACCTCGGTATTCGCTCGCGGGTCTTTCCACGGGTAATTCATTGCCAGTCGCTCAAGAGGAAACAGTCATGTTGATGGATACGCTGAACAAGGATTTGCTGGCCCGCTTCGCGCCCAAGCCAGGTCGCCATGCGCTGCTGCCCCCATTGTCACCCCAGCAGAGCGTGGCGTTGCTGTGTCGGGTGTTGTATCGCGAAGGCTATAACGACCACATCGCCGGCCACATCACCGTTCGCCAGGACGACGGCACCTACCTGGCCAACCCGTGGGAACTGACCTGGGGTGAAGTGACCGCCTCGGATATCGTGCGCCTCGACCAACAAGGCAAGGTAATCGAGGGGCAGTGGAACATCACCCCGGCCATCAACCTGCACATTGATGTTCACACTGCCCGGCATGATGTTGGCGTGGTGATCCACAACCATCCGCAGTGGGGATCGGTGTGGTCGGCGGCCGGCCGTGTTCCACCGATCTATGACCAGACGTCCGCTCTTGTCGACACGGACCCGGTGCTCTACGACGAGTATCAGGGCACCGTTGAAGACACCGAACGAGGCCGCGCCGTCGTGGACGCTCTCGGTGCACAAAAATGGGCGTTGCTCGCCAACCACGGCGTGTTGGTGGTGGCCAACGGCATTCGTCAGGCACATTTGCGCGCCATCACCCTGGAGTGGCGCAGCCGCCTGGCCTGGCATGTCGAAACCCTCGGCGGCGGCGCCCCCTTGCCCGCCAGCGTCGCGCTCGCCACCGGAGCGCGTACCGATGCCAATGGATTCCCCTTCCTGTGGGAAGCCATGGCTCGCGAGGAAATTCGGCGCGATCCAGGCGTTCTCGAGTAAGCCTCCCTCACCAGGCGCGGCGGCATGGCAGACGTCCATGCCGCCGGTACTTCGAACCTTGCCGAGACATGACCACGCGATGAAGCCCACTGTGTTACTGCTTTCCCGCTTGCCCGACAGTTTCATCATCCGCCTGCGCGAGCACTTCGACTGCCACGCCTGTTCGCTTCTCGACGAAACGCGGCTCAGGGAACTGGCGCCCACTGTGCGAGGCATTGTGGCAACGGCCGAATCCAGCGTGCCCCGTGCATTGATCGCTCGACTGCCCGCGCTCGAAATCATCTCGGTGCTGGGTGTCGGTTACGACGGAATCGATCTTGAAGCCGCACGCGAACACAACGTCTGTGTCACCCATACCCCTGGACTGTCCACCGACGACATAGCAGATTTCGCCATCGCGCTGTTGCTGTGTGCCGCCCGCCAGGTGCTGAACGCCGACCAGTTTGTACGACGAGGTGAATGGCCCGCCGGCCGCTATCCGATGACGGCGCGGGTGTTCGGCGGGCGAATCGGCATCGTCGGTTTGGGCCGCATTGGCAGGGCCGTGGCGTTACGGGCCCAGGCGTTCGGTATGAGCATTGCCTATACGGGACGCACGCCAAAGTCTGACGTGCCCTATCGCTGGTGCAACGATGTGCAGGCACTGGCAGCGAGTGTCGACTATCTGGTGGTGTGCGCGAGCGCAGGCGCCGACACTCACGGCATGATCAACGCGGCCGTGCTGGCAGCGCTTGGTCCCAGCGGTGTATTGATCAATGTCGCGCGCGGCACCATCGTCGACGAAAAGGCCCTTGTCGAGGCCTTGCGCGAGCGCAGGATTCTCGCGGCGGGGCTCGATGTGTTTGGCGATGAACCGAACGTTTCCCAGGCATTGCTGGAGTTGCCCAATGTGGTGCTGACACCGCATATGGCCAGTACTACTGATGCGACAGTTCAGGCGATGCTGGATCTGACGTTTGATAATCTGGCGAGGCATTTCGCGGGGGAGGCTGTATTGACTCAAGTGAACCAGCACTGCTCATCGATCGATTCACCTCTCTGGTGAAAGGCGAAGTACTGTGGCGGACTGGGTGACATTGCCTCCAGGGCGCGGCGTGGTAGCAACCCACCCATGCCGCGGCTTGATGGAGCAGCTTTCCCTGAGCAGTCAGTAGGGTGAGGCGCTACTTGCAGGGGGGGCCGATAAAGCGCCGAGACCGAAGTCGTTGGCCAATCCGCGGGTCGCCCGTGCCAGCAGCGTCAGATCGAGCCCTACTGCGACGAAGCTGGCCCCCAGTTCAAGGTAGTGCCTTGCGAGTTTGGCATCGCCTGTCAAAGTGCCAGCGGCTTTGCCACTGGCAACGATGGTGCGTATGGCTTTATCGATCGCCTGCTGCACTTCAGGGTGCTCAGGATGCCCACGATGCCCCATTGAGGCGGCCAGATCAGCCGGCCCAATGAAAATGCCGTGCACGCCTTCGACGGCGCAGATGGCTTCAAGGTTCTCGAGTGCAACCCTGGATTCAGCCTGCACCAATAAGCAGACATCGTCGTTGGCCGTCTCCAGGTAGTCCGTGTAGCCTCCCCAGCGCGAGGCACGTGCCGCCGCTGCTCCCACGCCTCTTGTGCCTTGCGGCGGGTAGCGGGTAGCGGCTGCCAGAGCGATGGCCTGTTCGGCGGTATCGACCATTGGTACGAGCAACGTTTGAACGCCGATGTCGAGCATCTGTTTGATCATTGCCGGATTGCCATCGACGGTGCGTGCCACTGGATGGGCCGGATAAGGCGCAACGGCCTGCAACTGTGCAAGTGTGCTGCGCACGTCATTTGGCGCATGTTCACCGTCGATCAGCAACCACTGGAAGCCTGCGGTGGCGCAAATTTCGGCGCTGTAGGCATTGGCCAGTGAAAGCCAGAGGCCGATGACCTTGTCGCCTCGCGAAAGCGCGGTCTTGAACGGATTTCCCATGATTGCCTGTACTCCTCTGTTGTGTTTGTCGGAACTAGTTCAGGCCGCCCTGACACAGGTATTTGATATGCATGTAGTCCTCCAGGCCGTAGCGTGAACCCTCCCGGCCATAACCCGACTCCTTGACTCCCCCGAACGGTGCAGCCTCTGCGGCGAGGGCGCCTTCGTTGATGCCCACGATGCCCGACTCCAGGGCCTCGGCCACGCGCCAGACGCGTTTGACGTCCTGGGTGTAAAAGTACGCCGCCAACCCGAATGGCGTGTCGTTGGCCAGTTCGATCACTTGTGCCTCAGTCGTGAAGCGGAAAATCGGTGCGACGGGGCCGAACGTCTCTTCATTGCAGAGCTCCATTTGCGCGGTCGCATTGATCAACACAGTGGGCGCGTAGTAGTTCGGCCCGTCTGCGACACCCTCGCGGATGCGTCGACCGCCCGTGGCGATTTCTGCGCCTTTTGAAACAGCGTCATCCACATGGCGAGCGATCTTGTCGACGGCTCGCGCATTGATCATCGGACCGATCTGAGAATCGCCATGGGAGGCTGGCCCGACTTTCAGCGCGCTGACCCTCGCCACCAGCTTTTCAACGAATTGGTCGTGCACAGCGCTCTGTACATAGATCCGGTTGGGGCATACACAGGTCTGACCGCCATTGCGAAACTTGGACACCATCAGGCCGTCCACCGCAGCGTCGAGGTCCGCATCGTCAAAAACAATGAAGGGGGCATTACCACCCAGTTCAAGCGAGCACTTTTTCAATGTGTCGGCCGACATTCGGGCCAGGTGCTTGCCCACAGGCGTCGACCCGGTAAAGGTGATCTTGCGCACCCGTGAATCAGCCAGCCAGGCGTCTACCACTTCAGGTGTACGTTCCCGAGAGGCGGTGACGATGTTCAGCGTTCCTGCCGGAAAGCCTGCTTCCTCAGCCAGGCGCACAAGCGCAAGGGACGTGAGTGGCGTGTCTTCGGCCGGCTTGCAGACGACGGTGCAACCTGCTGCCAGTGCTGGAGCGATCTTGCGGGCAATCATCGCCGCCGGAAAATTCCAGGGCGTGATCGCAGCGACCACGCCAACAGGTTCCTTGATTGCAGTCATGCGGCGACCTGCGACCGGCGCCGGGATCACATCGCCATATGAGCGCGTCGCCTCCTCGGCAAACCACTCGACATAGCTGGCGGCGTAGACCACTTCGCCGCGCCCCTCTGCGAGGGGTTTTCCCTGCTCCAGTGAGATCAGCCTGCCCAGATCTTCCTGGTGCTCAAGAATCAGATCGTTCCAGCGTTTGATCAGTTGCGCGCGCTGTTTGGCCGGGGTGGCGCGCCAGGTTGCGAAGGCCGAATGAGCGGCATCCACGGCTTCACGGGCGTCAATGGCGTTGCTGTCGGGTACTTGGGCGATATAGCTGTCGTCGGCCGGGTTGGTGACAGACAGCAGCGCCTCCGGATCTCTGGTGCACCAACGGCCACCAATGAAATTCTGCGTTCGAATCAGGTCGGTGCGGGTCAGTTTCAGGCTCATGCCGAGGTTCCTTGAATAGGTGAAAACGGGTTGGATCAGCTGACGATGCCCAGGTGCCAGGGCACGAACTCGTGATCTCCAAGCCCCAACAATTCGCTCTTGGTCGAGGCGCCTGAAGCGGCCTCAAGGATGTGCTCGAAGATGCGTTCACCCATCTGCTCAACCGACAGCTCACCGTCAAGAATGAGGCCGCAATTAATGTCCATGTCCTCTTCCAGGCGGGTGAACATCGGCGTGTTGCTGGCGAGTTTGAGGGTGGGCGCCGGCTTGCTCCCGAACATCGAGCCCCGTCCCGTGGTGAAGCAAATGAGGTTGGCACCGCTGGCGATCTGGCCGGTTGCGGCCACAGGGTCATAGCCTGGTGAATCCATGAACACGAACCCGGCCTTGTCGATGGGCTCGGCGTACTCGTACACCGCCTGCAACGGTGTCGTGCCGCCTTTCATGGCAGAGCCCAGCGATTTTTCGAAGATATTGGCCAGGCCACCTGCCTGGTTACCGGGGCCTACGACGCCATTGAACTGGCCATTCTGGCCTCGCGTGTATTCTTCCCACCAGGCCAGGCGGTCCAGTAGCTTCTGGCCCACCTCGGGACTGATCGCACGTCGCGTCAGCATGAACTCCACACCGTGGATCTCGGGTGTCTCGGACAGAATGGCCGTGCCGCCATGACGCACCAGAATGTCCATTGCAGCCCCCAATGCCGGGTTGGCGGTGATGCCTGAAAAGCCATCGGAGCCACCGCATTCCAGGCCGATCTTCAGGTGGGCTGCACTGACCGGTACGCGCTTGACCGCGTTGGCTTCGGGCAGCATCGCTTCGATCGCTGCAATGCCTTGAGCGATGGTTGCACGGGTGCCGCCGGTATCTTGCATCACGAACGTGCGCAGATTGCGATCGGGCACCAGGTGCTGAGAGTCGACGAGGCTTGCCACCTGGTTTCGCTCACAACCCAGTCCGACGATCAGTACAGCCGCCAGATTGGGATGGCGGGCGTACCCGGCGATGGTGCGCTGCAGCACGTCGAAATGATAACTGGGGGACGACATGCCACATCCGCTTGTCTGGGCGAACGCGACGACACCATCGACGTTCGGGTAGGCGGCGAGCCGCTCGGGCGTGAAGTGTTCGGCGATCTTCTTGATCACGGTCGACGAGCAGTTGACCGACGAAAGGATTCCGATGAAGTTGCGCGTGGCAACACGGCCGTCTGCTCGCACGATGCCCATGAAGGTCGCGCGTTTATCGGGCGCTACATAGTCCACCGGGCGCACATCCTCACAGAAGCCCGGGTCTCGGTCGAAATCGATGAGTGCGATGTTGTGGGAATGAACGTGCTCGCCCTTGATGATATTGCGCGAAGCGACACCGATGATCGTGTCGTACTTACGCACGGGTTCACCGGCCATGATGTCCTGCGCAGCGATCTTGTGTCCGCCCGGCACTTGCGCCCGGACGCGTACTCCCAGTTCTGGCAGCTCGTCTCCAAGGCCGATCAATTGGCGAGCGACGAGGACATTATCGTTGGCGTGTAGACGTATCAGTTTGTGAGTGGCGTGTGTCGTGGTAGTCGTCATGAAACAATCCTGGCGTCCAGATTACGGCTGTGGAGAGGGTGAAACGCTGGTGTCATGTCATCCCTGCGTAGGCGCATCAGGCATCAGCGGCTATAGGGTTCATTCAATACCTGCGCGGATGCGGTGGCGAGCTGAGGCTCGGTCGGCTTGGACGGGACGATGGGTTCGACCTTCTTCAGCAGAAATGCGTAGTTCAGGATGCCCAGCATTCCAAGCACGGACGAGAAGACCAGCGCCATTTTGAACGACCCTGTCGAGGCCACGATGAATCCGGTGATCACCGGCCCCAGTACGCCGCCGAAGTTCGCAACCATGTTCTGCAGTCCGGCCACGGTCGAGGTCATGTTCTTCGGCGCGACGTCACCCGGCAGGGCCCAGACCTGCGAAGCTGCGACGGTGGTGCCGGCCTTAGCGATGCACAGCAAGAGGACAGTGAGCCCAACCGACGTGGTCAACGGAGCCAGTCCAATGCACAGCGCCATCGACAGCCCCACGATGAGAAACAGTTTGCGTGTCGCGGTGAGTGACAGCCGTCCACTGTGGACCACTCTGTCGGAAAGCCACCCGGCGGCGATCTCGGCGAAGAGGCCGCAGATCAGCGGGAGCGAGGCGACCATACCCATCTGAAGCAGGCCCATCCCCTGTTCCTTCACCAGGTACGTGGGCAGCCAGGTGATAAAGAAGTACGAGATGTAGTTGATGGTGAAGAAGCCCAGGCACATCGCCCAGATATTGCGGTGCTTGAGCAGTTCGTACCATTTCATCGCAATCGTGGTATCAACGCCGTGCTGCTGGGTCTGACCACCCCGGATGTATTCCACCTCGGCTGCGTTGGCGCTTCTGTGTTTCTCTGGTGTGTCCGAGAAGTACCACCACCAGATCAGGCTCCAGACGAGACCGGTCAGACCCACGATTGCAAACGTCATGCGCCAGTCGAAAGTCATCATCAATGTCACGATCAGCGGCATCGCCACGGCACCGCCGAATTTCGAGGCACTGTCAAAAAGCCCAGAAATGGTTGCTCGTTCCTTGTCGGGGAACCACTTGGACGCGATCCCGGCATTGGCCGGATAAGCGCCGGCTTCACCGACGCCGAGTGCCACTCGTAATCCGACCAAAGATGCAAAGCCAGTCGCCAGCCCTGTCGCGGCGGTAGCGAGCGACCATGAGCCTACGGCGATGCCAAGGCCCATTTTTTGCCCGAATTTGTCTGCCACCCAGCCAGCAGGAATTTGTAGCAGAGCGTAGGACCAGAAAAATGCAGATAAGACGATACCCATCATCTCGGGCGTCAGGCTGAATTCTTTGATGAGCTCAGGTGCTGCGACTGAGAGAACGGTGCGATCGATATAGTTGATGGCGATGGCAAACCACATCAGACCTGCCACAACCCAACGAGCGTTGGATTTCTTGCCTTGATTCACCACGGCGTCACTTAGTGGTTTTGTGGTACTTGGAGTGCGCATTGCTTGTCTCCGGTCATTGTTTTTGTTCTTCGATACTGAATCGTCGCTACATTGCTGAACAATGAATAAGTGGACATACTTCATAACCTTTTCGACATGTACGCTTCTTCTTCCGGAGACAAAGCAGGTGAGTGATATCGATCGAGTTTTGCGCTCCAACCTCAAACTCAAGCATTTGCAACTCGTCGTCGCGCTGGATGAGTTTCGCCATCTGGGGCGGTCAGCGGAATTTCTGTCGCTTACCCAGCCGGCCGTCAGCAAGTCGCTGGCGGAAATTGAAAAGATGTTCGGGCTTGAACTGTTCATCCGCTCTACGCGAGGGACTCGGCCGACCGCCTACGGCGAGCAGGTTGTCCGATTTGCGCGCTCGGTGCTTGTGGATTTTGATCGTACCTGTGACGACATCGCTTCAGTCGCCAGTGGCGGAGCCGGTCGTATCCGCGTCGGCGCAATGGTGGTCGCCACACCGGGATTGCTGGTAGGCGCCGTCGACCGCCTCAAGGTCAGCTCGCCGCAGACGACGGTATCGATCGAGGAAGGTGATCTCACGCGCCTGTTACCGAGACTGCGCACAGGCGAGCTCGATTTCATCGTGGGCCGACTGGAGCCGGGCTACAGCTCTCCGGACCTTGAAACAGAGGCGTTATACGCCGACCCCATGAGGGTTGTCGTCGCCGCCGATCATCCACTTGCCACAGTGGCCCGACCCACCTGGCGTGATCTGGCGGCGCTTCCCTGGGTCGTTCCCCCAGCGTGGGCATCCTCGCGGGTCAAGCTCAATCAGATGTTCTACAAACATAAGCTGCAACCCCCGGCTGACATTATCGAAACCTCTTCCTTTCTGGTGACGATGACGTTCATGAGGAAAAGAGGGTGCGTCTGTTTCGTCGCGAGTGAGGTCGCGCATTACCTCGAGTCCATAGGCCTGGGTCACACCTTGGCGCTGGAAGTGCCGATCGAGTTACCGTCGGTGGGCATCATCCTGCTGCGTAACGGTCTGAGAACCCCCGTTGCCAGCACCCTCATCGACGCTCTGCATGAACAGGCCATGGACATTAGAGGTGAGACTGCGCCTGAATGAATGTGCATGCGGCGGCTGTACCGAGAGGGCGAGAACCTGGTGGCGGTGTTCGAGAGCATCGACGACCGCCCGCCTCTGGCCGAATGCCGCCTTTCACGACGGGCGGCAAACAACCAAATCCGGCACTAAAGCTGTGGGTCGATTCAGCCAGTCCCGCTAACGCCAACAACATCCATTGAGGAAAAGCAAAAGTGCCTGCCCATTAAAACGAGGTCGTCGCTAATAAGCTCCTTTCAACTTCACTTGCGAGCCTCAGAATGGTTTCCTCATCACCAAATTTGCCAACGATCTGCATCCCGATGGGAAGGCCGCCCTCCATGATCCCAACGGGGATGCTGATGGCGGGCTGGCCGGTCAAGTTGAACACTTCAGTGAAGGGCGAAAATGCGTAGGCGTTTTTATACCACTCATCCAGATGCCTTTCCCCGGTTGCGACAAAACCACCAATCAACGGTGGAGCCAGCGCCACTGTTGGCGTGATGAGGACATCGATATTGGCGAAGCGATCGGCCATGTCGTGGCTCACTTTGTTCTGGGTGGCACGTGCATGGTGCACATCCAATGCTGATCTTCGAGTCGAGCTTTTGTAAAACTCATAGGTAATCCATTCGACATCTTTATCGGAGATCGGATAACCGCGAGTTTGGGCCTTGTGCTCCATCAAAGCCTCGATTTCCATCTGCCAGAATAATGCGGCAGCTGCCCCGGCGTGGCTCATGTCCGGCCAATCGAACGGGCGTAATTCATGGCCGTCTTTGCTTAAAAAATCCACGGCACTCAGCATCGCTTTGTGGATGGCCTCATCGATACTCGAGCCATCTGGACGGGCACAGGCAAAGGCGATTTTCAGGCGTGGCGACTTCGTCTTCAGGCATTCGAGCCAGGAGGGCGGGGCGGGGGGAGCGGCATAAGGGGCGCCTGGTTCATAGCCAGACAGGACATCCAGCAGCAATGCGCTATCGCGCACGGTCCTGGTCAGTACATGCTCGCAATCAAGGCCACCCACAAACTCGCCGACATGCGGACCCACAGGGTTGCGTCCCCTGCTTGGCTTGAGTCCGACCACACCACAAACGGCAGCCGGAACCCTGATCGACCCGCCACAGTCGGTGCCATGCGCAACGGGCACCATGCCTGCGCCCACGGCACAGGCCGAGCCTCCACTTGATCCACCAGACGCGTACCGCGGGTTCCTGGGATTTCGGCAAGGGCCTTGCCATTCAGGCTCTGTGACAAAGTCTCCGGCGAACTCGGGCGTCTTGGTTTTCCCGAGAATGATTGCCCCGGCCTTGCGCAACCGGCTGACAAACTCACTGTCGACCTGAGCGGGTGCGGCATCTTCGTACAGTCGCGAACCGTGCCGGGTTGCAAAGCCTTTTACATCGATATTGGTGTCCTTGATCAGGATCGGTACACCTGAGAGGGGTCCTGCCTTGGGATCCAGCGCCGCGCGCTGCGCGCCTTCGATATCGATTGCAACGACCGCGCCCAGGGCCGGGTCCTGGATTTCAATTTCCCTGGCGGCCAGGTTGACCAGCTCCAGCGCAGTGACTTCACCGGACTTCAACCGTTGAACGAGGCCCACGGCATCAAGACTCTTGAACTCTTCAGGTGTCATTTTTACGCCTCCAGATCATAACCAAGTGCGTTGTTGAGGAACTCGTAAGCCAGGCGACGCGAATCATCGATCGTGTCCGGGTTGCAATCGACCGCAGCCCGCAACCATAAACCGTCGATGAAGATCGCGATCATCTGCGCCCTGGAATGGGCTGTGGCCTTGTCCATGCTTTTTGCCAAGGCATGGAACAGTAAGGAGTGGCTCCTGCGCGCCACGATGTTCTGTACCCGCTGCAATTTGGGGGACTGCGGTACCTGGGCCCAGAAGGCGAGCCAGGCCGCGACGTTGTCGCGCGTCAGGTTCAAGGCACTGACGTTGCCGTCCACGAACGCGAGAACACGTTCAGCGGGTGTCGTGGACAGTCGCAGGCGCGCAAAGATCTCGGCGTTGATGCGTTTGTTCAGCTCTCTCAAGGTGGCTTCGAGCAACGCATTCTTGTCCGAGAAATAGTGGTGGACGATGCCGTTGGCCAACCCCGCGCGGGCGCTCACCTGGGCCATGCTCGTCCCCGCCATGCCTTGCTCGCCAATGAGGGCGAGCGTTGCCTCGACGAGCTGCTTTCTTCTGATTTCCTGCATTCCGACCTTTGGCATGGGCTTCTCTTTTTTTTCATTGGACACTCAATGAAAAAAAAGTTATCACTTGGTTCTCCTAAAAACAAGAGCAAGAGATCGCAAGGGGATCCGGTATGAAAAGCAGTGCTATCGGTTGTGCCGTGCTGTTGATGACATTCCAGGGGATTGCCGGCGCCGCGGAGCCGGCGGCGTGTCGCGCGCCTCAATTCGCAGAAGTGGGATGGACCGACATCACGTTGACGACGTCCTTGACCACCGCCGTATTGGAAGGACTGGGCTACACCCCGAAAGTCATCACGCTATCGACGGGAATTGCCTACAAGGCGATGGAAGGCAAGAGCATCGACGTGTTCCTCGGAACATGGGACCCGGCGTTGATCGAGGCGGCCCAGCCTTACTACGACAACAAGTCGATCCAGACCGTGCGAGTGAACCTCACGGGCGCAAAATTCACCTTGGCGGTTCCGCGATACGTCTATGAGCAAGGGGTCAAAAGCTATGCAGACCTGGACACTTACAAGGCAAAATTTGGCGGGAAAATCTATGGCGTAGAACCGGGCGGAAACAAACCGATCCAGAACCTTATCGCGGATAACGCGTACAACCTGGGAAGCTGGAGCCTGGTTGAGTCCAGTGAGAAGGGCATGCTGACCCAGGTCGGCAGGCAGATCAGAAAGAACGACTGGATCGTGTTCCTGGGTTGGGCACCTCACCCCATGAACAAGAATATCGAACTGGAATATTTGTCCGGCGGCGACAAGTACTACGGAGCAAATTACGGCGCATCGTCGGTGCGCACCGACGTGCGTACGGGATACCTGGACGAATGCCCTAACGTTGGCCAGCTTCTGAAGAACCTGGAGTTTTCCATCGATGCCGAAAACACCATGATGGATTACGTGATCAATGGCGGCCTTGACCCACGCTCTGCGGTAAAAAAATGGCTGGGTGATCATCCCGAATGGCTGGATAGAACGTTGCTTGATGTTCAAACGGTTGAAGGTCAGCCTGGGCTCGCGGCGGTAAGGTCTTATATGGATACTGCGTCCAGATAGACGACACTTCTTCGGGCTTTCTCAGGCTTTATGGAACGAGGCATCCTTATCAGCGTAGCGCCTGGTCTCCCTGTGCCAGGCGCTTTCACGCTACTTAATTCGCCACCGTCTCGCCGTAGGCGGGGTAATCGGTATAGCCCTTGGTTGGGCTGCCGTTGACGCCATAAAAAGTACTCCGATCCCCTTCAGCGATCGGCCAGCCGTTTTGCATCCGTTGGACCAGGTCGGGGTTGGAAATGAAGGGGCGGCCAAACGCGATCAAATCCAGGTCGCCGGTTTCCAGCGCAGCCTCCGCCAGCTCCCGGTTGAAGCCTCCCGCAGCGATCAGCGTGCCTTGGTACGCTTGGCGAAACTGGTTGGCGAAGCCCTCGGGAATCGCTTCTGCGCCAATCGTCAGCTGATCACTCAAATGCACATACGCCAGGTCTCGGTCGTTGAGTGCTGAAGCCAGGCTCAGCCAGGTCTCGGCTTCTTCGGCGTAGGGGTGCATGTCGAAAAGGCGGCCAAACGGGGACAGTCGCACGCCTACCCGGGCACTGCCGATTTCTGTGGCCAAGGCATCGAGGGTTTCGAGCAGCAAGCGTTGGCGATTGGCGATGGAACCGCCGTAGTTGTCCTGGCGATTGTTCAATGCACCGTTGAGGAATTGTTCGAAGAGATAGCCGTTGGCGCCGTGCAATTCGATGCCGTCAAAACCTGCCTCTATCGCTCGGCGCGCGGCGTTCACGAAGTCAGCAGTGATGCGCTGGACTTCAGAGGTGCCCAATGCTCGCGGAACGCTTGCTTGCACGGGGCCTGGCTGGCCTTTTTCAACCCACGCATAGGCATTCGAGCGGGCGGCAACGGTAGCGACCGACGACACCGGCGCGGCGCCTTCCGGCTGCAGTGAGACATGGGACACGCGCCCCACATGCCACAGCTGCGCGAAGATTCGCCCGCCTTTGGCGTGTACGGCATCAGTGACCCGGCGCCAGCCTTGGGTCTGTTCATCGCTATAGAGACCGGGGTTGAACAGGTAGCCACAGCCCTCGCGGGAAATCGGTATGCCTTCACTGATGATCAACCCGGCAGAGGCTCGCTGGGCGTAGTAGAGCACCGTGTGTTCATCCGGAATGTCGTTCAGGGCGCGTGCCCGGGTCATGGGGGCCATGACCACGCGGTTGGCCAACCGGGTGCCGGCCAGATCAAAGGATTTGAATAATGGGTGCATCAGAAACTCTGCAAGTGAGGGAGAAGGGGGGGATGAATCAGGACGGCAGAACCAGCCCGTTGCCCGGATCGCCGCCGCCGACATCGGGTTCAGGCCACACCACATCCAGGCGGGTACGGCTGATCAGCCATTGACCGTCCACGCGTCGATACTCATCGGCGTACAGCCCAAGCAGCAGCAAAGGGTTCTGGCCCGGCGCCCGCTGGGTGGCGAAGTCAATCAGGTAGCAACGGCCTTCGGCCCGGTCTTCATCGAGGATCTCGATCCAGTGATTCGACACCGCGTGCAGGAAGGGATACGCCCCACGCTGTTGCTGATCGAATGCCGAGAATGCTTCAGACAAGCCCTGCGCGATGGCATCACGCCCGCGCCAGCCGGCGCGATCAACCTGGCAAATGGCGTCTTCGGTAAACAACTGCGCGAGCGCATCCATCCGGTTGGCGTCGAGGTGATGGCAGTAGCGCAGTCGCAGGTTCCTGATCGCTTCCAGCGTGAGCAATCGGTTCAAGTCGGTGTTCAGGGTGGCCTCCAGGGGAAGGTCGTTGAAAAGTGCGGCTACCTTAATCCAGTCTGCTGATTCCATTAATCCGTGAAAAATACGTTCAGTTGATCCTCTCGGGATAGAATCAATTTTTCATGTCAGTGGAGCCAGTGATGGATTCCCTTCAATTCGATGGCATCCCCGAGTTCATCCTGGCTGCGCAATGCGGGAGTTTCACGGCGGCTGCGTTGCAACTGGGCGTGACCAGTTCGGCGGTGGGCAAGAGCGTGACCCGGCTGGAAAAACGCCTCGGCACCAAGCTGCTGCATCGCACCACGCGCAAACTGAGCTTGACCAGCGAGGGGGAGATTTACCTCGCCAGTTGCTTGCGGGTGATGGACGAGCTGCGGGGGGTTGAAGGCAGTTTCCTCAACGGCGTTGCCGAACCGAAGGGACGTCTACGGATTGATCTGCCGGCGGCCTTTGGACGGCGGCATATCGCACCGATGCTGATTGCCCTGGCGCGGCAATACGTGCAGCTCGACCTGACCTTGACCTTCGGTGAGCGGACGGTCGACATGATCAACGATGGCATTGATCTGGCGGTACGAATCGGCGATCTCAAGGATGATCCGGAGCTGGTGGCGCGCCGGCTCGGTGAGCAGCATCTGGTGGTCTGTGCGGCGCCCGACTATTTGAGTCGATTCCCGCCGATCCGGCACCCGTCCGATTTGCTGGAGCGCGATTGCATCATTGCCTGGCGCAGGGGGCTGCGCATGACGTGGTTGCTGAGCAATGCCAAAGGCGAGGTGCAAGAGCAGGAAGTGCGAGTGCGCCATGAGTTCGGCGATGGTGACATGATGCTACGTGCGACCCTGGATGGCTGCGGACTTTGCCAGTTGCCCACCTGGCTGGTTTCCGAACACTTGCGCAGTGGCGCATTGGTTACGGTCCTGGACGACCACGCAGGCGCAACCATGCCCATACACGTCATCTGGCCGCGCACGCGTTATCTCCAGCCGAAGGTGAGAATGGTCGTCGATGCCTTGCTCGAGATGGCACAAGAGCAAGCCGTCCTGTTTGGTGCAAGCCGGGGTTGATGCCGGCTTAGTTGTTGCGTCAACCCTTTTCTTACCTTATTTGAGTTGGAATAATTGCATGCGGCACATCTGGGTCTTCATGTTCGCGCCTACAAAATCCGGATGCATTATTGACGATTAATACAGCAGCGTCGTCATCACCCCGGATCCATACGTTGACCTCTATGGGAGAAGCATAGTATTGGGCTCTAAGCATTTCTTTTGCTTCCTCCGGAGTGTTGGCTACGATTCTCCCTCCCTGTTTTTCTTCTGGAGTGTTTGTGTAAAAAACCTCATAACTGTACGTAGTCATTTAATTTTTTCCTTTGCGCATGAAGTTGTGTTGCGATGTTGCGCGGATCCGTTAAATACGACTACTGTGATATCTGACAGTTGTTTAGCGTTTGTTGATCTCTACAAGTTGTTATTTATGATTTCTCGCGATAACTGGGTTCTGCTATAGCGACAACAATGATCCGGCTTATCTTCGCATCGAACGGGCTGGCACCCGTTTCCAGGTGCCTCGCCCCTGCAGTTAAAGCCAGGCCTTGATTTGCGTGCAAACCGCCTGAGTTGAAACCCCGTAACGATCATGGAGTGTCGGCAGCGCTCCGGCATCGAGGAACGCGTCGGGCAGGGCGATCTGCCTGAAGGTGGGCGTGACGCCATTGCGCAGCAACACGCCGGCCACTGCTTCGCCCAGCCCACCGATGATCGAGCTGTTCTCTGCGGTGACCACCAGGCGCCCCGGTTTGCGGGCTTCGGCCAGAATGGTTTGCTCATCCAGCGGCTTGATCGTCGGCACGTGCAGCACGGCGACATCGACGCCGTCCGCTTGCAGCGCTTTGGCAGCCTCCAGTGCGCGCATGGTCATCAGGCCGGTGGAGATGATCAGCACATCGTTGCCGGTGCGCAGGGTCTTGGCTTTACCGATTTCGAATTGGTAGCCGTACTCGTCCAGCACCAGCGGCACATTGCCGCGCAACAGGCGCATGTAGACCGGTCCCTGGTGCGCCGCGATGGCGGGCACGGCCTGCTCGATTTCCAGTGCGTCGCACGGGTCGACGATCATCAGGTTGGGCATGGCGCGGAAGATCGCCAGGTCGTCCGTGGCCTGGTGGCTTGGGCCGTAGCCGGTGGTGAGGCCGGGCAAGCCGCAGACGATCTTGACGTTGAGGTTCTCCTCGGCGATGGCCATGCAGATGAAGTCGTAGGCGCGGCGGGAGGCGAACACGGCGTAGGTGGTGGCAAAGGGTACGAAGCCTTCACGGGCCATCCCCGCGGCCGCACTCATCAGCAGCTGTTCGGCCATGCCCATTTGATAAAAGCGATCGGGATGGGCCTTGGCGAAGATGTGCAGGTCGGTGTACTTGGACAGGTCGGCGGACAGGCCGACGATGTCCGGGCGCTGATCTGCCAATGCGGCCAACGCATGACCGAACGGCGCGGATTTGGTGGCTTGGCCCTCGGAGGCAATCGAGGCGATCATCGCCGAAGTGGTCAGGCGTTTTTTGGCCGGCGTAACCGTGGAAGTCGGAGTGTTGGCTGCGTTGCTCATTGGTTGTTTCCTTCTTCAAGGTTGCTCAGTGCCAGGTCCCATTCGTGTTCTTCGACGCGGATGAAGTGGGTCTTTTCGCGGGTCTCGAGGAAGGGCACGCCCTTGCCCATTCTGGTGTCGCAGATGATCACGCGAGGCTGCGCGCCAGGGTGGTTACGCGCGGCATCGAACGCGGTGACCAGTGCCTCGAGATCATTGCCATCGACGCGCTGGGTGAACCAGCCGAAGGCCTGCCAGCGATCGACGACGGGTTCGAACGAAAGGATCTCACTTGAATGACCATCGGCCTGCTGGTTGTTGACGTCGACGATGGCGATCAGGTTGTCCAGCTTCCAGTGCGACGCCGACATCACCGCTTCCCAGGTCGAGCCTTCATTCAGCTCGCCGTCCGACAACAGGTTGTAGACGAAGGAGGGTGAGCCTTTGCGCTTGAGGCCCAGGCAGGCACCGACGGCGATGCCCAGGCCCTGGCCGAGCGAACCGCCGGTGATCTCCATGCCCGGGGTGTAGGCGGCCATGCCCGACATCGGCAGGCGGCTGTCATCGGCGCCGTAGGTTTCCAGTTCGTCCAGCGGGATGATCTCGGCTTCGATCAGGGCCGCATACAGGGCAATGGCGTAGTGACCGATCGACAGGTAGAAGCGGTCGCGGGCTTCCCATTCCGGGTCTTCGGGCCGGTAGCTCAGGGCGTGGAAGTAGGACACGGCCAGCAGGTCGGCGGCGCCGAGGGCCTGGCCGACGTAGCCTTGGCCTTGAACCTGACCCATGCGCAAGGCATGGCGGCGAATGTTGTGGGCGCGTTGCGCCAGCGTCGTGGACGACGTGAATGCAGGATGAGCAGTCATGGTGAAACTCCAATGAATCAACGAATCAACGATTGACCGAGGCGGCGGGGATGCGCAGTACCAACGTGGCCCCGAACAGCAGGACGCCGGTGATCAGGTACATGCCGATGGCGCTGGAGCCGGTCTGTGTGGTGACCCAGCCGATCAGATAGGGCGAGCAGAAGCCGGCGAGGTTGGCGAAGCTGTTGACCGCCGCGATGCCAGCAGCGGCGGAGACCCCACCGAGCAGCGTGGTGGGCAGCATCCAGAACATCGACGTCGCGGAGAGAATTCCGGAAGCGGCCAGGCACAGACTGAGAATGGAGAGCAGTACATTCCCGCCCATCAGCGCCGCCAGGCTCAAGCCGATGGCACCCGCGATCATCGGCACAATGAGGTGCCAGCGACGCTCACGGTGTTTGTCGCCGCTGCGTCCGGCATACAGCATGGCCACGATTGCGCAGAGGTAGGGCAGGCTGGTCAGGAAACCGATGTGCAGCGGATCGGAAACCCCCGCGTTACGCACCAGGGTCGGCAGCCAGAAGGTGATGGCGTACTGGCCCATGACCACGCAGAAGTAGATCCCGGCCAGCAACCACAGGCGACGGTCGCGGATGAACTCACCCACCGAGGCATGGGTGACTTTCTGCTGGTCGTCCTCGGCCAGCTCGCGGCTGATCAGTGCCTTTTCGTCGTCATCCAGCCAACTGGCCTGATGCACGCCGTCCTTGAGATAGCTCAGCACCAGCAGCCCGATAAGCACCGTCGGCACCGCTTCCAGCACGAACATCCATTGCCAGCCGGCCCAGCCATGCATGCCGGCAAAGTGGTTCATGATCCAGCCCGAAAGCGGGCCGCCGACCATGCCCGACAGCGGGATGGCGATGAACCACAGCACGGTCATGCGCGCACGCCGGTAGGAGGGAAACCAGTAGGTCAGGTACAGCAGCAGACCCGGTGCCAGGCCGGCTTCGGCAACGCCGAGCAGGAAGCGCAGGGCGTAGAACTGCCAGGCGGTTTCGACGAAGGCGAACAGGGCGGAGACGATGCCCCAGGTGATCATGATGCGGGCGATCCAGACCCGCGCGCCGACCTTGTGCAGGATGATGTTGCTGGGCACTTCACAGAGGAAGTAGCCGATGAAGAACATGCCGGCGCCGAGTCCGTAGACGGTTTCGCTGAGCGCCAGGTCGTTCATCATTTGCAGCTTGGCAAAGCCGACGTTGACCCGATCCAGGTAGGCGCACAGGTAGCACAGCATCAGGAACGGCATCAGGCGCCACGCAGTCTTGCGGTAGGCGTTGGAGCGCACGGTCGAAACCGCTTCGAGCGACAGGGTAGTCATGATGGTCTGATCTCTTGTTTTTATTGACCGCCAGGCTTGTGGCCCGGCTGCGTCGTCGATCCAGAACCGCACGGGCCGCGAGGCCCGTCAGCTGTCATCAGTGAATCAGCATGCCGCCGTTCACATCCAGGGTGATGCCGGTCAGGTAAGAGGATAGGTCGCAGGCGAGGAACAGCGCCGCGTTGGCCACATCCTGCGCCTCACCCAGGCGTCCGAGGGGGATGCCATCGATGATCGCGTGGCGGCGTTCGTCCTGCATCAGGCCGCCGGTGATATCGGTATGGATCAGGCCGGGGGCAATGGAGTTCACGCGCACCTTGTCCGGGCCCAGCTCGCGCGCCATGGCTTTGGCCAGGCCCAGCACACCGGCTTTGGCGGCGCTGTAGTGCGGGCCACCGAAAATGCCGCCGCCCCGTTGAGCGGACACCGACGACATGCACACGATGCTGCCGGACGACTGCTGGCGCATGACCGGGATCACCGCCTGGGACATCAGCAACGTACCGCGCAGGCTGACGTCCAGCACCTTGTCGTAATCCGCAGGGCGGATGTCCAGGGTCTTGAGGGGTTGGGTGATGCCGGCGTTGTTGATGAGGATGTCGATGCGACCGAAGTGCTCGATGATTGTCGCGACCGCCTGCTGCACCTGGGATTCGTCCGCGACGTTGGCGGCCAGGCCCAGATGGCCTTCGCCCAGGGAGGCCGCGGCATCGCGTGCGGCGGATTCGTCCAGATCGAGAATCACCACGCTGGCGCCCTGTTGCGCGAAAGTGGTCGCGGTAGCGCGGCCGATGCCACGTGCGGAAGCTGCACCGGTGATGATCGCGACTTTGCCTTGAAGAAGCATGGAAGAGTACCTCGGATGATTGTTTTTATGAGTCGATCCACCAGGAACCGATGACTCAGCTTGTTCTCCAGGGTGACCTTGAGCAATAACGCGAACTTCACTGGGTGCTGAAAAAAATTCAGCACTCGCCAGCGAAGTATCGGGATGATTGAATGACGAAACGCCCGGTTTATGTAACTTGCAGCGGAATAACCACAATCATGCGCTCATCCGACGATGCACCTGTGATACTGCCACCCCTGAAAGCCATTCAGGCCTTCGAGCAGACAGCCCGTTTCGGCAATGTCGCTCGCGCCGCTGAATTGCTCGACCTGACACCCTCGGCGGTCAGTCACCAGCTGGCCAAGCTGGAGGCGTTGATCGGGCGCCAGTTGTTTTTCCGGACCGCCAGGGGCGTGACCCTGACGCCGGTCGGCGAGCAATACCTGACGGAGGTTTCCGGCATCCTGCACAGCCTCGCCGTGGCTACCGAACGCGCCACCAGCGACGTCAGCCTCGATTGCCTGCGGCTGCACTCATCGCCCAGTTTCGGCCTGCTGTGGCTGATGCCGCGCCTTGAACAGTTTCGCGAGAGCCACCCGGATATCCAGCTCAACCTTTCGTGTTCATACGAATCGCTGCACTTCAGCCGCGACAAGATCGACGTCGACATCCGCCATGGCATGCCCAATTGGCCGAGCTACGAAGTACGCACGATTCGCAATGAACGGATTGCGGTCATGGCTTCCCCGAAGTTGCTGGAAAAACACCCGATCCGCAGCGCTGCGGATTTGCTCGACAGCCAGTTGATCCTGTCGGAGGCGACGCTGATCAAGTGGCCACAGTTGTTCGCCCAGCACGGCGTCTCACGCCCGGAAAAACCCTACACCCTCAGCTTCGACCGTTCCTACATGACCCTGGAAGCCGCCAGTCACGGGCTTGGTTTTGCCCTCGAAAGTACCTTGCTGGCGCAGGACTATCTGGCACGTGGTGCATTGGTCGAGGTGGGACCTGCGTTGAGCGCGCCGATCACCGCGCACCACCTGGTGTTTCCCCGCGCTCACTCGAACTTTCCCCGCGTAAGGCGTTTTCTGGAGTGGATGCAAAAAGAGTTGGGGCATGACTTCAGCTACTGATTTTGCGCTACTTCATCATCAACTCGGCCAGCTCCCGTTCGCGCCGGGTGACTTCCTCTTCCACCGCCCGCACTTCGCGCATGTAGGCCTCCACGGCGGGGGGCAGCGAGCGCTCCTTGAGCGAGATGAAACCGTAATGGGTGTGCGACGCCTGATCGTGGATGGGCAGCGGGACGATTTCACCCGCCAGCAACTCCCGCTCGAAGGTCGTCAACGTGCCGACGGCCAATGCATTACTGTTCGCCGCGAATTGAACGATCTGCATGGGCACGTCAATTTCGATCGCCGGCACGAAGTCGCCGGTCACTGTGTCATAGGCGCCGGCGCAGCCTAAGGTCGCGCGCGACAGAAGGCCGGCCAGGCGGGACGGAATGCGCGACGCCACCCAGGGGTAATCGAGTGCTTGCGCCCGCTTCAGGGAGCGTTGCGCAAGCAACGGATGGCCGGGCCGGCAAAACAGGCGCCCCTGATGCTCACCCAACAGCTCGCAATTGAATTCCTTTTCGCCTTGCAAGGCGCTGATTTCAGCGATCCCCAGATCCACCACACCGCTGGCGACCTGCTGCGCAACCTCTCGCCAACCGGCGACATGGGCCGTCACCTTGAGGTTCGGATGGCGGGCATGCAACCGGGCAATGGCGCGGTAGCCGCTGATCACACTGGGGTACGGCCCCAGGGCCACCTTGAGTGTGCCGATGTCGCCAACCGCCAGCAGGGCGATGTCCCGCCGAAGGTCCTCTTCGGCCATCAACAAGCGCTGGCTTTTGCCCTGCAGCACCTGACCGAACGCCGTCAGGGTCACGCCCTCGGTGCGTCGATCGAACAGTGTAACGCCGAGCTCCTGCTCCAGCAGCTGGATACTTTTACTGAGCGCCGGTTGCGAAACGCCCAACGCTTTGGCGGCCTGACCGAAGTGTGCATGTTCAATCAGCGCCAAAAACTGGCGTAGGCGGCGCGGGGTCATGTCATAACCTTTGTGTTATCAATATGGCTCGAAACGGAATTTTTCGTAATCAAATGAATATGCTATTCCTTGCCGGGCGGGTCAAGACGAGTAAGCAAAAGCCCGCGCCATCAAAGGCATCGATACTCTGGCGAAGGAACATTTCATGAACAACAAGACCCTCAGTTGCGCGCTGGCCGTCGCACTGTCCACGGGCTTCAACCCCAGCATTTTTGCTGCTCAGACAACTGCCGTGCCGGCCGCGATTGAGCATTTCGATAACAAGGGCAAGTCGCCATCGACCTACACCATCGAATATCAGAAGGGCGTGCGCGAGACGCTGCCTTTTGCAGACAAGCGCGATTTTGAAGAGGCCAAAAAAGGCTTCATCGCAGCCCCGGCCTACAACAAGATCATGGCCGATGCGGGGAACGTCGCCTGGAACATGGGCAGCTACGATTTCCTGCTCGACGGCAAGGACTTCGACACGATCAATCCTTCGCTGCAGCGCCAGGCCGTGCTCAACATGGCCTATGGTCTGTACGAGGTGGTGCCGGACCGGATCTATCAGATCCGCGGCTTTGACCTGGCCAATATCACGTTCATCAAGGGCGACACCGGCTGGATCGTTTTCGACACCCTGACCTCAAAGGAAACCGCCAGGGCGGCGCTGGCATTCATCAACGAAAAACTGGGCAAGCGCCCGGTCGTGGCCGTGGTGATTTCCCACTCCCATGCCGACCACTTTGGCGGTGTGCGTGGCATCGTCGAGGAAGCGGACGTGCGCAGCGGCAAGGTCGAGCTGATCGCCCCCGTGGGTTTCATGGAGCATGCGGTCGCGGAAAACGTCTACGCCGGCAATGCCATGAACCGACGCGCGTTCTTTCAATACGGCCTGCTGTTGCCGCGCAGTCCCTACGGTCATGTCGACATGGCCATCGGCAAAAACGCCGCCGCCGGCAACATGGGCCTGATCGAACCTAATCGATACATCGAAAAGGATTTCGAAAGCCTGACCATCGACGGCGTACAAATGGACTTCCAGAACACCCCAGGCACCGAAGCACCGTCGGAAATGAACACCTGGTTCCCGCAATTCAAGGCGTTCTGGGCTGCCGAGAACATCACTGGCACCATCCACAACATCTACACCCTGCGCGGTGCCCTGGTACGTGATCCGCTGGTGTGGTCGAAGAACATCAACAACGCCCTGTACCTCTACGGCCAGCAGGCGGATGTGATGCTCGCCGCACACAACTGGCCACGCTGGGGCAATGAACGGATCCAGGAAGTGATGCGCGCGCAACGCGATGCCTATGCCAACTTGAACAACGCCGTCCTGCACGCGGCGAACCAGGGCGTCACCATCAACGAGATCCACAATGTCTACAAGTTGCCCGAGAGCCTGAAGAACAACTGGGCGACACACAGCTATCACGGCTCGGAAGAACACAACAGCCGCGCGGTGATCAACCGCTACCTGGGTTACTGGGATGCCAACCCGGCCACGCTGATGCCGCTGTCACCGAAAGACTCGGCACCGCTGTACGTCGAAATGATGGGCGGCGCAGCCAAGATCATGGCCAAGGGCAAAACCTTGTTCGACCAGGGCAAATACCGCGAAGCCTATGAGATTCTCAATAAACTGGTGTACGCCGAGCCGCAAAACACCCAGGCCAAGGACCTGCTGGCGGACGTCTATGAGCAGGTGGGCTATCAGAAGGAAAGTGCCGGCGTACGCAACAGCTTCCTCGCAGCCGCCTATGAATTGCGCCACGGCATGCCCAAGGGCCGGGCGCCAAAAACCGGACCGGACATGATCCGCGCCATGAGCACAGAGTTGTGGCTCGAATATCTCGGCATCTGCCTGGATGGCAGCAAGGTGGCGGACCTGCATTTCGTCCTGAACCTCAAGACCCCGGATAATGGTGAACAGTTCGTGGTGGAGCTGAGCAATTCAACGCTGACCAGCATCAAGGGCCAGCAGGCAAAAAACCCCGACCTGACCCTCACCCTCGATCGCTCGGCGCTTGAAGGCGTGATGGCGAAGACAGTCAGCCTCGATCAGCTCGTCGCGGACGGCAAGGCGACCTTTGAAGGCGATCGCAAACCGTTCGCCCAACTGATGGCTGCCATGACCCCGTTCACCCCGGACTTTGAACTGCTGCCGGGGACGAAGCAGTAACTCCGATTGCGCGGCTGATCCTGGCAATGGACAGATAGTCGGGCGCGTCTGTGGGTTGGACGCGCCCGTCGAAGATCAGTGCCATGGGCCGGCGTGAGGGCTTAGTTAACCATCACCTCGTCCAGTGCCTGCTCAAGGGTGCTGACCGTGCGCTCGATATTGTGCAGCTTTTCGAGTCCGAACAGACCGATGCGGAAGGTCTGGAAGTCGGCCGGTTCGTCGCATTGCAACGGCACTCCGGCGGCGATCTGCAGGCCGTGGGCGACAAATTTCTTGCCGCTCTTGATGTCGGCATCATCGGTGTAGCTCACCACGACGCCTGGGGCCTGAAAGCCGGCGGCGGCCACGCTCTTGATGCCTTTGCCGGTCAACATGGCGCGCACCCGATCGCCCAGCGCCTGTTGTTCGTTGCGGACCTTGTCGAAACCGTAGGCTTGCGTCTCTTTCATCACTTCGTTGAACCGCGCGAGGGAATCGCAGGGCATGGTCGCATGGTAGGCATGTCCACCCTGTTCGTAGGCCTGCATGATCTGCAGCCACTTTTTCAGGTCGCAGGCGAAGCTGCTGCTTTGCGTCTGATCGATGCGCTCGAGGGCCTGGGCACTGAACATCACCAGGGCGCAGCAAGGGGAGGCGCTCCAGCCTTTCTGCGGAGCGCTGATCAGCAGGTCGACGGCGCATTTGTGCATATCCACCCAAAGCGTGCCTGAGGCGATGCAGTCCAGCACGAACAGGCCACCCACCGCATGCACAGCATCGCCGACGGCCCGCAGGTACTCGTCGGGCAGGATAATCCCTGATGAGGTTTCCACGTGGGGGGCGAAGACAATCTGCGGCCTCGAAGTCTCAATGGCTGCCAGCACTTCGTCCAGTGGAGGAGGGGCGTAGGCCGCCTGGCGACCCGTGTCGACCGGTCGGGCTTTCAGCACCGTAGTGGCCGCCGGGATGTTGCCCATCTCGAGGATCTGGCTCCAGCGATAACTGAACCAGCCGTTGCGTATCACCAGGCATTGCTGGTTGGTCGCAAACTGTCGCGCCACCGCCTCCATGCCGAATGTGCCGCTGCCCGGCACCACCGCAACAGCCTGGGCGTTGTAGACCTGTTTCAGGGTGCTGGAAATGTTTTTCATCACGCCTTGAAACGACTGCGACATGTGGTTGAGCGAGCGGTCGGTGTAGACCACCGAGTACTCGACCAGCCCGTCGGGATCGATGCTGGGATACAACTTTGACATGGAGTGACTCCTTTGGCAGAGATGTTTGGCAGAGATGTTTGGCAGAGATGTCCGTGGTATCGACCGTGCCCTAAGCCTTGGCAAATGACAAGATTGCCCGGAGAAAACAACCCATAGCTATCAGGCTGAATCCTCTCACCTGCATTCGCGACTAGAATTTCACTGCCGGCTCTTCCAGGGCCGACTCAGATTTCAACGGTGCAGCGACAGGTCTCCGAGCGTTGTTCCGGTCTACGGGAAACATCTATGACAAATCCGCCAGATAAAGCCGAATCCGACGAGGATCTAGGTCAGATGGTCATAGGGCGAGGGCCCTGCACCCATCTATTGCTGCTCTTGCTGGGATTGATCCTCCTGTTTCCCTTTCTCGAGGAAGGTATAGCTGCTCGTACGTTGCTCGGCATTCTGTTTTCAATCGTGCTGCTCGTGGGCGCTTTCGCGACCAGGCAGACGCGGCGGGGGTTCATCCTCAAACTGGGCCTGGCGTTGCTCGGGGTTGGCCTTCAATGGTCGGCGTTGTGGGCTGGAAGTATCGCGATGCTTTTCTGTGCCGGGATCGTTTATGCGGCATCTCTTGCCGTCTCGTTCACCGGAGTGCTTCGCTATATTCTCAAACGCGGGCCAATTACCGCCGACAAGCTGCATGGCGCGCTTGCGGGCTACATCATGCTGGCCTTCGTCTGGTCCTTCGTCTATGCCCTGGTCGAGATCTCCAGCGCTGGCTCATTCGGCCCTGCCCACCTCGACTTCGGACAGCCCGGCACTTTTTTCAAACTGATCTATTTCAGCCTCACGACGCTCACGACCACAGGTTTCGGTGATGTTCTCCCGTTGACCAACCACGCCCGCTCACTGGTGATGGTTGAAGAGTTTTCAGGGGTTTTTTACGTTGGCGTGGTGATCGCGCGGCTTGCCGGTCTTTATCCGTCGAATCAGACTCAGTGACTCTCGATTTGCTTAGGTCAGCTTTGGGCATTAGTGATTGAGTCGTCCTTGACTTAGTGGGCACCTTCGACCGACTGCTAGTGGCCGATTTCGGTCGACTGTGACAGGCAGAAACTACTCAAAGCAGCCCTTCGTGAAGAGCTGATATCGGCCAGATGCGGACGTATCTGGGGGGAGAAGTCTGCCCCCAAAAGAATTATGCCAATGCTGGCCTAAACGGATAGCGAACGGAGGGGAAAAGTGGACTTTAAAGAAGCATTCACCTTGGTAAATGATCTTGCCCAGGCCATGCCTGCGATATTCGACAGGGTCACAATAGAACTCGCCTTTGGTGACGCCAGCCCCGCCATCGGCGACTGGTCGGACCCAACCAACTCGGGAATGCTGGTCACCGGCGATGGTGTTGGGTGCAAGAGCGGCGTGTATTTTTTTGGTACCCCTGAAGGGCAAATCCTCTATATCGGCAAGGCAACCCGGAACAACCTGCACCATCGGGTCTGGGACCATGTTAAGACGCCCAGCATCCGAGAAGACGGTTGGCGAACATTTCCCAACCATCGGTTCACAGGATTTGCGAACGACAAAAATCCAGTGCCTCACGTTCAAGACGGTGAAGCACGGATTGCAGTCATTACGGTCTCTGATCCGGTGGTGGTATCCCTCATTGAGGTCTATCTACAGACGGCCCACATGAAACGGCACGGTACATTGCCAGCTTTCAACCGACAAATTGGCTAGTCAACTGACTGGCATTGCTTGTGGTTGCGTCGTACTGACACTTGCACACTGCAACTCAGGCTGGTCAGACAGCTCAGATTTGATCAGCTCGACAGTGCGCAGCACTTCCGTGACCAATGCCCCGGGATCAGACAAACAGTCCATTTTGCTGGCAACGTTGTCCTGGTAAAGGCATGAGTACCATTTGAACGCATTCCAATTCCGCCACATCAGGTACAAAGGCAATTGAGGCGTTTGCGCCAACAATCCTCCATCGCTCGCCAGTTTCCCGCTACTTACCGGCACCACGCCATAATGCAGCGCATCAGTAGCAACCTCGATTCGTAGCAGCATTCCCTCGACACCAATGTCGAAAAACTGCCCCACGTGCTTCAACCTCAATGCCTTGGGCAAGAACCATTTGCGGCAATTCGCCTCGCTACTTTCATGCCCGGTAAAGTCAATCGGCGATGACACGGGCGTACAACGTTCTGACAATGCGTTTCGCACAGCATCAAAGAAGCCGAACAATACTGTCCCCTTCGCATGGGGCAGTGCCTGGGAGATGGCCTCGGCAGCCTGCAAATTGTCGTCGGCAATGAGAAGCTCGATCAGTGCATTTCGTGTGGTATGGGTCATGGCTCGCCCGGTGATTTTCTGGACCAGATTCTTGTACTGGATCAATGCATGCTGAAGTGCCGGCGTCGCGCTTGAGGTGCTGACGCACCGCTCAAGCCAGTCGAGGATGTGCTCCTGGTACGACAGTCGACGGTAGCTCACGCCGCAATGACTGCTTGCGTGCGCCTCCGTGCCTTTCTTTGTCAGGTACCACAACTGCCACTGCTTGCCTGAGGCCTTGCCAATATCGTCATAACGCTTGAGTTGTTGGTTGCCGTCGAGGGCGTCGATCTTGTTTTCGATCAGGATGAGGTGATCCCTCAGGTGAATCACCACATCCACACGACCGTAGCCCGCGAAAATCTGCTCCTTTTGCACCCTGGCGTCGCTGAGGCTGCATTCGTGTTCGAAACCCATTGTCGACAGGAACAGTTCAAGGAAGTACACACCTTGACCGTGACGGCCCTCGGGGCTTAAAAGTTCTGCGATCATCGCCGAGTGAGTGTTGACCTCGGCCCGCTCGATTCGGGTGATGGAGAAGAGGTTGAACAGCTCACCGCTTGCTGCGAGTTTGGCGTTCGTCTCCCTCACCAGGCTGCCGGCCTGATTCAACAACAGTTGTACTTTCTCCATGCTCACTGTTTCCCCAGAATCGGATTCAGTATTTTTCGTAGTTCAGACTCGATTAACCCAACCCCGAAGTAAGTTGTCGGCGGCGCCTCGAAACTCTGATAACTATATGTAATTTCCACATCACGAATTAAGTGCGGTCTTGCCCGAAGCTTAAGTGCATACGTTCCGGACTCCAGGAGCGATTCGACGTGATTTTTGATTCGATCAGCTATCGACTCCCGCTTCCCTAAATAAAATGGGATCGGTTTGCCTGCTGCCAATGCCGCTAAGTGATGCTTCACCCGACTCGGGTAATAACGAGGGATTTTTCCGTCATGCGCTTTGGCCCGTATTGCTCCCCATCGCTCACCAAATTCGCCAAGCTCCGCTGCTGTGGAAAACTTAAATTTCGCTTCGAAGTAATAAATCCCAGGCTTTTGAGGCAGGACAGGAAGCTCATCATCCTCACCGAGATCAAGCGTTTTTTGGGTTTCTCGCAAGTGTTGGGCAAGTGCAGTAATTTCCGCATGTTCAGTCAGTTTTGAATGAGCACTTACCAGTTGCTTCAAAGCCGCTTCAAGTCTTTCCAAAGGTCACTCCCAAGTTCTGAGCACAAAGAGGCACCCAAGAGTGCGTGTTCATGGTGGTGTCCTCCATGTTGCTGGAGGGTAAGGGTGGATCAGTCTCAGTGCGCCGTTGCCGCTGTTCGCTCCGTAGCTACCGGTCACAGGTCCTGCATATTCCATTGCAAATCAAAGCTTACGTCAGCGCATGACAAGTGCACGCAAGGTATGGAACAGGTGCTCGAGAATTTTTCCAGCGGATACATCTGTGTCAGGCTTCGAGGAGGTGGTCGTGAACGGCCTGTACCCCGGGTAAAACGTATCCTGCAAGCTCAGCGCTTGCACTTGCTGTAATCGCGTGGGCATGCAGGGTGCGGTGCTGGAAAGTACCAGGCAAAGGATCGCCGCCTCTCGCAATGCCCCCCTCGGCCGACCGTCATTCGATCTGGCCAATGCCTCAAACAACTTATGCAGGAAGCAAGACAGGTGAAACAGTTCGTCTTCGTCCAACTCAAGCACGTGGCACCAGGAGACGTTGACGTGACAATTGAAGCGGTGCTGTTTGTCGATTTCGGGTAGAGCCCGTCCCAGAAAAAGACACTCGCTGGCTGCCACCAGCACATCCGGCTGTACGTCCTCGACGACAAAGGCAAAGCCCTCCAGTAGATGTGCTTCATCAGGATCTGCCGGGTTGTGATGCAACATCACCGATGGCAAAACAGGCTCTTTGGATGACGCGTCACACAACTCGGCCTCAATAAAAAAGCCGAGTGCGGCCAAGTCGTTCAGTGCCCGCAGAATGATCTCGACCAGTTGCTGACGGTAATCCCGGTTGAGTTGGCCTTGATGGTCGAAGATGTGACCGTCAACTTCCTTGATCTCCCACAGGATGTTATGCAGATAACCGGTTGTTTCGTGATACCAGCATTTCAACCTCCGCGCGTCCTCGCCAACCGGCTCCATCAATGCCACAGGAGCTTTGGTTTGCCTCAGTTCATGCAATTCGCCTTGCAACCGTATGACTTCCTGCTCGGACGCCTTGAGCCTAGCTTGCAACTGCCGGTCGCGAGACTTGAGGCTGGCGGCGAGGTCCTGCCCCACAGCGAGCTTGCCCAGTCGGATTTGCCCCGGAACTGGATTATCAAAACGCGCAACCGGAAGCCGCTCGCCCGGCCCCAGCAACTGGTCACACCAGTTAGCGAAGGTCAGGTCCTTCGACGCGTTCGCAGACAAGCGGCCCTTCAGGGCACGGTCAAGCACCACCTCTTCCACGTCGGTAAAGTCTGCCAATACACCATATTTGCTCAGAACACTCAGTTGAGCTGCCTTTGCCTTGCTCTCTAAACCCACAGTCGCTCTCCCTGGCTCAACACTGTCTACCGACAAATCGTCGAGAGCATGCCACCAGGCTTGGCAAACTGCCAGCATCGCGTGAGCTGGGTGTATTGGCCGATTTACTCTGCCATCTGTACTGGGAAATATGAATAGGGTTGAGTTTGCTGCTGAACGACAAACCTCTTATCACTCGCCACTGGATAAGTCGGACGCGACGTACTGACTTGCTCATCGCGACCAACCCCTGGATTCCAGATTCCAATTGCCTTGCGAGTCTTCTGGCAGTTAGCGCCCGGACCCACGACTAAATACTCGCCTTCACCGACACTATGAAATTACGCGGATTCCCATAGTGTTTGCCAAACGTCTCAATGCCGAAGGTCGAGTAATAGCGCTTAGCCGTCTGTATCACGGGGGTGCCGGCGCCTTTGAATCGACTGCGAGATTTTTTCCTGAATCACTCCAGCTTGCCGGAGAAGATAATCAGCAAGGGGGTGACCAGGGAGGCGCAGGCGCTGTTGCGGGCGGTGCTGAATCCGCTGGAATGAGCATGTCAGGGCAGTTTCATTACTGCCCCCGAACACGATTGGTTCATGCTGCCAGTCGATAGGTGGACTGCACCAACCCCGAAGGAAAGCAGCGGCTGGATATCAGTTGCAAGTCAACATCCTGCGCAAGGCTGCCGAACAATGGCCGACCCGAGCCGATCAACACGGGAACGGTGCTTATCACCATGTCGGCGACCAATCCATCGCGCTAGAAGGACTGCACCAACTGACCGCCATCGACATAGACCCGATGAATACCTTGCCTCGCCAATTCAACCATCAAGTCCCCGGGCGCAAGCCTGGAGAAACGCACCTTGCCCTTCAACGCCTCGGGCACCGGCGAATCAGCCAGACAGCACCACCACCGGCAACTCGTAGAACCAGGTGTCGAAGGTCGCCACCTTCTCACAGGTCCCCCGCCCCATCACGATCACATCCTTGTCGTCAATGAACGCCGAGTAGCCATGATCCTCGGTCTGATCATCGCGCTGAAAAAGCCAGTCGATGTCGCCATCGAGCCGTGAGATGAAGCCATCCAGGCTGGTGGCGATGAAAACATGTGCAGTGGTCATCGGGGGGCCTTTGGTTAGGCGGTGTATGACGTTGCGGATTATAAGCGGTTCGTGTTGAGGCGATGGTGGCATCGGTACTCACACTACCAGCAGATCGCTCGAAGCGACGGACACCTTGCACAACCTGTTTCGCTGGGTGGTGAAATACCGTGACCCAGTCGTTGCGGGCAGTGCTTGAATCGGGAGATTGAAGTGGCAACCTGGTGTCGCTTCCGGGCCGTTGCGTCAGTCAGCATTCGATGTAGCCAGCTAAACGCATTACGTCGTTCACATTTTTAAGCCTGGCAGTAAACTCTCCGGCGTTAGTTTCTTTTGCACCGGGAATTCGACCAAGAATTTCCTCGCGCGAATATTTTGGGAGCTTGAGGCATGGCTTCCTGAAATAGAACAACATCCATCTCTGGTTCGGAATGAATGCAAAATCCCAGTCATTACCACGCAAGAAACGAAGATCTTTGATGTGTCCGTGCGAGCTTGGAAAGAAGTCATAGCTTTTCAGCGTTGATGCCCATCCAACCATATACAAGAACGCGTGTTTAGCCTCTGGAGTGCAAAGGATCTCGTAGTATTCCCGGTAAAGCTCACTGTTCTCAGCTCCGCGCAGCATCTCGCCATCTCCCAACACTTAGTGAAGATCACAAGTATGGTGTATGCGCCCAGGTTTCAGGAGCGGGGTCCGTTGGAACCATCCATCAGTTCCTGGCTACCGTTGCGTGACATCATTACGAAGAGGTTGGTCTAGATCCGCCCCGGCTCCACCAGATTCATGAATGTGACGCAGGTCTCTGACCGCAGTAGCCCGGCAGGTAGATCCGATCAAGCCCGCCCAGCACGGCACTGACGAGGTCGCGGGTGTCGCTGTTCAGGCAGAATAACCTCCACTTCAGGAGGCGCGTCGAATGACTGCTCTTGGCCGTTTTCTGCCCATTGCGAGAGGCAGAAAACGGCCAGAAGCGAACGGTCCTCATTAATCCGTAAACCTTGTCCGGTCAGCATCAATCTGCGAGGGTCATCGCGAAGTAGCCGAAGACCGTCAGCAGGACTCCCGAGACGGCAAAGGCTACGGGAAAACCGACCCATGGCACGTTGCTGCCGATCTCTGTCGCGGCCTCCTGGCACGGGCCGGAATGACTGCGGGCGCCGGCCATGCCGCCCATCAACACCGCTGGATTGATCTTCATCAAGTGATAACCAACCACCCAGACGGCGAAAGGCGGCAGCATGCAGGCGACGAAGCCCAGCAGGAATATCTGCACGGCGAGCGAGCCCGTCAATTGGGCCAGAAGGGTGGCACCGGCATTGATCCCGACGATCGCAACGAACACCAGCAGGCCCACGTCCTCAAGGATGTTTCGCGCTGCATTCGGCGTATTGCCGAAAAAGCGCAGGCGCGAAGACAGTGAAGAGATGATGATGCCCGACACCATCAGGCCGCCAGCGCTACCCAGGCCGACAGAGGCGCCAAAGGCGGGAAACTGGATCAGACCGATCAGCAGTCCCAGGGTCATGCCGACAAACAGCGTTAATAAATCGGTCATGCTGCTTGGCCGGGCGATGACGCCAAACAGCTCGCCGGCACGTTGCACGGCTGCAGACAGGCCGGTGACGAAAAGCACGTCGCGGCGTTGCAACCGGGTCTCTGGCCCCACGGGTAGCGGTACGCCGCCGCGCTGGAGGCGCGTCAACTGAAGCTGCCCGGCCAGGTCCAGCCCGCGGAACTCCTTGAGCTGCTTACCGATGACGGTTTTTTCGGTCACCAGGATTTCCGCGTGGTCCAGCGGTACGGCGAGCGCCTTGGCGTCATCGACTTCCGGGCCGATCAGGCCGATGTTGGACGTCAGGCCGGTACGCGTACTGCCAAGGGAAATCACATCTCCCGCCTGCAGCCGGGTTTCAGGATCTGCCCCTATCGACTCATCGCTGCGATGGACATCGACGATACGATACTCCGGGAATCGAGCGATGAATTCGCGGATGCTGAGGCCGATGGTCGCAGGATTTTCCAGGCGATAAGCACGCAATCCGAAGGCCTTGTTTGCGGTGAGGCCGTCGTCATCGACATCATGCATGCCATGCTGTTCTTCATAGCGGCGGGCTGCCGCCTTGGCATCGACACCCCACCAGCGCGGCATGTATTTGCACATCAGCACGATACCGATGGTGCCCCATAGGTAGGTAATGCCATAGGACAGGGTAATCATCGCCGAGACCCCCTCGACAGTTTCACCCGCTGCGAGTTTGACAGCTCCTGAGGCAACCGCCTGTTCGGCCGAACCGATGGCAGAGGACATGGTCGTGGCCCCGGCGAGTGTCCCGCCGGCCACGCCCGTCGGCAGGTTCAAAAGACGAGCCCCCAATACCACTACGGCCAGGCTGAGCAAGCTGCAGATGACCGCCAGGAGGGTGAACTTCAGCCCATCATCCTTCAGGCTATTGAGGAAGGAAGGACCGACCCGCAATCCTACCCCGTACATGAACAAGTAGTAGAAGAGGTTCATGGTGAAGGTGTCGAGCTTGAGCGTGATCCCATGGAGGGATGCGGCAATGGCAACGCCACAGCCCACCACGATGGCGCCGCCAACGGTACCCAAGCCATATCCCTTGAGGGTGAAACGGCCGATCAGCACCGCCAGGCTGACCACCAGGAACAGCAACATGTAGGGGTTGGCATGGAGAAACGTGAAGAGTGCCTGCACCGGTTGATTCCTCCTTTTCGCGACGTTAATGCCGCCGTGTCAGCGCCAGGTTTTCCAAGGCTACTTGAGGTGAAAAAGTGCTTTGCTCATGGACTGTATGGGGTGGACGCATCTGGAGTGAAGAAGAAGGCCAGGCCAAGGATCAGGTAGACAGCGAGCAGTTGCACGCCTTTGAGCCAATCCGAGCGACCGTCGCCAGCTACCTGGCCGGTAATCAGCACCGCTAACAGGACGCTCAGTACCAAACCACCGGAAAAGGCCAGCCCCATGGGCGCAGGCCCAATGAAAAGACTGGCCAGTACCAGAAGTGGCGCGACCAGCAGGGCCACCTGGACGCTGGAACCGATGGCGATCGACAGTGCAAGGTCCATGCGGTTCTTCATGGCGGCCGAGACCGCCGAGACATGCTCGGCTGCATTGCCAAGGATTGCCACGACAAACACACCGACAAAGAGGTTGCTCAGACCCAGCTGACGCGCACTGGGCTCGATGGCACCCACCAGGATCTCGCTGATCCAGGCGACCAGCACCGTTGAGACGCCAAGCACCAACAAAGCCTTGCCGGTTGACCAGGGCGGTGTCTGATCAGTGTCCTGCTCGATGCTGGAAGAACCGGAAAACAGGCTTTTGTGGGTAATCAGCGAATACACCAGGAACAGACCGTATACCAGGAGCAAAATCAGCGAGATGTACAGGCTCAGCGACTGCAGGCCTTGGGGATTACGGGGTGTGATGACGGCGTTGTAGGCAGCCGGCAGAATGAGGGCGATGGTGGCCAGGGTCAGCAGGGTAGCCTGGGAGCGGGCCCCCGAAATGTTGTACCGTTGTTCGGTGTGACGCAGCCCGCCCGCCAGCATGGCGAGGCCCAGCACCAGCAGGATGTTGCCGACGATAGAGCCGACAATGGAGGCCTTCACCACATCGTACAGACCCGCGCGCAAGGCACTCAGGGCAATGATCAGCTCGGTGGCATTACCGAAGGTGGCATTGAGCAAGCCACCTACTCCCTCTCCGGAGCGTTCCGCCAGATGCTCCGTAGCCCGTCCCAACCAACCTGCAAGCGGTACGATGGCCAATGCCGCCATCAGGAAAACCAGTAGGTGGAGGTCCGCTGCGACATATTCCAAGGCAATGGCTATGGGAACGAAGACAAGCATCCAGTTGAGCATTCAAGTCTTCCTCGCGCCGATGCGACGCGATCCATGGAGACGGAGGTCCCGTAAGAGTGGTCCGTATTCCTTGTCTCGTCGAAAAAATTTCTGGAATGATGTCAGGACCACCCTTTTTAGCCTGCAAGTCATGGCCAGTGAACTTGAGCATAGAGGCATGTGGATTCAACCGGTGAGTGTGGGCGGGCGGTCGAGCCAATCCCCGCACGGCGTATTACCTGTTTCGGGTTATGCGCCCTACGGTACTAGCGCTGTTTGCGATAGCGTTCGGTCAAGGACTGCACGAGGGTGACGTAGGATTGCGTCTCGGCGTAGGGCGGCACCCCGTTGTATTCGTCCACGGACGCTTCCCCGGCGTTGTAACCTGCCAACGCCAGCATCTGGTTGCCGTTGAAGCGCTTGAGCAGCCAGGCCAGGTAGCGCACGCCGCCACGAATGTTCTGTCGTGCGTCGAACGGATCGTCCACGGCGAAGCGCTCGGCGGTGGCGGGCATCAACTGCATCAGCCCCTGGGCGCCGGCATCGGAAATGGCGTTGGGGCGAAACGCCGATTCGGCGTGTATCACCGCGCGGATCAGCGCCCGGTCGACACCGTAATGTCCGGAAGCTGCTTCGATCTCCCGCCGATAGGATCGGGTGTCCAGGCGCAGTGAGGTGACCTTGAAATCCTTCGGCACGATGCACAGGTAGCAGCCCTTGATGTAATAGAGCTCAAGGACATCGACCCGTGCGGAGATCCCGACCGGGCGCCGGCTCACATATTGACGAATACCCTTGTGGATGAAGGTGTAGACCCGAATCCGCATCGCACCCGGGGTGTCATCCCGCACAACCTGTGGCAGGGCCTTTGCCTTGGCGCCGGCATCGGTGCCCGCCATGTCATTGAGGCGAGTGCAGCGGGCGCTGGCGATGGCCTGGCTGGTGTAGCTGATGGCTCCGTCCCTGGCTTGGCACTTGAACATGGCGCTGGCGCACAGCGGGGTGGCCAGCAAGGCCAGCTCGATGCCGCCAATAAGGCCCTTGCGAGCCCATCGCCATGCTCTGGAATTCATCACATCGCTCCGCGCCGCAGGCGCCGATCAGGCTGGGGCGCCTGGCCCGGGCGCTGCCTTTGGAGGACCTGTTCCGGGTGACCCGCCTGTTGTTCTGTTAGTTATACCCCTTGTAACCGGCCTTGGAACTTGCGTTGACGTACGGGCTGCCGGAATGGATGCAACTTAAGATCGACAAGCGTCAGCCCACTGCCTGCAACCAGTCAAGTAAATCCATTTCCAGGCTGCCTGGCTTAGGGGGGGAGGGAGATAACAGGCAGTAGCGTGAGCCGTCTTCAACAAATCCTAATGGCGCGGCCAACATACCGCTCTGGATTTCGTCGCGCACCAGGTGCCATGGACCAATGGCCACGCCGAGGCCAGCGACAGCCGCCTGGATGCTGAAGTAAAAGTGCTCAAAAGATTGCATCTCCACGGCAGGAGTGGGCAGCCCTTTTGCACTGGCCCATTCCTGCCACGCCGCAGGCCGGCTATTGGTCTGAAGCAGCGGGGCCGAAGAGCGCAGGCATTTGCTGTTTTTGTCGAACCACTGATCTGCCTTTTCTGGCCGGCACACAGGGCCGACCTTCTCCGGGAACAGGGTCTCGGCATGATAGCCGGGGGGGCGAGGAAAATCGTCCCGCCGAATGGCCAGGTCTATTCCATGGTCGAATGAAAAGAGGCCGCCGCCGGCCACTAAATGAATGTCCATCCCTCGATGATGTTTTTGGAAGTCGCTCCAGCGAGGAATCAACCATCGCATTAACAGCGTTGGCTCGCAGGACAGGACAAGCTGACGAGCACGACGGGCATCGGTGCGTATCTCGCGAACGGCCTGGTGCATCAATCCAAGCCCTTCACTCACCGCTTTCGCCAGGCGTCTTCCGGCGTCCGTTAAAAAAACCCTGCGGCTCCGCCGCTCGAACAGGTCAACGCCCAGATCCTCTTCAAGCAAGCGCACGGCTCGGCTTATGGCACCTGGTGTCAGATGCAGTTCGTCCGCTGCGCGGGCGAAGTTTTCGAACCGACCGGCTGATTCGAAGCAACGCAACGCGAGCAGAGAAGGCATGCGCGCTTCAGGGATTGGTGAGCTGTAGTCACCATGTTCATCAGGAATCATCGTTATTACCAGAGAGCGGCATCTGCAAAAATAGCTTTATACCACCAACAAATCGAAGAGTGCCCCATGAGCGAATGGATAGCAGTAATCACCATTACAATACTCGCATGCATCAGTCCCGGGCCGGATTTCGCCATGGTTTCTCGCAACGGATTGCTGCTGTCTCGACGGGCGGGCGTCCTCACCGCTGTGGGAATTGGCATGGGGGTGCTTGTCCACGTGTGCTACACGCTGCTCGGACTAGGGTTAGTGCTTCAACAAACGCCCTGGTTGTTCAATACGCTGAAGCTGGCTGGCGCTGCGTATCTCGTCTACCTGGGCATCAAAATGCTTCGCTCCAGGGCGGCTATTGAACAGCTGGACGCACCGCCTCCCGCCATGTCAGATCTGGCCGCTCTGCGTACGGGATTTCTCACGAACGCGTTGAATCCGAAAACATCGATCTTCATCGTCAGTCTGTTCATGGGTGTTGTACGACCGGACACCACCTTGCCCGTGCAAATGGCATACGGGCTGTTCATCGCTGGGGCGCACGTGGTGTGGTTCAGCCTCGTCGCGCTGTGTTTCTCAGCCGGGAGGGTGCGCGAGAAATTGGTGGCTGCACGGCAATGGATCGACCGGATTTTTGGCGGCCTGCTCGTGAGCTTCGGGATATTGCTGACAGTCGCTCAGCGTTCCGTCTGAGTTGAATCAGCCCTTGCGCAGGGGGGAGCGGTCGATCTGGTCGGCGCTGAAGACGTGGACGTGTCACGGGAAGATGAAGCCAAACTCACCCCGCTGATCACCATCCGGGTAATGGTCGCCGCCGCGCTCCTGTAGTCGGCGTCGTCCGGTTTTGCTGTGCCCGTAATCAGCGACATCTGCCAACCCAGATTGGTATAGGTTCGGGTTGCCGACCAGATGAAGAGCATCAAGTGTTCGGGATCGGCTGGCGCGAGCAGGCCTCGATCAATCCAGCTGCGCAGGCAATCGACGTTGCGCCGGGCCTCGGCTTGCAGCAAGTGCTTGCACTCCTCAGGCAAATGTTTTCCACCAAACAACAATTCGTGGCTGAAGGCTTTTGAGCTCAGGGGGTTTTCTTGAATGATGCGAATCCGGGCGTGTATGTAGGCCTGCAAACCCACCACCGGGTCGTCGCTTTCTCTCAACGCGGCTGAAGCTTTTAGCAGAGGCTCAACAAAGCTCAACAGGACTTGAGCGTATAGATGCTCTTTGCTTTGAAAGTAGTAATAGAGGTTTGCCTTGGGCACCCCGGCGCGCGCCGCGATGTCACGCGTCTGGGTTGCGTCGAAGCCAGTCGCTGAAAACGCTTCACTGGCCGCCATCAGGATCAGCTGCTGATTGCGCTGGCGGATGCGAGTCGCCGTGGGCTTGGAAGAGTGATCCCGCGCGCTGCAGTGATCACAGGTAACGGGGCTAAAGATCGTCATAAGGTTGGGTTGAAGCCTGGGTCATGGCTTTATCTTTGATATCGAGTATCGCAATATACAAAACTATATAGCGATTGGCCTGTGCTTTCTTACCAAGGGAGTGAATGATGAGTACGGTGTTGAGCAGCAAAGAAGCGGTAGGTGAACGTTACGAGCTGGAAACGATGCGTCACGCACAACAGATGACCTGGGAGGCCATCGACCGGATCGCCCGTGTCATCACGCCCGGCATGCGTGAATCCGAGGCCCGGTTGCGAGGCCAGGAGATTCTGCTGGAACTGGGTATGGATCGGATCTGGCACCCGTTGCTGATCCGCTTCGGCGCCAACACGCTCAAGACTTTCAACAACAAAGGGGACGGATCTATTTTTCAACAAAGGGGACGGATCTATTTTTCGGGGCTGCAGGGACAATCCAAAAAAATAATCCCGTCTCCTCTTCTGGGCCGATTGCTGTCTTACCAAGGGCTGCAACCTGCCAATTCTGTTGCCCGGAAGGCGTTGATGCCTGCTTCGATAATGTCGGCGGCGACATGCTCGATGCCTTGTTGATGCACATGGCCCCGCGTAAAGCTCATGCCCTCGGTCATCTTGGGCGTGCAGATGAAAGGATTTTTTACCCAGGTCGATGGCGGCGATAGCTACTTTGCTCATGACAATGGTCTCCGATGGGCCCCTAGCGAAAGCTTCGTGAGCTATCGCTAGGGGCAGCGGGGGTAACCATTTCATTAGTGTGGAGATCAACCGCTTAGTTGGCGGTCTTAAGTTGCACTTCGGCGGTTGTTCCGGAGCGGGCGATTACGGTCAGGATCGACAAGGCGGCGATCACCAGCCCGGGTGAGGTTGCCAGCAGCACGCCAGTGGTGCCCGCTCCGGCGGCAAGGATTTGCCCGGCGGCCAAGGGACCAGCCACCGAGCCCAGTCGGCCGATTGCCACGGCGGCACCCACACCGGTGGCTCGCACTGCAGTCGGGTAGGACGGTGGCGCCAAGGCGTAAAGCACTAGTTGCGCAGCCATGACGAATAACCCGGCGGCAAACCCGGCGATCGCCATCGGCAGGATACCCACCGCCAAACCGGCCCCAGCCAGCGCCGTCAGCAACCCGGCATACACGAACAGCACGACCTTGAAACCGTTGCAACGGTCCAGGAGCAGACCGCCGAGCAGCGAGCCCAGGGCGCCGCCGATGTTGAACAGCATCTGCACCAGACCCGCCTGGGGTTTACTGAAGCCCTGTTCCAGCAGTAACGAAGGCAGCCAGTTGAGCAGCATGTACATCACGGTCAAGGTGAAGAAATAGCTCAGCCACAAGGCTAGGGTGTTGCGTGTGCGGCCTTCGCCGAACAGCGCCTGGGCGCTAGATGGCCGCTGGTTGCCAGTGGCTGAATGTTGCTGGCGGAAGGCGCTGGATTCAGGCAGCAGCAGGGCCATCAGTGGTACGACCAGCAAGGGCACCAGGCCGCCGATGATGAAGGTGGTTTGCCAGTGTTCACTGGAAAACATTGCCACCACCGCCGCGAGCGCACCGCCTAGGGGGACGCCGCAGTACATGACACTGATGGCGGTGCCGCGTTTGCGTTCGCTCACGGATTCGGCGCATAAGGCGATCAGGTTGGGCAGGGCGGCGCCCAGGCCCAGGCCGGTCATGAAGCGCACCAGCAGCAAGCTGGAGTAGCTCTCGACGTAGGCCGTGCACAGGGAAAACAGGCCGAACAGAAGCACGGCACCGACGAGGATTTTCTTACGGCCGATGCGATCGGCGACCCAGCCGCCAAAAAACGCTCCGGGCAGTAAGCCGATGATCCCGGCGCTGAACACCCAGCCCATCATCTTCGGGTCCAGGGCAAAACTCTGGCGCAGCCCGGCGGCAGCGGTGCCGGTGGCCTGCAGATCGAAACCCTCGATCAGCGCAACGATAAAGCACAAAGCGATTGTCAGCGTCGAACGACGCGATGGGCTGTCCATGGGTGGAACCTCATTGTTGTTTTTGTTGTGGAGTCGAGCCATCCCATCGCACGGGGTACGCTGAAGATGACTGCTGGTGAATAAGATAACAAAGATAACTAAAAAATGAACTGCCCAATGAAAATCGCAAAAAACAACAAATAAGTCATATAAATCATGTACTAAGATCTACATCACGCAACCATCTGAAAAATAGATAACAATATTAATGTTCGATTATCGCTCATTTGCCATTGACAGCGGTCATCGGCCGTTTCCATTCTCTGTCCGCGAAGCCGGCTGCACTGGGCTCTGCCGGCGGCACAAACAACAATAAAAAATGGAAATCGAATATGCCAAATCTCCCCACGCACGACGTTGCGACGGCATCAGCCACCTGTGTGCCCGGTATCAACCGAGGGTTGGTCCTGGCGCTGCTCGGCTTGAGCGTTCTACCCACCCAGCTTCGCGCCGGGGGCTTCATCGAAGACAGCCATGGCACCTTGACCCTGCGTAATTACTACCTGGACCGCCAGTACAAGGACGATGGCGCCAAGTCCGCCGCCCAGGAATGGGCCCAGGGTTTCATCATGAACATGGAGTCGGGGTTCACCCCGGGGCCGCTGGGTTTCGGGCTGGACGTTCGCGGGCTGATGGGGGTCAAGCTCGACTCCGCGCCGGATCGCAGCGGTACCGAGTTGTTGCCGGTGTCGGCCAGCGACAATCGAGCGGCGGATGAGTACTCGCGCCTGGCCCCGACCGCCAAGCTGCGGTTTGCCCAGACCACGGTGAAGTCCGGGGACGTGTCGATCTTCCTGCCGTTTGCCTTTGCCAGCCCCTCGCGACTGCTGCCACAAACCTTTCGCGGCACCACCCTGAGCTCCAGGGACTTCGATGGCCTGACGCTGAACACCGGCTATATCGATCGTATCGACAAGCGCAATTCCACCAACTACGAGGCGATGACCATCGCGTCGCCCAACCGGCGTTTCAACGCCACTGCCACGACCTCGCACATGGCCTATGTGGGAGGCGATTATCAGGTCAGCAAGACGCTGAGCCTGCGGGCCTACCACGCAGAAGTGTCCGACTTGTACCAACAGGACACCTTTGCCTTGCTGCATGACCTGCCCCTGGGCGGAGGGACATTGACCAGCGACCTGCGCAGTTTTTTCAGTCGCGAGGATGGCAGCGCCAAGGGCGGTGAAGTGGACAATCGCAACATCTCGGGACTGTTCAGCTACCGATACGGCGGGCACAAGCTGGGTATCGGTTACATGCATTCCAGTGGCGACTCGGCGACGCCCTACATCTCCGGGACAGAGTTGATGGGCATGAGTGAGCTGACCATGGCGTCGGACTTCCTCAATGCCAAGGAGCGCACGTGGCAGGCCATCTATGACTATGACTTCGTGGCGTCCGGAGTACCCGGGCTGAGGGGCCGGTTGCGTTATCTGCGTGGTGACAATATCGAACTGGCAGCCTTCAACGCCGAGGACCGCAAGGAGCGCGAGTTCCAGATGGAGCTGGGTTACCTGGTGCAGAGCGGTCCGCTGAAAAACGTCGCACTGGTGGCGCGCAAGGCGATCTACCGCAACGATTTCCCGAGCGGCGCGGCATTTCGCGATGAAAACCAGACCCGCTTCCTGGTGACCTACACCTTGCCGATCTGGTAACCGCCTACAGGCTATTCACCGGCACGCTCATTCGGAGCGTGCCGTCACTCCTGATAAATCTTCTTCAGCAGGCGCAGCAGCTCTTCGCGTTCCTGATCGTCCAGTGCCGAGGTGGCGTCCAGGTCGCTTTGCGCGGCGATCTGGTTCAGCTCCTTGAGCAGGGTCTCGCCGGTCTTGCTGAGGAAGATCCCATAAGAGCGCTTGTCCGGTTTGCAGCGCACGCGAACCGCCAGCGCACGGCTTTCCAGTTTATTGAGCAGCGGCACCACCTGGGGCGGCTCGATGGTCAGTGCCCGGGCCAGATCGGCCTGCATCAGGCCGGGGTTCTGGTTGATGATCGCCAGGGCCGAGAACTGCGCGGGTCGCAGATCGTGGGCCGAGAGGCGGCTGATCAGGTTCTGGAACAATTTGAGTTGTGCACGGCGCATGGCGTAGCCGATCAGGTCGTTCAACGCCGAATCGAGTGGTGCCTGCATCTCGGCGCTGGTCGACGCTGCCTCGATCGTCTCGGCGAGGGGGGAGGGCTTGGCCATTGCAGGTGAGTCCTGGGGATTTTGGGTTAACAAGGCTATCTATTTTGCCGACGTTGACCGGTGATTGCTACGGCCAATATCGCTGGCGTTCGGCCGATGGGGCTCTGCGCAAAGGGAAAATGGTTAATTTTATTAATGGTTAATTGACATAACTAATTTACCGGTTTAATTTCCAGTCATCTTCACACCAAGAACAAGAGAGCATCGTCATGAGCAATTACGAAGGTCGCTGGACAACGGTCAAAGTGGAAATTGAGGAAGGCATCGCGTGGGTCATCCTCAACCGCCCGGAAAAACGCAACGCCATGAGCCCGACCCTGAACCGCGAGATGATCGATGTCCTGGAAACCCTCGAGCAGGACCCGGACGCCGGTGTCCTGGTGCTGACCGGTGCGGGCGAAGCCTGGACGGCGGGCATGGATCTCAAGGAGTATTTCCGCGAAGTGGACGCCGGCCCGGAGATCCTTCAGGAAAAAATCCGCCGCGAAGCCTCGCAATGGCAATGGAAACTGTTGCGCATGTACGCCAAGCCGACCATTGCCATGGTCAACGGCTGGTGCTTCGGCGGCGGCTTCAGCCCCCTGGTGGCCTGCGACCTGGCGATCTGCGCCGACGAGGCGACCTTCGGCCTTTCGGAGATCAACTGGGGCATCCCGCCGGGCAACCTGGTGAGCAAGGCCATGGCCGACACCGTGGGTCATCGCCAGTCGCTGTACTACATCATGACCGGCAAGACCTTTGGCGGGCAGAAAGCCGCCGAGATGGGCCTGGTAAATGAAAGCGTACCCCTGGCGCAACTGCGTGAAGTCACTGTGGGGCTGGCGCGTAACCTGCTGGAGAAAAATCCGGTGGTGCTGCGTGCGGCCAAGCATGGTTTCAAACGTTGCCGTGAACTGACCTGGGAGCAGAACGAGGATTACCTCTACGCCAAGCTCGATCAGTCGCGCCTGCTCGACACCGAAGGCGGCCGTGAGCAGGGCATGAAACAATTCCTCGACGACAAGAGCATCAAGCCGGGCCTGCAAGCGTACAAACGCTGAGGTGCTGCGGTCAGTAGCCGGGCGCAGTTGCGCCCCGGTACTACGGTTACATCGTTCTTAATGTATTCCCGACAAAGACTATAAAGAGGAATCACCATGCTGGACGTGCCCTTGCTGATTGGCGGCCAGTCGTGCCCCGCCCGCGACAGTCGAACCTTCGAACGCCGTAACCCGGTGACCGGCGAGTTGGTGTCGCGGGTTGCCGCCGCCACCCTGGAAGATGCCGACGCCGCGGTGGCCGCTGCGCAGAAGGCGTTTCCCGCCTGGGCTGCCCTGGCCCCCAATGAACGCCGCACCCGGTTGTTCAAGGCGGCCGAGCAATTGCAGGCGCGCAGTGCCGAGTTCATCGCGACGGCCGGTGAGACCGGCGCCATGGATAACTGGTATGGGTTTAACGTGCGGCTGGCCTCCAACATGCTGCGGGAAGCGGCGTCGATGACCACGCAGATCAATGGCGAAGTCATTCCCTCGGATGTGCCTGGCAGTTTCGCCATGGCCCTGCGCCAACCCTGTGGCGTGGTGTTGGGCATCGCGCCCTGGAACGCCCCGGTGATTCTCGCCACCCGCGCTATCGCCATGCCATTGGCCTGCGGCAACACCGTGGTGCTCAAGGCCTCCGAGCTCAGTCCTGCGGTGCACCGCCTGATCGGTCAGGTCTTGCAGGATGCAGGCCTGGGCGATGGCGTGGTCAATGTCATCAGCAATGCGCCAGCGGATGCCGCGGCGATTGTCGAGCGGCTGATCGCCAACCCGGCGGTGCGCCGGGTCAATTTCACCGGCTCGACCCATGTCGGGCGCATCGTCGGCGAGCTCTCGGCGCGTCACCTCAAGCCGGCCTTGCTGGAACTGGGCGGCAAGGCGCCCTTGCTGGTGCTCGACGATGCCGACCTGGATGCCGCGGTAGAGGCGGCCGCCTTTGGCGCCTATTTCAATCAGGGGCAGATCTGCATGTCCACTGAGCGCCTGATCGTCGATGTCAAGGTGGCCGATGCCTTTGTCGACAAGTTGGCGGCCAAGGTCGCCACCCTGCGCGCCGGTGACCCCGCAGCTGAGGGCTCGGTGCTCGGTTCGCTGGTGGACGCCAGCGCCGGCACGCGCATCAAGGGCCTGATCGACGATGCCTTGGCCAAGGGCGCGCGGTTGGTGGTCGGCGGACAACTGGACGGCAGCATCTTGCAGCCGACCCTGCTCGACGGCGTCGACGCGAGCATGCGCCTGTACCGCGAGGAGTCCTTCGGGCCGGTGGCGGTGTTGCTGCGCGGGGAGGGGGATGAGGCGCTGCTGCAACTGGCCAACGACTCCGAGTTCGGTTTGTCGGCGGCGATTTTCAGTCGCGATACCGGGCGTGCCCTGGCCCTGGCCCAACGGGTCGAGTCAGGCATCTGCCACATCAACGGCCCGACCGTGCACGACGAGGCACAGATGCCCTTTGGCGGGGTCAAGTCCAGCGGCTACGGAAGTTTCGGTGGCAAGGCATCCATCGAACATTTCACTCAGTTGCGTTGGGTCACCTTGCAGAACGGACCGCGGCACTACCCGATCTGAACAGGCGGGCAAGGCGCAAATAACAATAACAAGGCTGCAGCCAACGGCTGCCACGCTATCGCTGATTCACCTGCGGGTGGCTCGGGTTCAGCGTGCCTCAACGGAGTACAAGCACTTGAGTTCCGAATTCAGTCTACAAGCCCACGCCCAGGCCCAGGCCAGCGCACCGCGCTATCGCCCCGTGTCCATCGGTAACGCGGCGGTCGAGGTGACCGAGCAGCAGGGCGAACTGCACATGCGCTCCCTGGAAGCCTTGGCCGAGATGCCCGTGCGCTTGCTCGACCGCCTCGTGCATTGGGCCCGGGTGCGTCCCGAACAGACCTTTATCGCCGCCCGCCAGGATGACGGGCAATGGCGTCGGGTGAGTTACGCGCAAATGCTCGACAGCGTCCGCGCAATCGCGCAAAACCTGCTGGGTTATGGCCTGTCGGCCGACAAGCCCCTGGTGCTGCTCTCGGGCAATGACATCGAGCATTTGCAGGTCGCCTTTGGCGCCCTGTACGCCGGCATTCCCTATTGCCCGGTGTCGCCGGCCTATTCGCTGTTGTCCCAGGATTTCTCCAAGCTGCGCCACGTGTGCGACCTGCTGCAACCGGGCCTGGTGTTCGTCAGTGATGCCGCGGCGTACCAGCGCGCCATCGACGCCGTACTACCGGCCGATACGCCATTGATCAGCGTCCGTGGCCAGGTCGCGGGTCGTCGCCAGGCGAGCTTTACCAGCCTGCTCGAGCAATCCGGCGGCGCCGAGGCCGAAGCCGCTTTTGCCGCGACCGGCCCGGATAGCATCGCCAAGTTTCTGTTCACCTCCGGCTCGACCCGGCTGCCCAAGGCAGTGATCACCACCCAGCGCATGCTCTGCGCCAACCAGCAGATGTTGTTGCAGACGTTTCCGGTGTTCGGCCAGGAACCTCCGGTGCTGGTGGACTGGTTGCCGTGGAACCACACGTTCGGCGGCAGCCACAACCTGGGCATCGTACTGTACAACGGCGGCAGTTTTTACCTGGACGACGGCAAACCAACCGCCCAGGGGTTTGCCCAGACCCTGCGCAACCTCAAGGAGATATCTCCCACCGCCTACCTGACCGTGCCCAAGGGCTGGGAAGAGCTGGTCTCGGCCCTGGAGCAGGACGCAGAGCTGCGAGAGTGCTTTTTCAAGCGCGTCAGCCTGTTCTTCTTCGCCGCTGCCGGGCTGTCGCAAAGCGTCTGGGATCGCCTGGACCGGGTCGCCGAACAACACTGTGGCGAACGTATCCGCATGATGGCTGGGCTGGGCATGACCGAGGCTGCGCCATCCTGCACCTTTACCACCGGGCCCTTGTCCATGGCCGGTTACATCGGCCTGCCGGCACCGGGTTGCGAGGTCAGGTTGGTACCTAAGGACGGCAAGCTGGAGGGGCGCTTTCGTGGGCCGCACATCATGCCCGGTTACTGGCGCTCACCGCAGCAGACCGCCGAGGTATTCGACGAGCAGGGCTATTACTGTTCCGGTGATGCGCTCAAGCTTGCCGACCCGGATGACGCGCAACTGGGGCTGATGTTCGATGGGCGCATCGCCGAGGACTTCAAGCTGTCTTCCGGAGTGTTCGTCAGTGTCGGCCCGCTGCGCAATCGTGCGGTCCTGGAGGGCTCGCCCTACGTCCAGGACCTGGTCGTGACCGCGCCGGATCGTGAGTGCCTGGGCGCGCTGGTGTTCCCGCGGTTGTACGAATGCCGCCGCCTGGCGGGGCTCGATGCCAGTGCCAGCGATGCCCAGGTGCTGGCCAGCGCGTCGGTGCGCCAGTGGTTCGCCGACTGGTTGCAGCGGCTCAATCGCGACGCCAGCGGCAACGCCAGTCGCCTGGAGTGGATCGCGTTGCTCGACGAGCCCGCGTCCATCGATCGCGGTGAAATCACCGACAAAGGTTCGATCAACCAGCGCGCGGTCCTGCAATGGCGTGCGGCCCAGGTCGAGGCGCTGTATCGCGGAGAAGATCCGTCGATCCTGCGCGCGGGGCCACGGTCGTGAGTGGCGCGGGGCAATATTCGTCCTTCAGCGATGTGGCGATTCTTGAAGCGGTGCGCACGCCTTGGGTCGACGTCGGCGGCGCGCTGGCCCAGGTATCGCCCATCGACCTGGGCATCAAGGTCGGTCGCGAAGTGGTGGCCCGTGCCGGGCTAGATCCGCGGGCAGTGGATACGGTGCTGGCTGGCTCCATGGCCCAGGCCAGCTTCGACGCCTACATGCTGCCACGCCATATCGGTCTCTACAGTGGTGTGCCGCAACAGGTGCCGGCCTTGGCGGTGCAGCGTATTTGCGCGACCGGCTTCGAGCTGTTGCGCCAGGCCGGCGAGCAGCTTCAAGGGGGCGCGCAACTGGCATTGTGCGTGGGCGCCGAATCCATGTCGCGCAACCCGATTGCCGCCTACACCCATCGGGGCGGATTTCGCCTCGGGGCGCCGGTGGATTTCAAGGATTTCCTTTGGGAAGCGCTGTACGACCCGGCGCCGGGCCTGGACATGATCGCCACGGCGGAAAACCTCGCCAGGCGTCACGGCCTGAGCCGCGAGGCGGTGGATCGCTATGCCCTCGACAGTCACCAGCTAGCACTGCACGCGCAGACCTGCGGCTGGTTCAGCGATGAAATCGTCCCGGTGGGTAATGAGGTGTTTGAACTGCAAGGCTATCAGTCCCGGGGTATTACCCTGCCGCGTCGATGCAACGAGGTCACCCAGGACAGCCATCCTCGGGCAACCGACTTACCCGCGCTGGCCAGGCTGCAGGCGATTCACTCCGAGGGTGTACAAACCGCCGGCAACAGCTGTGCGGTGGTTGACGGAGCAGCGGCCGCACTGGTCGGCCAAGCCTCGATGAGTACGCGTCCGGTCCTGGCGCACCTGTTGGCCACAGCGGTGGTTGGTGTGGCGCCGGAGTTCATGGGGATCGGCCCGGTTCCGGCGATCCGCTTGTTACTGGAACGCAGTGGGCTGGTCCAGGACGATATCGCGCTGTTTGAAGTCAACGAGGCTCAAGGCGCACAGGTGCTGGCGGTGGCCCGTGAGCTGGAGCTGGATAGCCAACGGCTCAACCGCCGGGGTGGTTCGATCGCATTGGGGCATCCATTGGCCGCCACCGGCCTGCGTTTGGTGATGACCCTGGCGCGGCAATTGCGCGAGCAGCATCTACGATACGGGATCGCCGCTGCCTGTGTCGGCGGCGGGCAGGGCATGGCCGTGCTGATTGAAAACCCGGATTTTCGCGGCTGAACCCTAGCGGTTTTTCTTCCTTTTGCCCACTGGAGGTTTGCCATGTGGCACTACCAGGCGCCGTTGCGCGACATGCATTTCATTCTGGAACACTGGCTGCAGGCGCCCCAGGCATGGAGCCAAATGCCAGCATTCGAGGCCCTCGACTTGCCGTTGGCACTCCAGGTGCTGGGCGAGGCCGGGCGTTTCAGCTCGGATGTATTGGCGCCGCTCAACAGCAGTGGCGATCGCCAGGGGTGCCGCTTCGACAATGGCCGGGTCAGGACGCCGGACGGTTTTGTCCAGGCTTACCAGGCATTCGCCGGAGGTGGTTGGCCGGCATTGGCCTGTGAAGAAACCTTCGGTGGCCAGGGACTGCCGCAACTGCTCGATGCCGCCTTGCAGGAAATGCTCTACGCCAGCAACCACGCCTGGGCCATGTACACCGGAATTGCCCATGGCGCCTACCTGTGTCTCAAGACCCACGCGCCGCAGTGGATCAAGGAGCGCTATCTGCCGCCGATCGTCAGTGGCGAGGCGCTGCCCACCATGTGCCTGACCGAACCCCAGGCCGGCAGCGACGTCGGCCTGCTGCGCTGCCGCGCTGAGGCGCTGGGCGACGGCAGTTATTCGCTGAGCGGCAGCAAGCTGTTCATTTCCGGAGGCGAGCATGACCTGACCGACAATATCCTCCATCTGGTGCTGGCGCGCGTGCCCGGGGCACCCGCCGGTAGTCGTGGTATTTCGCTGTTTCTGGTGCCCAAGCGCCTGGATGACGGCCGAGCCAATGCGCTGCGTTGCGACGGTATCGAAGACAAGATGGGCATCAAGGGCAGTGCCACGTGCTCGCTGGTCTTCGATGGCGCCCAGGGTTGGCTGATAGGCGAGGCGAATCGTGGTTTGACCGCGATGTTCGTGATGATGAACTCGGCGCGACTGCATGTCGGCCTCCAAGGGCTCGGGCATGCCGAGGCTGCGTGGCAGAACGCCTATGCGTACGCGTTGGAGCGCAGGCAAATGCGTGCGCCCAAACGCCCTGTCGGCGTTGCCGGCGAAGGGGTTGACCCGATTCATTATCATCCGGCCATGCGCCGGGTTTTGCTGGAGCTGCAGGCTTGCACCGAAGGCATGCGCGCCGTCGGTTATTGGGCTGCGCATTTGCTCGATCAGGCCGAGCATGCCCCGGTCCTGGTCACTCGGCAGAGTGCCTCGCAACTGGCGGAGCTTTTGACGCCTGTGATCAAGGCTTTTTTCACGGAACAAGGTTTTCGCCTGGCCAGCAATGCCTTGCAGGTCTTCGGTGGCTACGGTTATGTCGCCGAGTTCGCCATTGAGCAGACCCTGCGCGACAGCCGAATCGCGATGATTTATGAGGGCAGTAACGAAATCCAGGCCAATGACCTGCTGCTGCGCAAAGTGCTGGGCGATGACGGCCGCGCCTTCGCTCAGTTGTTGGCAGTGATGCGCGAAGAAGCCGGGCAGGCCGGCGAAACAGCAGGCTGCGCCAGTTTTGGCGCGGAGCTGGCGTTGCTGTGCAATAAACTCGAGGATTTGCACCTGGAGATACGTGATAAGGCAGTCGAGGACGGCGAATATCCCTATCGGGCTGCAGGCGACTTTCTGCGCCTGTGTGGCGTGGCCCTCCTGGCGTTTGCCTGGACCCGAGCGGCGCGTGTTTCCCTGTCGTTAACCGACAGCGACCCTCTGCGCGTCAGCAAGCTGCAAACCGCGAGCTTTTTCTTTGCCTACCTGCTGCCGGAAGCGGATCATCGGATCGCCACCATTCGTGCGGCCAAGGCACCCCTGCCGTTTCTGAGTGAGCATCTGTAGGCGCCAGGAACAACCTAGCCCTCACGGCAGACCTCAGGGATGAAAGCCACATGTATGTGGTATCTGCAATGAACAAGGCCGTGAATACGTTTGACGGGATGGTCGCGGCCCTGCGTTATCACATGTATCAGCCATTCTGATCGCGAATATTGGTGAATATGGCGGCTCTACGGCTCAAGCCCCTTACGATCAAGAACACCGGCGCCTCATTTCCCATTCTCACGGTAGTGAGCAACTTGCGGTTTCAGTCTTCAATGTCTGCATGGAAGATTTTGGCCCAAAACTACAAGCAGCGGGTCCTGGATTCAAGAAATTCAAGGAGGTTACTGAAAGGATTGGCAAAACCCCACCTGCTGGTTAGAAGCGTAGGGCAACTACGTAACTGTCGATCGACAGCTGCCCGTCATGAAGGGCAGCAATCGCAAATAACTGCCCCTCGTAAAGGGCAGCGACCGGCCCGTTGCGACCGGTGGATCAACCGTAGGGAGCGACAGTAATGCAGCCAAAAACGGACACCGCTTGTTTCGGCCTGGGATTCGCAATGATGAGATGGTCAGGACTGTTTCTATCGACGGTCTGATTGTCCCTCAGATTCACCCGCATCATCCTGAGTCGGGCTCGACGAGGCTTATTACCGGACCTTCCGAAAGGGAGGACATTCCGATGGGAGTGTTCCGATCAGCTATTCTTCTTCGCCAAGGGGCAACGTGCCCTCTGGCATTTTCCGCTCCCCCTGCTGCTGACTTGTTCGCATTGTAAGGAGCCAAGCATGGAAAACTTTGTCGATAATACGCTCGTCACGGACGTTGCGCGCGAGGTCGTGTCAGAGATTGCTCCGCAGGAAATGCCGATTTTTATGGCCGCAAGCCGCGCCTATTTCAACGATCCGAAAAAAGCACTACACGAAATTCGTTCCAAGGACGACGCCCTTGGCTTCGGCATGGAAGCACTAGGTGTCGTCGTCACCCCCGTGGTCCTGCACATCATCTCGGAAGTATTCGCATTCCTGATTGGTGTCGCACGAAAGGCCACGGAAGACGGACTTGCCAAGGAAATCCCGCAGCTTTTGAAGGCGATGTTCAAGAAGTATCAAGGATCGCAACCAGATGTTCCAACGGTTCTCACCAGGGAACAAATCGGCCTGATCCACGCCAATGTCCTGTTGGCTGCAGAGAACCTCCGTCTCCCGCCCGATAAGGCTAAATCCCTGGCTAATGCCATTACCACCCAGCTCGTCTTGCCGAATGGCGGGCAATCAAATGTTTGAGCCGGCGACGCCGCCTGCTAACCGCAAGCGTCTTAATCCCTTCCCGTTCCCGTCTGATACGACGCTGCGTTTCATTCTGCTGGTGGTCTTCATCGTCTGCGGTAGCGCCCGGATTTGGGGTGGGCTCAGTGAGGCGACAGATCCTGCTATCGACGAGTGCGTGAGGGCTGTATCGACGGGCGTGTCCGAGTTGCCTGCATTATCGCGAGGTGACCCCGATCAAATCGCGACAACAGTCTGGAACGAATTGATACCATTGCATGCCAGTTGCGCAGCACGGTTGCGGCCGGGGGCGTTCTGGAAGTTGGGCGGCATGGCGCTGGTCGTCTTGCTCGCCGTTATTCTTTATCACTTATACCCAGCCTGGAAAGTCCGAAACGGCCGCCTTGAGCGCTTTAGCTCAACCGAGCTGCCGGAGATGCAGCAGGAACTACGTATCCTCGCTGAATCAGCGCGCCTGTCCGAACCTCCGATCTTTGTCTGGAATCCGCTCGGCGCTGGCCTTCCCGTTGCTTTCGGTCGTCACGGTAAATGCTACGTGGCGCTGAGCGGTGCGTTCATCACCCAATACTTTTATGGGGACAGGGACGCATTTCGCGCGATTATGCAGCACGAGTTGGCGCATGTTCACAACGGCGATGTCCACAAAGCGTACTTTACCTTGTCGTTGTGGCTGGCATTCGTAGTGACCAGTCTGCTACCGGCCCTGGCAATGTCTTTGTGGCGTCTGACAAGCGCTCGTTGGCTCGATTCTGTTCCCCTACTTCTGGATAGCATGCTCTGGACGGCGGTTATTGTTCTGTCGGGCTTGGCTGTGTTGCGCGCGCGTGAATGCTATGCGGATGTGCAAGCCTCGGCCTGGGATCCGGACGCCGGGATCGATCGCGTTCTGGCCACGCTGACTGAACCTGTCGGAAATGGCTGGCGTCGTTATCTCCAGTTCCATCCAGGTCCGGGCAGACGCCGTCAAATTGTCGAAGATCCGTCCAGACTCTTTAAGTTTGGAATAGCTGACGCGTTCGGAATCGGCATTGCGGCGTGGTCCGTAGTCGAAATTGTCAGTGGTTTAGCGTTGCCGTTCGTCCCGGCAGACCCAAGGATGGCGCTTCTCTTTTATTGGTCGCTCCAGATAGTGGCGCCAGCTGCCATCTTTGTTTTCGCCATCGGCGCGATCGGGGTCGGAGTGTGGCGAAGCGCGTTTGCCTCCTTGGTGCAGGGAGACCGCTGGTCCAAAGAAACAGCATGGCTGGGGGGCGCATTCGTCGCAGGCTCTTTTCCGGGCATTATCCTCTTATTGGCGGAGGCGGCGTTGCAGTCTTTCCAGGAGACGGCCATACCATTCTCGGTCGTGTTAACGAGCCTGCAACTGAAAGTTCTCGTCTACGTTATTTTGCTTCTGGGCTGTCTGCTCATATTCTCATGGATTTCGGCGGCTGCTTCGGCCTGGTTCGAAGTGGTATTGCGTTCCCGTTCACCGCAACCGATTCTTCTGATCACAGTAGCAACGGCAACGATCCTGGTGCTTGGAACGCTAACTGTAGCCACATTCTTCGTCTTGTATTTTTTCTTGACTGGACCTTCGCCGCAGGGGCAAACAAACAGGATCTATGACTATGGCATGACTGTGGGAGCCTGGACTTTTGTCGCATCGTTGACTGCCTGGTCTTTTCCATTGGCCGCCCTGTGGTGGCAAAAAAAGGGTTTGAAAACGGAGATCGCACGTTGGGTATTTCTCGACAATGCACTACCGGAACTCCCGGAGCAGTTGCCATTGCGTGCACAGAAAGCCCTGCTGATCGGGATTGTCAACGGACTGATTTGCTGCCTGCTGTGGGAACTCGTGCTTTTTCGCGATTACTTTCCACCCCCAATCAGCAACTGGATCGGCTCGGCATTCGACGCAGTTCTTACATGGACCGAGCGCCTCTTCGGCAATAAAGGCATTTTCATTCCAGGCTCGGCTGTGATCTTCCAGGCCCTTGCTGCTGCGATCGCCGCAGCACGCGTGAGGCGGCTGAGCGCAATTTGCGGCCTGTTTGCCGCATCGGTTGCTGGTCTCATCATCGTCGTTGGGAACCACATCCTTTTCGGTTTCGAGCTTCAAAACCAATGGGGAAGTCAAATATTCGCCTCTTTGCAGCTAATGGGGCTGGGTGCAGTCGTCGCTCTCCCGACCGCACTGTTGGTGGCTTGGACAGCAAATAAGGCTCGACGGTACTTTCTAAATACGGTGGTACCGCGGGCGTCCGGACGCCAAATCGGGCATTCGTTTCATGCGCGAATAAAGCTCGCGGGTATCATTATCTTGTGCGTTCTTGTCGCGGCAGGAGCTACGTTGCAAGCCCTTCAGCCACAAATACAAAGTGGTAAAATAAATTCGTTGCGCGTGGCTGCCGAACGTGGTGATCGCGACGCTCAATTCATGCTTGGGCGTAGCTATTTCCGTGGAGAATCGGTTTCCCAGGATTTCGCTCAGGCATTGCTTTGGTTGCGTAAAGCCGCTGAACTCGGGCATGCCGATGCGCAATACGACCTGGCGCTTATGTTTCATCTGGGGCAAGGGGTTACCCAAGATGACAGCGTGGCGTTTCACTGGATCCGCATGGCGGCTGAGCAGGGCCATGTGGAGGCCGAATACGTACTCGGAACTCTTTACGGTTCCGGCCTTGGCGTGCCTCGGGACGACTCCTTGGCACTACAATGGTTGCGCCGGGCGGCCGAGAAGGGCAATGCCGAAGCGCAGAACCTGGTTGGGTACTTCCTTGCCGTTGGGCGTGGCACCACTCAGGACGATGCCGCTGCCGTGGAATGGCTTCGAAAGGCGGCGGAGCACGGTCACGCGGAGGCTCAGAATAACCTCGGGTTGATGTATCACCAGGGAAGGGGACTGCCGAAGGACGATGTACTGGCCTTGCGGTGGTTTCGCACTGCCGCTGAGAAGGGACATGCCGCAGCACAAATCAATGTCGGACAGATTTACGAGAAAGGCGAGGGCGTGGCGAGAGACGACGAGCAGGCAATTTTCTGGTTGCGCAAGGCTACCGAGAATGGCAATTCCGACGCGATGAATCGTCTGCAAGCTCTGTGCGACAAAGGTCTGCGTAACGCGTGTTCAAAGTGAGGGAAAGCGGCGAGCGCAACGCTGCACCTCAAGACAGATCGCTAATCTGTGTAAAGCGTAAATGGGTCTTTGCATCGCCTGCAATGCGGAGATTGCTTTACTTCGGCTTCCGTGCGGTAGCCAAGCCATGCAAGGTAACAGGTTCTTAACTAACGGTAGATGTCGGTCCGCCCACCCCGCTGGTCGGATTCGGGACGCGCTTGCCGCTGTCGACTTCGGGTTCAGTTTTCGCGCGGCGCTGTCTGTCGTCTGCTGTAGTTGGATGGCCGCTAAGCGGCTCGATCGGCCGCTCAGGACCGGGGGCTGAGTGACCGCTATTGGCCGTTTTCTGCCTGTCACGAAGGGCAGCAAACGACCTATCTCAGTCATTTAGCCTGCGGCCACCGATCCTGAATTTCATACCAGGGCGCCTTGGACGCCACTTCGATATGCCGCTGTTTTCCGGGCGTGAAGGGCGTGTCCAGGGTGCCCAGAGCAATGGAAATCCAGTCGGCGTATTGCCCTTGGCTTTTCGACCAGAACAACGACGAACCGCACTGGCTGCAAAACTGACGCAGCACAGACTCGGAAGAGCGGTAAGCCGCGATCTGCCCTGCACCTTCGATGAGATGCAAATCAGCGCGGGGCACGCTTGCGTAGCTGGCAAACGCGGCCCCATGGCCTTTGCGACATTGGCTGCAATGGCAATGTGAGAGTGCTTTGGGTGGCGATTTGAGTTCGTATCTGACGGTGCGGCAGAGACAGCTGCCTTGGAGCGTGCCGGTCATTGTGTGTAGCCTGATAAGAAGGGCTGGCAATTTAAACGGGGTGCAGGTGCGGTGTCGAATGAGGGCTTGCGGGTTTACGGCCTTTTTACTGCCTGGAAATTGTGTGTAGGACGTGTGCGCTTATCCGTTAAACATCCCCCGAGAGTGCTTGTTTAAAGGCTCCTGCAGTTACCAGATGAAAGCCACAAAACCTTGCGCCGTTGCCTACGGTTACGCCAGAATCCGTCGGCTTGTGCGCCTTGGGGGCTATCGGTACCTTGATTCGCGTCACTGCCCATCATTGATCGGGTTTAGCAGCCTGTGGTCAATCGAAGCGCATCTGCATCCAGTCAGTCAGGTCATTTTATGCCTGCACTTTATGGTAGCTGTGCGCAGGGCGCCCTCGGGCGCGCCGGTTTCGGTTCTCCCCGGTCTGCTAACCTGCGCACGGCTGCCACCCATCGTTTAGCAGCGATTCGGTGACGGCTCCAATTGTTGGAGAATCGAATATGTTCAAGGTCACACCCAATCCCCCGGACAGCGATCCGGCATCCCCCTACGAACCCGATTCAAAAAAGCTCAACGAGGCTGCCGAACGTGCCCTCGACTACCACTTCCCCTCGACGGCCGATATCAAGGCCACCCCACGAACACCCAGTACGTTGTTTGCCGTGAACCCGCAAACCACTACCGAAACGCTGGTGGTATACCTCGTCGAAACCTTGGCCTCGGTGGATGTGATGGTTCATCAGTTGGTTGATCATCTGAACGGTGGCGATCGCCATGCGCTGCTGGGTATTTCCAACAGCATCATGCTGGCGGAGATCACCGCGAACCGGGTGCTGGATCGGATTGATCCGCGTTGAAAGATCGTACCGAGGACCTGTAGGAGCGAGCCTGCTCGCGAAAAACGTCCAGGCAACGGGTTCATCCAGACGGCCCGCGTTATCGTTGACGTCCATCGCGAGCAGGCTCGCTCCCACAGGGGGAGTGCGTTCATTCAGATGACCCGCGTCATCGTTGACGTCCATCGCGAGCAAGCTTCGCTCCTACAGGAAAACGCCGTGGGCTCAGCTCTCAACGCTCCATGACATAGGTGCCAGGGGCGGGGCAGAGGGGTGGGTATTTGCGCGAGCCTTGCTTCTTCGGCGCCGGCAGCTGTTCGCCCGAGCGCTGCCCGATCCATTCGCGCCAATGCGGCCACCAGCTGCCTTGCTGGCGCTCGCCGGCGTTTTGCAGCCAGGTTTGCGGGGTTTCCTCAGAGGCAGGCGCGGCGTAGTAGAACGACTTGGGGTTGCCCGGCGGGTTCACCAGGCTCTGCAGGTGGCCGGCGTTGGACAGCACGTAGGTTGCGTCTTCGCCAAACAGCCGGGCCGTGCCGTAGCAACCCTGCCAGGGGGTGATGTGGTCGGTGGTGCCGCCCACCACATAGGCGCCCACTTTCACCTGGGTCATGTCGATCGACTCGCCGGCAATCTCCAGGGTGCCCGGGTTGCTGTAGGGGTTCTGCTGGACCAGGTCGAGGTAGTCGGCGTGCAGCTGGGCGGGCAGCCGCGTGGTGTCGTCGTTCCAGGCCAGGATGTCGAAGGCCGGCGGCTTGTTGCCCAGCAGGTAGTTGTTGACCCAGTAGTTCCAGATCAGGTCGTTGGGCCGCATCCAGGCGAACATGCGGGCCATGCCCTGGCCGCTCAGCACGCCCTTGCGCCGGGAGCTGGCCTTGGCCGCGCGCAGGGCGGACGGGGTGGTGAACAGCCCCAGGGTGGTGTCGTCCAGCGCCGAGGGCATGTCGAGCACGCACACGGCCCAACTGGTATTGGCCACCTTGTGGCCTTCGCCACGGGCCGCCAGCCAGCCGAGGTAGGCCGCCATGGTGATGCCGCCCGAGCAGGAGCCCCACATGTTCACATCCGGGCTACCGGTGATCTTGCGCGCCACGTCCACGGCCTGGTCGAGGCACAGCGCGTAATCGGACAAGCCCCAGTCGCGGTGCTCTCGGGTGGGGTTGCGCCAGCTGATGACGAACAGGGTCACGCCGCTGTCCTGGATCCACTTGATCAGGCTTTTTTCCGGCGACAGGTCGATGGCGTAGTACTTGTTGATCTGCGGCGGCGACATCACCAGGGGCCGGGCATAGACATTCTCGGTGGTGGGCGAGAACTGCAGCAGCTCGAACATCTCGTTGCGAAACACCACCTGGCCCTTGGCCGTGGCGATGTTTTCCCCCACCGTGAACGGCGTGCTGTCGACCTGTCTCGGCAGCCCACGGTTGTGCAGCATATCCTCGCCGAATTGGCGGATGCCCCTGGCCAGGCTCATGCCACCGGTGTCCACCAGCTTGCGTAGCGCCGCCGGATTGGTCAGCGGCGAGTTGCTCGGTGCCACGGCATCGGCCAGCAGCGTTGCGACGAACCGGGCCCGGCTCTTTTCCAGCGGCGCAAGGTCGGTGGATTCGATGAAGCGGGTCAGCTCACTCTGGCCGGCCAGGTAGCTCTGCAGCAGCGCGTGCAGGAAGGCGTTGGATTGCCAGGCCGGATCGGCGAAGCGCTTGTCCTTCGGGTCCGGCGCGATGCTGGAGTTGCCGCGGACGATGCCGCGCAGCGACTTCAGGTAGCCACCCAGATGAGCGCCAGCCTTGAGCGGCGACTTGCCCACGGCCTTGACCAGGTAACCGGCGGAGCTCGCCAGGTCCGCCGCACGCACGCTGACCAGCGGGTTGGCTGCCAGGGTCTGGTTGGCAGCCGTGCCGATCAGCTCTTGTTGCTGGATGTCGCCTGGAAGATCGTCATCCTTGCGGGTGCGACGTTTGCGGCCGGTTGCCGGGGGACGCTGGGTGGGGGTTACGGACTCGGTCGTTCGGGTGGATCTGCTCATGACGGTTCTCGTGTTTCCGGGTGCTGGGCCCGGTTGTTATTTTGTTCCGACTCTAGGGGGTAGCAGGGGGCGGCCACCTCGCATTGCACGACATCGATTTTTCATTTCATGACAAGGGGCATCGGGCGCCGACGAGTTGAGCGGGTGGCTTGCGGGGAAAGGTGGTGGCTACGAAAATGCGTCGCGGTGTCATTTCCATAAGCTTTGGCAGTTGGTTTTTTTCTTACCGATGGCTGTCGGCAATATCTTTTGTGCCTGGGGCAAATACCCCGGCTTGCAAGCGGATGAACTACGCTGCAAAAACAACCCCGCAGATCGAAGAAACAGTGCGCAAGGAATCCAGCTGACCCTTCTTCGGGATCCGGCATCCCTGATCGCCACCACCCGGAGCACGCTCCGTGAGAATCAAACAGCCCCTGCTTGCTTTGCTGTTGATCGCCTTGCTGTTTGGTGGCTGCACGACACTCAATGTCCCTCACGAACCCAGTCAGGCCTTGCCCGCGAGCGATTCGGCGTTCGGTCGTTCCATCCAGGCCCAGGCCGCCCCGCATCAGGGCCAATCAGGCTTTCGCTTGCTATCGGACAGTGCCGAGGCTTTCACCGCCCGCGCCGAGCTGATTCGCAATGCCCAAAGCAGCCTCGACTTGCAGTATTACATCGTCCATGACGGCATCAGTACGCGGATCCTGGTGAGCGAGTTGCTCGACGCCGCCGACCGCGGAGTCCGCGTGCGGATTCTGCTCGATGACACCACCAGCGATGACCTGGACAAAATTATCGCGACGCTGGCGGCGCACCCGCGGATGCAGATCCGCGTGTTCAACCCGCTGCACCTGGGCCGCAGCACCGTCGTGACGCGAACCATGGGCCGACTGTTCAACTTGTCGCGGCAACACCGGCGCATGCACAACAAACTGTGGCTGGTGGACAACAGCGTGGCCATCGTCGGAGGGCGCAATCTGGGGGACGAGTACTTCGATGCCGAGCCGAACAAGAATTTCACCGACATCGACATGCTCAGTGTCGGCCCGGTTGCAGAGCAGTTGGGGCATAGTTTTGACCAGTACTGGAACAGCGCCCTGAGCAAGCCGATCGAGCAGTTTCTCTCGTTCAGGCCGACCACCAGGGACCTGGAAAATACCCGGACACGGCTGGACGAATCCCTGGAGGAAACGCGTAAACAGAATCATGCCCTCTACCAACAGTTGATGACCTACACCACCCACCCACGCCTGCATGTCTGGCGGCGGGAGCTGATCTGGGCCTGGAACACGGCGATGTGGGATGCACCAAGCAAGGTCTTGTCGAAGGGTGAACCCGCCGCGTACCTGCTGTTGACCACCCAGTTGGCCCCCGAGCTTGACGGGGTTACCAAAGAGCTGATCATGGTGTCGGCCTACATGGTGCCCGGCCAACCGGGGGTGGTGTACTTGACCCATCGTGCCGACGCCGGCGTGTCGATCCGCCTGCTGACCAACTCACTGGAAGCCACCGATGTGCCCGCCGCGCACGGTGGTTACGGCCCTTATCGCAAAACCCTGCTGGAGCATGGCGTGCAGTTGTACGAGTTACGCCGCCAGTCCGGCGACAATGACGACAGCGACAGCGGACCGCGTCTGTTTCACAGCGGATCCTCCAACAGTTCCGACTCCAGCCTGCACAGCAAGGCGATGATTTTCGACCAGCAGAAAGCGTTTATCGGCTCGTTCAATTTCGACTCGCGCTCCTTATTGTGGAACACCGAAGTCGGGGTGCTGGTGGACAATCCGCAACTCGCCGCACGGGTGCGCGAACTGGCCCTGGAGGGGATGGCACCGCCTCTCAGCTACCATGTCCTGCTGGAAAAGAATCAGTTGGTCTGGGTCACCGAGGATGACGGCAAACAGCATACGTTGACCGAGGAGCCGGGGAGTTGGTGGCGACACTTCAATTCGTGGCTCAGCAGCACGATCGGGCTGGAGAAAATGTTGTAGGGCCAGATCTCCATTCATTTCACTTTCAGGGCCAGGATCAATCATGCGGATGTGGACAGGTGGCACCGCGCGGCTTATCAGCCAATTGATGATGGCTGCGTGTATCAGCCTCATCGCAATTGTCACTCATGTGCAGGCTCAAGCCACACCTCAAGCCACTCAAGAGATAAAGGGCTTGCTGGACTTTGTCGAACACAGTCAGTGTCAGTTTGTGCGCAACGGCAGCGGATACCCAGGTCCGCGCGCTCGGGCGCACCTGGAAAAGAAGCTGAATTATCTCGAAGGCAAGCACCTGGTGAACAGCGCAGAAGACTTTATCGATCTTGCTGCCACTAAAAGCAGTGTGAGTGGCCGCGCCTATGAGGTGCGATGTCCGGAAGGTGTAGAACCGGCAAGCACCTGGTTGGAGAGGGAACTGGAGAGGCAACGGCAACTTCATTGAAATTGTCTAGAGCACGCAGGCTGATCGACCCAGGCTCGAGTTGATCAGCAGGCATCATCAGAACGTCCAGTCCCGGGCTTGAACAAGGGGGCAAAAAAAAGACCCGGTCCATTGCTGGCGGGTCTTTGGGTTTTCGGTTTTTTCAGCTCACGAAAACGTTTACGACCCGCCGGTGGCGGTCGTGGTGTTCGTGGTCGATTTGATGCGCAGTGGCTGGTTCAGGCCCGTGCCAGCGGTTCAGGCAGGCCCTTCACCCCGGGATTCAAGGCGAATACACCTCCGGCCAGCGGCTGGTCGGTCAGGTCGATGCCCTGGGGACGGATCGAGGTGACGAACAACGTATCCAGCTGTGGGCCGCCAAAGGCGCACATGGTCGGTTTTTTCACCGGCAGGTGCAGTGCGCGATCCAGTTTGCCTTCGGGGGTGAAGCGCAGCACCTGTCCGGCATCGATCGCACAGATCCAGTAGCAGCCCTCGGCATCCACGGCGGCACCATCCGGGCGGCCCAGGTGCTGGTTCATGTCGACGAACACTCTGCGGTTGTGCGGTGTGCCGCTGTCGATGTCGTAGTCGAAGGCCCAGATCAATTGCACGCCGGGATGCGAATCCGAGAGGTACATAGTCTTGCCGTCCGGGCTGAAAGCCATGCCGTTGGGGACGGTCAGGCCTTCCAGGCGAGCGTGCAAGGGTTGTATCGAACCACCGGCTTGCGGGTCGTAACGGTAGAGTGCGCCAACCGTATCGGCGCCCATGCCGGGGTGCATGGTGCCGGCCCAGAAGCGGCCCTGGCGGTCGCAGCGCCCGTCATTGAAGCGCATGTTGGCGCGGGCATGTTCGACGCTGGCGCATTTTGTCGCGCGCAGGCGCCCATCCGCCTGGGGGGTCAGCTGGAAGATCCCGCTTTCTTGTGCGCCCAGCCAATGGCCTTGAGGGCTGCGGGCGATGCACGCGAGCATTTCCTCGGCTTGCCAGGAGTGGATCTGGCCGTCGAGCTGCCAGCGGTGCAGGCGGCCGGCGGGAATGTCCACCCAGTAGAGTGCGTTTTCCTGTGGCTGCCATACCGGGCTTTCGCCGGTGGCGTTGCGGGCGTCGATGATGAGTTCTGCGGTCATGGGTCGGTTCCGGATTCAGGGGCCGGCGTTGCCGGCTGTGGGGACAGGGTTCAGTCGCCGAAAGGGCCGGCCGCCGTGAACGCGCCCCCGTGCAGCCGGGCGTTGGGATCGTCCGTCGCAGGCTTGGGCTGTTGCTCCATCTGCGCGCGGAAACGCTCGGAGCTGTCCTGCGGGTTGAAGCCCAGGTGCGCCGCGAAACGGTTGTTCCACCACAGGTCGCGGTTCGCCGAAACGCCATAGACCACGGTGTGGCCAACGTTCTCGGCGAGCAGCGCACGTTCCACCAGGTGCGCCAGGTCGGCGTAGCTCAGCCAGGTGGACAGCATGCGCAGGTTGCGTGGCTCGGGGAACGAGGAGCCGATGCGCAAGCTCACGGTCTCGATGCCGTAGCGATGGAAATAGAAGGTCGCAAGGTCTTCGCCATAGGACTTGGACAGCCCGTAGTAGCAGTCCGGGCGGCGCGGGGAATGCGCATCCAGTTGCTGGTCCTGCGGATAGAAGCCGGTGACGTGGTTGGAACTGGCGAAAACCACGCGCTTGATCCCGTGTTTGCGCGCGGCCTCATAGACATGAAACGTACCGCGGATGTTGGCCTCGAGAATCTCCTCGAAAGCACGCTCGGTGGAAATCCCGCCCAGGTGCACGATGGCATCCACTTCGTTGGCGAGCGCCAGGACCCCGGCCTTGTCCGCCAGGTTGCAGTTGATCACCTCTTCATGCTCGCCAGCGGGTGGCGCCATCTCGCTGATATCGCTGGCGCGTACGACATTGGCGTGCGCCTGCAACGCTTCGCGCAAAATCTGCCCAAGCCCGCCGGCGGCGCCGGTCAGCAGCAGGCGGTTGAAGGGCTTGTTCGCAGTGGAGGAGGGAGATGTCGTCATGGCGGGTGCGTCTCTAATGGGATTTTTGTCGTGGACCTTGCCAGGCAACGTTGGCGGCTGCCCGGCGGTGGGGCATTACATGAATGTGTACTTGATCCCCAGGCGCCAGCGGCCCTGGCGGTCGTCGGTGTAGGCGTTGACCTTGATGTCGCCCACTTCCATGAAGGGGGCCCACTGCTTGTTGATCTTGTACTTGATGATCAGGTTCTGCTCGTAGTCGCTCTTCTTGTTGTCGTAGCGGATGTAGTCGGTGTCGAAGTAGATGTACTGGTACTCGTATGCCCACGGGCCTTGGGGGGTGTAGCCGAGCCAGCCTTCGAAGCGGGTAGTGTTCTGGTTGTCCTTGGCGCGGTCGCTGTAGCTGTGGTCGATCTGGTCGCGGTCCAGGCTCTTCGCATCGAGACGCAGGCGCGTGGCGACGTACCAGGTGTCGGAGATCTTGTAGTTGTATTTCAGGCCGAACTTGTACGTGGTGGCGTCCTTGGAACTGTCCACCTGGAATGACGGCGTCAGCGTCGACTTGGGGCTCAACTTGAAGTTGTAGTCCACGGTGAGCTCATGGCCGTTGTTGACCATGTTGTCGTAGGCGACGTCTTCGCGATCGCCGGCCGTCTTGTATTTGATCTCGGCTGCAAAACCCAGGCCGCTGTCCATCCGGTAATTAAGTTTCACCCGGTCGGAGTGGATGCTGTCGTCTTCGGTGTAACCGTGACGGTAATCGATACTGGCCGAGTCTGCGCAGGCATAAAAAGACCAGGCGAGGGTGCTGACAGCAATGAGATTGCGGAGTGATTTGTTCATGCGATCTTCTTTTTTGTTTTTGTCGAGGTCGTTATGAGGCGGGTCGTGGCTGTGAAATCCGGTGCGGCGGGGTAGGAGCTCCCTGGTGAATTTCGGCATAAGTTATCGTACAACCTTCAGGTCGTCTACGATTTCTTCAAATGTTGTCGGACAACTCGGTACGATCGCTCTAAAATGGGCTTTATAGAGGATTGATAGGCAATGCAATGATGTCTAAGTGATGATAAGTACCCTGGAAAAGCGTCTTTTTTAAAGTTTTCAAGAGGGTCTTTTCAAATGTTGTACGATGACGTAGGATCGCCTCCAAAGCGTGACTCACCCGCCACAAATCAAACAAGAAGGCTCAGACGTCCATGATCATCACTGCTGTAAACGTCCAGGTTTTTTCCTACCCCACACGCCGCGCTGTCGACAGCGCCGGCCATGCCCACCCGGGCGACGTTGCCCAGGCCCAGATGGCCTTGCTGCGCATCAGGACCGAATGCGGTAACGAAGGCTTCGCACTGGGTGCGCCCGAGCTCATTCGCCCTTATGTGCTGGACGGTTTCGTGCGCAAAGTGCTGGTGGGCGCCAATGCCTTTGATCGCGAGAAGATCTGGCACGACCTGGCGCACTGGCAGCGCGGCAGCGCCAGCCAGTTGACCGATCGTGCCCTGGCGCTGGTCGAGCAGGCCCTGTGGGACTGGGCCGGACGCAAGCTGAACGTGCCGGTGCACAAGCTGATCGGCGGTTACCGCGACAAGGTGCCTGCGTACGGTTCGACCATGTGCGGTGACGAGCTGGCGGGCGGTTTGTCGACCCCGGAGGAGTACGGCCGTTTCGCCGAGACCCTGGTCAAGCGCGGCTACAAGGCAATCAAGCTGCACACCTGGATGCCGCCGGTGTCGTTCGCACCCAGCGTGAGCATGGATATCAAGGCGTGCGCGGCGGTGCGCGAGGCGGTCGGCCCGGACATCGCGCTGATGATCGATGGTTATCACTGGTACAGCCGCACCGAAGCACTGACCATCGGCCGCGCCCTGGAGAAGCTGGATTTCGCCTGGTTCGAAGAGCCGATGATGGAAGACTCTGCCGAATCCTATGCCTGGTTGTCCGCTCAGCTGGACATCCCGGTGCTGGGCCCGGAAAGCCTGGGCGGCAAGCACCTGAGCCGGGCCAGCTGGGTCAAGAATGATGTCTGTGACATCTTGCGCGCCGGTGTCGCCGGGGTCGGCGGGATTGCACCGTGCCTGAAAGTCGCGCACATGGCCGAGTCGTTCGGCATGAATTGCGAGATCCACGGCAACGGCGCGGCCAACCTGGCGGTGGTCGGCGCGATCAAGAACTGCACCTGGTACGAGCGCGGCCTGTTGCACCCGTTCCTCAACTACGACGAGGTGCCGGCATACCTCAAGCGCCTGGTCGACCCAATGGATGAAGACGGCTTCGTGCACCTGTCGGACCTGCCAGGCCTGGGCGAGGAGATCGACTTCGACTACGTCGAGACCAACACGCTGCACCACTACTGATTCGTGCATGGCGGCACGCGTCATGGCGTGCCGCCCGAGAGTCCAATAACTATAAAAAGGCTATCTCACATGAGCGTTCTCCCCAAACTCTGGGCGGGGGTCTTTGCCGCATCGCTGGCGCTGACCTCGGTCTCTGCTGCATTCGCCAAGACCCCGGCCGACCAGTTGATCGTCGGCATGAGCATGATCAACCTGCTGTCCCTCGACCCGGCGGCTGCCACCGGGCTGGATGTCTCGGAGATCAACGCCAACCTGTACGACATGCTGCTGGTGCAGGATGTGCGGCAACCGGACCGGCTGGTACCGGCCCTGGCCGAAAGCTGGCAGGTCAGCGCTGATCGCAAGACCCTGACCTTCAACTTGCGCAAGGGCGTGACGTTCCAGTCTGGCAATCCACTCGGCGCCGAAGACGTCGCCTGGTCCTTGCAACGCGTTCTCAAGCTCAACCTGGCCCTGGCCTCGACCTGGAAGGCCTACGGGTTTACCGCCGGCAACGTCGACCAGTACCTGCGCGCCACCGACGAGCACACCTTCGTCGTCGAGCTGCCGCGCCCGACCGATCCGATGCTGATCCTCAATACCCTGGCGACCTCGCCCAGCGCATTCATCCTCGACCGCAAAGTGGTGCAGCAGCATCAGAAGGGCAATGACATGGGCGGCGCCTGGCTGGTTACCCACGCTGCCGGCAGCGGTCCGTTCATCCTCAACGACTGGCGCGCCAACGACGTGATCCTGATGACCCGCTTCGACGGGTACTGGGGTGGCCCGGCCAGGCTCAAGCGCATCGTCATGCGCAACATGACCGAATCGCAGTCGCTGCGCCTGATGGTCGAGCGCGGTGACCTGGACCTGGCCAAGGGCATGTCCGCGCCGGATATCGAAGCACTGGAGAAGTCCGACAAGGTGCGTACCCAGACCGTGCAGCGCGGCACCCTTTATTACGTGGCCCTGAACGTCAAGCAAAAGCCCTTTGACGACGCCCGCGTGCGCCGGGCGGTGCGTTCGCTGATCGACTATCAGGGCATCAACCAGACCGTGATGCCGCACTACGGCCAGCTCAACCAGCGGCCACTGCCGCTGGGGCTGCCGGCGCGCCTGGACGATCCGGGCTACACCCTGAACGTGGCCGAGGCGAAACAGCTGCTGAGCGACGCCGGCTACCCCGAAGGCTTCAAGACCACTATCCGCGTGCTTACCGAACCGCCGTTCATCAACATTGCCTCCAGCCTGCAAGCGACCCTGGCCCAGGCCGGCATCCAGGCCACCATCGTGACCGGCACCGGCAACCAGATCTACGGCGCCATGCGCGAGCGCAGTTTCGACATGCTGGTCGGGCGTGGGGGTGGCGGTGCCGAGCGGCATCCGCATTCGAGCCTGCGCACCCTGGTGTACAACCCGGACAACCGCGACGAAGCCAAGCTGAGCAACTTCCAGGGCTGGCGCACGTCGTTCTACAGCCCCGAGTTGAACAGGCTGATCGAACAGGCCGAAGTCGAGCCGGACAAGGCGCGGCAACTGGCGCAGTACCAGCAGATCCAGACCACCCTGGATGCGCAGGTGGGGGCGATCCTGCCCGTCTCGCAAATGACCGACACCGTGGTGCTGTACCACGATGTCCGGGATTACCAGGGCCATACCGCGGCCACCACCCCTTACAAGGACGTCTACAAGTCGCGTTGAGCGGGTGAGGGGCGTGCGCGTCCCTCACGCTTCGGTGCTTGGTGAACGCTTTTTCAGGAGCCTGATATGTTTCTTTCGACTGCCTCTGTGCTGGGCGCCCGCGTGTCCGGCACGGCCCGCCGGGCCAGCACCGTCCTGGTGACCCTGCTGGGTCTGCTGGCGCTGACCTTTTTCATTGGTCGGGTGATGCCGCTGGACCCGGTACTGGCCGTGGTCGGTCCGGACGCCGACAGCACCACTTACGACCAGGTGTACCGGGCCATGGGCCTGGACAAACCGATCTGGACCCAGTTCGGCCTGTACCTCGATGACCTGCTGCACGGTGATTTCGGCAACGCGCTACTGACCGGCCACCCGGTGCTCGAAGACATCCGGCGGGTGTTCCCGGCGACCATCGAACTGGCGACCCTGGCGATCCTGTTCGGCATCCTCATCGGCTTGCCGCTGGGTGTGGTCGCTGCCAGCAACCAGGGCCGCCTGGGCGATCATGTGGCACGGGTGATCACCCTGTTCGGTTACTCCACGCCGATTTTCTGGGTCGGCATGATGGGCCTGCTGGTGTTCTACGCCTGGCTGGGCTGGGCGGGTGGGGCAGGGCGCATCGACCTGGCCTACGACGGCATGGTGCCGGACGTCACCGGCCTGCTGTTGATCGACACGGCGCTGGCGCGTGACTGGGAAGCCTTTGCCAGCGCGCTGCGGCACATCGTCCTGCCCGCGTTGATCCTCGGCCTGAACTCCGTCGCCTACATCAGCCGCATGACCCGCAGCTTCATGCTCGAACAGCTGTCCCAGGAATACATCATCACCGCACGGGTCAAGGGCCTGTCGCGGCGCCAGGTGGTCTGGGGTCATGCGTTTCGCAACATCCTCGTGCAGTTGCTCACGGTGGTCGCCCTGGCCTACGGCTCGCTGCTCGAAGGTGCGGTGCTGATCGAGACGGTGTTCGCCTGGCCCGGCTTTGGCCAGTACCTGACCAGCAGCCTGATGCTCGGTGACATGAATGCGGTGATGGGGTGCGTGCTGGTGATCGGCCTGATCTTCGTCGCCCTCAACCTGGTCAGCGACGCCCTGTACAAAGTGTTCGACCCAAGGACCCGCTGAGCCGCCCAGGCCTGCGTGAGCACAGTAAACAACTATAAAAAGAAGGATGCCCACATGAACACTGTATTGCCGACCCTGCGCATGAGCCTGCTGGGCGCGATCATGGCGCTGAGCCCGATCGCCGCAGTGCAGGCCAAGACCCCCGCCGACCAGTTGATCGTCGGCATGAGCATGGTCAACCTGTTCTCCATCGACCCGGCCAACGCGCCGGGCCTGGATGCCTCCGGGGTCAATGCCAACCTCTACGACACGCTGGTCAAGCGCGACCACGGCAACCCGGAAAAACACCTGCCGCAGCTGGCTGAACGCTGGGAGGTCAGCGAAGACGGCAAGCAGATCACCTTCCACCTGCGCAACGACGTGAAGTTCCACTCTGGCAACGCCCTCACCGCCGAAGACGTGGCGTGGTCGCTGTACCGGGTGATGAAACTCAACTTCGGCCTGGCCACCACCTGGAAGGCCTACGGCTACAGCGTCGACAACATCCAGGGGCTGATCCGCGCCACCGATGCGCAGACCCTGGTAGTCGACCTGCCACAGCCGACCGACCCATTGCTGGTGATCGACTCGCTGGCGATTTCGCCCAGCGCCGTGGTGGTCGACCGACAGGAAGCCTTGAAGCACGAGAAGAACGGCGACCTGGGCGCTGCCTGGCTGGTCACCCATGAAGCCGGCAGCGGCCCGTTCACCCTGAGCAAATGGAGCGCCAACGATTCGCTGGTGATGAGCCGTTTCGATGCTTACTGGGCTGGGCCGGCCAAGATGAAGCGGGTGCTGGTGCGCCACATGACCGAGTCGCAATCGCTGCGCCTGATGCTCGAACGCGGTGACCTGGACCTGGTCTACGGCATGGCCGCGCCCGACATCAAGGCCATCGAGCACTCCGACAAGCTTCAGGTGCAGTCGCTGCAACGCGGCACCATGTATTACGTGGCGATGAGCATGAAGCAGCCCGAATTCGCCAACCAGAAAGTCCGCGAAGCGGTGCGTAACCTGATCGACTACCAGGGCCTGGACGAACAGGTGATGCCGCATTACGGCAAGCTCAACCAGCAGCCGATGCAGCTGGGCCTGGAGGCGCGCCTGCCGGACCCTGGCTACAAAATGGACGTGGCCAAGGCCAAGGCGCTGCTGGCCGAGGCCGGCTACCCCCAAGGTTTCAGCACCACCATTCGCACCCTGTCCGAGCCGCCCTTCATCGACATTGCCGCGCGCATGCAATCGACCCTGGCCGAAGGCGGGATCAAGGCCAGCATCGTCACCGGCACCGGCAACCAGGTGTATGGCGCCATGCGCGCGCGTAACTTCGAGATGATCGTGGCGCGCGGTGCCGAGCGCTACCCGCACCCGTACTTCAGCCTGCGCACTTTCATCTACAACCCGGACAACGGCGACGCCGCCGGCTTGCCCAACTTCCAGGGCTGGCGGGCGTCGTTCTTCAATCGCCAGCTCAATGAGCTGATCGACCAGGTCGGTGTCGAGCGCGACGCAGGCAAGCGCCTGAGTTTGTACCACCAGGCGCAGAAGCTGTACGACGAGCAGGTCGGCCCGATCATGATGATTTCGCAGATGACCGACACTGCCGTGAGCGCGGTGGACGTCAAGGGCTTCGTCGACGATGACGCCGAGGCGACCCGTTACCTGGGTGTCTACAAGCAACGCTGAACACCGCCTGGGAGCGTCTGCGGGCGCCCCGGGTGGCCATGATTTCACATCGAGAGCATGCCGATGATTGCCAACCTGTCTTCTACCGATTCAACCGCCGGGCGGCCGGCCGACAAGACGCCAGCCTCCAGCCTCGACGCGCTGTACAAAAGCAGCCTGCGGGTGCTGCGTCACCTGTTGCGCAACCCGATGACCCTGGCCGGGGTGCTGGTGGCCTTGTTGCTCATGGTGGTTGCCGCCTTCGCGCCCTGGATCGCCACCCACGACCCGGTGGTGCAGAACCTCGCCAATGCCCTGCAGGCCCCCGGCTCTGCGCACTGGTTCGGCACCGACGAATACGGCCGCGACATCTTCAGCCGGTTGGTCTACGGTTCACGCATCACCCTGTACATCATTGCCCTGGTGACGATTATCGTCGGCCCGATCGGGCTGTTCATCGGCACCGTCTCCGGCTATTTCGGCGGCATCGTCGACACGGTGTTCATGCGCATCACCGACATCTTCATCTCGTTCCCGAGCCTGGTGCTGGCCCTGGCGTTCATCGCAGCCCTTGGCCCTGGCCTGGAGCATGCCGTGGTCGCCATCGCGCTGACTTCATGGCCACCGATCGCACGCCTGGCCCGGGCCGAGACTTTGTCGCTGCGCAAGGCCGACTTCGTCGTCGCGGTGGAGCTGCAGGGGGCGTCCTCGAGCCGCATCATCCTGCGCCACATCGTGCCCATGTGCCTGTCGTCGGTGATCATCCGCCTGACCATGAACATGGCCGGCATCATCCTCACCGCCGCGGCCCTGGGCTTCCTCGGCCTGGGCGCGCAGGCGCCGCTGCCGGAGTGGGGCGCGATGATCTCCACCGGCCGGCGCTACATGCTCGAGTGCTGGTGGCTGGTCGCGGTACCGGGTGCGGCAATCATGCTGGTGAGCCTGGCGTTCAACCTGTTGGGCGATGGCCTGCGGGACATTCTCGATCCGCGTAGCGAGTAACTGGAGGCTTTATGTCGACGCTCAAACTCAATGTCGATTCGCTCAATGTGCGCTTCGTCAACGGCAAGAAAGAAATGCACGCGGTGCGCGATGTGTCGTTCACCCTGGGCCGCGAAAAGCTCGCCATCGTCGGTGAGTCCGGCTCGGGCAAGTCCACCGTCGGGCGCAGCTTGCTCAAGCTGCACCCGGCGAGCACGCAGATCAGCGTCAAGGCCATGCAGTTCGGCGAAGTCGACCTGCTCGGCGCCAGCGAAAAGGCCATGCAGAAGATCCGTGGCCAGCGCATCTCGATGATCATGCAAGACCCCAAGTACTCGCTCAACCCGGTGGTCAAGGTTGGCGACCAGATCGCCGAGGCTTACCTGGCGCACCACAAGGCCAGTCGCAGTGAAGCCCGCGATCGGGTGCTGCTGATGCTGGAAAAGGTCCACATCCGCGACCCGCAGCGGGTCTACAACCTGTATCCCCATGAAGTCAGCGGCGGCATGGGCCAGCGCATCATGATCGCCATGATGGTGATCACCAACCCGGAAGTGATCATCGCCGACGAGCCGACTTCGGCGCTCGACGTGTCGGTGCGCCAGCAAGTGCTGAACGTGCTCGAAGAGCTGGTGGTCGAGCAGCAGATGGGGCTGATCTTCGTCAGCCACGACCTCAACCTGGTGCGCAACTACTGTGACCGCGTGCTGGTGATGTACGCAGGAAGAGTGGTCGAGTCGCTTGCCGCCTGCGACCTGCAGTACGCCGAACATCCCTATACCCGTGGCCTGCTGGCAGCCTTGCCGAGCATGGACAACCGCCGTCCGCGCTTGCCGGTGTTGCAACGCGACCCACTCTGGCTCACCTGCTGAGGTAATTGACATGTCCATGATCCAGGCACAATCGCTGAACCTGAGCTTCGGCATCGGCCCTGCGCTCAACCAGGTGCTGCACGACGTCAACCTGAGTGTCGAGGACGGCGAGTCGTTCGGCCTGGTGGGCGAGTCGGGTTCCGGCAAGACCACCGTGCTGCGCTGCCTGGCCGGCCAGTACCGGCACTGGAGCGGAGCGCTGAGCATTGCCGGCGTACCGCTGCAGCACAAGATCCCCAAGGAGCACTTTCGCAAGGTGCAGATGGTCTTCCAGGACCCGTACGGCTCGCTGCATCCGCGCCATACCATCGACACCGCGTTGCGCGAGCCGCTGACCATCCACGGGATGGACGAGCGTGACGATCGCATCAACGACATCCTGCTCAAGGTCGGCCTCAACGACAGCTTCCGCTACCGCTATCCGCACCAGTTGTCCGGCGGCCAGCGTCAGCGCGTGGCGATTGCCCGGGCGCTGATTCTGCAGCCGCGGGTGTTGCTGCTGGATGAGCCGACCTCGGCCCTCGACGTTTCGGTGCAGGCGGAAATTCTCAACCTGCTGGCGGATCTGCGTCAGCGCGAGAAGCTCACCTACCTGATGGTGACCCACGACCTCGGCGTGGTCAGCCACCTGTGCGACAAGGTCGCGGTGATGCAGCAGGGACGGATTGTCGAGCGCCTGGACAGCCAGGCGTTGAGTCAGGACCTGGCCCGTCACGAATACACCCGCATGCTGGTGCAGGCCAGCCGCGATTTCAGTGCCGAGTCGCCGCGGGTCGCGACGGTCTGAACCCTGCGTTTTCACTCAAGGAATTCAACATGCCCCATTGCATCATTGATTGCCCGGCTGCCCTCGCTCATCGGGTCGGAGAACAGAAGTTGCTGGCCGCCGTGCATGACGCCATCGACGCCAGCGGCTTGTTCAAGCCCGGCGATATCAAGGCGCGACTGAACAGCTTCGAGCATTACCGCTGTGGTGCCACCCAGGATGATTTTGTCCACGTGGCGCTGTACCTGTTTGCCGGGCGCAGCGCTGAACAACGGCGCAGCCTCGCGTCAGCGACCATGGCGGCGCTGGTCGCCTTGCTGCCAGAGGTCGAGGCGTTGTCCATGGACGTGCGGGAAATGCCGCGGGAAACCTTCGTCAATCGCAGCCAATACCTCGAACAGGCTGCGCTGGCGATCTGAGTCGTTTGGTTCAGGTGCACAATCAAGGAAAACCAGAACATGCCGTATGCGAGTCCTGCCGTTGCTTCAACCCGACACCTTTTGGCGCAGTCGGTGCTGGCTGTCCTGGCCGTGGGCTGCAGTCTGCCGCTCTGGGCACTGGAGGCGCCCACCAGGGTCCAGGTGCCGACCCTGGCGTATGACGACCAGCAGATTATTCTGGTATGGGAAAAGCCGGCAGGGCACGCCGCTATCGCCGATTACCATGTGTACGCCAATGGCAAGCTGCTGGGTGGTGCCAACGCCAACAATGCCCGGGTGTCGCCGGCCAGGCCTTACATCGACAGGTTCTACGATCAGGACACCCGGCACTTCCATCACCGCATCGCCATCCACAGTTTCACCGCGCTTGGCCTTGTACCCGACACCGAATACCGTTTCACGGTGCGTTCGGTGGGAAGCGACGGCAAGGAGTCGGCCGACAGCCCGGCGGTGGTCCAGCGCACCACCGCCGTGCCAGCACTATTTGATGTAAGAGAGCAGGGTGCCAAGGGCGATGGCAGCACGCTGGACACCGCCGCGATCCAGCGCGCCATCGATGCCTGCACCCCGGGCTGCAAGGTGCTCTTGCCGGCCGGTACGTACAAGAGCGGCGCGCTGTACCTCAAGAGCAACATGACCCTCGAGATCGCCGAGGGTGCGACCTTGCTTGGCTCCGAGCGTGCCGAGGACTACCCGCGTGATGGCTACGTCCAGTACCCGTATTCCACCACCGTGCGCCCGGCCTCGCTGATCAACGCCTTGCCCCGTGACCCGCGCAAGCACCAGGCTTTCGAGAACATCCGCATCGTCGGCAAGGGCACCCTCGACGGCAATGGCTGGAAACGCCAGGCCGATGCTATCGACGAACGTGGCCAGCCTTTGCCGGTCTATGTGCCGAGCGACAACACGCGCTACATGCACGATGGTGTGCTGGCCAAGGCCCAGGTAGAACGTGCGGTGGCCGAAGGCATGAACGTCAAGGACGCCTACGGACAGATGCGCTCGTCGCTGATCACCCTGCGCGATGTGACGAACGTCTTCTACGGTGGCTTCACGGTGCTCAATCCCGCTTATCACGGCATCATGAACCTGGAAAACCACAACGTGGTGCTGGCCAACATCACGCACAAGACCTTTGATGCCAATAACGGTGACGGTGTCGAATTCGCCAACAGCCGCGGCGCGATGGTGTTCAACAACTTCTTCGACACCGGTGATGACTGCGTCAACTTTGCAGCCGGCACTGGCGCCGAAGCGACGCAGCAAAAGCCTCAGGAAGACGCCTGGATCTTCAACAACTTCTTTCGCAAAGGCCACGGCATGGTCGTCGCCGGCAGCCATACCGGGGCGTGGATCCAGGACATCCTGGCCGAGGACAACGTTTCCGACGGCACCGATGCCGGTCTGCGCATGAAGAGCACCAACTTCATGGGCGGCGGGGCGCGCAACGTCACCTTCCGTGATTCCGCGATTCGCAATACGCTCAAGCAGGCCTTCATCTTCACCCTTGATTACAACGACCCGAATGCCAAGCTCGACTACAGGAAATCAACCGTGGCAGGGCAGTTCCGCGATGTCCGGGTCAGTGATGTGAGTGTGGAGAACGCCGGGATGGCGGCGATCGAAGTCAAGGGCGACAGCCAGCACAGCGCCTTTCATCAAGGCCTGGCCTTCGAGCGGGTACGCTTCAGTGGTCCGGCCGGCGTGAAGATCGATGGCTTGAAGGATTCGCGATTTGACACTGTTCGCTTCAGTGAAGCCGGGGATGCCAATCCATGGCAGGTGAGCGGTAGCCAGGGGCTGGCCTTCCATGGCGTGGTGCCCGCGCCGCCCGCTCAATAGCCGATAGCGATCATTCGTTGTAGAACGCCTGGCGTTGTTGCGCTTCACGCAGGCGCATGCGGCTGTTGCTCAAGTGCAGGTACATGGCCGCACGCGCCGCATCCACCTGGCGACTGGCGATGGCGTCGAAGATCTGCTGGTGCTCGCTGTTGATGCCTTGCAGGTAGGTGCTGCGATTGCTTTGGCCGGTATAGGCGGAGTTCATCCGGGTGCGCGGGATCAGCTTGGTGCCCAGGTGCTTCATGATGTCTATCAGGTAGGGATTGCCGCTGGCCTTGGCGATTTTCAGATGGAACTGGAAATCGGCGTTGATGGTGCTGCCGGATTTTTCCGGCCCTTGCAGCAACGCGTGCAAGGCCTGCTCCAGCTCCTCGAGTGCCTGCGGCGTGGCACGTTCGGCGGCCATGCCGGCGGCCTGCACTTCCAGGCTCAGGCGAAACTGCAACAGGTCGAGCACTTCCGACAGTTCAACGATCGTCGACGGGCCCAGGGTGAATCCTTCGGGGGCCGGCATGTCTTTCACGAAGGTACCGACCCCGTGACGGGTTTCGACCAGGCCCGCCGCCTGCATGCGCGACAGCGCTTCGCGAACCACCGAGCGACTGACCCCTTCGGCCGCCATGATATGCGCTTCGGCAGGCAGCTTTTCGCCACGCTTGAGCTCGCCTTCACGCATGCGCCGGGCAAAGCGTTCAACCAGTGATTCGGCCATTCGGCGCGGTTTGTTTTGGGCTGCAGAGGAGGAATCCGACATCGTCTTGCTCTTGGCTGATCGGCGGGCATTATAGTGCGTTTTGAGCCAAGGCTGCGGGTATAATGACGCCATCGTCTGGTATGAAAGGATTTGTTACATGGTGAGCGCTGCCCCTGATCGACGCCTGAACCTGGCCCAGCAACTGGTGCTTGATCTGTCGCGCAAAATTCTCGCCGGCGAGCTGCCAGCGGGGACCAAGCTCCCTACCGAACAAGTCATCACCCAGGAGCGCGGCGTCAGCCGGACCGTGGTTCGCGAAGCCTTGTCGCGACTGCAGGCAGAGGGGCTGGTAGAGACCCGGCGTGGCATCGGCACCTTCGTTGTCGACACCATTCGGCCCGGCGACTTCCAGGGTAACCAGCATGAAAAGGGCAGCGCCTACGACGCGGTGGCGATCATCGAGCTGCGCTTGAGCCTGGAGGTGGAGGCCGCCGCCATCGCTGCGCAATGCGCCACCCCCAGCCAGTTGTTGGCCATGCGTTACGCACTGGATGAGGCCCACGCGCTGGATCCGGCCAATGAGCAAAGTACGCGCATGGACTTCGAGTTCCACCTGCAGATTGCCCAGTGCACCGCGAACGGTTTCTTCATCGATGCCATGACCCACCTGGGCAGCATGCTGCTGTCTGCCACGCAGCAGCCCACCCCGGCGGTGACGGAGCAACTGCGCAGCTTGCAGGTACGTGAGCGCGAACAGATCTACGCCGCGGTGGCGCGCCAGGACGTCGAAGCCGCACGCGCGGCCATGCGCCTGCACCTGACCAATGGCTTGCACCGCGCGCGTAGCGTCGTTCAGTCAGCCGCTGAATAACGGCTTTGCGTACCGCGTCCTCAGAAGTCGAAGAACACGGTTTCCGCTTCACCTTGAAGATGAATGTCGAAGCGGTACGCCAGCTTGCCGTCCACCGTGCAGCGCCGGGCGACCAGGGATTCGCGGCGATGGGGCTGCTCGATCAGGTTCAGCACCGGATCTGCGGCATTCGCCTCGGGTTCGTCGTCGAAGTACAGGCGGGTGTGCAGGTGGATGTTGATGCCCCGGGCAAACAGCGCCACGTTGATATGCGCCGCCATGGTCACGCCCGAGGCGTTTTTCAGCCGGCCGGGCTTGACGGTCTTGATCGTCCATTCACCGGTATCGGTGGTCGCGGTACGGCCAAAGCAATTGAAGGGTTTTTCCAGGTCGAACGCGCTGTCGTAGACGCCGTCGTGATTGGCTTGCCAGCACTCCAGGAACGCGTCGCGAATCAAGTGGCCATTGCCGTCATAGACGTGGCCCAACACTAGAATGTGCTCGCCTGGCGCGCCAGGTTTAGCCATCTCATTCCAGATTTCCTGCTCGCGCGGCGCATTGCCGGCAGCTTCCAGCGCCAGGCCGATGTGCACGTAAGGGCCGGCGGTTTGCGACGGGGTTTCAGGCAGAAGTTGAACGGGCATACGCAGGCCTCCTCAGCAGTTTTCGAAGTGGGTCTTGCGCTGGCCGCGCAGGACGATATCAAAACGATAAGCCAGGCAATCCATGGGATTGGCCATGCCCATGTCCAGCCGCGCGATCAAGCTCTGCACCGCGTCCGGGTTGGCGATCGACTTGACGATCGGGCACATGGGGATGAGCGGATCACCTTCGAAATACAGCTGGGTAATCAAGCGCGTAGCAATCGACGGGCCACTGATGGAGACGTGGATATGCGCAGGGCGCCAATCGTTGGGACCGTTGCGCCATGGGTAGGGGCCGGGCTTGACGGTGCGGAAGCTGTAGTTGCCATCGCGGTCGGTCAACGCACGACCAACGCCGCCGAAGTTCGGGTCGAGGGGGGCCAGGTAACTGTCCTTCTTGTGCCGGTAGCGACCACCGGCATTGGCTTGCCACATTTCCACCAGGGTGTGGGGAATCGGCTTGCCGTACTGATCGCAAACCCGGCCCGCGACGATGATGCGTTCGCCGATGGGCAGGCCGCCGTGATTGAAGTTCAACAGCAGGTCGTTGTCATGGCGCCCCATCTGCAGATGGGAAAAATCCGGGCCGCTGGTCTCGGATGCAGACTGGGGGATGCTCACCAGTGCCTGGCGGGGAGAGCGCAGGATCGAGGTCTTGTAGTCAGGCGTCAGGGCTTTTGGATGCCAATTACGGTCACGAATGACGAAGCGGCTGTCGTGCGCATCAGACATGTCGTTTTTCCTATTGTTATGGTGGGACGGAGGCAGTCACTGGGGTTGGCAGCGACTGGTAGCCCAGTGTCCTCTTGTATGTCCCACCGTAAAATTGAAAAAATCGACCTTATGCATATCCAGATGGTTATGGATACTGGCCTTCGCGATACTCCTGCCCGACCTCGCGCAGTGCCTCCACGCACCACTGCGCCGCCGGTGTCACCGGCAACGCAGGATTGGTGCACAGCCCCACGGAGCCACCCGGCTCACGCATGCCCAGGTCCAGCTCGACCAATTCACCCTGGCGCAAGTCCTGCCTGACCGCATCGAAAGGGGCGACCCAGATGGCCTGGCTGCACAGTACGTAGCGCCGACTCAGGGCTACCGACAGGGTTTCCAGGCGTTGGCGTGACGGCGTTATCCCGTGCTGCACGAACAGGCTGTCGGCGAATTTGCGGATCGTGGTCCCCGCCGATGGCAATACCAGCGGATAGTCTTCGAGGTTTTTATTGCCCGACGGATCGGCGAGCACCGGATGGCCGCTGCGGACCACCAGGGTCATGGATTCGCTGTACAGGTGTTCGAACGCCAACCCGAGGATCAGTGGGCTATCGGTCATGCGGCCGACCACCAGGTCCAGCTCGCCCACACGCAGTCGGGACAGCAGATAGGCACTCGGACCGGTCACGATACTGACCACCAGCGCAGGGTGGCGGTCGTGCAGACGGCAGACCACTTCAGGTACCAACAGGCTTTCGACGGTGGACAGCACGCCGAGCTGCACGGTAATCGGCTCATGCACACCCGAGCGCAAACTGTTGACCCCGTCGCGCAGCGATTGCACGCTCGGCCCTGCGTATCGCAAGAAGGCCACGCCGGCTTCGGTCAGCGTCGAGCCCTTTTTCCCCCGTTCAAACAGCTTGGTATCGAGCAGGGTTTCCAGTTCCTTCAGGGTCTTGGACAGCGCCGGCTGGCTGATCGCCAATTTGTCGCAGGCACGCGCCAGGCTGCCCTGGCGTGCCACCTCGAGAAAACACAGCAGATGACGGAATTTGATTCGGTTATCGATGTTCAATCGGGGGCTGCCTTTAGGGTTTGGCCTCTATTATTGTTGGATTTGCAGTGGTTGTGTGGTTGCTCCGGCCATTTTTTGGGGTACATATCCATTGCTGGGGTAACGGCGGCTTATGGTTTCGCCCTTACGGCGACTCACTTTTTCAAACGCCAAAAAGTAAGCAAAAGGCTTTGCCCCACCACTCGGTGCCTCGCTAAGGCTCGGCATGCCCTCTCTCCGGCATTGCTCCGTGGGTCGCCGCGATGGGCCGTCCCTGGCCCAGCGCGGCTAAACCGGCGTCCTGCCGGTTTCCCCACTGCGCAATGCCTGCGTTCGGCCATCGTGGTTAACGGGGCACCCAAAATCTAAAGCCAAAGCGAGGCGGCCTTAAAGCCGACCTGAACTTTACGGCTGTACCTGTTCCCCTGTGGGAGCCAGCCTGCTGGCGATGGGCTTCCAGGCAACGCGTTCATCCAGACAGGACGCGTTATCGTTGACGTCCATCGCGAGCAGGCTCGCTCCTACATGGGATCGGGGACAATCTGCGATCAGGCCACAGCCCGCACACCTGCACCTTTCCCCTGCGCCTGCACATCATGCAGGGAAATCCTCGACGTCTCCGGCAATGCCAGCCCACCCGCCAGAGCCAGCAATGCAATCGCGATCAGGTAGAACGCCGGCGACAAATTGCTGCCAGTAGTGCTGATCAGCCACGTCGCCACCAGCGGTGCCGTGCCGCCGAAAATCGTATACGCCATGTTGTAGGTGATCGCCGAGGCGGTGTAGCGCGTGCGGGTGGGGAAGGTTTCCGAGAGCAAGGCCGCCGTGACCACGCCACACAACACCGCGCCAACCGCCAGGAGCATGACACCCGCGACGGACGCCGCGAACGAGCCGGAGCTGGCCATCAGGAACGAGGGATACACGGCCACGATCAACAGGGCGCAAGCGCTCATCACCGTCATTCGACGCCCGACCCGATCCGAATACAGCCCGGCCAGCGGGCAGATCGCCGCGGCGAACAGCAAGGCAATCAGCGACACCAGCAACGCGGTGGCGCGGCTCAGGCCACCGGCGACTTGCAGGTAGGTCGCGAAGTAGGTGGTGAACATGTAGAACGACAGCGCCGTGAGCGACACGAAGGCGCCCAGGCAACAGATGGCCGCGCCATGGTTGCGCAAGGTTTCCTTGAGGGGGGAATGGGCCACGGCATGTTCCTCGGTCACCGCCTGGAAGGCCGGTGTCTCATCGAGCTTCCAGCGCAGGTAAAGGCCCACCAGGCCCAGCGGCGCGGCAATCAGGAACGGCAGGCGCCAGCCCCAGCTGCCCATTGCTTCGGCCGATAAGGACGCCTCGAGTGCGTAGGCCACCACGGCTGCGGCGGCGAAGGCGGAAAAGGTCGATACCGGTATGAAACTGCCGTACCAGGCGCGTTTATCGCTCGGGGCATGCTCCATCAGATAGGCACAGGCACCTGCGTATTCACCCCCGGCGGAAAAAACCCTGGGCGCAGCGGATCAGGGACAGAAGGATCGGCGCCGTGACGCCGATCGCGGCATAGGTTGGGAGCAGGCCGATCAAGGTCGTCGCACCGGCCATCAACAGGATCGTCATCGCCAGGGTGCGCTTGCGGCCGATCCTGTCGCCCAGCATGCCGAAGAAAATCCCGCCAAGGGGCCGGAACGCAAAGGCCACGGCGAATACCGCAAAGGTCTTGAGCAGCGCGGCACTGGCATCGCCGCTGGGGAAAAACTGCTGGGCGATGGTCGTGGCCAAGAAGCCATAGACGGCGAAGTCGAACCATTCGACGAAATTGCCGATGCCGGCAGCCACGATCACTCTTCTCAGTGTTTTCGGGCTGACTTGTTCCGTAGTTGTGCTCGTCATGCTTGACCTCGACAGTTCGTCAGTGAGCTATCGATTATCGAGGCAGGCGCTGCAGCGGTTCACTTCAAAAGTGTCATCCACGTAGTCAGTACCGACGCCGCGCAGCAATCGGCGAGGTCAGCCAGAGGGCTTCGCCTGCACAAGGATTCGAAAGGTTGGATAAGACTGTTTTTGGCTTTAATGGATCCATTAAAATCCGTTTATCGGTAAAAAGCTTGACTGATATTGGATTATTCCGATTCAATGGATCCATAAAAACAAGCCTGTCCCGGAGATTCCTATGTATCCGAAAAACACCTGGTATGTCGCCTGCACCCCCGACGAGATTGCTTCCAAGCCCCTGGGGCGGCAAATATGCGGTGAGAAAATCGTCTTCTATCGCGGCCATGAAGGGCGCGTTGCCGCCGTCGAGGATTTTTGCCCGCATCGCGGTGCCCCCCTTTCGCTGGGGTATGTGGAGAATGGCAACCTGGTCTGTGGCTACCACGGCCTGGTGATGGGCTGTGACGGCAAGACCGTCGAAATGCCAGGTCAGCGCGTACGGGGTTTTCCGTGCAACAAGACTTACGCCGTTGAAGAGCGTTACGGATTCATCTGGGTCTGGCCCGGGGAACAGGACAAGGCCGATCCTGCGCTGATCCATCATCTGGAATGGGCGGTCAGCGATGAGTGGGCCTACGGCGGTGGGCTGTTCCACATCAATTGCGACTATCGACTGATGATCGATAACCTGATGGACCTCACCCACGAAACCTACGTGCACGCCTCGAGCATCGGCCAGAAAGAGATCGATGAAGCGGCGCCGGTCACCACCGTCGAGGGTGACGAGGTGGTCACCGCGCGGCACATGGAAAACATCATGGCACCGCCGTTCTGGCGCATGGCCCTGCGTGGCAACAACCTGGCCGACGACGTGCCGGTGGACCGTTGGCAGATCTGCCGCTTCAGTCCACCCAGTCACGTGCTGATCGAGGTGGGGGTGGCCCACGCCGGCAAGGGCGGGTACAACGCCGAGCCGCAACACAAGGCCGCGAGCATCGTGGTCGACTTCATTACCCCGGAAACCGAGACGTCGATCTGGTACTTCTGGGGCATGGCACGCAATTTCAATCCCCACGACGAAGCCCTGACCGCCACCATCCGCGAGGGCCAGGGCAAGATTTTCAGCGAAGACCTCGACATGCTCGAACAGCAGCAGAAAAACCTGCTGGCCAATCCCGAGCGTAACCTGCTCAAGCTCAATATCGATGCCGGTGGCGTGCAGTCCCGGCGCGTGCTGGAACGCCTCATCGCCCGAGAGCGGGCACCGGCAGTCGAGCTGATTGCCGCGGTCAAGTAGCGAGGGCAGCGCCCTCGAGCGCTACGCCAGTCCACCCCCATTGATCCTGTTCGCGGCCACTGCGGTGGCCGGTCTTGAAGGTGCGCCATGATTGAAGTCGTCGTGACATCCCGCAACAACGAAGCCTTGGATATTTGCAGCTACGAGTTGACCTGTGCCCAAGGCGGGGCATTGCCCGGCTTCAGTGCCGGGGCGCATATCGACGTGCACCTGCCCGGCGGATTGATTCGCCAGTACTCGCTGTGCAATCACCCGCAAGAGCGCCATCGCTACCTGATCGGCGTGCTCAAGGATGCCGCCTCGCGCGGTGGTTCCCAGAGCCTGCATGAGCACATCAGCAGTGGCGATCGGCTGTTCATCAGTGAACCGCGCAACCTTTTTCCGCTGGTGGCCGAGGGGCGGCGCAGCCTGTTGTTCGCCGGTGGCATCGGCATCACGCCGATTCTGTGCATGGCCGAGCAACTGGCCCACAGCGGTGCCGATTTCGAACTGCATTACTGCGCTCGTTCCAGTGAGCGTGCGGCGTTTGTCGAGCGACTCAAAGGCGCATCCTTTGCCGATCGCGTGCACCTGCATTTCGATGAAGAGGCTGATTCGCGCCTGGACGCCGCCAGGGTGCTGGCCAATCCTGAGCCGGACTTGCACTTGTATGTCTGCGGCCCATCAGGGTTCATGCAGCACGTGCTCGACAGCGCCAGGGCCCAGGGCTGGAGCGAGGGGCAGTTGCACCGTGAGTACTTCGCCGCGGCACCGGTGGACACCGCTGCCGATGGCGCGTTCCAGGTCAAGCTAGGCAGTAGCGGCCAGGTGTTCGACATTCCGGCCGACAAGACGGTGGTCCAGGTGCTGGAAAGTCACGGTGTCGAGATTGCGCTTTCCTGTGAGCAGGGCATCTGCGGAACCTGCCTGACCCGTGTGCTCGAAGGGGTGCCCGATCACCGTGACCTGTTCCTGACCGAGGAAGAGCAGGCGGCCAATGATCAGTTCACGCCGTGCTGTTCGAGGTCTCGCTCGGCGCTGTTGGTGCTGGATCTTTAAGCCAGCCGATCATTCGCCGCGTGAGATCACTTTCACCCGCTCGCCATGGCTGATTGCGCCGAAGACCTCGGCGTAACGCAGTGTCGCATTGGCGTGTTCGCGCATGATGGCTTCAGCGCGTGCACCCTGGCGGCTGACCAGCGCGTCGAAGACCGAGTGGTGCTGCATGTGGGCAAAGTTGAAGCGCCGGTATTCGCGCGCCATGTCTTCACGATCGATCGCCAGCGCCGACACTGAAGCGAAGGGGCGGTGGTCGTTGCGCGCCAGGGCTTCGGCAATGGCCGGGTTGGCGCTGCTTTCGACGATCACCTGATGAAAGCGCATGTTGAGGTCATGGAATGCCTCAAGGTCTTCTTCGGTCACGTAGCCTTTGTCGAACAGCGCATCGCCTTGCACCAGGCATTCGCGCAACGCCGCCTGCGCCTGTTCACTCAAGCCGCGTTCGGCGCTCTGCCGCGCCGCCAATCCCTCCAGCACCCCGCGCACCTCGACGGCTCCGGCGATATCGTCGGCACTCACCGAGCGTACCTGATAGCCCCGTCCGCCATGGCGCACCAGCAAGCCTTCCTGTTCCAGGGTGACGAAGGCCATGCGCACCGGCATGCGCGAGACGCCGAAACGTTCCGCCGTCGGAATTTCCATCAGCCGTTCGCCCGCCGCCAGCTCGCCCGAGGCGATCATTTTGCGCAGTGCGACCAGCACCATTTGACCCGGTTTGCTCATGCAGGCGACTTCCAGAGAGTGGTTCGCCATAGTAACGCAAGGAGGGGGCGGATGCAGGGGCGACAAGCGCCCCTGGTGGGGAGGGTCAGAGTGACAGTGGGTAGCTGACGATCACGCGGGTCTGATCGAAGTCGCTGTTGAAACTGCGACGGTTGGTGGCGTTGTTGATTCGCACGCTGAGGTTTTTCAGCGCGCCACTTTGCAGGGTGTAGCTGACCTCGGTGTCGCGTTCCCATTCCTTGCCGTTGCTGCCGGCCTTGGTGGTGGCGTCGTCGCCGTGGCCGTAGCGGGTCATCAGCAGCAAGCCGGGGATGCCGACGGCGACGAAGTTGTAATCGTAGCGAGCCTGCCACGAACGCTCATCGGCGTTACTGAAGTTGCCGTTGAACATGTCATTGCCCAGGGTGCGGCCACTGCTGCCATACACGGACATCCAGCCGGTGTCGCCGCTGACCTTTTGCAGCCCCAGGTACAGGGTGTGGCCCCCCAGGTTGGCCGAGAACAGCCCGTAGGCGGTATGGCTTTGCACGTTGCCGATAAGGGCGCTGCCGTCATCCTTGTCGACGAAATAGCCCAGGTTCGCGCCGAGGGTCCAGTCACCGAATTTCTGTTTATGCAGCAGGTTCAGATAGCTTTGCTGATAGATGTCTTCGAGCTGCGAATACCAGGCGCCGACCAGGGTCTGTTGTTCGTTGAAGCGGTACTCGGCGCCCGCATAGTTGAAACCGTCCGACATGACGGTAGGCGCCGCCCAGGCCGAGAGGTCTTGCATGTTCGAGGAGTTGCGCAGGCTCACGTCGGTGTATCGACCTGCCTGCAGGTTCAGGCCAGGGAGCTCGCGGGACACCAGCATGGTGCCCTGGAAGGTCTGTGGCAGCAGGCGCCCGTCGTCGTAGCGCAACAGCGGAATATCCGGCATCAGCTCACCCAGCATCAGCTCCGTCTCGGACAAGCGCATTTTTGCCGCCACCCCGGCGCGCCCGTAGTTGTCGGCGGAGTGACCATCGTCGTGCACCGGTAGCAGCTCCGAACCGCTGCGTTGCGGGCCGCTGTCGAGCTTGACGCCAAGCATCGCTATGCCGTCCAGGCCAAAACCGAGCAAGCCGGGGGTGTAACCGGAACTGAATTTGAGAATCGCGCCCTGGGCCCATTCTTCGATCTTGCTCTTGCTGGCGCCAGGATCGTTGAAGTCACGATTGAAGTAGTAATTGCGCAGCAGCAGGCTGGTCTTGGAGTCTTCGAAAAAGCCGCCGCTTTCGGCTTGCGCCGAAGGTAACAGGGCAAGCGCCATTGCACCGCCGAGCAGGGCCCGGGGAGGGAGGGGGAAGCTGGTCATTATTGTTATTTTCCTGGGAGGATGTAGTCAGTAGCGGGGGCGGCCCCCGCTACCTCTTTGCAAAGGTGTCAGGCCTGGCTGAGTTGGGCGCCAGGCTGTGGTTGGGCACCAGGCCGCAGTGCCAAAAGCACAGCGGCGGCGATGACGAAAACCACGGCAAACACCCCATACAGGTGCAGGGGTTGCCAGCCACTGTCCAGCAACAGACCGGCGACGGTCGGCGAAAGAATCGCGCCGATGCGCCCGATACCGATGCCCCAACCGACCCCCGTCGTGCGCACCGAAGCGTCGTAGACAATCGGCGACAGTGCGTACAAACCCGCCACGCAACCGTTGGAGAACAGCCCGATCAACAGGCCCAGGCCGAGTGCCATTGCTACCGATGAAGCGGAGCCGACGAACAGTACCAACAGCCCCGCGGTGATCAGCATGAACAGCGACAGCACCCGGGTCAGCCGCCAGCGTGAGGCGAGGCCGCCAATCAGCGCGGCGCCGAAGATACCACCGACGCTCAGCAGCACACCGCCGCTGATGCCTTGCTGTGCCGACAGCCCTGCCGAGACCAGCAGCTTGGGCGTCCAGCTCATCACGAAGTAAAAACCGAACATCACCAGGAAGAACAACAGCCAGATCAGCAGCGTGGTGCGCCGCGAATCAGGCGAGAGCAACTGCGCCAGGCGCCCACGGCCTGAAGTCGGCGCAGAGAGGGCGACGGGCAGTTCGCGCAGTGCCGGCTGGCCGAGGCGAGCGGCCAGTCGATTGATGCGCGCCAGGGCGTTCGCCGGGCGGCGGGCGATCAGGAAATCCAGGGATTCCGGCAAATACAGCAGCACCAGGGGAATGACCGCCAGGGTCACGGCGCCACCGAACAGGAACACCGAGCGCCAGCCAAAGTGCGTCAGCAACCACACCGACAACAGCCCGCCCAAGGTCGCACCCAAGGCATAACCGGTCGATTGCAGGCTTACCGCCAGCCCGCGCCAGCGCTTGTTGGCGTATTCACTGGCAATCACGTTGCTGCTGGCCAGGATCCCGCCGATACCCAAGCCGGTCAGCCCGCGCAGTAGCGCCAGTTGCAGCGGCGTCTGGCTCAGCGCCGACAACAGCATGCCGATCCCCGAGAGCAGCAAGCAAAACAGGATCAGAGGGCGACGACCAAAGCGATCCGCCCATGGCGCGATGAACAAAGAGCCCGCCGCCATGCCAAACAGCCCGGCACTCAACAGCAGCCCGATCTGCGCGCCGTTCAAGCCCCATTCGGCGGACACCGAGGAGGCCGTGAAGGCCATCACCAGCACGTCGAAGCCATCGATCATGTTCAGGACAATACAGATGCCCACGGCCAACCATTGGAAGTGCGCCATGGGGCGTTCATCTACCACGCTCTTGAGATCGACACTCATGGCTGCCCCTCGAGAAGAGGCTGGGAAAAGGCAAAGCGAGAAAGGCACGCGTTGGTGGGTGCAAGCCGAAGCTTGAGCCCGATTGAGAAGTCATTCATCCCGACACCCTTGTTATTTTTATGAGCGGGCAGGCGCTGTACCTGACACCGTGCAGTGCCAGTCAATCAATATATGGATCCATTGAAAAGTGCTTTTGATCGGGGTTTTATCGATGGATTTCTTGTTTGTTAATAAATTCGTTAAAAATCAATAAGTTAATATAGTTTATAAAGTGTTCGATTATCGGCCGTGTTTTTTGTGTTTGAGTAAAGGATCCATTGTTGATGGAATTGAATTTGGCCGACACTGGGCCTGTCCGGCCGCAACGCCTATTTCACCGGCGATTTCATTTCCGTTCTTATTTGCGTCTCAGGCCCGAAAAACTGACTGGGATCATCAGCCTTCTTCAGGTCGACCCAGGCCCGGCAAACGCAATGTGAGAATTGTTCCCGCACCGTATCGGGGTCTTGCCAGTCCATGGGTGATGCTTGGGTTTTCTGCCCCTCGACCGTTTTATAGCAAACACAATTGTCGAGTCGGGTGACGCCGTTATCGCTCTGGCAAGCAGTGGTAAGCAAAGAGATCGCGATGAGCATGACGATGCGTTTCATTGGCTCCTCTCCGAGGCTGTAGTGAAGGGCTGAGCCTGAACAGACCGCCCGACAGTAGAAGAAGCTTAGCTGTCATTTTGCATCGCTCCATCCACTGCCAGCCTTTGGTTGAGGATTCAACCGGTGCCCATTGAACTCACTGCTCTCGAGGATGCCCCGGCGGGTCCGCGCTGGCTCTCAGCGCCTTGGCGACCTGGGTTTGAATCTCGTAGGCGGGCGCCTCGACGGCGGAGTAGTCACGGGTGTAGCGAGTGGCAAACTCGCCGACGCCCCATTGCTGGTACTGCTGCACGTGCTTCAACTCATGGGCCCATAGCGCGACGTTGTTCAGCGCATCGTCCTGACTGCGAAAGACGATGATGTCGACAAGGGTGACGGCATTCACATCGGGGTTCTGCAGCATGGTGTTCGCGGCGTTCAGCTCTTCGTCATCGCCGACCTTGTAGCGGGCGGAATCGAGCACCTGGATGTCATAGTAGGGTTCGAGCTGGGCGCGGATATTCAGCGGGATGGTTTGAACATCGCCGGCTGCCGCGGTGTTGCGCGACTGAACGATCCAGTTCTGCAGTCCAACGGCCGCTATCTGGTTCATGTTTTCGAAGAGCTCCCCGGTGTCCTCTTTGGAGCCTGGTGCACAAAAACAGGCGACCACACACACCTGGTACTGACCTTGCGGGCAGGCCAAGGCAGCAGACGAAGTGCCAACGCACAAAAGTGGAATCGCCAAGCGCAAGACTTGACGTAGAAAGACGGCTGACAAAGGGAGCTCCCGCAGGCAATGGCTATTTGGCAGGAGTATCTCGCGCCGATTTCCTGCCAGGGGTTCGACCGCTGTAACGACGTTCGATTCCCTGGGACCTCGGTTTTTTCAGACCATTGACCGCGAAAATACAAATGAGAACGCCTATCAAAAGCTGGTGATACGGTATACCATGCGCGGCGAATTTATTGGCATGTATGCCGTCCCATTTGGCTATTCTCTCAAGGCTTCCTAGATGCGTCGTACCCTGCTGTCTATCTGTGTGCTTCAGGCGTTTTCCACTTCCTCCTGGGCGGAGCAAGCGACAACCGCTAAAACCGGTCTGGAGTTGCAGGCGACCGACATCGTTGGCACCGCGGACCTTGAAACCGCCACGGGGCCAGTGGACGGCTATCGCGCCACCCGTTCTGCCAGTGCAACGCGTACCGACACGGCTATCCACGAAACCCCACAGTCCATCAGCGTGGTGCCCAAGGATGTCGTCGAGGACATCAGTGCGACAAGGCTGCAGGACGCGCTCGATTACGCCGGCGGTGTGGGACGGGCCAATAATTTCGGTGGCCAGGGGCTGACCACCTTCACCGTGCGTGGCTTTACCACCGGCGAGTTCTATCGCAACGGATTCCCGATCAACCGTGGTTATCCGAACATGCCGGATGCGAACACCATCGAGCGCCTTGAAGTGTTGCGCGGCCCGGCGACCACGCTTTACGGCCGAGGCGATCCTGGCGGCACGTTCAACGTGGTCTCCAAGCAACCGCTGGCCGAGCGCACGGTGACACTGGGCAGCCAGCTCGATGATCAGGGAATGAAGCGTGGCACGCTGGACGCCTCTGGCCCGCTCGATGAAGAGGGTCGCCTGGCCTATCGCCTGAATGTGGTGGGAGAGGGCGGAGATACTTTCCGCGATCATGTGGAAACCGAACGCTATGGCGTGACGCCGGTTATTTCGTGGCAGGCCAACGACGACACCAAGGTGATCTTCGAAGGCGATTTCATGCGCAACAATCACCCGCTGGATCGCGGCCTGACACGCTATCCGAACCAGATTGGCACCGCCTCGCGCGACACGTTCTTCGGTGAGAAAGACGTGGGCAAGTTGCACAACGACAACAACATGGCCCAGTTGCGTTTCGAGCACTTCCTCAATGACGACTGGACACTGGGCGGTGGTTTCCAGTGGCTCGATGGCACCTTGCAGGGCAACGCCGTTGAAGCCAATGGTGTCGCTGCCGACGGGCGCACCCTGGGGCGCAACTTCAACTACCGCAAGCTGGAGTGGACGGACAAGGACACCCAACTCAATCTCACCGGGCATTTCACGGCGGGCGGTTTCGATCACACCTTGTTGACCGGCATCGAGTACGAGGATTACGACTACAAGTCGATCATCCAGCGCTCCAGCGGTGCGGTGAGTGCCTACCCGATCGATATCTTCAACCCGGTGTATGGCCAGCCTCGTCCGGCCCTGACCCGCACGCCGACCAACGACAAGGAAAACCTCAAGACCTACGCCGCCTTCGTCCAGGATCAGGTGGCATTGACCGAGCGCTTGAAAGTCCTGGCGGGCGCCCGTTTCGAGCGCTTCGAGCATGACTACGAAACCTTCGTGCCGGGTGGCAGGAGTTGGGAGGCGAGCGACAACGCGGTGACGCCGCGTCTCGGCGTGCTGTATGACCTGACCGATACCGTGGCGGTGTATGCCAATACCGCACGCTCTTTCAAGCCCAATAGCGGGGCCAGCCGCGAGGGTGGCGGTTTTGACCCGGAAAAGGGCAAGTCCTATGAGCTGGGGCTCAAGTGGGAAGCGCTGGATCGCCAGCTGAGTGTGGACGCGGCGATCTACCAGATCGAAAAACGCAATGTCCTGACCACCGACCCCGTGGACTCGACCTTCAGCGTGGCGGCGGGCGAAGTACGCAGCCGTGGCTTTGACCTGAACGTGGCTGGCAATGTAACCCCCGAATGGCGGGTGATTGGCGGCTATGCCTATGTCGATGCCGAGGTCACCCAGGACAACGTGATCGAGTCGGGCACCCGGTTGATGAACATTCCGAAGAACAGCTTCAGCCTGCTCAACGTCTACGAGTTCCAGGATGGCGCGCTCAGGGGGCTGGGGCTTGGCACCGGGCTCAAGTACGTCGATGAGCGTGCAGGGCAGACGGCTAATACGGCGTTTTCGATGGGCAGCTACACCGTTGTCGATCTACTCGGCTTCTACCAGGTCAACGACAAGGTCAGGCTGAATCTCGATGTGAAGAACGTGTTCGACCGGGATTATGAAGAAGGCGCCTTTGGTAATGTCTATGCCTACCCGGGTGCGCCGAGGACGGTTCAGGTCGGTATTTCCTACACCTTGTAGCTCGATGGGATGTAGCGCGTTCACTCGCCCGCCGCGTTGCAGGGCGGGCGAGTGAACGGGTCACTGGGTCTTCTTCAGGCCTTTCAAACGTATATTCGCCCGTTGCACGGCGGCCATTTTTTCCGGCCGCTTCATGCGTTTCCACTTCTTGATGTCTTCCTTGCTGCGCCCGCAGCTCACGCACAGGTCGCCGCTCAACTGGCAAACGGCAATGCAGGGGTTTTCGATTTCCTTGGCCATCGTCAATGGCCCCGGGTCGCGCTTGATGCCAGGCGTTTTTGCCAATCGCCGCCATGGGCGCGTTGGCACTCCTCCTCAGAGTCGAATCGGACGGTGTGATCCGAAGCCTCCAGATCGATGTTTGCCTCGTTCAGCGCTATGGCCGTCAGCTCAAGAATCCGCGCTTTCGCGTTAGCCTGGGCGAGCTGTTTGTCGGCCAGCGTTTCGAATACCCAGGTCACCTTCAGTGTTTGCGCAAGCGCGTTCAAGTCAGCCGTATGGGTGAGCCAGGTAAAGCCCTTGATTTCAGATTTTGCCGTTTCGCAGGCGTCGGTCAGTGTCGCTATCAAGCGGCGCTCGATCCGTGCAAGTTCACGTTTGCCCAAGGGCATGGCGGGTTCCTTTGGAGATAAAAGTGGGGGGCGCTCTGCACCAGGTGGATTGGGCGACAGTAACGAGAGTTCATGGCAGAACCTTGTCGTGGAAATCAGGCAGATCGAAACTCGACAGTCAGATGGCTGATTTCGTGAACAGGCTGCAGGCGTTCACGAATGCTTTCGGTGTTCGCAGTGGCTTCGCCAATGACGCTGACGATCGCTGCATGCGCTTGCGGCCCAACCCTCCAGACATGCAGGTCTGTGATGGTTACATCGCCGGGCCTCTCGACCAACTCGCGAATTTCCTCTGCAACGTGCTCATCCGTTTGATCCAGCAGTACACCCGAGGTGACCCCCATCAATTTCCACGCCCAACGTGCGATGACAATGGCGCCCACGATGCCCATTACAGGATCCAGCCATACCCATCCGAGGTATCGTCCAGCGAGTAGCGCCACAATGGCCAGGACGGACGTCAGCGCGTCCGCGATGACGTGAGCGTAGGCTGAGCGCAGGTTATTATCGTTGCCGTGATGTCCGTGGCCATGATGATCGTGATCGTGGCCATGACTGTGACCATGGCCAAGCAGAAGTGCACTCACGATGTTGACGATCAGGCCGACAATCGCAATGAGCGTGGCGGTGCCGAACTGAACCGCTGTTGGTTGCAACAGCCGCATCACTGACTCTACGCCGATTGCCAGGGATACCAGGGCGAGAATGAGCGCCGATGCGAACCCGCCCAGGTCCCCGACCTTTCCGGTACCAAAGCTGTAGCGCTTGTTCGAGGCGTGGCGCTTCGCGTACCCGTAAGCCGCCGCCGCGATACCCAAGGCGCCGACATGGGTCGCCATGTGAAAGCCATCGGCAAGTAAGGCCATGGAGCCCGTGATATAGCCTACGGTGATTTCGCCCACCATCATCACCAGTGTAAGCGCCACGACCCAAAGCGTGCGTTTGGCATTTTGTTCGTGCGCAGACCCAAGGAACAGGTGGTCGTGTACATGCTTGATCTTGGTGTCGGTGCTGCTCATGAGCCGGTACCTGTCGAGTTCACTTGGCGTAGCGGCGAATGGCTTCAAGCAGCTCTTCAACACCCTTGTTGCGCTCAGCTTCACTGAGGGCAGGGTTCGCTACATGCTCCCGGGCATGATCCTCGATGATTTCTTCCATCAAGCCATTGATAGCTCCGCGTGTGGCAGCGACAAGGTGCAATGTTTTCGCGCAGTCGAGCTCCGATTCCAGCGCACGCTCAACGGCCTGGATTTGTCCGGCGATGCGTTTAACGCGTTTTAGAAGATCGTCTTTGTTGGAAGCAATATGGCCCACGGGATACCCCTTACGTTTGTGTACGCAGTATAGGTATACCCCCTATGCCTATACAAGAGATGTAAAGGGGACGGAGTTATTTTTCTGATGTTTAAGTGGCGCCTGACAAATCGCAATCGCGAGCAAGCCCGCTCCCACAGGGTTTCGGTTGATTGCCAGTTTTGTGGACGACTCAAATCCGTAGGAGTGAGGCTTGCCCGCGAAGAGGCCCGAATGGCCAACACAAAACCGTCAGGCAACAAAAAGCCCCACCAGGCTCACACCCGGCAGGGCTTCGATGACGCCGAGCGCTACTTAAGCAACATTCATCGTCTTATGCGTATCAATCAAATGCTGCACCACACCCGGATCAGCCAGGGTCGAAATATCCCCCAAGCCATCGTACTCAGCGGTCGCAATCTTGCGCAGAATCCGCCGCATGATCTTGCCCGAGCGCGTCTTCGGCAGCCCAGGCGCCCACTGGATCACATCCGGCGAAGCAATCGGGCCAATCTCCTTGCGCACCCAGTTCTTCAGCTCCAGGCGCAGCTGCTCGCTGGTTTCTTCGCCCGCGTTCAGGGTGACATAGACATAAATGCCCTGGCCCTTGATGTCGTGCGGCACACCGACCACCGCCGCCTCGGCGACTTTCGGGTGCGCGACCATCGCGCTTTCGATCTCGGCGGTGCCCATGCGGTGCCCGGAGACGTTGAGCACGTCATCCACGCGACCGGTGATCCAGTAGTAACCATCGGCATCGCGGCGGGCGCCGTCACCGGTGAAATACATGCCGCGGAAGGTCTTGAAGTAGGTGTCGACGAAGCGGTCATGGTCGCCATACAGCGTGCGTGCCTGACCCGGCCACGAATCGAGAATCACCAGGTTGCCCTCGGCCTCGCCTTCGATGATGTTGCCCAGGTTGTCCACCAGGGCCGGCACCACGCCGAAGAACGGACGCGCCGCGGAACCCGGCTTCAAGCCGTGAGCACCCGGCAGCGGGCTCATCATGTTGCCGCCGGTTTCGGTCTGCCACCAGGTGTCGACGATCGGGCAACGGGATTGGCCGACGTTCTTGTAGTACCAGTCCCAGGCTTCCGGGTTGATCGGCTCACCCACCGAACCCAGCAGGCGCAGGCTGCTGCCATCGGCGCCTTCGACGGCCGCCGTGCCCGCCGCCATCATCGCGCGGATCGCGGTCGGCGCGGTGTAGAGGATGTTGACCTTGTGCTTGTCGACGATCTTCGCCACCCGGGTGATGTCCGGATAGTTCGGCACGCCTTCAAACAGCAGCGTGGTCGCGCCGTTGGCCAGCGGGCCGTAGACGATGTAACTGTGGCCGGTGACCCAGCCGACGTCGGCGGTGCACCAGTAGATTTCACCCGGGCGGTAGTCGAACACGCGCTCGTGGGTCATGGCCGCGTACAACAGATAGCCGCCGGTGGTGTGTTGCACGCCCTTCGGCTTGCCGGTGGAACCGGAGGTGTAGAGGATGAACAGCGCTTCCTCGGCGCCCATCTCTTTCGGCGCGCACACGGTGCCCGCCACTTTCATCAGGTCCTCAAACCAGATGTCGCGATGCTGGTTCCACTTGATGTCGCCGCCGGTACGCTGGCACACGATGACTTTCTGGATGCTGCTGGTTTCCGGGTTGGTCAGGGCGTCATCGACGTTGGCCTTGAGCGGGATCTTCTTGCCGGCACGAATGCCTTCGTCGGCGGTGATCACCACCTTGGACTTGCAGTCGATGATGCGACCAGCCAGGGCTTCCGGCGAGAACCCACCGAACACCACCGAGTGAATCGCGCCGATACGGGTACAGGCCAGCATGGCGACCACGGCTTCGGGGATCATCGGCATGTAGATGGTCACCACGTCGCCGCGGTGCACGTCCTGGCCACGCAGGGCGTTGGCGAACTTGCAGACTTGTTCGTGCAGCTCGCGGTAGGTGATGTTGCGGCTTTCGGAAGGGTCATCGCCTTCCCAGATGATTGCGACTTGATCGCCACGCTCGGCCAGATGCCGGTCCAGGCAGTTGTAGGAAACGTTCAGGGTGCCGTCGGCGAACCACTTGATGTCGACATGGTGATCGTCGAAGGAGGTCTGCTTCACCGTGGTGAAAGGCTTGATCCAGTCGAGGCGCTTGGCTTGCTCGCGCCAGAAGCCGTCCGGGTTGACGACTGACTGCTGGTACATGGCCTTGTAAGTCGCCTCGTCGGTCAGGGTGTTGGCCAGAACCTCGGGACGAACGGGATACAGAGAAGCCGCACTCATGTTGCTTACCTCGACAACGATCGTTTTGGTTTGAAGTGTATGTATTCAGCGATGGTGGCGATCCGGGTTCCAGGCCTCTCGACGCAAGGCTTGCCGTTGAGGTGCCTGACCCGGTTTGCTACTTGGGAAGTGACTGAGCGTTAAAAGAAGCCCAGCGGATTGATGTCGTAGCTCACCAGCAAATTCTTGGTCTGCTGATAGTGGTCAAGCATCATCTTGTGGGTTTCACGGCCGACGCCGGACTTCTTGTAGCCACCGAACGCGGCGTGCGCCGGGTACAGGTGGTAGCAGTTGGTCCACACACGACCGGCCTTGATCGCCCGGCCCATGCGGTAGGCGCGGTTGATGTCGCGGGTCCAGAGACCGGCGCCCAGGCCGAACTCGGTGTCGTTGGCGATGGCCAGGGCTTCGGCTTCGTCCTTGAAGGTGGTGATGCTCACCACCGGCCCGAAGATTTCTTCCTGGAACACGCGCATTTTGTTGGTGCCCTTGAGCAGCGTCGGCTGGATGTAATACCCGCTCGCCAGGTTGCCTTCGAGTTGTTCCACCTTGCCGCCGGTCAGCAGTTCGGCGCCTTCGCCCTTGGCGATTTCCAGGTAGGACAGGATCTTGTCGAACTGCTGCTCGGAGGCCTGGGCGCCGACCATGGTGTCGGTGTCCAGCGGGTCGCCGCGTTTGATCTGCAGGACCTTCTTCATCACCACTTGCATGAATTCGTCGTAGATCGACTCCTGCACCAAAGCGCGGGAAGGGCAGGTGCAGACTTCGCCCTGGTTGAAGAACGCCAGCACCAGGCCTTCGGCGGCTTTCTCGATGAAGGACGGTTCGGCCTGCATGATGTCTTCGAAGAAGATGTTCGGCGACTTGCCGCCCAGCTCTACGGTGGACGGAATGATGTTCTCGGCCGCGCATTTCATGATGTGCGAGCCGACCGGGGTCGAGCCGGTGAAGGCGATCTTGGCGATGCGCTTGCTGGTGGCCAGGGCTTCGCCGGCTTCACGACCGAAACCCTGCACGATGTTCAGCACGCCGGGCGGCAGCAGGTCGCCGATCAGCTCGACCAGCACGGTGATGCCCAGTGGGGTTTGCTCGGCGGGCTTGAGCACCACGCAGTTGCCGGCAGCCAGTGCCGGGGCGAGTTTCCACGCGGCCATCAGGATCGGGAAGTTCCACGGGATGATCTGCCCGACCACGCCCAGGGGTTCATGGATGTGATAGGCCACGGTGTTACCGTCAATTTCGGCGGCACTGCCTTCCTGGGCGCGCAGGCAACCGGCGAAGTAGCGGAAGTGGTCGGCGGCCAGCGGGATGTCGGCGTTGAGGGTTTCGCGCACGGCTTTGCCGTTGTCCCAGGATTCGGTGATTGCCAGCAGTTCCAGGTTTTGTTCGATGCGGTCGGCGATTTTCAGCAGGATCAGGGAGCGTGCCTGGACGGACGTGGCGCCCCAGGCATCGGCAGCGGCGTGGGCAGCGTCCAAAGCCTTCTCGATGTCTTCGGCACTGGAGCGCGGGAATTCGGCAATCGGTTGGCCATTCACGGGCGAGGTATTGGTGAAGTATTGGCCTTTGACCGGCGCGACGAACTCGCCGCCGATGTAGTTACCGTATTTGGCTTTGAACGAAACGATAGCGCCTTCAGTGCCAGGATGGGCGTAGATCATGATGCTGTTCTCTTGTTGTTTTGGGTGGTGACCGTCCTGGGGACGGCCACTGTCAGTTCGTTGCACAAACCCGAGAGGCTCAGCAGCCCTGTGGGGTTTCCCCACGGGCCAGACGCGCATTGATGTCTTCGATGACCGCCGGCAAATCGACGATGGTGTCGATCAGGTAGTGCGGGCGCGAACCTTCGAACATCTTGACGATGCGCGCACGTTCCTCGGCCAGTTGCTCCAGGGATAAACGCTTGAACTCTTCATAGGTCAGGCCCAGCGCGTTGCCGGAGCAGGTCAGCGCGACGGTCCACATGCCCGCGCTGCGTCCTTCGAGAATGCCCGGCCAGGTGTCATCGACCTTCACGCAGGCGGCGACGTCGCTGATGCCCAGTGCGATGACGTTGGCCAAGGCTTGAGCCGGGTGCGGGCGCCCGTTAGGCACTTCGTCGGTCGCCACCACGTGGTCGGTGACATAGCCGTTCTTGCGTGCCAGCTCCACGACTTTCTCCATGACCACGGCCGGGTAGCCGGAGCAAGAGCCGATTTTCAGACCCTTGTCGCGCAAGCCGTTGATGGTCTCCAGCGCGCCGGGAATCAGCGCCGAGTGCAGCGCGATCTTCTCGATCTGCAGCGGCATGAAGCGCTCGTAGAGGGCGGTGACATCATCGTCCGTAGGCAACCGGCCGAAGACGGCATGGTAGCGGTCGGCAATCTGCGGCTCGTTGCACAGCGTGCGGATGTGGTCCCACTTGCCCATGCCCATCGGCCCGCGGGCTTCTTGCAGGGACACCGCGACGCCGAACTCGGCAAAGGCTTCGACGAAAATCTGCGTCGGTGCGAAAGAACCGAAATCCACGACGGTGCCCGCCCAGTCCAGAACCACGGCTTGCAATTGCGAAGGTTGTTTGTAATTCATGATGATTGCTCCAGTGATCAGTGTTTAAGGGGGTCGGGTTCAGGAATTGGTGCCGAGGATGACCGGCTGTACGGGCGTCGAGGCCAACACCGTGTTTTCCACCGTTTTCGGGCGGCTGTTCCAGAATGGCACCAGCATCAGGCTGGCCAGCAGTGCGGCGCCGGTGAACACCAGGAACACGGTGATGGTGTCGAAGTAACCCGGCAGCAGGCCGCCGAGCACCGCACCTACCGAGCCGCAGCCATTGACGAAACCGGCAGCGGAGGCCGCGCCATCTTTGCTGCCGAAGTCGATCGCCGCCGAGCCGCTGAGCATTGAGTCCGGCCCGTAGAGCGACAGGCCCATCATGAACAGCAGGCCGACCACGATGTAGAGGCTGCCGCTTTGCATGGCCGGAACGAACAGCGCAAGGCAAACGGTGAGAACCACCAGGCTCAGGACACAGACGGGAATGCGACGGGCGCCGAAGTACTTGTCCGAGGCGATACCGATGAGGATCGGACCGATCAGGCCAGCCAGCTCAAACGAGGTGGGGACGATGGCGGAGGCTACCTTGCCGATTTCGGGCATGCGTTCGTAGATGATCACCGGCCCCCACAGCAGGATGGCGTAGCGCGCCGGCTTGAGCATGAAGTAGGCGAGGCCCAGCACCAGTACGGTTCGATTTTTCATCACCGTGCGCAAGCCGGCCCACATGCTTTCGCGCGGCACCACGACATTGCTGACGGGTTCGATTTCGATCTCGACAGGCGGCAGGCCGACGTCTTCTGGCTTGTTGCGTTGCAGGAAGAAGAACAACACCGCCACCACCAGTACCACCACGGCACTGCTGATGAACGCGAGGCGCCAGTCGTGGTAGTGGTTGTAGGCCCACCACCCGGCAAACGGGGTGGCGACCAGGCCACCGAAGGCGTAGGAGGTGCTCCACAAACCCAGTACACGGCCACGTTCGCCCGTGCTGAAGAAACTGCCGACGTTCTTGCACAGCCCCGACCAGCCGGTGGACTGGGCAAGGCCCTGGACCAGCATGCAGGAGGCGAAAATCGGCAGGGTGGCGTAGGTACCCATGAGCAACGCGGCCAACGCCGAGATGACCAGCCCGCTCAAGACCACGACCCTGGGGCCGAAGCGATCGGAGAAGTTACCCCACAGGAACTGCCCCACGGCATACGCCGTCAGGTAGAGGGCGTCGAGATTGGCCATCATGGCTTTTTCGAGCATGAAGTCCGGGTCTTCACCAATGCCCAGTTTCGCGACGGAAAACGCCTTGCGGGTGAAGTAGAAGGCGGCATACGCCACCCAGGTAATCAGGAAAACTTGCACGCGCCAACGCTGGAGCGATTTCCAGCCGGTTGCGAGAGGACTTGTAGCGTTCTTGTTCATGGTGTTCTGATCCCGTATGTGGTGCCAGACAGCGCAAAGTAATGGGTTTTGTTTTTGTTTTCGGTACAGAAAGTCAGTCCACGCACACGACATCGATGAGGCGGCCGTGAGGTGGCATCCAGCTTTAAGCATTAACTTGACGCGGTCGCTGACACTTGCCCGGCTGTGCCTGGCGCTCGGTCAGCGAGTCCATGTTGAAAAAAAGATCCCTGTCCAAAGGTGCTACCCATTGCACCTGTGCTCGAATGACAAAGACCTTTAAAGGACGATCAGCCTGCCGGCAGATGCATGTCGACGTTCATCGCCACAAGACTGTCGGCGATGGCGCGCAGCAATTGATGGACGATGTATTCGTCGATCTGGCCGATGCAGCCGATACGGAAACTGTCGGCAACGGTGAGTTTGCCGGGGTAGATGATGAATTGGCGGGCCTTGAGTTCATCGTAGAAACGCTTGAACTCGAAGTTCGGATGTTCCGGGCTGAAGAACGTGGTGATGATCGGCGACAGCCAACGGTCCTCGAGCAACGTCTTGAAGCCAAGCTTGCGCATGCCCGCGACCAGCACATCGCGATTGCGCGTGTAGCGCGCCAGACGACCATGCACGCCACCTTCGGCAGAGTGTTGCTCCAGGGCTTTATGGAACGCCACGACACTGTGGGTCGGCGGGGTGAAGCGCCATTGGCCGGTGCGCTCCATGTACACCCACTGCTCGTAAAGGTCCAGGCTCAGTGAGTTGGCGCGGCCTTTGGCGGCCTCCAGCACGGAGCGGCGGATGATGACGAAACCGAACCCCGGGATACCCTCGATGCATTTGTTGGCAGAGGACACCACCACGTCGAACGCTATGTCATTGACCGTCAAAGGCACGGCGCCGAAGGAGCTCATGGCATCGATGATCAGGCTCTTGCCATGCGCCTTCACCACATCGGCGATTTCGCGCAGCGGGTTGAGAATGCCGGAGCTGGTTTCGCAATGGACGATGAAGACGTTGGTGACGTCCGGATTGTCCCTGAGCAGGGCGTCGACTTCCTCGGGCTGCGGTGGCAGGTAATCGCCTTTGTCCAGGGTGATGAAGGCGCGACCGAGGTATTCCAGGGTCTTGGTGGCGCGTTGGCCGTAGGCGCCATTCATCAGCACCAGTGCCTTACCGTCACGCGGGATGGCCGTGGCCAGGGCCGCTTCCACCGAGTAGCTGCCGCTGCCTTGCAACGGCACGCAGGCGAAGCTGTCATCCGTTACGCCGGCCATGCCCAGCAGGTTCTGGCGAACCTCGGCGGTGACTTGATTGAAGGCAACGTCCCATGACCCCCAGTCGCGCAGCATGGCTTCCTTGGTGGCCCTGGAAGTGGTCAATGGCCCTGGGGTCAGCAGGTAGGGTTCACCCAAGGCGGGGGTAGCCAGTGCCTGCGGGGTCGGAAATTCAGCTTTGGTCATGATCTTCTCCGGCGGTGTTGTTTTTGTGGGGGAGTGATGCATGGAGTGATCAAAACATCTGCGCAAAAATAACTGAAATCGATTTATCACATGTCACAAACAAGCTGAGCTTATAAGTTGAAACGGGTCGCGTTGATTGATATCGGCGCGATTTGGACGGTTGAAACTCAGAAGCCCCGCCTGGCAAGCGCCAGGCGGGGTTGATCATCAAGCCAGTATCGAAGACTTGGCGTTTCGCTAAGCCTTGTCCGACTTGCCAGCCGCCGCGGCGAATTTCGCCAGGCGCACATCCAGTCGACGGGGGCGCAGGTTGTGGTCCTCGGCATGCTCCTTGCGCCGGATGGCGTTGCGCACCATCAGCGAACCCAGGTAGCGGATCGGTTCTGGCGGGAAGTGACCGAGGGGGCCTTGTACCAGTGGCGAGCGTGTCCAGGGGTTGTCCACCCCCAGCACCAACGACGAGAGGATTTGCCCGCCCATGTGACAGGGACCGACCCCGCTGCCGGAATAGCCGAAGCCATAAAACACGTTGCCGCTGGCGCCCATGCGGCCGAAGAACGGCAGCCCGGTGACGGAGCGATCTGACGGGCCGTTCCAGGTGGCGGCAATGCCGACATCGGCAAAGTCCGGAAAGAACTCGCTCAGGGTATTGCGCAACAACCCTTTGTACGGCGAAGGCTGGTCAAACACCGGCAGGATGCGCCCGCCATACGCGAAGGTATTGCCGCCTTTGCCGAGCATGATCCGGCCGTCCGGGGTGTTGTGGTAGTAGTGCACGAAGATGCGCGAATCGAGCACGGTGACCCCGCTGGTCAGGCCGATTTTTTCGAGCAGGTCGGGACGTGGCTCGGTGATGATCATGTCGCTGGAGACAATCGCCACCGAGCGCGAAAACTCCGGGAAAGCACGGGCCATCCAGGCGTTGATGGCCAGGACCACGCGCTTTGCGACGACGCGCCCGCCCGGCGTCTTGACGGTAGCCGGCGTCCCGTGTTCGAGGCCGGTCATCGGCGAACCTTCGTGGATTCGCACACCCAGTTCGAGCGCCACCCGGCGCAGGCCGCGCACCAGCTTGCCCGGTTGCACACTGGCCGCCGCTGGGGAGAACCAGCCTTCAACGTGCCGGGTTGAACCCGACATCCGTTGCACCTCAGGGAGCGCGTGTTTGCTGAAGGAGTTGATGCCATGGCGCTCCAGCGCCGCGATCACCCCGTCCGTCGAGCCGACCTGGGCGCGGTTGGTCGCGGTGTAGAGCGTGCCATCGAGACGGTAATCGGCGTCCACCGCGTATTTTTTGCAAAAGTCGCCGATGGCGTAAATGCTCTGTTCCGACTCCTTGACCAGGCGCACTGCCTCCTCGACGCCGAACAAGCGCTCCAGGGTGAAGAACTTGGCCGACCAGGACAGCGCACAGCCGCCATTGCGCCCACTGGCACCGGCGCCGCAGATATCTGCTTCGACGATGACAACGTCCAGCTCGGGGTTCTGTTCCTTGAGCATGATGGCGGTCCACAAACCGGTGTAGCCGCCGCCGACGATGCAGACGTCGGCGTGGGTGTCCTGGCGCAATGGCGGGCAGGGCGTGTCGGATTGGCTTTTCAGGGCCTGGTCGAGCCAGTAGGGGCGCATGGGGTGTCTCCGTCAGGGGATCGGGGGTAGGGCGGGGGGATTGAGGAAGCGATCAGCCGCACGCGGCGACCACGATCATTTCCACGCGCCAACCGGGGTCGATCAGGTTGGCCAGGGTACAAGCGCGTGCGGGGGCATGGCCTTCGGGGAAAAATTCGTCCCAGACCCTGTTCAGCCCTTCGTAGTCCTCGCGATGGGCCAGCAGGATGCGCACCGACAGCACCCGGCTGCGGTGGCTGCCGGCACTGAGCAACAGCTGCTCGATGGCGCAAAGAACCTCGTGGGTCTGTGCCTCGATACCGCCACTGAGGTCCGAGGCAACCTGGCCCCCGATGTAGAGGACGTTGTCATGCCGGACCATGTCCGAACGGCGTTTTACCGTGGCGAAACGTTCGATTTCCATTAGGCATTCCTGATTGATCAGCGCTGCGGGTCAGCGGCTAAAGCATTTGCGAAATCCATCCTTGCAGTTCATTGTTCATAAATAAAATCGATTTATCGTATGCGTGAATAAGTTGAAACTATAGGAAGGCCACCCATGACCATCTCCCATACCCAGCTCAAGGCTTTCCACGCCGTGGCCACCCATGGCAGTTTCACCCGCGCGGCCGAGCAGCTGTGCCTGTCGCAGCCGGCGGTGTCCGACCAGGTGCGCAAGCTCGAGGATTACTACGGTGTGATGGTGTTCTACCGTGACAAACGCCTGGTGCGCCTGACGGAAGTGGGCGAGCGCTTGTTCGGCCTGACCCAGCGCCTGTTCGATATCAGTGTCGATGCCCACGACATGCTGATGGACTACCGCACCCTGTCGACGGGTACCCTCAACCTGGCCGTGGACGCGCCGGTGCATGTACTGCCCTATGTCGCGCGCTTCTGTGCGCGATACCCGGGGGTGGATGTGAAAGTTGAAACGGCCAATACCGATGAGGTGCTGCAGCGGTTGTTCGGCCACCAGGCCGACATCGCCCTGCTGGGGCGCAATATCGAAGATGAGCGGCTGCTCAAGCTGCCGTTGCGCAGTGATCCGATGCTCGCCTTCGTCGCCCACGACCATCCCTGGGCACAACGAACATCCATCTGTCTCGCCGACCTGGACAACACGCCCCTGGTGTTGCGCGAGCAGGGCTCTGTGACGCGGCTATCCCTGGAAGAGGCGATGGCGGCGGCGGGCTTGCGCATTCGCAAGGCCATCGAGGTGGAAGGGCGTGAAGCGGCGCGCGAGGCCGTGGCCATCGGCATGGGTGTGGGCGTCGTCTCGGCGGCCGAGCTCGGTTCGGATTCGCGCATTCGCGGATTGCCGATCGTCGATTGCCAGCATCGCTTCACCGAGACCCTGGTTTGCCTTCGGGCACAGAGTTCCCGGCGCATCCTGACGACCTTCTTTGACATTGTCAGGGAGGTGGCAGGGGAGTGATGTTCATGAGTACTTGAACTCTTCAGTGGACGCGTTCCAGCACTGACCGCACCTGGGGTATTAGCTGTACAAAATAATAATTTGGTATAGCTTTTAGAGGCGTCCCTTGAGTCTTGTCGAGGCCTTTGCACCTTTATGAAGACAGACCGCTTTATCCGCCACGTTGTCTGTCTTGTTCTGATGCTCCAGAGTCCAGGACTCTTTGCTGATTGGCGCGAGGCCCTGCCCGATGCGCGTCGGATGGGGGGCGGGGAGATGCGCGTATTCGGTTTCTCCATCTATAGCGCGCAACTGTGGAGCCCGCGCCTGCTTGCCGGTAATCCGCCAGGCGCGGATGTGCCTTTTGCGCTGGAGCTGACCTACCGTCGCTCGATCAGTCGCGAGGATCTGGTCGAGGCCAGCATCAAGGAAATGCGGCGCCTGTCGCCCACCCCGCCGAATTCGCAATTGATGGCCCGTTGGGAGCGGGAGATGCACAAGGCGTTTGTCGATGTGCGCGCCGGTGACCGCATCACAGGCGTCTATTTGCCCGGAGAGGGCGCACGTTTTTACGTCGCAGAGACTCTGCAGCATGTGGTGAGGGACAGTGCGTTCGCCGAAGCCTTTTTCGCCATCTGGCTTGACCCCCGAACCCGCGACCCGCAGCTACGCGCCCAATTGCTGGGCGCCCCGAACCCCTGAAACCGTTGAGGAAATGCCCATGCTGAGGATATGGCTACTGTTGCTGTGCATCGGCCTTGCAAGTTGCAGTCGGGTGGATGTGCAGACCTACAGCCAGGAATCGCCCAAGCTTGATTTGCGCGAATTTTTCGAGGGGCGGGTTGAAGCCTGGGGTATGTTTCAAAAGCGCTCTGGCGAGGTCACCAAACGCTTCCACGTAGAGGTCATTGGCCACTCCGAAGGTAACCGGCTGATCCTCGACGAGTCATTTACGTACAGCGACGGTACTCGGCAAAAACGGGTGTGGACGTTAACCCCGGCCGGACCTGGCCAATGGCGTGGAACCGCTGGCGACGTGGTGGGCGAGGCGCGTGGTGAGGTGGCAGGTAATACATTGCGCTGGCGCTATGTGCTGAGGTTGCCGGTGGATGGCAAGGAGTATGAGGTTCATCTGGACGACTGGATGTACTTGATGGACAAGAACACCCTGATCAATCGCTCGTTCATGACCAAGTTCAACGTGGAGGTTGGCCAGATCACCTTGTTCTTTCGCAAGCAGCCGTGAGTCAACGAGCAGGCTGTCTGGCCATCCAGTGCAATGCCGGCATCAACATCGCCCAAATCAATGCGAGTATCAGAACGCTGGGCCAGACACCCAGCGGCAGGCCTACGTCTGCCAGACTGGCCCCGCCCCAGTAAGAGAGAGGCCCGCCAGCAGCCCCCAGTAGGCTACCCAGCCACCAGGGACGCCTTGTCCAGCTCAGGCTGTGACGCAACGTGCTGGCGAACAGTGGCCAGAGTATTGCCAACCAGAGCGGCAGAACGAGCGTGGCACCGGGAAACTGCAATACCCCGAAGTGCAATAGCGCACTGTCCAGAACCCAGCCGCAGGCGGACACCTTGAACAGACAACGCCACTCCTCAGGGGTGTTGGAAATCCACAGCAGGTGTATGGCCAGGCAGGTCATTGCAATCAGCAACAGCCACGGCCGTTGCGCCCCCAGCACGCAGGCGAACCAGCCGATCTGGAACAGTCCTGCGTTGAGCAACAACCGGCCTCGCACGCTCACGCCTCCAGGCCGAACGGCTGCGGCCGTGCCCCGGGTTTGGCGAGTAGAAGGTGCGCGGTGCCGATGCTTCGTTCCAGAAAGCCGCCCTCGCAGTAGCACAGGTAAAATTCCCACAGGCGGAAAAACGCCTGGTCGTAGCCTAACGCTTCCAGGTTGTGCCGGCTGCGCCTCAGGTTGTCGTGCCACAGGCGAAGCGTGCGTGCGTAATGCAGGCCGAAATCTTCCATGTGATGAAGGTTCAGGTCGGTGTCGCGACTGATGGTGTGCAGCAGGGCGCTCACCGAAGGCAAGGCGCCACCCGGGAAGATGTAGCGCTGGATGAAGTCGACGGTTTTTTTCGCCTGCTCGTAGCGTTGGTCCCGAATGGTGATGACCTGCAAAAGCATGAGCCCGTGGTCCTTGAGCAGGTGGGCGCACTGTTTGAAGTAAGTGGGCAGGAAGCGGTGGCCGACGGCCTCGACCATCTCGATCGACACCAGCTTGTCGTATTTGCCCGTCAGGTCACGATAGTCCTGCAACAGCAGGGTGATGCGATCTTCCAGGGACTGCTCTTCGATCAGGCGCCGGGTGTAGGCGAACTGCTCACGCGACAGCGTGGTGGTCGTGACCTTGCAGCCGTAGCGGGTGGCCGCATAAATGGCCATGGCGCCCCAGCCCGTGCCGATCTCCAGCAGGTGGTCACCGGGTTTGAGATCGAGCTTTTGGCAGATGCGCTCCAGCTTGTACATCTGGGCTTGTTCGAGGCTATCGCTGTTAGAGCGGAACATGGCTGCCGAGTACATCATGCTGGGGTCCAGCAGGTGTTCAAACAGCGTGTTGCCCAGGTCGTAATGCGCGCGAATGTTGCGTTGCGAGCCTTGGCGGGTGTTGCGGTTGAGCCAGTGCAGTGCTTTTACCAGTGGACGGCGTAAACGTGCCAGGCCGCGCTCCATTCCATCCAGCACCTCGAGGTTGGCAACGAATACCCGGACCACGGCCGTCAGGTCGGGGCTGCTCCAGTACCCATGGATATAGGCCTCGCCAGCGCCAATTGAGCCATTCACCGCCACCATGGGCCAGAGCGCTGCATTGTGCACTTCGATTTCGCCATGGGGTGCCGCGCCAGGCTGGCCGAAGCTCAGTGGCTCCCCGTCGACGATGATGACCAGATGCCCGTGGCGCAGGTGCGCGAGTTGACGCAAGACGCCTTTCTTAAGCATACGGGCGCTTATCCCGTTGGCCGCAGCGCCACACGTTATCGGGGTCAGGCTAGGATTCGTCATGGCGAGACTCCAGGTTCGCGGTGCGATATTCACCGGCGGCGGCTTTATGGGAGAACAGCGGCAGACGCTTGAGCAGGAGTCGCAGGGCCTGCGAGTAAATGCCGAGCAGGGTCTTGCCGGTCATCCAGGGAAAGTCCAGAAGGTGGCGATGCAGGCTTTGGCGCGTCAGTTCGACACGCTCCAGGCCCAGGCCGGCTTCAAATATTTTTTGCTCACCGTGCCAATCCTGCATGGTCACGTGCAGCGTTTGCCCGGGAGCGGAAAAGCGCATGCGGTACTCCAGGTCAGGAGGCAGGAAGGGCGAGACGTGAAAGCCCTTGGCGACCCGGTGGCATGACTCACCGGTTGCATGGGTCGGCAGTACATAGTGGTAACGCTCGCGCCAGGGGGTATTGCTGATTTCGCAGAGAATGGCGGCCAGGCTGCCGTCGGACTCGAAGCAATAAAACAGGCTGATCGGATTGAAGGACAGCCCCCAGCTGCGCGGCTGGGTGAGCAGGCAGATCCGCCCCTGCGGCGCGTGACCAAGTGCCTGTTCCACGCGCTGGCGCACTGCATCGCTCAGGGTCATGCCCTGACGCGTTGCAAGCGGCAGGTAGTCAGTTTCGCGGAAGGCGAAGGCGGCCCAGCGCGAATGCCCGGCGAACCAGGATAAGCCCAGCACCTGCGGTTGTTCCGCCAGATCGAGGTAGAGCATGCCCATGCGGTAGCGAAACCCATGGGCGCGCGGCAGCAGCCGTCGGTGGCTGACCCAGCCGCGGTACAACGCGCTGTTCACAACTGTTCTCCGAAAGCGGCTGCCACTCGCAAGGCGCTGACCACCCCATCCTCGTGGAACCCGTTGGCCCAGTAGGCGCCGCAGTAGTAGCTGAACCGGGCGCCCTGCAATTCTTGCCAGCGTGCCTGTGCGACCAGGCCGGCCTGGCTGTATTGCGGATGGGCGTAGCGAAAGCGCTCGAGGATTTTACCCGGGTCGATGGCCGCGGTCTGGTTCAGGCTGACGCAGAAGGTGGTGTTGCTCGAAAGCCCCTGGAGGATGTTCATGTTGTAGGTGACAGCGGCCAGGTGCCGGGCTGAGCCGCCGAGGCGGTAATTCCAGCTCGCCCACGCTCGGCGACGGTTCGGCAACAGGCGGGTATCGCTGTGCAGCACCACATCGTTCTCGGCGTAATGCAGTGCGCCGAGTATCTCCCGCTCGGCCTGGCTGGGAGCGGCCAACAGCCGTAGCGCCTGGTCGCTGTGACAGGCGAATACGACGTTGTCAAAACGCGTGCTGCCTGTCGCACAGTGCAGGGTGACCCCACCCACGTCACGCTCCACCCGATACACCGGGCAATTGAGGTGGATACGCTCGACAAAGCCTTCGCTCAGCGCGGCTACGTAACGACGCGAACCGCCGCTGACCACACGCCATTGCGGCCGATGGGTGACTGACAGGAGCCCGTGATTTTTGCAAAAGCGCACGAAGAATTGCAGCGGAAAACGCTGCATGTCGCCCAGTGACATCGACCAGATAGCCGACCCCATGGGCACTATGTAATGTTCGATAAAACGCTGGCCGTAGCCGTTTTGCCGCAGATAGTCTCCCAACGTGGTGTCGGCAGTCATGCGCTGTTCGTCGAGGTCACGCAGGGCCTGGCGGTTGAAGCGCACAATCTCGCACAACATGCCCCAGAATCCAGGTGAAAGCAGATTGCGTCGCTGGGCAAACACCTGGTTGAGGTTGCCGCCATTGTATTCGAGGCCGGTCTGCGGATCCTGAACCGAGAAGCTCATCTCGGTGGGTTGCGAGGCCACGCCGAGTTGATCCAGCAGACGGATGAAGTTGGGATAGGTCCAGTCGTTGAAGACGATAAAACCTGTATCGATGGCATGGCGTTCGCCCTGAACCTCAACGTCAACGGTATGGCTATGGCCACCGATCCAGTCACTGGCCTCGAATACCGTGACATCGTGCCGACGGTTGAGCAGGTGGGCGCAGGTCAGGCCGGAAATGCCGCTGCCGATGATGGCGATTTTCATGACGGCTCTTCTGCGGCCGGACGCACCATGCGTCTGCCCAGCGTCAGTTGCAGGCGTTGAGGCAATAACGCCAGTGCGCGCAGGGCGGCAATGAATGGCCCGGGAAAGGCAATTTCCAGGGGTCGTTTTTCCAGGCGGGTGGTGATGTAGACGGCAGCTTTGCCGACCGGCCAACGCATCGGCATCGGAAAATCGTTCTGTCGCGTGAGTGGCGTATCGACGAAGCCCGGGCTGACGAGCGTGACGTCGATACCCTCGTGTGCCAGGTCGATGCGCAACGATTGAAACAGGTAACGCATTGCCGCCTTGGAGGCGCCGTACGCTTCGGCGCGCGGTAACGGCAGGTAGGTCACCGAGCTGCACACGGCCACCAGATGCGGCCGCGCAGCCTTGCGCAACAGCGGTAGGGCAGCTTCCACGCAGTAGGCGGCGGAAAACAGATTGGCCCGCATCACACGTTCGATCATGTTGGCTTCAAAGACGCCGGCGTCCACATACTCGCAGGTGCCAGCGTTGAGGATGACCTGGTCCAGATGGCCCCAGGCTTGCCCGATTCGCTCACCCATGGCTTGAACTTCGCCTGGCTCGGTCAGGTCGCCGGGCAAAAGCAGTACCTGCTGCGGATAACCCCTGTGTAGTCTTTCCAGGGCCTCTACATTGCGGGCGCTGACGGCCAGGAAATGACCTTGGGTCAATAAGATCTCCGCCAGGGCCGCACCTATGCCGCTGCTGGCTCCGGTGAGCCAGATGCGTTTCATGCCAGCCTCCCTTTCAGCCAGCCAATCGCCGTTCCCATCAGGGGCAAGTGCTCATAGAGCAGGGCGCCTGCATCAAAGTAGTCGCGATGCTGATACACCTTCTCGTGCCACAGCAGGTACGAACAGCCAACGACCTCTATGGGTTGGCCATGGCGCAAGCGGGGATGGCAGTAATGCAGGGTCCAGCGTAGATAACCGACGCCGTCCTGCACCTGGTCATGGCCGTGGAACGTGAAGCCAAGCTCGCTGACGTTGGCGTATAGCTCAGTGAAATATTCCTGCAGCGCTGCCAGGCCCTGGATCTCATGGAGCGGATCACTGAAGCGTACGTCGTGACTGTACAGTTGCTCGAGCCTGTGCAGATTGCTCTCGTCCAGCGCTGCAAATTCGCTGGCGAAACATCGCAAGAAATCAGCCACGTCGTGTCTCCATTGCTGGTAGGAATGGAAGTTCCCCCACCTCTTTTTCTTGTACAGGTATAGGAGTTTTGTATAGCTATTTGAAGAATAGGATGCAGCCTGTACAAGTCAATTTTTTTGTACAACTATTTCCAAGGTGGGCGGGTGAGAATTGGTTCTTCGCATTCCCTGTTGGGTATGATCGATGAGATGGATCAGGGTGTTGGAGGGGCTGAAAAGGGGGCGGAGCTATTTAGACTGTAGGATTTGCCTGCAGCGGCTACGGTTCTGCATGTTTCACCGGGACCACGCGGTGACGCTTCGCCGCCCAGACCACGCCACCCACCAGCAACACGATCGAGGTGACCTCCATCAAGCCAGGCACCCGCTGGCTGAACAGAAAACCGTAGACACAGGCAAACAGCGTTTCAAACACGATCATCTGCCCGCTCAACGACGTGGCCATTCGACGCGAGCAGGCATTCCACAGCCCATTGGCCAACCACGAACCACACAGCGCAAGGAACAGGCAGACCCACAGCAAAGCCATCCAGCGGCTGCTTTCAACCTGAGCCGGTACCAGGTTGGGGAACAACATCAAGGCAGCGATGCCGAATACGACCGCCACGATACCCGTCACGATGCCCAGCAGTGTCGACCATTCGCTGCTGTTGAAATGGCTTTGCTTGAGATAACGGGCATTGTGGGTGGCGTACCACGACCAGCAGACAACCCCGCTGAAGCCGCAGGCCAGGCCCAGCAACTGGGTCGAAAGTGACGTACCCGCCGCCCGCGCCCCTGAGTGTTCCAGACTGACCGATACGATGCCCAGGAATACCAGTAACAGGGGCAGCTTGAGCTTTGTCAGGGGCAGGGACCCTGCATCACGACGCCCCAGAAAGGTAATGGCGACCGGCATCATGCCGTTGATAAGAGCGGCCGCCGTCACCCCGCTCAGTTGTACGGAGGCGCCCAACAGCGCGTAGTTCAGGACATTACCGGTCAATGACAAACGCAGCAGGATAAAGACGTCTTTACGCGTCAATCGGGCGAGCAGGCGCGATGCAATGGGCAAAGCCAGGAGGAGCGAGATCAACCCATAGAGGGCAAACCGCACACTGCTGATCAGCACGGCATTGAATTCGGGCAGCAACGAAGGGCCGATAATCACCCCACCCCAGATGGCGCCTGCCAATATCGCAAATACAATCCCACTGTTCATCTTCTCGGCTCTGACAGGCTGTTTAGCGGCATTCTAGCCATGCTATATAAGCGCCACCTGCGATAAATATTCGCTCACCCATTCCGCAGCGGAATGTCGGGATGAAGTCGCCGAGCCAGGAGAATCCTAATCAACCGTTACCTGCGTACCTTGCCCCCCTTGGAAACCCTGATCACGTTCGAGGCTGTGGGCCGGCACAAAAGCTTCACGGCTGCCGCTGGCGAACTGTTCCTGACCCAGAGCGCCGTGAGCAAACAGATGCGCCAGCTCGAGGATTGCATGGGCGTTGCGCTGTTCGAGCGCAAACCACGGGGTGTCACCTTGACCGGCGCGGCAGAGGAGCTGCTGATGACGGTCAACATGCTACTTACCACGATGTACCAAAGCGTCACGCGAATTCGCAATGTCCATCAATCCAACGCCGTCTCGGTGCTGGCGACCCATGCCCTGGCCCAGTTCTGGTTGTTCCCCAAGTTGATCGAATTCAACAAGGCGTACCCCGACATCGCCGTGCACGTGCATGCGATCAACGAGTTCGACGAGGCCAGCCTGAATGATTTCGACGTGGGCATTCTCTACGGTTCTGGCGAATGGCCCTCGCTGGACAGCGATTTCCTGCTGCCGGAAATCGTCTATGCCGTGGCGCATCCTTCACTGGATGTCTCGGCGATCAAGACGCTGGAGCAGTTGTCGCAAGCCAACCTGGTGCAGATCGACACCTGCGCCTGGCAATGCCTGGACTGGCGCCAATGGTTCGGCCACTTTGGCATCGACTTTGTCGCGCGGGACAAAGCCCCGGTCTTCAACCAGCTGACACTGGCCTATCGTGCCGTTCAGCAAGGCATGGGCATCGGCCTGGCGTGGACGTTCATGGCGGATGAGGCGCTGGCCAAGGGAGAATTGCAGCGGGTGACACCTTTCGAATGCGTGACAGGCAATGGCGAATTCCTTGTGTCGCTAAAGCATCGCAAGCGCTCTGCTTCTGCCGAGATCTTTTGCCAGTGGCTTTTGGGGTCGATGGGCGACTGAGCAACCGCAGAAGGTGAGGCCGGCCGTGAAAAAAAAGGTGCTCAGCTCACGCTGGCACCTTGAAAGGAGTTTCGCCACCTGGGTAGTGTTTTCCGGGATAAGCGCTACAGCAGGCAGGTGGATTATTCACCGATGCCCCGCAGTCTTTCGGACAATCCACGTCAGGTATTTGATAGTTGATGACGCCGTTGCGGATTTCCTGGCTTGCCGACCAATTGCTTGCGCCAATCCCGTGGGCTCTGTCCGTACCAACGGTGGAACGCCCGGGTGAAAGCGCTTTGGTCGCTGTAGCCGAGCAGGTCGGCCAATTGCGAAATCTTGATGGTCGAGTCTTGCAGGTAGTGGCAAGCCATGGCCTGGCGAGCATCGGACAGCAAGTCCTGGAAGGTGAATCCTTCGAGTTCCAGTTGGCGCTGGAGCTTGCGCGTGCTCAGGCGCATGAACGCGGCGATGTACTCGATATTGGCGCGGCCTTCGGGCATGAAGTTTCGAATCAGTTGCTGGACCAGCGCCGGCAATTCTTCGGCGGACATCTGCGTCAGGTGGTCGAGGTGCTTGCGAATCAGCCGGTGCAAGGCCGGGTCTGCCGACTCCAGCGGCGTATCGAGCGAACTTGCGTCGAACATCAGGCCGTTGTAGGTCGTATTGAAGCTGGGGACCATGCCGATGAGGCGACGGAATTGCCCGGGTTCGGCAACCGGCGTGTGCCGGAACAACATCGCCTGGGGTTGCCAGCGTTTGCCCAGCAACGTGCGCAGCAACTGCACGCCGACGCCCAGGGCCAGTTCCGATCCCTGGCGGTAGCCGGGCATTGACGTGTCGGAGATGGTGTAGGACAGGATCGCGTGCTTGCCCTGTTCGTCGAGGGTGATTTTCGCGGCGCCGGAATGGATGTGGTAGTAGGCGGTCAGACCGGTCAGTGCTTCGCGCACATCCCTGGCATTGCGAAACAGGTAGAGCAGGGGGCCGAAAATGCTCACGCCCTGGGCCAGGCCGTACTGCATGGCGAACAGGCGGTTCTGCGATTCCATTTCGCACAGCACCAGCAGGTCGAGCATTTTGCTGTAGGAAATCAGGCTGTCGGGAAGCTCTTCCAGGTCCGGCGGCAAGCCGGCGCGTTTCAGCATTTTTTCCGGATTTAGCCCTTGTTTTGCCGCGAATTCAGAGAAGTTTGCCAGCCCCGCAGCGCGAACGAAGTCGATCATTTTGAGCCCATTTATTGTTTTTGTAGGTCATGCAAGGCCTGGAAAAACAGCTGTCGGCTCCCCCTCGCTTTGTCGCGTATTGAAAGATTGCAGGCGTCAAATGTCAAATTTTCACCAAGCGCCTGATGCAGCATGTGGACTGATCCGATCGTGATCCGAAGCCAATCATCAGGAGAACAAGAAAATGGCGATGCCCCATCAAGTCCACGAACACAAAGACCTGTTGACCCTGAACACCAACGAGCTGCCGATGTACAAAGACGCCTTGCCGGGCGTGCCGGGCGTTGACGTGCAGCCACTGTTTCTCGACCCAAGCGCCGGCATCTGGGTGCTGCGCGTGGTGTTCCAGCCGGGCGTAGTCCTGCCGCGTCACTATCACACCGGCACCGTGCACTTTTTCACCCTCACCGGCCGATGGAACTACGTCGAGTATCCGGACCAGCCGCAGACGGCCGGCAGCTACCTGTTCGAGCCGGGTGGTTCGATCCACCAGTTCATGGTCCCGACCACCAACACCGAGCCGACCGATACCGTCATGGTGGTCCACGGCGCCAATGTGAATTTCGACAGCGAAGGCAACTACCTCGGCCTGATGGACGCCAGCGACATCATGCATCTGTTCGATCACCTGGTGCGCGAACGCGGCCTGGAACCTGCGAAGTACATCACGCCACGCGCCGCCGACTACACCACGCGCGCGCGATAACCACCCTGGTCACCTGCCTTGGGCGGGTGACACTTCTTATCCGGTCGTTCCCACCTGCACGGTATTCAGCGCGGTTGGCGCCTGTGCGCGTGGGTCATTGCCCAAGGACATTTTATGACTGACGTCACGATGCCCACCGGTAGCGCGGGACAAACCCCCGAGGTTCCACGCTCCGTTTTCATCACCGGGGCCAGCGGTTTCATCGGCCGTGCCCTGGCGGCGCGCTACAAGGCGCTCGGCGCGCAAGTACGCGGCATGGACCTGATTGCCGACCCGGCCAACGACATCGTGGCCGGTGACCTGACCCGGCCGAAAGGCTGGGCCGGGCACGCCGCCGGTTGCGAGCTGTTCATCAACACCGCCGCGGTGGTGTCGCTCGCCGCGTCCTGGAAGCTGTACCGCGACGTCTCGGTGCAAGGCGTACGCAACTGCCTGGATGTCGCCATTGCCGGTGGCGCCAAGCGGTTCGTGCAGTTTTCCTCGATCGCCGCCCTCGGCTGGGACTACCAGGGCGAGGCCGATGAGCGCAGCGACGTGGTGATCGGCAATCACTATCGCTATGGCGTGGCCAAGGGCGCGAGCGAGCACGTGGTGCTGGCGGCGCATGCGGCGGGGGAGATCGATTGCACCATCGTGCGTCCGGGCGATGTCTATGGCCCAGGTTCGCGAGCCTGGCTCAGTGAGCCGATGAAGATGGCCAAGGCCGGCGCGCTGATCCTGCCCAATGGCGGCAAGGGCATCTTCACCCCGGTGTACATCGACGACCTGCTCGATGGCGTCATGTTGGCCGCCGGTTTGCCTCAAGCCATCGGCCAGATCTTCCATATCAGCGCCAGCCATGCCGTCAGCTGCAAGACGTTTTTCTCCAGCCACTGGCGCTGGGCCGGGCGCAACGGCACGCCACACACCTTGCCACTGTGCGTGGCAGTGGCAATCACCCATGTGCTCTGGACGGTGAATCGCCTGCTCAAGAAGCAGGGCGAAGTCGCGCCGGACACCATGTACATGTTCGCCCGCAAAGGTGGCGTGTCCATCGCCAAGGCTCAACAGGTGCTCGGTTACCAACCCAAGGTCGATCTGGAGGAAGGCTTGCGCCGCTCCGAAGCCTGGTTGCGTGAAAGCGGCCAGATCAGCTGACGGCCAGGCCCAGGTCAATCCCACCCCGATAATGACAAGAGAGACGCCCCATGAAAGCGGTAGTGATGCGCGACAAACAACTGCTGGTCGACACGCTCAAGGCGCCAACGCCTGCGGCCGGCGAAGTGCTGGTCAAGACCCTGGCCTGCGGCATCTGTGGCTCGGACTTGCACATGTTCCACCATTGCGAGCATGTGCTCGGCAACTTCAAGCGCAGCGGTATTCCGGTCGACTTCGACGCCGGCCAGGACGTGGTGTTCGGCCACGAGTTCTGTGGCGAAATCCTCGACCATGGACCGGGCAGCGACAAACAGCTCAAGGTCGGCACGCGTGTGTGTTCGATGCCGTTCATCTTCAACCGCAACGGCTTTGAGCATGTCGGTTTTTCCAATGGTTATCCGGGCGGCTATGGCGAGCAGATGCTGCTTGCCGAAGGCTTGCTGGTGCCGGTGCCGGGTGATTTACCGGCGCACCTGGCGGCGCTGACAGAGCCGATGTCGGTTGCCGTTCACGCGGTCAACCGGGCCCGGCTGGAAGGTGATGAAGTGCCGATCGTGATCGGTTGCGGCCCGATTGGCCTGGCCATGATCGCCGTGCTCAAGTCCCGTGGCATAGGGCCGGTGGTGGCTTCCGACTTCTCGCCGAAACGTCGTGCACTGGCGGAAAAAATGGGCGCCGACCTGGTGGTCAATCCCGCCGAGCAGTCCCCGTACCAGTCCTGGGTCGAGGTGGCGGCGCCGGCCGGTTATGACATCAAGGGCCCGCAGGCCATGTACGGCCTGGGGCCGCAGCCCAAGCCCTGCGTGATCTTCGAATGCGTCGGCATTCCGGGCCTGATCCAGCAAGTGTTGCAGAGCGCACCGCCGCGCAGCCGCCTGATGGTGGTGGGTGTGTGCATGGAGTCGGACCGGATTGAACCGATGGTCGGCATCGCCAAGGAAATGAACATCAGCTTCGCCTATGGCTACAACGGCGAAGAGTTCGCGCGGACCTTGTACGACCTGGCCGAGCAGAAGTTCGACGCCTCGCCGCTGATCACCTCGACCGTCGGGCTCGATGGCGTGGCCGAGGCGTTCGCGGCGCTGAGCAAACCCGATGAACAAGCCAAGGTGATGATCACGTTCGAATGACCCGCCAGGGTCGTTCGTTGCAGGTAATTGCGGGAAGCAAACATGATGAAATTCAAGATCTGTAAAGGCCTGCTGTGGCCCCTGATGGCGGCTGTGTCACTCATCGTGACGAGCGCTTCGGTGGCGGCGGCCGACAAGAAACCCAACATCCTGGTGATCTGGGGCGACGACATCGGCTGGCAGAACGTCAGTGCCTACGGCATGGGCACCATGGGCTACACCACGCCGAGCATCGACAGCATCGGCGCCGAAGGCATCCGTTTCACCGATCACTACGGACAACCGTCCTGCACGGCGGGACGCGCCGCGTTCATCACCGGCCAGTATCCGATTCGTTCCGGGATGACCACGGTCGGCCAGCCGGGGGACAAACTGGGCTTGCAGGCGGCTTCACCGAGCCTGGCCGAGGTGTTGAAGAAGGCCGGGTATGCCACCGGCCAGTTTGGCAAGAACCACCTGGGCGATCGCAACGAGCATTTGCCCACGGTCCATGGCTTCGATGAATTCTTCGGCAACCTGTACCACCTCAATACCCAGGAAGAATCCGAGCAGCGTGATTTCCAGAATTTCGCCAAGGCCTATTCCGGGAGCCTTGAAGCCTATGAGGGCAAGTTCGGTACCCGGGGCGTCCTGCATTCCCATGCCAGCAATACCGATGACGCCACGCAAGATCCGCGCTTCGGCCGGGTCGGCAAACAGACCATCGAGGACACCGGTCCGCTGACCCAGAAGCGCATGGAGATGTTCGATGAAGAGGAGGTCGCGACCAAGGCCATGGGCTTCATGAAGCAAGCCAAGGCGGCGGACAAACCGTTCTTCGTCTGGATGAACACCTCGCGCATGCACCTCTACACGCGCCTCAATGACAAATGGCGCTATGCCGCGGAGAAGTACAGCTCCGAAGGCGACCTGTATGGCTCAGGCATGCTGCAGCACGATCATGACGTCGGCCAGATTCTCGATTTCCTCAAGGACAACGGCCTGGATGAGAACACCATCGTCTGGTACTCCACCGACAACGGCCCCGAGCATTCCTCCTGGCCGCACGGTGGGACGACGCCGTTTCGCAGCGAGAAAATGTCCACCTACGAGGGTGGTGTGCGGGTCATCTCGATGCTGCGTTGGCCTGGTGTGATCAAGCCTGGCCAGGTGCTCAACGGTATCCAGGCGCACATGGACATGTTCACCAGCCTGGCGGCCGCGGCCGGCGTCAAGGATGTCGCTGCCGACCTCAAGCAGGAGAAAAAGCAGTACATCGACGGGGTCAACAACCTGCCTTACTGGAAGGGCGAAGCCAAGGACTCGGCACGCAACAGCCTGTTTTACTATTACGAAAGCAAGTTGACCGCCGTCCGCCTGGGGCCCTGGAAATTCCACCTGTCGACCAAGGAAGACTATTACGCCAACCTGGTGCCGCGCACCGTGCCGCTGGTGTTCAACCTGCGCATGGACCCGTTCGAGAGCTACGACAACAAGGATTCCTACGGGCATCTGCTGCAAAAGGTCTCGTGGCTGATTCAGCCCGTGGGCGAAATCATCGGCGCGCACTTGAAGACCCTCGCCGAGTACCCGCCGGTGCAAGGCGGAAAAAGCTACGACATGTCGAATCTGGTGCAGGATTTCCTCAATCGCGCCAAGCAATGAACCAGGCGAAACCCTGTAGGAGCGAGCCTGTCGCGAAGGTCAGGCGACCTGTTTTTGGACGGTGTACATATCCGTTCCTGCGGTAACGGCCACTTATGGTTTCGCCCTTACGGCGAGTCACTTGGAAGAGCCCCAAGTAACCAAGGGCTCTTGCCCCTGGCGTTCGGTGGCTCGCTATGGCTCGCCATGCCCTCGCTCCGGTCCTGCTCCGTGGGTCGCCGCGATGGGCCATCCATGGCCCAGCGCGGCTAAACCGGCATCCATGCCGGTTTACCCACTGCGCAGAACCTCCACTCGGCCTCTCGATGGGGCAAGAAAATCAAAAGCCAGATCAATATCAAACGCAAAAGCGAGGCGGCCTTAAAGCCGACCTGATCGGGAGCCGTACGCAATTCCCTGTAGGAGCCAGGCTTGCCGGCGAACCAGGCGCTGCGGTGTACCTGTTGTACCGCGTTATCGTTCTTCGCCGGCAAGCCTGGCTCCTACAGGGGATCAGGTACACCCGTAAAAGTCAGGTCGGCTTTAAGGCCGCCTCGCTTTTGTTTTTGATCTGGGCGCCCCGTTAAACCACGATGGCCAAACGCAGGCATTGCGCAGTGGGGAAACCGGCAGGACGCCGGTTTAGCCGCGCTGGGCCAAGGATGGCCCATCGCGGCGACCCACGGAGCAATGCCTTCGTTACGGCATGCCGAGCCCTAGCGAGGCACCGAGTGGTGGGGCAAGAGCGCTTGGTTACTTGGCGCTTTTCCAAGTAACCCGCTGTAAAAGCGGAACCAATAGTGGCCGTTATCGCAGCAATGGATATGTACACCGCGCACGAGCATCCCGACGATGGAGGTAGTCACAGGTTGACGGACAGCCGACCCGGGTTTGCAGATTGATCCAATCCAGTACAGGCCCGCAGTCCATTTCCTTTGGCCTGCGGGCCTTTTTCGTTCCGTTGCCCGCTCGGCAGTCTTTTTCGCCGCACGCGTGTAAAGCCAAATTCCTGTCGTCAAATGTCAAGAATGGCTTCTCTGACTTCCCATAATCATCTCAACAATAAAGCTCTGCCGACGTGCCGTGGACACCGCCACACACGCCGGCAAAAGGGCGATTCCCATAGAGGTCAGCGATGCCGCATAACAACAATAAGCTTGTGTCTCGTTTGAAACCGTTGGCGATTGCAGTGTCTGTGTCTGCCGCCGCCAGTGCACACGCCGTCACCTTCGACGTCGGTGAAGCGTGGCAAGGGGAGTGGAACACCACGCTGTCGGTCGGTTCGCAATGGCGGGCCGAAGACGCCGACAACAAATTGTATTCCGGCGCCAACGGGCGCTCGGTCGGCAAGCAGGGCGGGCTTGCCGGGCGGATTGATCCGGGCAACCTGAACTACGACAAGGGCGACCGTTTTTCCAGCATTGGCAAGTTCGTCACCGATGTCTCGCTGCGCAACGGCGACATGGGTGGGCTGGTGCGGGTCAAGGGTTGGTATGACCAAGCGCTGGAAGACGAAGACGTCAACCTGGGCAGCATCTCCAACGGCTACAAGAAGGACTCGCCGCTGTCGGATCGCGGTTATGAGGACCTGCAAAAGTACAAGGGCATCTACCTGCTCGACGCCTACGTCTACAACACCTTCTACATCGATGAATCACCGCTGCAGGTGCGCCTGGGTCGCCAGGTGGTGAACTGGGGTGAAAGCCTCTACATCCAGGGCCTGAACCAGATCAACCCGCTGGACGTTCCGGCCTTGCGTCGCCCGGGCACCGAACTCAAGGAAGCGCTGATTCCACTGTGGATGGGCTACTTCAACCTTGGCTTGCCGGCGGGCATTTCCATGGAAGGTTTCTATCAGCTCAAGTACGAAAATACGGCAGTGGAAGGGTGCGGCCATTACTGGTCGGTGACTGAAACCGCGATTGCCCGGGATGGGGGCAGTTGTGATGTCGGCATCACCCTGGGCAATCCCAATACGTTGACCTCGGCCCAGGCGATCAACGCCGGCGCCTACTTGCCCTTGAACAAAGGCAAGGACCCCAAGGACAGCGGCCAATGGGGCCTGGCCTTCCGCATTCCGGTGGACGCGCTGGATGGCGAGCTGGGCATTTACTACATGAACTACCACTCGCGCACGCCGTACCTGGCCATTCGCAACAGCGCGCCAAAAGTGCCTGATGAGTTCCCCAACGCTCCGGCCGGCGGTGCATTGCGCGGCATCGGTCCGAGCTGGGAGTACCCGGAAGACATCCGCCTGTACGGCATCAGTTTCACCACCACGGTCAAAGGCTGGTCGCTGGCCGGTGAGCTGAGCCACTCGCCCAACCAGCCCGTGCAACTCAACGGTGCCGACCTGCTCAACGGCGCGCTGGGCGGTGTGGGTCCGCTGGCGCAACTGCAGCAGTCGGTGGTCGGTCAGCGCGTGGCCTTCACCGAAGGCTGGAACCGCTTCGAGAAAACCCAGCTGCAATTCAACGCCGTGAACCTGATCCCCAACGTGCTGGGTGCAGAGAACCTGACGGTGGTCGGTGAAGTGGGCTTCCAGTGGAACAACGTGCCCGACTTCAAGGACAACGAGCGTTACGGTCGCGCCTTCATCTTCGGCTTCGGTGCCTCGCCGAGCACCGGTGCCCTGGGGTCGCTGGGCAACACCCAACCCGATGGCGCGAAGAACGATGGCTACATCACCGATTTCTCGTGGGGTTATCGCCTGCGTGGACAACTGGACTACTCCAACTTCCTTGGCACCTCGGTGACCGCGTCGCCGTTCGTGTTCCTCGGTCAGGACGTGGAAGGGGTGTCCATGGACGGGCAGTTCAACGAAGGCCGCCTCACCGAAAGTGTCGGCGTGAGCTTCGACTACAACAAGCAGCACAAGGTCGACCTGAGCTACGTCACGTTCGACAACGCCGCTGAATACGACCCGCTGCGCGACCACGATTTCTTCGCCGCCAGTTACAGCTACAGCTTCTAACAAGAATAAGAGGTACTCAACGATGAAAATATCGAACCGGGGCGTTCTCCTGACCGCCCTTGCCAGTGCAGTGATGTTCAGCCTCAGTGGTCCGGCCAGCGCCAAGATCAGCGCCGACGAAGCCGCGAAACTGGGTTCCGACCTGACGCCGCTGGGTGGCGAAATGAAAGGCAACGCCGACGGTACTATCCCGGCCTACACCGGTGGCCTTGCACAACCGCCGGCCGGTTGGTCGGCGGACAAGGGCTACACCGACCCGTTCGCCGCGGAAAAACCGCTGTTCACCATCACCGCGCAGAACCTTGGCCAATACAAGGACAAGGTCACCCCCGGCATGCAGGCGTTGTTCGCCAAATACCCGAACTTCCAGATGCCCGTGTACCCGACGCATCGCACCGCGACCGTGCCGGCCGGCATCGCCGCCAAGGTCAAGGCTGAAGCGGTCAATGCCGAACTCAATGGTTTTGGCCTGGCCAACCTCAATGGCACGACCACGCCGTTCCCGATCCCGAAGAACGGCCTCGAAGCGATCTGGAACCACACCGTGCGCTACCTCGGTGGTGGCCTGGAACGCACCTACAGCTCGTTCCCGGTTCGCCCCAGCGGTGACTTCTACGACGTGAAGGTGCTCGAGAGCCGGGTGTTCGACACCAACATGGACAAGTCGTCGCCCAACCGGCTGCTCAACTACACCGCGCGCTTCCTGTCGCCAGCCACCCTGGCCGGCACCATTCAACTGGTCCAGGAACCCATCGACCAGGTCGCGGAAGTGCGTTCGGCCTGGATCTACAACGTCGGCCAGCGCCGTGTGCGGCGTGCCCCGGACCTGGCCTACGACAACGTCAACGACGGTACCGAAGGCCTGCGCGTGACCGACGATTTCGACGCCTTCAACGGGGCTCCGGATCGCTTTGACTGGAAGCTGGTGGGCAAGAAGGAAATGTACGTTGCCTACAACGACTACAAGCTGGGCAACAAACAGATCCCGTACAAGGACATCCTGACCCCCGGCACGCCCAATCCGGACCTGATGCGCTATGAACTGCACCGCGTCTGGGTCGTGGAGGCCACCTTGCGCCCGGACGCCAAGCACGTCTACGGCAAGCGCTCCTTCTACCTGGACGAGGACTCCTGGTCGGTACTGGCCACTGATGCCTACGACACCCGTGGTTCGTTGTGGCGTGTCGGCGTGCATCCGCTGATCCAGTACTACGACGCCCAGGTGCCTTGGTACGCGGCCAACATCTGGCACGACCTGAGCAATGGCAGTTACTACATGGCCGGCTTGTCCAACCAGGAAAAATCCCCCTGGAAGTTCGGTGCGAAGGGTCGCTTCGTCGACTTCCAGGCCGACGCCCTGCGCCGTCTCGGTCGCTGAGTCCAGGACCCCGCGCGTGGCGTGAATCGCGCGCGGGGGCATTCGATTTCTCTCTTGGTGGATACCCCTTATGTTCTCTCATCGCCTGCCTTCACTGGCCCTGGCGCTCTGGGCGCTCGCTGCCTTGCCAGCGGCATTCGCCCAGGCGCCGGCACTCGACTATCCCATCGCCGCCGACAAAGTGCTGCTGCTCGACCTGGAAAAGGCCGGTGAGCGCCTGGTCGCCGTCGGCGAGCGTGGCGTGGTGTTGTATTCCGATGACCACGGGCAGGGCTGGCACAGCCTGCGTACCCCGGTGACGCGAACCCTGACGGCGGTGGCGTTTGCCTCCGCGCAAGAAGGCGCGGCAGTGGGGCATGGCGGTGCGCTGCTGCACACCGGCGATGGCGGGCTGCACTGGCAGGCAGTCGAGGCCGATACCGGCGGTGAGTCGCTGCTGGGCGTGGCAGCCATGGGTGACCGGCGCATGGTGGCCTGGGGCGCATTCGGGGTGTATCTGGAATCCGACGATGGCGGCGCGAGTTGGCAGCGGCGGATGATATTGGGTGAAGATTTCGATCGGCACATCGCCCAGGTCCTCAAGGCCCAAGGGCAGTGGCTGCTGGTGGGAGAAAGCGGCACGCTGGCCCGTTCGCTGGATCAGGGGCAGACCTGGGAAGCCATGGAAAGCCCTTACCAGGGCAGTTTCTTCGGCGCCTTGCAAACGCGCGCCGGCACGCTGCTGGCCTATGGCATGCGCGGCAATCTCTGGCGCTCGGTGGACCAGGGGCAGAGCTGGAGCAAGATCGAAACGGCAACCACCCTGGCCATCAATGGCAGCCTGCAACAAGACAACGGGCGCATTCTCGCCTTGGGTAACGGCGGCATCGTGCTGGCCAGTGACGATGACGGTGCGACGTTCCACGCCATCAACGGTTCGAGCAAGGCCAGCCTCGCGCAAGGCGTGCAACTGGGCAATGGCCAGGTCCTGGCCGTGGGCGATCATGGCGTCACCTCACTGGCCAAGCTCGTCATCGCCAAGGGAGCGAAGTCATGACTCAGCAAGAACTCATCCGCGACGCCGACCAGCTCGATCGCCAGGACTTTTCCCGGGGCCTGGTGGGCAAGGTCTCGTACTGGATCTTCCACCAGCGCAAGCCGCTGCTGGCCCTGTTCATTCTGCTGACCCTCGGCCTTGGTTACAGCGCCTCCAACCTCAAGGTGGAAGCCGGATTCTTCAAGATGATCCCGCTGCACCATGAGTACATGGGCACCTTCCTCAAGTATCAAAAAGACTTCGGCGGGGCCAACAAGATCCTGATCGCAGTGAAGAACAACAAGGGTGAAATCTTCTCACCGGGGTCCATGTCGGTGTTGCGCAAGGTCTCGGACGAGGTGTTCTTCCTCAACGGTGTGGAGCGCAGTTCGGTGACGTCGCTGTTCACCTCCAACGTGCGCTACACGGAAGTGGTGGAGGAGGGCTTCACCGGCGGCAACCTGGTGGCGTCCGACTATGCCGGGCGGCCCGAACAGTTGGCCCAGGTGCGCGAGCGCACGCTCAAGTCGGACTGGATCGGGCGCATCGTGTCCAATGACCTGTCCTCGGCCATGGTGGTCGCCACGTTGCAAGAAAAAGACCCCGTCACCGGTGAGCGGCTGGACCTGCAAAACGTCGCGGCGCAGCTGGAAAAAATCCGCCAGGACAACCAGGGCGGCGACGTCAGCATCCACATCATCGGCTTTGCCAAATCCATTGGCGATATCGCTGAAGGCGCTTCGGGCGTGCTGCTGTTTTTCGTGGTTGCCTTTGTGATTACGGCCGCACTGCTTTACTGGTACTGCGGTTCGCTGATGCTGACCGGTTGGGCGCTGATTTGTGCCGTGGTGCCGGTGGTGTGGCTGCTGGGCATCTTGCCGCTGATCGGCCTGGGGCTGGACCCGATGTCGATTCTGGTGCCGTTCCTGATCTTCTCCATCGGCGTGTCCCATGCGGTGCAGATGACCAACGCCTGGAAGCTGGAAACCCTCGCCGGGGCCGACGGCGTCACCGCCTCGCGCAACTGCTTTCAGAAGCTGTTCATCCCCGGCGCCGTGGCGCTGTTGGCCAACGCCCTGGGCTTCATGGTGATTGCGCTGGTGGACATCGAGATGGTCCGCGAGCTGGCGATCACGGCCACGCTCGGTGTCTCGGTAATGATCATCACCAACAAGATGCTGTTGCCGATCCTGCTGTCCTTCATGCGCCTGTCAGCAGCGGACGCGCACAAACTGCGCGGCAAGGAAACCCTGGGCAGCGGCTTGTGGGAGCGCCTGGGCCGGCTGGCGACGCGTCGCGGCAGTCTGGTCGCCTTGTCGGTGGGCGCGCTGTTGATGGTGGGTGGTCTGTACATCGCCCGGGACCTGCACGTCGGCGACCTCGGGGCCGGCGTGCCGGAACTTCGGGAAAATTCGCGCTACAACCAGGACGTGGCGATGATCACCCGCCACTTCGCAACCGGTGTCGATCTGCTGCAGGTCATCGCCAAGGCCAAGGGTGATGAAACCCCCTGCGTGAAGCGCGAGGTGCTGGCGCCCCTGGAAGAGTTCGAACTCTACCTGCGCCAGGACGACGGCGTCGCTTCGGTGCGCAGCCTGACGGCGTTCGTCAATAACATCACCCAGGCCTATGCCGAAACTGATCTGAAGTGGCATGTGCTGCCGGAACTGGTTCCACAGATCGCCCAGGGCATCGGCTTTGCCACCCGCAGCGGCACCGAGTACATGAACAGCGCCTGCAACGCCATTCCGGTATCGATCTACACCAAGGATCACCAGGCCGGCACCATCAGTGAGCTGATGACCCGGATCAAGGCCTTCAAGGCCGCCTACGACAGCGACGACATCACCTTTGAACTGGCCTCGGGCAACGTCGGCGTGATGGCGGCGACCAACGAAGTGGTGCATGCCGCCGACAAGGTCGTCAACAGCGCACTGTTTGCCTCGGTGGCGTTGTTGTGCCTGTGGATGTTCCGTTCCTGGCGCGTGACCCTGTGCATCATCCTGCCGCTGGCGCTGGTCACCGTGTTGTGCAATGCGCTGATGGCGACCCTGGGCATCGGTCTCAAGGTGAACACCTTGCCCGTGGTGGCGCTGGGTGTCGGCGTCGGCGTCGACTATGGGATCTACCTGTTCGAGCGGATCAAGCACGAGATGCATGAGCGCAACCTGAGCCTGGAGGATGCCTTCGTCGAGGCCCTCAAGCAGCGCGGCACCGCGTCGGTCTTCACGGCGGTGACCATGACCTTGTCGGTGGCCACCTGGGCTTTCTCGACGCTGAAGTTCCAGGCGGACATGGGCATCCTGCTGGCGTTCATGTTCCTGGTGAACATGTTCGGGGCGATCCTGTTGTTGCCGGCGCTGGCGGCGTGGTTGTTGCAGCCAAGGCACAAGGCAGGCGGTTTGACGGAAGCGAACCCTGTGCCTAGGGTTCTTGCAGACATTTAGCATCAGGCGGGTGCTTCAGGCCGTCGCACCCCCTCGTGAAAGGACACTCGCCATGAATGCCTCACGCAAACTCGTATTTTGTATCCTCCCGCTGTGTGTCGCACTCGGCACCGCAATGCACGCCCAGGCCAGCACGCCGGATTTACTGCTGACCACACCCGCAACACCCGATGTGGTTGAGAAGGGTATGCACACCGATGGCTACAGCCTCGCGATCTCGGCTTACAACTGGGGCTATCCCTTGGTTCGCATGGAGCGGGTGGCGCGTGAGTACACCAAGGTTCCATCACCCAAGCCCGATACCAGCTATCGCGCAGGGCTGAACCGGATCGGCTGGGCGACTTCGTTGGCATCGCCGTCCGCCAAGGACATGCCCACCGCCAACAATGACACTTACTACATGAGTGCGGTGCTGGATCTCACCGAGCCCTACGTGTTGACCGTGCCCGATACCCACGACCGTTATTACGTGGTCGATGTATTCAACATGTGGCAGGAACTTGAGCACTACGTCGGCCGACGCACGACCGGCACCCAGGCCGGGAAGTTCGTGCTGGTGCCGCCGGGCTGGAAGGGTGAACTGCCCAAGGACGCCAAGCGCCTTGACGTCTCGACCCAAAAAATCTGGCTGTGGGGGCGAATTCACGTCAAGCAGGGCGAAGATGTCGCGCCGATCCTGGCACTGCAAAAGCAGTTCAGCGTCGAGCCATTGAGTGGCAAGGCGCATACCGATCAGACGCTGGCCGCGTTGCCGCAGACAGGTGATGATCCGTTGGGTTTCTTCACGGAGCTGGCCGCGGCGCTCAAGGACAATCCGGTCAAACCGGCTGACGCCGCACTGTTTGCCCAGTTCGCCCGAATCGGCCTGACGGACAAGGGCTTTTCACCCGACAAGCTGAACCCGGCCACACGCAAGGGCCTGGAAGACGGTTTGAAAGATGCGCCGTACGTGGCGATTGCGTCGCTGGCCAGCACATCGTCGATTCGCAACGGCTGGAACTGGGTGACCGGCCTCGACAGCTTCGGCTACAACTACCCGCTGCGCGCCATGGTGGCCGGGCCGTATCTCGGCGGCCAGGGTGAACATGAGGCGATGTACCCGATCCGCTTCACCGACAGCAAGAACCAAGCGCTGACGGGTGCCAATCATTACGAGGTCAAACTGGCTTCAGCGCCGCCGGTGAATGCCTTCTGGTCGCTGACCATGTACGACGCCAGCGACAAGATGCTGGTCGACAACGAGATCGGTCGCTACAAGGTCGGCACCGATACGCCAGGATTGAAAGTCGCCGCTGACGGTTCGATCACCATTCCCATTTCCCATGAAAAACCGCATGGCGAGAATGCCGCCAACTGGTTGCCGGCACCTGAAGGCGGGTTCTACGTGCTGTTGCGCCTGTACCAGCCTTCGGAGGACGTGCTGTCGGGCAAGTGGCAGTTACCGCAACTGAACAAGGTCAATTGAACGCCAGGGGATAGGGCATGAAGACGTGTACTGCGTTCGTCGCGGGCGTAAGCCTGCTGACGGTCATGGCGGGTGCAATGGCCGAAACATTGCCGCAGGGTGGGCAACCGCCTGCGGACGCCAAGGCATCGGTATCCGACTTCGACTATCAGATCAAATACCAGCGTGCTTTCGAGGCGGTGTTATGGGGAATTCCCGCCAGCGCCATCTACAGCTTTCGGCGCGCCGCTGTCGATGAGCTTGGGCTCAAGGACAATGACATCATTGCCTATTCGTCCACGGCCACGCCCAAACTCGAAGCGATCACCGCCAACAGCACTACCCCCTATATCTCGGCCTTCACCGATTTACGCAAAGGCCCCGTGGTGCTGGAAGTGCCGGTTGCCGGGGCAGAGGGCAGTGTCTACGGCCAGGTCGTCGATGCCTGGCAACTGACCATTGCCGATGTCGGCCCCTCGGGCGTGGACAAGGGCAAAGGCGGCAAGCTGCTCTTCACGCCACCGGGTTATCAAGGTGAAATTCCCGAGGGCTACATTCACATCGCTTCGCCCAACTATCGGATTGCCCTGGCCTTTCGTTCTGTTCCCGCCCCGGGCAAGAGCGTGGCAGATGCCTATCAGTACGCCCAGAAGCTTCGCATGTATTACCTGTCCGAGACTGCAAGCCCGCCGAAGCAACGTTTTTTCGACCCGCTCAACCAGCGTTATCCGACCCTGCCGCTCTATGACGAGCGTTTTTTTGATGACCTGCATGCCATCGTCAGCGTTGAACCGGTCAAACCGCAGGACAAGGTCATGATGGGCATGCTGGCGTCGCTTGGCATCGAGCAAGGCAAACCCTTCACGCCTGACGCAACCACCAAACGAGCCATGCGCCAGGCCGCCATCGATGCCTGGTACTACCTGCAACAGTGGTTCGACAACCTCCCCAAGGACAGGCTGTATTGGCCGGATCGGCACTACGCGTCATTGCTGATGACCGATGCCAACAAGACGTTCTCGTTCGTCGATGACAAACGCGTCGACTTGATCAACCGCGCCGCCGAGTATTTCTGGTGCACCTACATGCCCAAGACCCTGAGCGATACGCCTGCAACGCAGTACATGATGGCCATGGCCGACAAGGATGGAAAACTGCTGGAGGCGGGCAAGCTGTACAAACTGGATATTCCGGCTCAGATGCCGGTCAAGCAGTTTTGGGCATTGACAGTGTATGACCGAGCCACGATGTCGTTCATCTACAGCGATAGCAATCGCACCACCTTGTCCTCCTACGACCTGGACAAGATGAAAAAGAACGCCGATGGCGGAGTGTCGATCTACGTGGGGCCCAAGGCTCCGGCAGGGCTGGAATCAAACTGGATTCCAACGGCTGGGAAACGCCCTTTGCCGGCCATGCGGTTCTATGGGCCGACCGAAGAAATGAACGACAAGACCTTCAAGTTGGCGGATTTTGAATCGGTCAACTAAGTGTGGCGGGTAGGGGCCAGATACCGAGGGTATGTCCGGTTCTGGCTGTGGATTCAAGCCCCACCTTCGGTGACGAAGGTGGGGCGAGTCGCTACTGGACCACCAACGGTGCCGTGCGCACGGTTCCAAGCGATGATCGGATCGTGACCGTTGGGTTGGCGCTCGGCACTACGGTCGTGGTGGTCGCCGACAGTCGCCAGCGGCCGGTGACCGGCACTGCAGTGCTGCCCAACGTAACCAGGCCACTGGCAGTGGAGACCTGAACGGTGATGGTGTTTCCGACCACGGCCGAGGTTGTCCCGGACAGGTCCCAGGTGAAGCGGTCGTTAGCGCGCGCCCTGGCCACGGCGGAGGTCAGCACCAAGTTCTCCTGCGTTACCGAGGGTGTGACCTGCACGGTGACTGTAGCCGGTGCCGAGAGTGCCCCGAGCGAATCCCGGACCTGGTAGGTGAAGGTGGTGGAAAAGGCACTCGTGATGTTCTGCGGTGCGGTGTAGGTCACCACCGTGCCGTCGGTACTGACACTGCCCTGGCCAGCCGCCGGCTGGGTGAGGATGATGACGCTCAAGGGGGCGTTGCCTTCGGGGTCGGCGTCGTTGAGCAATACGTTGAGCGTCAGCGTTCCACCTTGGGTGGCTGCGGTGTCGTTATTGGCGACAGGTGCCTGGTTCGGGCTCACGTTGACCGTGACCGTTGCTGGCTCCGATGCGAGGCCTTTGTTGTCGAGGGCGATGTAGCTGAAGGTCGCCTGCAGCGGGACATTGGTCGCCGGTGGCGTGTAGGTCAGGCTGGTGGTGCCATTGAGCGTCACCGTACCCTGGCCTGCCGCCGGCGGTACGAAGCTGCCGATGGTCAGCGGAGTGTTGTTGTCGGGATCGCTGTCATTGGCCAGCACGTTGATGGTGATCGGTACGCCCGAACTGGTGCTGATGTTATCCGCCACGGCCAGGGGTTTTTCGTTGTCGGAAGGGACATCGACGATGCCGGTAACGGTCACCGGTTCACTGTCCGCTCCGCCAGCAGCCGATTTCACTGTAACGCTTTCCGGTGGCTGGGTCAGATCATTGACCACCAGCGTTCCATCTACTGGCAGAGGACCGTATCCCTGGGCGACGAGGCCGGGATTGAGGACCTTGTCGCTGGAACTCGCGGTGATGGTCAGGCGGTGATTGGCCGGGTCGTATCGAGCCGTACTGACCTTCACCACATCGACTGGCGTGCGTGATACCGAGGTGGGTTTGTTCGCTCCACCCAATTCGCTTGCTGTCAGCACCACCACTGATGGCGGGGCGGCGGGTGTCGTAAAGTGGGTGTAGAAATAGCCGTTGTTATCCGTCAACAAATTCGCGCCAGGCAGGCACGGTCCCGGTGGCGTACCGGTGAGGATGAGAGTGGTGCGGTAACACACTGTCGATGCAGCCGGCGCCACTGCCTGGGTACTGTTGTTGGTACGGAACGAGTCGGCAAATATTTCGACCTGCGAACCGTTGCTGTCACGCTGGTAGGTGACGCGCTCCACCTCCACCGGCGTCTGGGTACGGTCGTCGTAGATCTTGCCTGAGATCGAGAGCAGATTGGTGCGCAGTGTGCCCGCAGGACCTGAGATCTCCACATAGTTCTGCGGGTTGCCCTGTTCATCAAGGATCGGGCTGCCGCGCACCTGGTCAGGGATGTTTGGGTCGCCGACGAATTTTTCCTGCAGGCCGGTTTCCGGGTTGGTTTCGGTGAAGTAGCGGGCGATCTCTGTGCCGGCTTCATTGGTCAGGCTATTGGGGGCGGTCGCGCTGTACAGGAACGGCCCGAGTGCTCCTTGCAAGGCGCCCGAGTAATTGAGCGTGGCGATGCCGATATCACTGGTGTCGTTGATCGCCCGCCGCCCGGTCGTGGAGACGACGTACACCTTGGTCCCGTACGGATGGCGCACGGTGTACATACCCGCGGTGGGAACGGCGGCGCGGATACGGATGCGGGCGAAGTTGTGCTGTTCCCCATCGACGATCTCGCCTTCGCCGGCCACCGCTTCCAGTGCGGCGACGTACTGCTCGATGCCGTAGGTTCTGTCGCCGACGCTGGCGTCAGCGGTGAACCAGAAGCTTTCGCCTGGCCAGTTATTGGGGAAGATGATGGGCTCGGCGGGATTGAAGCCGCCTTCGGCGGGAATGGTACACATGTAGCCGGGAGCGTCAGGGGTGCCCGGTGCGCGGGAGCTGACTGTCTTGGACAGGCAGAGCTCCAGCTTCACGCTGTTGAAGTCCTGATACCACATCGGGAACCGGCCGGTGGCGAGGGTGTAGGGTCCTGGATCGAAACTCTGCAGGGCAGCGCTGGCACCGCCTGCCATGGCGATGGACAGGCTCAGTGTGTTGAATATGAAACGTGGCCACTTGTTCATGTTACCTCCTGGCTCTTGATCCGAATTCGGATGGGTCACTGGACGATGACCACTTCTTCTGTATCGCTGCCGCCGTTCGCCGAAGTCACCCGAATGGTCGCCGGAGGGACTGTGCCGGCGTTAGGCGACAGCGACTTGTCGGCGCCGCCGGAAAGTTCACCGATCAGCGCACCGCTCTTGCCGGCGTAGGCGGTCAGGTTTGGCGGCGTGATGCGGTCGCTGGTCGAGGCCTCGATGGTCAGTCGACCGGTACTGCGGCTGTATTCGGCGCGGCTGATGGTGACCAGATCGGTCAGTTGCACGGGGACGGTGGTTGGCGCCAGGAGGGTAGGGACCGCCAGGTGGTTGTCGGCGGTCACTTGCAGAGTCGCCGGTACCGACGGATTGATTGTCGACTGGCCATACCAGCTGCCGGTCGAATTGGCTTCCGTCATGCTCACGGTAGCGCCTGTGCTGTCCAGGAAGTTGACCGTACCGGGAGGCGGAGGAGCCATGGTGAAGACATCCTGATGCGCGACCACACCACCGGAGGAGTTGCCCCGTGAGTAGCTGGCACGCTTGACCAAGGCTGGGGCAGGCAGATCCACGGCGCTGAGTTTGCCGGAAACGGAGAATGTGTCGCTGCGAGTATCGATGCCGTTGGGACCCTGGATACGCAGGTAGTTGGTATTGAAGGGGCTGCCAGTCACTTGCTCCTGCAGATTCGGGTCGCCGATGAATTTCTCCTGCTGGCCGGTTTCCGGGTTGGTCTCGGTGTAGGGGCCATTGAGACTGCGCAGGAAGGGGCCGATGTCACCCTTCAGCGCGCCGGTATAGTCCCCGGATGGACCGATGCCGATATCGCGGGTCATGTTGATTGCCCGGGTGCCGCCGGTGTCGGCGAACTCTTCGGGCGTTACGTTGAACACTTCGACGCCGTAGGGGTGGGTCACCGTGTACACGCCGGCTACGGGAACATCCACGCGAATGCGGATACGGGCGAAGCTCAGTTGGTGACCGTCCGCGATCTCGCCGTTGAACGCCGCTTCGATGGCCGCAACGTAGGTCAGGTCGATGCCACTGGCAGCGTCGGTTATGGCGCCGTCCGCGGCGTACCAGAAGGTTTCATCGGGATAGTTGGTCGGAAAGACGACGGGTTGGGTGTCATCAAACTCCCCGGGTGCCGGGTTGAGGACGCACATGTACGCAGGCGCCCCGGGTGTGGGTGCTGTGCGAGAGCTGACTGCCTTGCTCAGGCACAGGTCCAGGATCCGGCCATGGGTGTCCTGATACCAGGCGGCGTAGCCGGTCTTGTTCCCACTATCGAGGGGGTAGGGGCGCTCTCCAGGGACACCCGGGTCTACAGCGTAGAGTGCTGCCTGCGCCGTGCCGCCACAGAGTGACGCAAGCAGGATCGAACTTGTCAGTAGGGCCAATCTGTTGTGCATGATTCAGTCCTCTCGAAATGACACTGGCTGGGGGGCAGCCCGGTCGAAGGGTTCTGAATCGGCGTCAGCAATGATCGTGCCTGTTTAATTATCAAAAACGCGCATGAGCAATGTCTTCAGCGAAATACTCAAGTCGAAGTTGGTGGGTTTGGCGTCCGCTTTGGTAGTGAGTGCTGCCGTATTAAATCGGTGCGCGTTACTCAGTAAATATTGAGGATCGATAGCATTTCATGCTGCAACTTTGTACCTGGATTCTCCGATTTTACTGAGCGAAAAAGCGGGCTCGGTAGTTGCTGTGGTGAAAGTGTGTCAAAGTATGTCAGGTGCTCGTGGATTCAGCTGGGTTCAGTTTCAAGGGAAGTTAACCCTCGTCGAAACGTAGGCTGGTGGGGAAATGCACCCACTGGTGGGGAACTTTGTTCGAGGTGGAAGTTCTGCCGTTACAGCTTGTGCGCTGTTTCATAATTGATACTGCTACTTGCTGCAGGCAATAAAATCCCGAGTTTTTGTTGTTGGGGAAGTATCCGTGACAGTTATTCGCGCGCGCGAGATATGTGGTTTTTTCATACATAATTTGAAATAAGTTAGGGGTGGGTGGTGGAACTAAGTGGGGAAAAATATTTCCCCGGTTGTGGGTTGTAAATTTCCAACTAATTGAATTAAAACTTGATTTGTTTTTGGCGCGATATTTGCGAGGCCGAAGTTCGTCTAAGTGTGTGCTGACTTGGAGGACTATCCAAATGATCTGTTCGCAACTGCACTCTCAAATCGACCTTGATGGCATCCGGCGCTGGTTGAGGAAGCCGCAAGGCTTGGCCTTGCTCGCTGGCGTATGGCTCGCCGGTGGCGAGCTGGCCGAGGCAGCGGTGCAGTGCCAGCGCACCTTGGTGGCCAATGTCGTGGCCATGGACCAGCCGTTGATGTTCAACCGGCTCGGTGCGCATAACCCCAACGGCATGATGTTCGCCCTGCGTACGGATGTGGTTGACACCAAGGGGGTATTGATCACCCAGGGCGGTAGCGCCATGCCAGGTCAAGTCACCTTGCGCCCGGACAAGCGGCCGCGGCCATTGGTACTGCGGGTTGCTGCCGGAGATTGTCTGACGGTCAACCTGCAAAACCTGTTGGCTTTCCAGGCCAACCCCAATGGCGAGGGCATCGACCACGAGAACGCCGCCAACGGCGAGTTGCACGTCGACGCTCAAGTCGCCGACCGCCATGTGGGTTTCCAGGTCAACGGTCTACAGGCATTTGGCTCGATCAACGATATTTCCGCCAACAGCGGGCGTAACGACAACACCTTGCTGGCACCCGGGCAAAGTCGTAGCTACACCCTCTACGCAGAACGCGAAGGCACTTTCGCGGCGACCAGCTACGGCGCCACCTTCGGCAGCGAGGGTTCTTCCGGCAACGTCGGCAACGGCCTGTTCGCCCAGGTTGTGGTGCTGCCCAAAGGTGGGCAGGCCTATCACAACACGGTCACCGAAGAAGACATGCGCCTGGCGACGCGCGGGCGGACACCGGCCGGCCAGCCGATCATCGACTACCAGGCTCGCTACCCGATGCTTGAGCCCTGGATCGCGGAAGGCAAGGCAGGCAAGCCGATCCTGAGCATGGTCGACGGCAGCGAGATCATTGCCAGCAATGCAGACGCAGTGGTCATGGGGCCGAATGCCGATGGCAGTTTTCCACCCACCACCTATCCACTTGAAAGCCAAGGCAAGCGCAACCCCAGCCTGCCCAATCGCCTGGAGCCGTTCCGCGATTTCGCTGCGGTGTTCCACGACCAATCCGCTGTCATCCAGGCGTTTCCAGGGTTCTGGGGTGATCTGGCGTTCGGTCAGATGCTCGATCCGACGCGCGACGCCTTCATGGTCAACTACGGTTCCGGAGGCATGGGCGCCGAGGTCATCGCCAACCGTGTGGGTGTCGGCCCCATGCATGATTGCTTGTCCTGCGCCTATGAAGAATTCTTCCTCAGCGCGCACACCACCGGCGATATCGCGATGCAGGTGGACGTGCCGGCCAACGCCGGCCTCGAGCAGCTGGCGCCCGGCCAGGTAGCGCCGGCCGACAGTGTCGGTATCAAGGCAAGCATGGCGCTGTATCCGGCCGAGCCTTCCAACGTCGCCCATAGCTACCTGGGCGATGCGGTGAAGTTTCGCAATATCAGCGTGGGTTACGAGCAACACGTTTTCCATTTGCACGGCCACCAGTGGTTGTTCAACCCCAACGATGACAACTCCGACTACATGGATGCCCAAGGCGTCGGCCCGGGCTCGGGTTACACCTACGAAATCGCCAATGGAGGCTCCGGCAACCGCAATCGGGTGGTCGGCGATGCGATCTATCATTGCCATTTCTACCCGCATTTCGCCCAAGGCATGTGGGCCATGTGGCGCATCCATGATGTGTTCGAGGAAGGTACGCGCCTGGCGGTGACCCAAGAAGGCAACAACGACTTTCATGCGCAGCCGTTTGCCCTGCGCAGTGGCTTGCCTGCTTCGGGTGCCCGGGCCTTGCCCGATGGCGAGATCGTCGCCGGCACACCCATTCCGGCGATTGTGCCCTTGCCGGGCAAGGCTTTGCCGCCGATGCCGGGTAAGGTGGCAGTGATCCCGAAACTGAGTAGTGAAACGCTGACCTCAGACCAGGAGCCGGGTGATGACAGCGAAACGCCGGCTGCACCGAGAGTCGTCGGCTCGGTGGCCCTGGTCGATCGCAGTGAAGCCAACCGCAACGCCGATGGCAGCCTGAAAAATCCAGGCTACCCATTCTGGATCGGCGGCGTCGAAAGCACCGTCGGTCAACGGCCGCCGACGCCACCTCTGGACATGCTCGATGCGCAAACCGCCACGGCCTTGAAGGACAGCGGCAAGGCATTGTGGGCGGCGCTGGATCCGGCTCAGGCCGGTGGTTGGGATGGCGGCCTGCCTCGTCATGGCCTGGATGGCTGGGCGGCTGGCGGCGATGCGCAGGTGACCACCACTTTGCTGGACATGAGCAAGGCCCTGGAGCGCGCCAAACCGGTGTATTTCCCGGAGGAGGGTACCGAGGTCGAACAGTCGGCCATGGCCTTCCATGCCAAGCCATCACATGCCAGCTTCGCCGTGCTGCCCAATGGCCAACTGCTGCCGCGCGACTTCCTGACCAACGGGGCCCCTCCGGTGGCGGGTGCGCCTTTTTTCGAACCCTGTATGGACGACCGGCAAAAACGCCTGACCCGCAGCGCCGGAGCAGGCTATTTCAACAGTGGTGAGCGTCTCGACGCCCAGACGTTCAGCGGCGCCTCGATGTTCAGTGCCGATCACCCGCGCGTCTACAAAGGCGCCAATATCCAGTTCGACGCCGTGTTCAACAAGATCGGCTATCACTTCCCGCAAACCCGCATCCTCACCCTGTGGGAGGATGCGTGGCCGGTGATCAACAAGCAGCGTCCACCGGAACCGTTGGTGATGCGCATGAACACCTTCGACTGCACCATGTACCAGCACACTAATCTGGTGCCGTCAGTCTACGAGCTCGACGATTACCAGGTGCGTACGCCAACCGACGTCATCGGCCAGCACATTCACTTGCCCAAGTGGGACCTGACTGCCGCCGACGGCTCGGCCAATGGATGGAACTACGAGGATGGTGTGCTCTCACCGTCCACCGTGGTCGAGCGTATCCACGCCATTCGCCGGTTCAACAATTGTCGGGACGGCGACCCACGTGAAGGCACCGGGAACTGTCCCGTGGCCAAACAGCACCCATATTTCGGACGGTTCAACCGCGCTGACTGGCTGGGTGCGCGCACCACGCTGCAACGCTGGTTCGCCGACCCTGTGCTGAACGTGCACAACATCGATCGCGGCCTGGGCAATATCTTTACCCATGACCACCTTGGCCCTTCGACCCACCAGCAAGTTGGCATGTATGCCACCGTGCTTGCCGAGCCTGCCGGTTCCAGGTGGTACCACGCCGAAACCGGCGAGACCCTGTACAACGGTGGAGGCCGCCAGGACGGCGGCCCGACGTCGTGGCAAGCCGTGATCGAGACCGGTGATCTCAACGGCGACAACAAGAACGATAGCTTTCGCGAGTTCTTCCTCGAGTTCAGCGACTTCCAGCATGCCTATGAGGCCGGTGTCTACGTCGGCGCGGGCCCCGATGGTATTCCCGATGCGGACGCCTTCCCGGCCACGGCGGACAGCTTCCGCTACGCCATCAACCCGCCTGCGCGCAAGACGGCCGCCAACCTGCTGGAGTCTGTCGTGGAAGTTGCAAGTGGCCAACTGCTGACGTGCCCGTCGCGGCCGTGCCCGCAAGCGATCTCGGCTTCGGATCCTGGCATCTTCGTCGTCAACTACCGCCACGAGCCCCTGGGACTGCGCATCTACGACCCGAACAAAATGGCGCCAGACGGCAAGCGCGGCATGCAAGCCGATGGCCTGGCCGGTGACTTGGCCCATGCCCTGCAAAACCGTACCGATCGGGCAATCCCTGCACTCAACCTGGCCCCCAGTGCGATCACCGCGGCGACCGGCCCCACCGGCGGGGTCACGCTATTGCCCAAACATATCAACCGGGGGGACTTGCCGGGCGATCCGTTCACGCCGACGTTGCGAACCTACACCGGCGACAACGTGCGCCTGCGGGTCAATGCCGGCGGCCACGAAGAGGAGCACAACGTCACGGTGCACGGCGTGAAATGGCTGCATTCGGGCAGCGGCTTCGGCAATAGCTCCAACACCGGCTGGAAGGCATCGCAAATGGTGGCGATTTCCGAGCAGTTCGGCTTCATGGCACCTGTGGCGATGATGTCCAGTGCGGCCAGCGATACCGGCGATTACCTGTATTCCATGGATGCTTCCCTGGAGGGCTACTGGAGTGGCCTGTGGGGCATCATGCGCAACTATTCGCAGAGCCGCAGTGACCTGTTCCCGCTTCCGAACAACCCCAGGCCGGTGGCCGCGCGCAACACGGTCAATTTCAATGGCGTGTGCCCGCGCATCAGCCCCAATCCCAATGGCATCGGTACCCGGCCGACGGTACAGCGTAACTACGAGGTGGTCGCGGCCCTGGCCAACGATATCCTCGCCAACCCGTTGGGCCTGACCATTGGCGACCCGGCAGGTACCGGCCAGCATGTTGGCGGCCCGCTCAATCCGCTCGGTGGCACCCTGGTCTACAACCCAAGGCCGGTTACTGTGCCGCTGGTGACGATCTTCGATCCTGAAGATGGCGAGACCTTCACCATTGGCGGGCAGTCCGGCCCGTTGCACGATCCGACCGCCATCCTGTATGTGCGCAAGGCCGACCTGGACCCGGTCAGTGGCAAGCTAAAGCCCGGGGTGCCGGTCGAGCCGTTGGTACTGCGCGCCGCCGCCGGCGATTGCATCAACATTACCCTGGAGAACCGCCTGCCTCTGATGATGCCGGACCTGCCGAACTACGCGGTGATGCAAGGCACGGTCAAGCGAGACCGTTCCGGTGCGCAAGGCTCAACCACCTTCAACAACAACCTGATGCGGCCCTCCAGCCATATTGGCCTGCACGCCCAGTTGCTGACCTACGACGTCAGCAAGTCGGACGGCTTCAACGTCGGCAGCAATCCGGTGCAGACGGTGGCGCCACGGGCAAGCAACACCGGTGCGTGGCCAAGCCGGACCTATCAGTACTACGCCGGGCACCTGGAGCGCGCCGGTCAGCCGGTCGCGTCACAGTTGGGGCGCAACGTCGACACGATCGAGGCGACCCCCATCGAGTTTGGTGGCCTGAACCTGATGTCGGCCGACCCGATCAAGCAACCGCAAAAAGGCCTGGTGGCGGCCATGTCGGTGGCGCCGGCTGGGGCCACCTGGCAGGAGGATGCTGCTTCCAGAGCGTCGGCCACGGTGCAGCCGCCGGGCGTCAGCAGTTATCGCGACTTCGTCATGGTCTGGCAGAAGTCCCTGAACATGCGCTGGGCCAACGGCTTGCCAGTGGAGAACATGTCGTCTGAAGGACCGGGCATTCCCAACGACCCGAAAGACAACTCGGACATGGCCATCAACTACAAGAGCGAGCCCCTGTGGTACCGCTTCGCCCGTGCACCGAACGCACCATTCGGCCAGGCGGGTGGCAATGGCCTGGGCGCTGTGCCCAACGCTCACATGGCCTACAGCAATGCCCTGGTCGGCGGCGATCCGGTAACGCCGATACTGCGGGTCAAGCCCGGGCAGCCGTTCCGCACCCATGTGCTGATGCCTTCGGGCGGTAGCCGGGGCGCGACCTTCCAGCTCGACGGGCATGTCTGGGCGTTTAACCCGTTCCAGGCTGAAAGGGTGGACCTCTGGGGCTACCCAATGAAAGACGCGGGTATTGGTTCGGTACGCTTTGGCTACAACCCCATGGCCATGTACATCGGCGCCCAGGAAAGCGTACTGCCGGCCGCGCATTTCAGCTTCATGTTCCCCAGCGCCGGCGGCGCCAACGCGGTACCTGGCGACTACCTGTATCGGGACTATGCGGCCTTCGGCAATCTGGGCGGCATCTGGGGGCTGCTGCGAGTCAGCGATGAGCCCGCGCCGAATACCGCGCGGTAACAGGGTTGCCTGGCGAGGAGGGCGACAGGGTGAACGCAGGCGCATGATGCAAAATAATGTGCTAATAACCAGGAGTCGCCTTAATCGCCGGGCAGCGCTGGCGGGCCGGATAGATCCTCAGCTCGCGCGCGAACGAGCCAAAGCAGACACCACCCGGCGACGGAGTAAATTCGAGCTGCATGTGCGCCTTCAACAGGCGCTACTGAGCTGGTATTGCACTATGGATGAAGTGCTTCCCGGTAGAGTGCGATTCGGGTTTCCTTCAAAAATGCCCACCGTGGAAAAGCTTGAGGGAAGATATTTGGTCACGGCCTTTGATCAAATGATCGCATCGCTCCCCAGAAAATAATCAGCTCTTTTGCCAAGAGGGATTTGATTGTCGTTTGACTGATCGAACTTATGTGAATCTGGTATCAGTGCTATGTGATTAAGGCGGTTTATCGATTAATCGCTGAAAGGTAATTTGCTCTCGGCGATATCAAACCGAGAGCAAGCCATGATCCAGCGTTTCATCCGTCAATGCGTGCCCGCCGCGGCAAAGGCCGGCAGTCTGTGTTTTGCCCTCGGCGCCGGTGCCTTCGTCAGCGCTGAGGGGCAGGGGCCACTGGTCATCAAGGAGCAGGGCAGCCTCGTAGCCGGGGGCGGATCGATGACCCAGCCGGGAACCTTCGACCCCTATAAACCCTTGATGCCCGATGGCCAGACCTATCACGGCGACCATGTGTACGCGTTCTATCAGGTACCCGTCGACGCGCGTCCGTTGCCGATTCTCATGCTGCATGGCGCGGGGCAGTCCGCGAAGTCCTGGGAGACAACGGCCGACGGCCGTGAAGGGTTCCAGAACATTTTCCTGCGGCGAGGATTCTCCACCTACCTGATCGACCAGCCGCGGCGCGGCGATGCGGGGCGAAGCCTGGTTGAAATGACGATCAAGCCGCTGCCGGACGAGCAGTTGTGGTTCAACCAGTTCCGCATCGGCCTGTGGCCCGAGAGTTTCACGGGCAGTCAGTTTCCCAGTGGGCAGGCGGCACTGGAGCAGTTCTTTCGGTCGATGACACCCAATACCGGGCCTTACGATATAGACGTCGTATCCAATGGCGTTAGCGCGCTGCTGGAAAAAACCGGGCCGGCCATCCTGTTCACCCCCAGGGCGGCGGCCCCGGTTGGCTGGCGGCGATCAAAAGCCCGAATGTGCGAGCCATCGTGGCGTTCGAGCCGGGCAGCAGCTTCGTGTTTCCCGAGGGCGAGGTGCCCGCACCGATTGCCAGCGCGTTCGACACACTCGCGGGGCAGGCCGTATCGGTACAGCAGTTCAAGGCGCTGACCCGCATTCCCATCGTTATTTTCTACGGCGACAACATCCCCGAGCAACCGGTCCGGTTGCCGGCCCAGGACAGTTGGCGCGCGCGGCTCGAGATGGCGCGCCTGTGGCGCGATGCGGTGAATCGCCATGGCGGCGACGTCAGGCTCGTCCACTTGCCGCAGATCGGTATCAAGGGCAATAGCCACTTTCCTTTTTCGGACATGAACAACCTCGAGATCGCTGACCTGGTTTCGCAGTTTCTCGCTGAAAAAAATCTGGACTGAACCAGCGCGCGGCGCTGTCGGCCATCTCTCTCACTCACTTGAAATGTCAGGAGTACTCCCATGCTGCGAACCACGTTGAAGGCCTCGTTGATGGCGGCCATGATCGGGATGTCGGGCGTCGAAGCCGAAGCTGCGGACTACAAGCAGAATCCATTCACCTTGACCTACGGTGGCGCCCTGACCAGGAACGAACCGGGCAAGGTCAATATCCATCCGGTCAGCTACAAGCTCGATGGCCTGGACATTGCCGCCAATGTCTACACCCCGGCGAACTATGATACGGCGAAAAAATACCCGGTCATCGTCGTGGCGCACCCCAATGGCGGGGTGAAGGAGCAGGTCGCGGGCCTGTATGCCCAGCGCCTGGCGGACCAGGGCTACATCACCATCACGGCGGATGCGGCGTATCAAGGCGCCAGTGGTGGCGAGCCACGCAATGTGGACAAACCGGCCCATCGCATCGAAGACATTCATGGCATGGCGGACTTCATTGCCCGCTATCCCGGCGTCGACAGCAAGCGCCTGGGCTTGCTGGGTATCTGCGGCGGTGGCGGTTATTCATTGGCGGCGGCGCAAACCGACAAGCGCTTCCAGTCGATTGCGACCTTGAGCATGTTCAACTCGGGGCTGGTCCGCCGTAATGGCTACCAGGACTCGCAGCTGTCGACGATTCAGCAACGCCTGCAGCAGTCGTCGGCGGCCCGTGCCCAGGAAGCAGCGGGTGGGGAAGTGCTTTACGTCGGTGATGCCAAGCTGACCGATGAACAGATCGCCAAGTTGCCGTTCGATCTGTATCGACAGGGCTTCGAGTATTACGGCAAGACCCACGCCCACCCCAACTCGACGTTCCGTTACACCCAGAGCAGTTTGATGGACCTGATGAGCTTCGATGCCACGGACCAGATCGAGCTGATCGACAAGCCGTTGCTGATGATCGCCGGCAGCAAGGCCGACAGCCTGTACATGTCGCAACAAGCCTTGGCCAAGGCCACCGGTACCCAGGACAAAAAACTGTTCACCATCGAGGGCGCGACCCATATCGACACCTACTGGGTGCCTGCGTATGTGGACATTGCGATGGACCAGCTGACCGCGTTTTACCAAAGAACGCTCTGACTTGAAGGGATACGTGCTCATGAAAAACACCTTGATAGGCATTGCGGTGTGCGCGGCAGCCCCCTTTGCCGACGCCGCTGCAGACAAAATCAGCGAGTCCCGCCGGCCCGAGCAGCAGATCAGCCGGGCGGGCACTCAGGCTGCGGTAACGGGCGCTGCGGAAAATTTCACCGGTCGGGTACGTGTCGATCCCCTGTTTCCCGCCACGGACGAGATCAATGCGTCTGGCGCTTATGTCAGCTTCGAGGCGGGCGCACGCTCGGCCTGGCATACCCACCCTGCGGGACAGCGATTGGTGGTGACTTCCGGCGTGGGGCGGGTCCAGGAGTGGGGCAAGCCAGTGCAGGAAATTCGTCCCGGCGATGTGATTATCTGCCCTCCAGGTGTCAAGCACTGGCATGGCGCTGCGGCGACGAGCGCCATGACCCACCTGGCCGTGACGGGCTCGGTGGATGGCAAGAGTGTGCAATGGCTGGAGAAGGTCAGCGACGAGCAATACCACGCCCAAGGTTCGCAGGCATCGAAAACCGAGCCGGCAACCCAAGCCGTTTCCGAGACGCTGTCCGCCAGGCAACAGGCCATCCCGTTGATCGCCGCCGCCATGGCCACGAGTAACATGCCCGGGCTCAATCGCGCGTTGAACCAGGGGCTGGATGCGGGACTGACGGTCAGCGAGGCGAAGGAAGTCCTGGTGCAACTCTATGCCTACAGTGGCTTCCCGCGCAGTCTCAATGCACTCGGCGAGCTGATGAAAGTGGTGGAGGCGCGCAAGCAACGCGGCGTGCAGGACGACCCGGGGCGCGAGCCCGGTCGGCTCATTCCCGTCGGCGATGAACTGCTGGCGGCGGGCAAAGCCAACCAGACGCGCATCGCCGGTGCGCCGGTGCAGGGTCCGTTGTTCGACTTTGTCCCTGTGATCAATCAATACCTGCAGGCGCATCTGTTCGGCGACATCTTCGAGCGCGACAACCTGGACTGGCAAAGTCGAGAACTGGCCACCGTCGCTGCGTTAGCCGTCACGCCCGGGGTCGAGCCGCAACTGCGTTCGCACATGGCGGCCAGCCTCAGGGTCGGCCTGACGGCGGCGCAGTTGCGTCAGCTGATCCGGCTGCTGGCTGACCAGGGCGATGCGGCCGCCGCCACACGCGCCGGTGAAGCGCTCGATACTGTCCTGGCCAATCAGCCCTCATAACGCAGGGCTTCGCGCAGCAAGGTAAAGGCCGGTGAACTCTGGCGCCGGCTCGGATAATAGAGGTGGTAGCCAGAGAAGGGTTCGCACCAGTCCTGGAGTACATGAATCAGCCGACCCTGCGCGACATGCTCCAGCACCAGGTCCTCCGGCATATAGGCCAGCCCCAACCCCTGGAGGGCCGCCTCCAGGCGCATGGCGATATTGTTGAAAACCAGCTGGCCTTCGACCCGTACCTTCAGTTCCTGCCCGTCTTTCTCGAACTCCCAGAGGAACAGTCCGCCGTAAGTCGGCATGCGCAGGGTGATGCAGTTGTGCACCGTGAGGTCACTCGGGATGAGCGGCCTGGGGTATCGGCTGAAATACGCCGGGGAGCCCACCACCGCCATGCGCATGTCAGGGCCGATGCGCATCGCGATCATGTCCTTGGCCACTTGCTGGCCCAGCCGGACGCCAGCGTCGAAGCCCTCCGCGACGATGTCGGTCAGGCCATAGTCGACGATGATTTCGATGTTCAGGTCGGGATTGTCGGGCAGCAGTTTCGCCAGTACCGGATGCAGCAGCGTGATCGCCGAGTGCTCACCTGCGGTGATGCGCAATTTGCCGGCCGGCTTGTCGCGGAACTCGCTGAGCAACGCCAGCTCACTGTCGATTTCTTCGAACCGCGGAGCGATCACCCGCAGCAAATGCTCACCGGCTTCGGTGGGGGAGACGCTGCGCGTGGTACGGGCAAGCAACCGGACCCCCAGACGCTCTTCCAACTGACGCATGGCCCGGCTCAACGCCGGTTGCGACATGCCTAGCCGCGCGGCGGCGCGGGTGAAACTGCGCTCCTGGGCCACGGCCGCGAAGATCGCGAGTTGGTCGTAGCTTTCGACGGTCATTGATACACCCCTGTTATAAACAGGCTGCGATTATGCCATCTGTGCGCTTGATCGCCCGGTTTAATCCAAAGCCGGTAACGGCGGAGTCGAAGTCAACGCCTGTTCGTTCAGGGCGCTTGCGAACGCTTCAGGCGTCGGGCTTTGTGGCCATTGCGCGACGCCCACCGGCAGCGAGACCCAGGGTTGTTTGCGCTCGACCCAGATATGCGCCATGGGCGTCAACCGCTCGGCGCCATCGAGCACCCCCGCACGCACCACACGCATGCCGGGGGCGGCCGTCGTTTCATTGAACAGCCGGGTGAAGCAGGTACCGCAGGCATACTGGGTGGAGATCTGTCCGTCATGGGCATGGCTGTAGGTGAGCGTGTCGCCGGACACGTCCACCGCCTGCGCGCTGCACAGCATGTGCAAAGCGAACGCGCTGCCGCTCCAGCGTTGGCAGTCCAGGCAGTGGCAGGCGTACAGCGGCGCAAGCGTTTCGGTGCGCAATTGAAGATGGACGCGCCCGCATCGACATTGACCGGTGAAACCCATGGTGCTGCTCCTTATACTGCTGCGTGACAAATGAGAGGCACATGATCGCTGTTCCTCGCGCGCGGCAGAAGACAACAAATGGAGCAACCGTTGGTAAGGAATGTATGAGCGGCCTTGAATGGGAAAGCCAGCGGGTGTTTCTGGCCGTGTTACGCAGTGGCAGCCTGTCCGGCGCGGCACGGATGCTGGGCATTGCCCAGGCGACTGCGCGTCGACGGCTGGAGAGTCTCGAATCAGGACTGGGCGTTACTCTGTTCACCCGCACTCCCACGGGTCTTACGCCCACTGCGTCAGCGAAGGGGCTGATCCATCATGTCGAGTCCATGGCGATCGCGGCCGAGGCGTTCAATCGCATGGCGAGCGGCGAAACGGAGGTGTCCCGCGGCACCGTCAGGCTGGCCAGCAGCGACTTTCTGGGCGTTGAGGTGCTGCCCGGATTGATCCGCGAATTTCACTACCAACACCCTGGTCTGAAGCTTGAGATGAGTATCGGCGACTCGCTGGAGGACATCTCCCGCCAGGCGTCGGACATTGCCGTGCGCCTGTTGCGCCCAAGCGAAGCAGGGATCGTCGCGCGACGCACCGGGGCCTTGCGTATCGGCATATACGCCAGTGCCGAGTGCCTTGACCGCTACGGCGAACCCGCGAGTATCGAAGCGCTACGACGTGCCCCGTTGATCGGGCCCGACCGACGTTCTGCCGACCTGCGCCGGCTGGTCGACGTGGGGCTGTGTACAGCAGACCAGTCATTCACCATTGCCACCGACAACCACCTTGCCCAACTCGCTGCGCTCAAGGCCGGCCTGGGTTTCGGCTTGTGCCCGGCCACGGTGGCGGCGACCCATGGCCTGATCCAGGTCCTGCCGGAACACTTCGGCTTCGAGGTCGACGTGTGGATCGCCATGCACAACGACCTGCGCAAGGTCGGGCGCATCGCCAGGACGTTCGAAGCCCTGGGGGAGGCGTTGAACAGGTACCTGGTGAGTTGAACAGTCGGGAAGGTGATATCACGTCAGGGCGGCGGCGCTGCCGGCTTGCCAGCCCCGGATCAATCCAACGCTCTGCCAGCCGTTTCCCTGACCCTCACCAACCCCACCAACGTAAGACCCAAACACACCATCACGTACAACGCCGGCGCATTATTATTCCCCGTCAGGCCAATCAACCCGGTCGCGAAGAACTGCGCGAAACCCCCAAACACCGAAACCCCCAGGCAATAAACGATCGACAGCCCAGTGGCACGAATCGCCCGCGGAAACAGCTCGGTCACCAGCACCAAGGTCGGCACGGTGATCAGCACCAACAGCAGGGTGGTGCCCAGCGAAACGAGCAACAGCGTGCCCAACGCGGGAACGTGATTCATCAACATGAACGCCGGATAGATCAGCAACAACATCGGAATCGCGCCCAGGGCAATGGTGCGGCGCCGGCCGATGCGATCACTCAATCGGCCAGCCCAGATCGACAGGCTGATCTGCACCAGCGCACCCAGACAGGCAGCGGCGGTGCCCATCTTCATCGGCAGGTGAAGCACCGTGACGGTGTAATTGGTCATGTAATCGAGCACGATGTAACTGGATGCCGTGCTGCCGATGACCAGCAGCACACCGGTCAGGATGGTCTGGCGATGGCGGGTGAATATCAGCCGGATACCAGACCGGTTTTCAGCGCCTTGCTCTATGTCGGCAGCGGTTTCCTTGAGATGGCGGCGAATGTAGACGCCGACCGGAATCACCAGGATGCCCAGCACGAACGGCAAGCGCCAACCCCAGCTTTCCAGTGCCTCGTCAGACAAGGTTGAGCTCAGCGCCAGGGCCACCAGCGCCCCGAGCAGGAAGCTCAGGCCCTGGCTGAACAGCTGCCAACTGCCATAAAAGCCGCGATTTTTGTCGTCGGCGTGCTCCATCAACATCGCGGTCGACGCGCCAACCTCACCCCCGATGGCGAAGCCCTGTATCAAGCGCGCCAGCACGATGATCACTGGCGCGGCGATACCAATCTGCGCATAGGTGGGCGCGATGGCGAACAGCAGCGACCCCAGGGCCATCAGCCACAGGGTCAGCATCATCGCCGGTTTGCGCCCGACCCGGTCGGCATAGGCGCCCAGCACCAGGCCGCCGATGGGGCGCATGCCGAAGCCGACGCCGAAGGTTGCCAGCGACAGCAGCAGTTGCCCCAGCGTGCTTTCGACGGGGAAGAACTGCCGGCCGATGAGGGTGGCGAAAAAGCTGTAGACGGAGAAGTCGTAGAACTCAAGGCCGGAGCCGATGGTGATGGCGGCGATGGCGCGTGCGCCGATCGGTCGACGCACCGTAGTGGCAGCCGGCGCAATGGTAGAAATGGGCGTGGACATGTGCGAACTCCAGAAGGCGAGGGCGATACCCGGTTGTCGAGCGCGAATCAGGCCAGGAAGGTTTCAACCAGACGAACCCAATAGCTGGCACCTGTGGCCAGGCAGTCGTCGTTGAAGTCGTAGCCGGGGTTATGCACCATGCAGCCGCCCTCACCGTCGCCGTTGCCAATCAGCAGGTAGCAACCGGGGCGGCGCTGCAACATCACGGCGAAATCCTCGCTGCCGGTCAGCGGTTTCATGTCCCGGACCAGACCGTCTTCACCGACCCAGTCCAGCGCCACTTGACGGGCGAATTCGGTGATTTCGGGATGGTTGAACAGCGCCGGGAAACGTTGTGCCTCGTCGACATCAATGGTGGCGCGGGCGCCGAAGCTCGCCGCCTGGGTTTGCGCCACGCAGGTAATGCGTGCAATCAGTGCATCGCGTACCTCGGTCTTGAGGGCGCGCACGCTCAACTGCAACTCAGCGTGATCGGGAATAACATTGGCGGCGATGCCGGCGTGGAACGCGCCGACGGTGACCACGGCGGTGTCGAGCGGATCGACATTGCGCGCGACGATGCTCTGCAACGCCATGACGATGGCGGAGCCGGCCAGCACTGGATCAACCGCCTTGTGCGGCATGGCACCGTGACCGCCGACGCCATCGATGCGGATGGTCACCGTGTCGGTCGAGGCCATGAATGGTCCCGGCAGGAAACCGAGTTTGCCCACCGGCAGCCCCGGCATGTTGTGCATCGCGAACACCGCATCGCACGGGAACCGCTCGAACAGCCCGTCATCGAGCATGCGCTGCGCGCCGCCGTCGCCTTCTTCGGCGGGCTGGAAAATCAACACCAGCGAGCCATCGAACTCGCGGCTCTCGGCCAGGTACCTGGCTGCCGCCAGTAACATCGCTGTGTGACCGTCGTGACCGCAGGCATGCATCACGCCTTCGTGGCGACTGGCGTAGGGCAAGCCTGTCTGCTCGATGATCGGCAGGGCGTCCATGTCGGCGCGCAGGCCGATCATCCTGTTGCCCTGGCCGTGACGAAGTAGCCCGACCACGCCGGTGCCGCCCAGGCCACGGTGTACCTGGTAGCCCCATGCCTGGAGTTTGCTGGCCACCAGGTCGGCGGTGGCGAACTCTTCGAAACTCAGTTCCGGGTGGGCGTGGATGTGTTGGCGCAGCGCGATCATCTCGTCTTCGAGCGCGCGAATGCCGGGCAGCGCAGGCAGGTTGAGCATCACAGGTTCCTCGTTTTTATTGGTCGTTTTTGGATGTCCGACTGATACCCTGCGATCCTAATGAGTTGGCGAAAGCGGCGGCAGTCGCAAAAAAGCGGGGCTGAAAACCCAGGGTTTACACCTGCGGAGCCAGGAGGAAAGGATGAAGCTGCATCAATTGCGCGCGCTGGTGATGATTGCCGACTGCGGCAGTATTCGCGCGGCGGCGCGGCAACTGGACGTCTCGCAGACGGCCGTGGCCAAGGCCCTGCGTGAGCTGGAGGAACACCTGCAATTGCCTTTGCTGGTGCGCAATGCCAGTGGGGTGGTGCTGACGCCCTATGGCCAATCGCTGTTGCAGCATGCGCGGCAGATGCTCAGTCAACTCGAGCGTGCGCAGTTGGAGTTGGCGCACCTGAGCGACCAGGCCGAGGGGCATTTGCGCCTGGGTATCTCGCCGTGGATGGGCATGACCCTGTTGCCCGAGGTCGTCACGCTGTTCCGCCAACGAATGCCCCGTGTGCGCCTGGAAATCTTCGAAGGGCTGATGGCGGTAACCTTGCCGCGATTGCGCGATGGCACGATGGAGTTTGCGGTGGGGCTGGTGTCTTCGTTACTGCCGCGCCCGGAGTTTGTCTGTGAGCCGATCTGTTCCTACCGGATGGCCGTGGTCGCCCGCCATGGTCACCCGCGCCACGACAGCCGTTCCATCCACGACTTGCTGGATCAGGACTGGGTGGTCAATTATCCGGATGCCAGCCACGATGGCCTGATGACCGAGTTGTTCTGGCAGCACGGCGCGCAGATCGACATGCAGCACATCCACCGCGCGCATTCGCCGCAGCTGACCTTATCGTTGATCGAGCAGACCGACATGCTCAGCTACTTTCCCGAGCCGATGCTGACCGTGCCGATCTATCGCGAACGGGTAGCGCGGCTGGCACTGGCGGAAAGCTTCTCTACCGACACCATCGGTATCGTCAATCCACGCAACGCCCAGTTGGGTGTCGCCGCACAATGCTTCGTCGATTGCCTGTTCCAGGTCATCCGCCGCCGCGCCCGCTCGGCACGGCCGGAAGATGTCGAGTTGTTCGATACGCTGGAGCTGTTGATTTGAGGGCGGGGACCCAAAATAGGGGTGGTTTGTACTTTCATTCCATATTGCTTTTAAAAAGTTATTAGCTAATAACAGGAGGTTTATAGCTTTTATCTGAATTGAATAACGCGTTTGTTATATAGCACTTAATCTATCTTTAGAATAATTTGTGATTAGTCATCACTGCTTTTATGTCTTTATGATCTGTCCCACAACAACTCGTGAGACAGGAGGTAGCTCGATGACTATTCAAATCAAACCGGTCGCTGGTCGAATTGGAGCACAACTGGAAGGCGTGAAGTTGGGAGGGGATATCAGCGCCGAAGACTTCGAATTCATTAATCAGGCACTGCTGAAATATAAAGTGCTGTTCTTTCGCGACCAACATCTGGATGACGCCGGGCACGAGGCTTTTTCCCGCCGCTTCGGGGATCAGGTTCCGCACCCGACCGTGCGTTCCGCCGAGCAGGGCGCCGCGATCCTGCATCTGGACGCCAAGGAAACCCGCGCCAATTCCTGGCACACCGATGTGACCTTCGTGGCCAATTACCCGAAGATTTCCATCTTGCGCGGTGTGGTCATTCCTGCCTTTGGCGGCGATACGGTATGGGCCAATACGGCAGCGGCCTACGCCGATCTGCCCGACCCGTTAAAACAACTGGCGGATAATCTTCGCGCGTTGCACACCAACTTGTATGACTACGCAGTGCCGCGTAATACCGATGAATCAGGACTCAAGCGTTATCGTGAACAGTTCACCGCGGAAATCTACGAAACCGAACATCCCTTAGTTCGAGTACATCCGGAGTCGGGTGAAAGAAGTTTGTTGTTGGGGCACTTTGTCAAACAGATCCAGGGGGTAAGTGCCAGCGACTCCAAACAACTGATCCGCCTGTTTCACGACCGTATTACCCATGTCGACAACACCGTGCGCTGGCGCTGGCAGGAGGGCGATGTGGTGATCTGGGACAACCGCGCCACCCAGCACATCGCGATCAACGATTACGGGGATGCCCAGCGCATCGTGCGCCGCACCACCATCGACGGTGATGTTCCGGTCGGGGTGGATGGTCGCCTGAGCCAGGCACTCAAGCCGAGCCCGGACGCGCGCTCGCCGAAAACCGAAGCCGACAAAAAACACCTCGCTGCCTGACGAGCGACTCTCATTGGTACAAGGAAGGCTGACATGAAGCTCAATGGCATTCGCCTGTTCAAAAAAGGCAGCATCGCGGCAGCACTGGCTGCGGTTCTCGCTATACCCGTAGCTGAAGCCGATGTGTTGCGCATCGGTGTAGCAACAGCTGGCGGCGGTGACCCGGTGACCTTCAGCGGTTCGACGCTGGGTATCGTGCGCAATCAGCAATTGCTGGAGAAAGCCTTCGCCGGCACCGGGACCGAAGTGCAGTGGTACTTCTTCAAGGGGGCCGGGCCTGCGGTCAACGAAGCCTTTTCCAACCAGCAACTGGACTTCGCCTACCAGGGCGATCTGCCGGCGGTCGTCGGGCGTTCCAACGGACTGGACACCAAGTTGCTGGCAGCATTGGGTGTGCGCGCCAATCTTTATCTGGCGGTGCCCAAGGGCTCGTCTGTGAAAACCATCGAGGACCTCAAAGGCAAAAAAGTCGCGATCTTCCGGGGCACCAACGGCCATTTGGTGATGATCAATCTGCTGGCGGAGCACGGGCTGACCGAGCGCGATATCAAGGCCATCAATCTCGATACCGGCAGCTCTCAGGCGGCATTGATTTCCAACGGTGTGGACGCCGCATTCGGCGGGCGTGAGTTGTTCAAGCTGCGTGATAAAGGCCTGATCGACATCGTCTACAACAACCCCGAACAGGACGTGCGCTACACCCGGCAGACGGCGCTCGTGGTTCGCGGTGATTATGAGAAAGAGCATCCGGACAAGGTGCAAAAGGTCGTCGACACGCTGGTGGACGCGGCGAAGTGGACATCGGACGACAGCCATCGCGACGAAGTCTTCGCCGAATGGGCCAAGAGCAATGACCCCGCCGATTCATTGCGTGCCGACTTCACCGGGGTCCCCCTCAGGGACAGGGCCTCGCCTCTGGTCGACAACTTCCTGCTCAGTCGCTACCAGGCCGTGGCGGACCAGGCCAAGGAAGAAAAACTCATCCGTCGCCCGGTCAGTATCGATGGCTGGTTCGAGACCAGCTATTTGCATAAAGCCCTCAAGGCCAAGGGACTGGAAAACTACTGGACGCCCTACGGCCCGGATGGCAAGCAGCCGGCGGGTAACGCGGTAGCGGTCACGACGACCAGCAAGCAAGGGAGCTAGGCAAATGGCCAGGGCACAGAGCGCAAGATTCGAGAAGTATGGGGCGCCGGCATTGCCGAGCGACAACGTCAAACGTCTTCCACCGGCACCCGCGCGACCGGTCCGCAAGGTCGAGGTGCCACGCACCTCGCCCTGGTCCTTGAGCCTGGGTGACAAGGCCTTGCCCTGGCTGTTGCCGTTGCTGTTACTGGGTTTGTGGTACCTGGGGGTGGAACGTGGCTGGCTTTCAGAGCAGGTGCTGCCACCGCCAGCCTATGTTTACCAGGCGCTGTCGGACCTGGTCGGCAACGGCGATCTGTGGCTGAACGCGTCGGCCAGCCTGCAGCGGGTGGTCGTCGGATTCAGTCTCGGCGCCTTGCTCGGCGTGGCGCTGGGCCTGGCCATGGGACTGTCGCGGACGCTGGAGGATTATCTGCTACCGACCTTCAACGCACTGGTGCAAATTCCGGTACTGGGCTGGCTGCCGTTTGCCTTGCTGCTGTTCGGCATCGGCGAGACGCTCAAGTACGTGCTGATTGCCAAGGCCGCCCTGGTGCCGATCACCCTGTGTACCTTGCAGGCGTTCCGCCAGGCGCCCAAAGGCTTGCTGGAAGTCGGCCGGATCTACGGCTTCAGCCGTCGACAAAGCGTCACCTCCATTGTCTTGCCGGCGGCGATCCCGACGCTGTTTACCGGGTTTCGCCTGGGCTTCACCAAAGCCTGGCTGTCGCTGGTGGTGGTCGAGTTGGTGGCTTCGAGTGAAGGGTTGGGTTACCTGATCGTCTATGGGCGCCAACTGTTTCAACTGGATTTGGTGATGGCGGCCGTGGTGGTGGTAGGGACGCTGGGTCTGTTGATCGATCGCGGTTTCGATTACGCGGAGAAGCGCCTCAATCGCGGTCGGCCAACGGTTGGGGGACGCCAGTCATGAGTGCAGCTTTGTCATCAGCTAACAGTAGCCATCGCTATCGCGGTTGGGTCTTGCCCCTCTCGGCGATTGCCCTGTGGTGGCTGGCTTCGTACCTGGGGTGGAGCGAATCGGGACTGTTCGTTTCGCCAGAAAAAGTCGCGGCGACAGCCTGGGATCAAATCACTTCGGACAAATTCTGGCGGGCCATTTCGGCGAGCCTTGCGCGCAACCTCAGCGGCTTTTTTATCGGTACCGCGCTAGGTCTGGTACTGGGTTGCCTGCTGGGTCTCTCGCGGCATTTCGAACGTCTGGTCGGCCCGAGCTTCAACACCTTCAAGCAAATCTCCCTGTTCGCCTGGATCCCGCTGATCTCGGTGTGGTTCGGCCTGGGCGATGTGGCCAAGGTGGTGTTTTTGTCGCTGGCCGCGCTGGTGCCGGTGGTGGTCAACACCTGCGACGGTTTGCGCAACGTCCCGCCCAACCTGCTGGAAGTGGCGCGGGTGTACGGCTTCAGCCGCTGGCAAACCATTATCGGGGTGATGCTGCCCGCCGCCTTGCCATCGATTTTCACCGGGCTCTACCTCGCGCTGGTCTACAGCTGGCTGGCGACCATCGGCGCCGAATACCTGCTGGTATCGGGGGAGGGGATCGGCAACACGCTGATCGATGGCAGCGAACATTTCATGATGGACCTGGTGCTGTTTGGAATGGTGGTGATCGGCCTGGTGGGATGGGGCCTCAACGCCCTGGCCCGGACACTCGAGCGGCGGATGCAGGGCCTGTACGGCATCGCTGCGCGCTGATTGCCACTTTGATTCCCTGATTGCCACATTGAAAAGGATCGCAACATGAGCAACGGTCTGACCCTGGAACACATCAGCAAGCGGTTCACCTCCCAACCGGGCAGTTCGACGCAATTGCAGGTACTCGAGAACATCTATCTCGACATCGCCCCTGGCGAGTTCATCAGCATCGTCGGCGCCAGCGGCTGTGGCAAATCCACGCTGCTGCGATTGATCCTCGGCCTGGACGAAGAGTTCGACGGACGCATCCTGCTCGATGGCAAACCCATCAAGGGCACGGGCCTGGAGCGCGGCATCGTGTTTCAGGATCACCGGTTGTTCCCCTGGCTCAACGTCGAGCAGAACGTCGCGGTCGGCCTGAAGAACTCGCCCCTGAGCGCCGGGCAGAAGCGCGACACCGTGCGCGAGCACATCGAACTGGTCGGCCTGCAGGACTTCATCGAGTCCTACCCGCACCAGATTTCCGGCGGCATGGCGCAACGCGTGGCCATCGCCCGCGGGCTGGTCAATCGTCCGAGCGTGTTGTTGCTGGATGAGCCACTGGGCGCCCTCGACGCCTTGACCCGCGCACGTCTGCAGGGCGAGCTGCAGAACATCTGGGCCAAGGAAAAAATCACCATGATCCTGGTCACTCACGATGTGGACGAGGCGGTCTTCCTCGGCGACCGGGTGGTGGTGATGCAGCCCAATCCGGGGCGTATCCGGCGCATTGTCGACGTCGATCTGCCGCGCCCGCGCAATCGCAGTGACAGCCGTTTCATCGCCCTGCGCGATGACGTGTTGAGCGACTTTGCCGAGTTGCATTGAGTCGCGTGTTGTCCTGCCTTTTTCAGATTCACTGACTCAAGCTCTCTATTTCAGGAACAGGGATATGACCGAACGCCAGCTCAGCCTCAACCTCTTCATCTACCCCAATGGTCATCACGAAGCCGCGTGGCGTCACCCGCAGTCAGTGCCGGAAACGTCCATGGACATCGGCTACTACCAACAGCTAGCACTGAGAGCGGAACGGGAAAAGCTCGATGCGATTTTCTTCGCCGATTCGCCATCCCTGGCCGAAAGCGACCGCGAAGGCCTGCGCATTCGTTTCGAACCGGTGACCTGGCTGGCGGCGATTGCCGCGGTGACCCAACGCATCGGCCTGATTGCCACGGCCAGCACCACCTACAGCGAACCCTACAACCTGGCCCGTTCGTTCAGCGCGCTGGATCACCTGAGCAAGGGCCGCGCCGGCTGGAACATCGTCACCACGTCCCTGGCGGCCGCCGCTGCCAATTTCGGCCTGGACCAACATCCGCCTGCCCATGACCGCTATGCCAAGGCCGAAGAATTCGTGAAGGTGGTGGGTGACCTGTGGGACAGCTGGGAGGACGATGCACTGGTGCTGGACAAGGAGGCGGGGGTGTTCGCCAACGGTGCGAAAGTGCACTCGATCAACCACGTGGGCACGCACTACCGGGTCAAGGGCCCGTTCAACTCACCACGCTCCCCGCAAGGACGGCCGGTGCAGGTGCAGGCCGGCTCGTCCGAGGATGGCCGTGATTTCGCATCAAGGCATGCCGAAGCGATCTTCACCGCCCACCAGACCCTGCAAAGCGCGAGCGAATTCGCCAACGATATCCGCGCGCGGGCGAGGGCAGTGGGGCGCGACCCTCGCCAACTGAAAATTCTCCCGGGTATCAGCCCCTACATCGGCAGCACCGAGGCTGAAGCCCAGCGCAAGTTCGACGAACTCAACGACCTGGTACTGCCGCACGTCGCGCTGGGCCAGTTGCGCCGCCTGCTGGGTGTGGATCTGTCCGGTCAGGACCTGGATGCACCATTCCCACGTCACCTGATCAACTTTGAAGGCGGCGAGAGCCAAGCCAGTCGCTTCAAGCTGATCATCGACATCGTCGACCGCGAGCAACCGACCCTGCGCCAGTTGATCAACCGCCTGGCCGGTGCTCGCGGGCATTGGGTGCCGGTGGGGACGCCGGTGCAAATTGCCGACCTGATCGAACAGTGGTTCCGCAGCGGCGCCGCCGATGGCTTCAACGTGATGCCGCCGGCGTTCCCCGAGGGCTTTGAAGTATTCCTCGATGAAGTGCTGCCGATCCTGCGCAAGCGTGGGCTGTTTCGCGAGGACTATGCGGGTACCACCCTGCGCGAGCATTACGGCCTGAGTCGCCCGGTTTCGCGGTTTGCGCTGAAGTCTGCCTGAGGGTGCGCAGCGATCGGGGGACTGACTGAATGTTGCCTCTGGGCTTAGCCTGCTGATTCAGGTTTGCGGCAGGCTGTAGCGCTCGGCAAAGTACTGCCGCAGGCATTCAACCGCCACCCGCACCTTGGCCGAGGTGGCGAGGGGCGCCGTGTACACGGCCCAAATGTCCGCCGCCTGCCTGTACTCGGGCAATACCTGCACGAGGCGCCCGTCCTCCAGGCTGTCGTACACGTCCCACCATGAGCGCAGCAGGATGCCTCGGCCATCGATGCACCACTGGTGCACCACTTCACCGTGATTGGACGACAGCGAGCCCGTCACTTTCACTTGTTCCTCGCCTTCCGGCCCTTGCAGGTGCCAGACCCCGAAGGGGTGATCGCGCTCCTTGATCACCAGGCAATCGTGTGTCGCCAGCTCCGCCAGCGTGCGCGGCGTACCGTGCCGTTCCAGGTACGCCGGCGCGGCGCAGAGTACCCGGCGATTGCGCGCTAGCGGCTTGGCGATGAGGTGCGGATCGATTTCGTTGCCGACCCGCACGTCGAGGTCAAAGCCCTCGTCGATCAGGTCGATCAAGCGGTCCTGTACATCGAGGCGGATGTCCAGCTGAGGGTAGCGCGCGGCCAGTTCGGAAAGGGCAGGGGCGACGAAGCGCCGGCCCAGTCCGAGGCTGCTGGCGATACGCAGTTGCCCGCTGGGCTCGCGATGCTGCGCACTGACGTCATCGCCCATGCGCTGCACGGAGTCGAGGATGCGCAACGCCCACTGGTAGATCCGCTCGCCATCGTCACTCACCGACACCCGGCGGGTGGTGCGATGCAGCAAGCGCACGCCGAGGTTCTTCTCGAGCAGGCGAATGCGTTTGCTGATGAAGGCGGTGGACATGCCCAGTTCGGCGGCGGCGCTGGAGAAGCTGGAGCGCCGGGCAACATGGACGAAGACGTTGAGGTCTTCCAGGTTTGGTAGATTGTTCACAGTTCGGATAATAAGTATCAACAGTTGCGATGATTATACTTGCTTCGTCAACTTATAGCATGGCCGGCATCACATCCAACCTCTGATCCAACAAGGGTGCCAGCATGAAAAAGACATTCAGAATCGCCGCGATCGCCGGTGACGGTATTGGCCTGGAAGTACTGCCGGAAGGCCTGCGGGTGGTCCAGGTGGCGGCGCGTAAATTTGGCCTGGCGCTGGAGTTCGAACACTTCGAATGGGCCAGCTGCGACTACTACCTCGAGCACGGCAAGATGATGCCCGATGACTGGTTCGACCAGCTCAAGGGCTTCGATGCCCTGTACTTCGGTGCCGTGGGCTGGCCAGACAAGGTGCCCGACCACATTTCGCTGTGGGGCTCGCTGCTGAAGTTCCGCCGCGATTTTGACCAGTACGTGAATATTCGCCCGGTGCGCCTGTTCCCCGGCGTACCGTGCCCGCTGGCTGGCAAGAAGCCGGGCGACATCGACTTCGTGGTGATCCGCGAGAACACCGAAGGCGAGTATTCCTCGCTCGGCGGGCGCATGTTCGAAGGCACCGAGAACGAGTTCGTGCTGCAGGAATCGGTGTTCACCCGTCGTGGCGTCGACCGCATCCTCAAGTACGCTTTCGACCTGGCGCAGACCCGTGAGCGCAAGCGCCTGACGTCGGCCACCAAGTCCAATGGCATGGCCGTGAGCATGCCTTATTGGGACGAGCGCACGGCCGCCATGGCAACCAATTATCCGGACATCACCTGGGACAAGCAGCACATCGATATCCTGTGCGCGCGCTTCGTGTTGCAGCCGGAGCGCTTTGACGTGGTGGTGGCGTCCAACCTGTTCGGTGACATCCTCTCCGACCTCGGCCCCGCATGTGCCGGCACCATCGGCATCGCGCCGTCGGCCAACCTCAACCCGGAACGCAAATTCCCGTCGCTGTTCGAGCCGGTGCATGGTTCGGCCCCGGATATCTTCGGCCAGAACATCGCCAACCCGATTGCCATGATCTGGTCCGGCGCACTGATGCTGGAGTTCCTTGGCCAGGGCGACGAGCGCTATCGCGCCGCCCACGACGAGATCCTCAAGGCCATCGAGCAGGTGATCGCCAGCGGCACCGTGACCCGCGACATGGGAGGCTCGTTGTCCACCCAGGCGGTTGGCCAGGCCATCGCTGAAATCATCGAAGGCTGATTGCCGCAGCACTTGAGCTGATTGCAAATGGGCTTGCTCTACGGTGGCGCAAGCCATCGTGCTGACATGCGGCCTTAACCGAGTTGCTCGGCAAACCCGACAATAATGCCCTCAGGCCCACGCATATAGGCGAGCCGGTACGCTTGTTCGTACTGCATCTGGCCAATCAGTTCGGTGCCATGGGCCTGCATCCGTGCAACGAGCCCATCGATGTCATCGACGGCAAACATGATGCGACGAAGACCCAGGGCGTTCATTGGCGTGTCCACGGGGCCGAACCTGATGGCGTCTGGCGTGTGGAATTTGTCCAGTTCGATGCCTTGCCCATCGGGCGTGCGCAGCATCGCGAGGGTGGCTCGCACGTTTCCAAGCCCAATGAGGCTGCCGACGGAAGTCCCTTCAACGGTGGTCTGGCCCTCGAGCTTGAGGCCCAACGCGATGAAGAATGCCTTCACCGCTTCGAGATCGTCGACAACGATCAGGACGTTGTCCATTCGCGTGATGCTCATGTCCTTCGCCCCCTTGGCGTGGCACTAGCGACGATAGTAGCGGCGATCGTCGTCGTAGCGGTGGTGCATGGCGCGGTCCCGGTCGCGGTGGCGCTCCCAATTACGGCGTTCAGCTTCTCGGCGGGCTTGTTCTCTGCGCCACTGGGCCCTGCGCCATTCGTCTCGGCGCCAATCGTCCCGGCGACTGTGCCAACGGCCGTCGTGCCAGTAGCGGTCGTCATGGGCGAGCAACGTCTGCTTGCCGGTCATGCTGGCCAAGGTCGGCCAAGGGTTGGCGGCGGCCGGGGCAGGCGCCTCAATGGCTGTGACTGGCGTTGCGACAACTGGGGTTGGCGTCTTCATCGGTGTGGCTGATGCCGAGCCCATTGCCGCGAGCGCGAACAGTCCGAAGAGCACCATCCGTGGATCATGGAATTTCATGAGCGAAGACAACCTCTGATTGACAATTGGGCGTGTGGCCATCCGGTTGCGCGAAACCTGCGGGTTCGCGCTTGCGAGCGGATGAGCCTATCCAAATAGACCGACAAACAGGGAAAAGTTCTAGGGTGCCTCGGTAATTTGCGTAACGCCTGCCAGAGCGCCAGGGATTACCGGAGAAAACGCCCATGCCCAAAGGCGGGCGTTTTTTCACGTGGTGTCGGCTCTATCGTCAGAACTGTTCAGCGCTCAGGCCATACAACGAGGCGCTGCCGGCCCGAATGGATTGATCAAGGCTCAACGTGCGTGGAAGCAAGCGGTGGAAATAAAACTCGGCGGTGGCGATTTTCGCGTCGTAGAACGTTTCGTCTTCGCTGCGTTTTTGCCGCGCAACCTGAGCCATGCGCGACCAGAGCCAGGCGTAGGCGACGTAACCGAACAGGTGCAAATACTCCACCGAGGCAGCACCGACTTCGTTGCGGTTGGTTGCGGCCCTGTCGTGCAGCCAGTCGCTGATGTCTTCGAGCCGCTGCACGGCGTCGAGCAGCTGTGTGGCATAGGGGGCATCGGGCTGGGCGGCGAAGCGGCGAATCTGGTCGGTGAACTGGCCAAGCGCGGCGCATTTATCGGCGAGTACCTTGCGTCCGAGCAGGTCCAGTGCCTGGATGCCATTGGTGCCTTCGTAGATCTGTGCAATGCGCACATCACGGACCAATTGTTCCTGGCCCCATTCGCGGATGTAGCCATGACCGCCGAAAACCTGCTGGCCGTTGATGCAGCTTTCCAGGCCTGTGTCGGTAAAAAAAGCCTTGGCCACTGGCGTCAGCAGCGCAACCAGCACCTGCGCGCTATCGCGCTCGCTGGCATCACGGGAAAACTTTGCCAGGTCCAGTTGTTGCCCGACATAACTGGCGAACGCGCGGCCACCTTCGGTCATGGCTTTCATACCGAGCAGCATCCGCCGCACATCCGGGTGAACGATGATCGGGTCGGCGAGTTTGTCCGGCGCCACGGTGCCGGTGGGTGCCCGACTCTGGATGCGTTCACGGGCGTAGGCGACGGCACTCTGGTAGGACGCCTCGGCGCAGCCGATGCCCTGGATACCAATGGACAGGCGTTCGTAATTCATCATGGTGAACATTGCCGCCAGGCCTTTGTTCTCCTCACCGACCAGCCAGCCACCGGCGCCGTCGAAGTTCATCACGCAGGTGGCGGACGCCTTGATGCCCATCTTGTGTTCGATCGAACCGCAACTCACCGCGTTGGGAGCGCCGAGGGAACCGTCGGCATTGACCAGGATCTTGGGCACGACAAACAGCGAAATGCCTTTCGGACCGGCAGGCGCGTCCGGCAGTTTGGCCAATACCAGATGAACGATGTTTTCGGTCAGGTCCTGATCGCCCCCGGTGATGAAAATCTTGCTGCCGGTGATCTTGTAGCTGCCGTCAGCCTGGGGCTCGGCGCGGGTGCGGATGAGCCCCAGGTCGGTGCCGGCATGGGCCTCGGTCAGGCACATGGAGCCGGCCCAGCGGCCTTCATACATCGGTGGCAGATAGAGGTTTTTCAGGGCGTCGCTGGCGTGGGCATCCAGTGCCAGGCAGGCACCGGAACTCAATGCCGAATACAGGGCAAAACTCGAGTTGGCGCCGTAGAGCATCTCTTCGAATTGCACCGCCAGCATTTTCGGCATCCCCATGCCTCCGAACTCGGCATTGCCGGACAGTCCCACCCAACCGCCTTCGATGTAGGTCGCGTAAGCCTGTTTGAAACCGATGGGGGTAGTGACTCGGCCCTCATGCCACTGCGCGCCTTCTTCGTTACCGCTGCGATTGAGCGGCGCAATCAGGTGCGCTGTGACTTTTGCCGCCTCCTCGAGAATGGCGTCTGCCGTATCGGCGTCGATGCTGCCGGCCAGAGCCGGCAGGCGCGCCCACATGGCCGGGGCATCGAACACTTCGTGCAGTACAAAACGCATGTCGCGCAAGGGGGCTTTGAATTGGGGCATAACGTGAACCTCGTTGGGACGGTTGTGTCTGGGGCACAGCGCCGCACAGGCGGGCTGTGCCCCTTCAGTCAATGGCTGCTGGCGCTGGCGGCGCCGAGGCCGGTCTGGGCTCGAACGAACTGGTCGGCGTAGGCGTCACGCTCCTTGTCGGCGCGCGCACTGCGGTCGAGCCTGGACACCACGATGATCACCAGGAAGGCCAGCGGCATGGAGAACAGCGCTGGATGGTCGTACGGGAAGATCGCTTGGGCATGACCGAGTACGGTCACCCAGACAGGTGGCGACAGGATGACCAGTGCCAGTGCGCAGATCAGGCCGGCAAAACCGCCCAGGATCGCGCCTTTAGTCGTCAGGCCTTTCCAGTACATGGCCATGATCAGCACCGGGAAGTTGGTCGAAGCGGCGATGCCGAACGTCAGGCCCACCAGGATGGCGACGTTCATCTTCTCGAACACGATGCCCAGCACAATCGCGATGATGCCCAGGCCGACAGTGGCCATGCGGGTCACGCGCATTTCCTGTTTCTCGTTCGCGCCTCCTTTCTTGTACACGGTGGCGTAGAGGTCATGGGAAATCGCCGAAGCACCGGCCAGCGCCAGGCCGGACACCACCGCCAGGATGGTGGCGAACGCTACAGCAGCGAGGAAACCGAAGAACAGATCGCCGCCGACCGCCCTGGCCAGGTGCATGGCAACCATGTTGCCGCCGCCGATCAAGGCACCGCCGACTTGCCCATCGACGTAGTACTGCGCATCGGTGCCTATGATCACCATTGCGACAAAACCCAGGGTGCAGACCACGAGAAAGAAGAAGCCGATGAAACCGGTGGCGTAGAACACCGACTTGCGGGCTTCCCTGGCGCTGGGCACGGTGAAGAAACGCATCAGGATGTGCGGCAGTCCGGCAATCCCGAACACCAGGCCCAGCGACATCGACAGAGTGTTGATCGGGTCGGCGAGCATTGAGCCCGGGCCCATGATGTTCCAGCCACTGGCGTGCACCTTGACGGCTTTGTCGGCCAGGGTTTCGTAGCTGAAACCGAACTGCGACATGGCCATGACCGCCAGGGTGGTGCCGCCGGCAAGCAGCAGCACAGCCTTGATGATCTGGACCCAGGTGGTGGCGATCATGCCGCCGAAGATCACGTAGATCAGCATCAACGCACCAACGATCATCACTGCAACCGGGTAGTCGAGGCCGAACAGCAATTTGATCAGTTGGCCGGCACCAACCATCTGCACGATCAGGTAGCAGCACACCACCGTCAGCGAGCCAAAGGCCGCGAAGATCCTCACCTTGTTCTGGTCCAAACGATAGGAAACGATGTCGGCGAAGGTATAGCGTCCGAGGTTGCGCAGACGCTCGGCCATCAGGAAGGTAATGATGGGCCAGCCGACGAAGAAGCCGATGGTGTAGATGAAGCCATCGTAACCCTTGGCGAACACCAGGCTGGAAAGCCCCAGCAGGGTGGCGGCGGACATGTAGTCGCCGGCAATCGCCAGGCCATTCTGAAACCCGGTGATACCACCACCCGCCGTGTAGAAGTCCGAGGTGGTTCGGGTTTGGCGCGCGGCCCACCAGGTGATGGCCAGCGTGCCGAGGACGAACACGAAGAACATGCCGATCGCATTCAGGTTCAGTGGTTGCTTTTCCACCACGCCCATCGCTGGCGCGGCGAGCGCAATGGAGGTGGGCAGCAGGCTGGTAGCGGCAAGGATCAGTTTATGCAACAGGCTCATCACTTGCTCTCCTCGATAATGGCTGCGCCCAGGGCGTCAAAGCGGGTATTGGCGCTGTAGACATACCAACCGGTCAGTAACCAGGAAAACACGATGATTGCCGCGCCAACCGGCATGCCCAAGGTCAACATTCGCTGCTCGCCCAGGGGGGCATGCAGCCACTGCGGGGCAAAAGCCACCACCAGCATGAACAGGTAGTAGGTGCCCAGTACGATGGCGCTCAACGACCAGGCCAGGCGTGAACGACTGCTCACCAGTTGAAGGAATTTCGGGTTGCGCCGAATGCGTTCGCAACGTTGGGTATCGGTTGAATGGATGTCGATCATCGCTAGCTCCACATTGTTTTTGTTTTCAGTGTGAGTGGGCAGGGCACCGCCGAATTCGGCCTGCACGAACCCCTGGCAGCAGGTCAAACACCTGCTGCTCGATGGATGCAATGTCAGAGGGGGTTAGAGCGCCTTGGCTCGGTCGCGCAAGACGTACTTCTGGATCTTGCCTGTGGACGTCTTGGGCAAGAGCGTGAAAACCACTGTGCGCGGTACCTTGAATCCGGCCAGGTGCTCACGGCAGAAACTGATGATGTCTGCCTCGCGAACGTCCTGGTGGTCAGCCTTCAAGGTGACGAAGGCGCAGGGTGTTTCGCCCCATTTCTCATCGGGACGGGCGACCACGGCGGCTTCCATCACAGCCGGGTGGCGATAGAGCACACCTTCGAGTTCGATGGTGGAAATGTTCTCGCCGCCCGAGATGATGATGTCCTTGAGCCGGTCCTTGATCTCGACATAACCGTCGGGGTGCCAGACGGCCAGGTCACCTGTGTGGAACCAGCCGCCTTCGAACGCTTCGGCAGTGGCGGTCGGGTTCTTCAGGTAGCCCTTCATCACTGTGTTACCGCGCAGGAAGATCTCACCGATCGTCTGGCCGTCACGCGGGGTGGGCTCCAGCGTTGTGCAATCGCCGACCATCACGCCTTCCAGCGTCGGGTAACGCACGCCCTGTCGTGACTTGATTTGCGCCCGCTGCTCCAGGGAAAACTCATCCCATTCGGCGTGCCAGGCACAGACCGTCACTGGGCCATAGGTTTCGGTCAGGCCAAACACGTGCGTGACCTTGATGCCCATCTCTTCGACGGCACCGATCACTTTGGCCGGGGGCGCAGCGCCCGCGACCAAGGCATTGACCGGGTGGTCGATGGCCGCTTTTGCCGATTCGGGCATGTTCACCAGTGCATTGAGCACGATCGGCGCCCCGCACAGGTGAGTGACCTGATGTTCGCGGATCAGCGTGAGGATTTTCTGCGGATCGACCCGGCGCAGGAAAACGTGCACACCCGCCAGGGCGGTGATGGTCCATGGGTAGCACCAGCCATTGCAATGGAACATCGGCAAAGTCCAGAGGTACACCGGATGGTTGCCAATGGCCCAGGTCATCTGGTTGCCCAGTGCGCTCAGGTAAGCACCGCGATGGTGGTAGACCACGCCCTTGGGATTGCCGGTGGTGCCTGACGTGTAATTCAGCGAAATGGCTTGCCACTCGTCGGCCGGCCATTTCCAGTCGAACGCCGGGTCGCCTTCGGCCAACAGCGCTTCGTAGTCCAGGTCGCTCGCGGCCTGGCCTTCACCGTATTCCGGGTCATTGACGTCGATCACCAGAGGCGGGTGATCGAGCATGCCAAGCGCCGCCTTGATCACGTCATGGAACTCGCGGTCGGTAATCAGCACCTTGGCCTCGCCATGCTGCAGCATGAATGCGATCGCCTCGGCATCGAGTCGAACGTTGAGCGGGTTGAGCACGGCGCCGATCATCGGCACACCGAAATGCACTTCAAGCATCTCGGGAATGTTGGGCAGCATCACCGCCACCGTGTCGTCCTTGCCGATACCGCGACCGGCCAGCGCCGAGGCCAGGCGTCGGCAACGGGTGTAGGTCTGCGCCCAGGTGCGGCGAATCGAACCGTGGATAACGGCGGGGTGGTTCGGGTAAGTACTGGCGGTGCGCTCGATGAAACTGAGCGGAGACAGGGCAATGTGATTGACAGCCGAAGGGCCTAGGCCTTGGTCATAGATAGACATGTACGGGTACTCGATGGCTGATTGTTAGCTCTATGGTTGACCTGGCAGCGCAGTCGCCAAGGTCACCTTCAAAGTCCGGATGACTTTATATAACAATCTGCTTCGAATATGGAAGTAGAACCTATGTCGTATAGTATATATACCATACCAGATTCTTTTTAACTCCAAACCAGTGCCGCCAACCCTCCATGGCTGGTATATGCTGTGTTCCCTGACAAAGTGGGCCCGCAATGACTCTGACTCCCGTTCGATTGCACAGTTGGTTGCGCTTGCAGCGCGAGGGTGTGCCTCTGGCCGCCCGGGCCGATGCGTTGTGTCGCGCGCTGCAGGATTGCCCTGAGGTGCAGCGGGCGGTTTACCTGAGTTGGCAGCCCAATGCGCGGATCTACAGCCATGAGGGTGCCGCCCAGCATTTTCCGCCGGGACTTGGCGATCCTGCGCTGGCCAGCGACCAGTTGCTCCATGAGCACCTGGTGGCGGCCGGGCGCCTGGACCTGGCTCACGTCCGTCAACTCGATTGTTGGTTGTCGGGTCGGTTGCGCCGGGCCGGGATCAGCCATGGCCAGGCATTTGACCTGGCCTTGCAGCCTGGACAGCCGGGCTTGTTGCTGGTGCAAGTGCGCGAGGGCGTGAGTCTCGATTGGCTGGGCTGGGTGCAGGATTTGCTGACGACGTTGCTGAGCAGCGTCAACGGCATGCTGCGCGGTTCGCCCCTGCTGGGCCACGATCCGCAACCGAGCCTGTTGCTCGATGCGCAAGGTCGACCGCTGGAGTTCAATGCGGCACTGATGGCGCTGCTCGCCGAGAAATCGCTGACTGATGTGTTGGGCTTTTTACCGGTCAATCATCGGGTGCTGGTGCGTGCCTGCCTGGACCAGCAACGCGCTGTCGAGGGCGTCGAGGCTCAGTTCGAGTCGCAGATACTGATCTGGACGTTTATCCCCGACCCCCAGGACAACCGAGTGCTCGCCCGTTGCCGCGACGCTACGGCGCAAGTGCTGGCGGAGCGTGAAGCGGCCACCGCACGACGGCTGTACCGACTGATCATCGAAAACACCACCGACCTGATTTCCCGCCACACCCCCGAAGGGCGCGTCATCGATGCGTCACCGGCATCCTGGACCTTGCTCGGTTACTGGCCCGAAGAGTTGCGCGGGCAAATGGCCCAGGGCCTGTTTCATGGCCAGGATCTGGCCGGCCTCGTGCAGCGCGCGCGCGATGCACTGGAGCAGGATGGCTATCACACCATGACTTATCGCATCCGCCATCGCGACGGGCATTACCTGTGGTTCGAAACGGCCAGCCGGGCGATCCGGGAAACCTACACCGGGGCGGTGGTCGAAATCGTCAGCGTATCCCGGGACATCACGGCCCGAGTGCAGGCCGAGGAGAACAAGCGGCGCCTGGCCGAAGTGGTCGAGGCCAACATCGATCCGGTGTTGTTCATCGCTCCCGAGGGCCAGGTCACCTACCTCAATCCCGCCGCACGCCGCATTCTGGGGATTGATGAGCGACAACCCATGCCGGACCTGGCCGCGTTGTTCGCAAGCGGCGACCTTGCGCGCCTGCAATGCGACGGCTGGAGGAGCGCCGAGCGCGACGGTGTCTGGAGCACCGATGCGCGGCTGCAACCCCCGGGCGGCGATACATCGGTGCCGGTGTCGCTGGTACTGTTGGCGCACCGCTCCGCCAGCGGCGAGCGGTATTACTCATTGGTCGCGCGCGACATGACCGAGCGTGAGTTGCGCGAAGTGCAACAGCGCCGTCATCAGGATGAACTGGCCCACACCGCACGGTTGGTCACTCTCGGTGAACTGGCTTCGGGGATCGCCCACGAAATCAACCAGCCGCTGGCTGCCGTGGTCAATTACGCGAACGCGAGCCAGCGTTACCTGCAGACGCTGGACTCCAATCCCCAGGCTGCGGCAAGAGTCACCCAGGGCCTGGAGCGCATTACCCATCATGCCACCCACGCCTCGGAAGTGATCCGGCGGCTACGCTCCTTTTTGCGCAAGGGACAGCGTCGCATGCAGGCGCTGAACCTGACTGACGTCGCCCGCGAAGCCGTGCGCTTGTGTGCCTGGGAGGCGAGTAATTGCCAAGTGACAATCGAGGATCGACTGCCGGATAATCTGCCACCCGTTTATGCCGACCGCGTGTTGCTGGAACAGGTGCTGCTCAACTTGTTGCGCAATGCCATCGACGCCAACCGTGAGCAACATCCCGGGCAGCCTTCCGTGATCGTGATGGCTGTGGAGCAGGGTAGTGGCGCCTGCGTGGAAATCCATGTGCGAGACCAGGGGCCGGGCGTCAGCGAACCGCAACTGGAGCAGATCTTTACCCCTTTCTACACCAGCAAGGCCGATGGCCTGGGGCTCGGTCTGTCCATGAGCCGCAGCATCATCGAAGGTTTCGGTGGCGAATTGAATGCCCGGCGCCAGCCTGCCGGGTTGCTGATGTGTTGCCGCTTGCCGCTTGCCGGCCAAACAAAACAACAATAGGAATCAGGTAATGGCAGGTGTGACGGAGCACGTTGTGTATGTGGTCGATGATGACCAGGGCATGCTCGATTCGACGGTCTGGTTACTGGAGTCGGTCGGGCTCAAGGCCTTGCCGTTTACCAGTGGCATCGCGTTCCTCGATGCTTGCGACGCAAGCCTCGATGCCTGCGTGCTGCTGGACGTTCGCATGCCCGGTATGGGCGGCTTGAACGTGCAGGAAGAAATGCGCGTGCGCCAACTGAACCTGCCGATCATCTTCGTCAGCGGGCATGCGGATGTGCCGATCGTGGTGCGCGCGTTCAAGGCCGGTGCCCATGATTTCATCGAAAAGCCTTACAACGAACAGCTGTTGCTGGACAGCGTGCAACAGGCGCTCAGCAACTGTGCCGCCAACCGTTCGGGTAACCAGGGCCACGAAGCCTTGCAGGCGCGCTTGCTGACCTTGACCCCGCGCGAGCGCGATATCCTGTTGCCGTTGGTGCAGGGCTACACCACCCGCGAAATCGCCGAGCAACTGGGCGTGAGTGCAAAAACCGTTGACCTGTATCGCGCACGCGTCATGAAGCGCATGCAGGCCAACACGTTGCCGGACCTGGTGGGCATGGCCATCGCGGCGCAGATGGTCGATCCGCTGAAGTTGCGTTGAGCCCTCGCGCTGTCCGGCACCTTCCAGATTCTGCGCTCTGCATTACGCCGTCGAGCCTGCAAGTGTTCTTCCGGCAACGTAACCGAACGTCATGCCCGGCCCGAGGGTGATGCCACCGCTGGGGTAGTAGCCGTTCATGACGCTGTTCATGTCATTGCCCACGGCGAACAACCCTGGGATCGGCTCTTCGTTTTTGTCCAGTACCCGGGCACAGGCATCGGTGTGCAGACCGGCGAAGGTGCCGAGGCTGCCGGGCACCAGCTTCACGGCGTAGAAGGGGGCTTGGCGCAGGCTGCCCAGGGACGGGTTGGGACCCTGCAGGATCTCCCCCTGGTTTTTGTTGTACAGCGACTCACCACGCCGAAACTGCGGATCGCAGCCTTTCTCGGCAAACTGGTTGAAGGTATCGACCGTGGCCTGCAGTTGCTGCGCATCGATTCCGCATTGGTGTGCCAGTCCCGCCAGGGTCGCGTCCTTGAACAGATAGCCCTTGCGCACATACGACGCTGTCGGGAACGGAAACGGTCTGGACCAGCCCAGGCCATAGCGCCGCTGGGCACGGTGGTCGCAGATCAGCCAGGACACCGGGGTTTCTCCAGGTTTGCAGGCGTCGAACAGGGCGCACATGAAGTCATGGTAGGAGTCGGCTTCGTTGACGAAGCGTCGACCATCCTGGCGCACCGCGAGAAAACCCGGTTTGGCCCGTTCCATCAAATGTGGAAAGCCACTGAAGCCTCCGTCTTCGCGCGGTACGCGAGAGACCGGTGCCCACGCAGCGGCATGCGCCAGGTCGCAGGCGACGCGCGCGCCGACGCTTTCACCCAGGCGCAAGCCGTCGCCGGTATTGCCCTTGGGGGCAGCGCTCAAGTGGGCGCAGCCATCAGGGGCATGGGCGAACTGCCGGGCAATGCGTTGCCGGTCGTGGGGGAATCCGCCACAGGCCATCACCACACCCCGTCGTGCGCGGATGTCGAGCAGGCGTGCGCTGCGCTCGATACGGGCGCCGACCACGCGCTGATCTTCACGCAGCAGCTCATGCACCGGCGTATCGGTCAGCAGGCGGACGTTGCGGTCGAGGGCGCTTTTCAACAGCCGGGCGACCAGGGCATTGCCGTTCACCAGGTGCATGCCCCGGCCGTGGCACATCAGGTCGCGGGCATGGCGCAGCAGGCGTTTGCCGGCATACAGCATTGATCTTGCCGAGCGGGTCGCATTGAGGAAATGATTGAGATCGGCGCCACCGGCAATGCCCATACCGCCAAGGCTGATGAGGTCCAGCGGACGCCGCAGCTTGTTGATCCAGGGACCCAGTCGGCGACCATCGAACGGCAACGCGCAGAGTGAGCGCCCGCCGCTGGCATGACCTTCGCTGGCATGAAAGTCCGGCATCTTGCTGCCGGAGAAAAATTGCACTTCGGTGTGGCGCTGAAAAAATTCGACCATCTTCGGCCCCTGCTCGAGGAACATCTCCAGGCGCGGGTCGAGCACATTGCAGTGCAGTTCATGGCGCAGGTAGGTCCGTGCTTGTTCGAGTTCTTCCAGCGTGCCTTCGGCGACTGCCAGCGGGTTGCGGGGGATCCACAGCCAGCCACCCGACCAGGCACTGGTGCCGCCGAGTACGGGTTCTTTTTCTACCACGATGACGTCGAGGCCAAGCTCGGCGCAGGTGACGGCAGTCGCCAGGCCCGACGCGCCGGAACCGATGACCAGGACATCACAGATAAGGTCGTCGACATTCATCGACGGCAAGGCGCTCATGGCGACCTCCATTGTGTCTCTTTTTTGGGCTTTCCCCTGTAGGAGCGAGCCTGCTCGCGATGGTCGCCAACGATAACGCGTGCTGCCTGAATGAACGCGTTGTCCGGACGTCCATCGCGAGCAGGCTCGCTCCTACAGGGACGGTTATTGCAACGGCGAGAAGTCGGTGGGGCGCAGCAGGCGTGACTCCAGTGTCACCACGGCGTCGAGTTCCTTGTTCAGCCGGGCAAAGTCCTGCCAGCGCGGATCGGCCGCCATGGTGGTGCGGCGGGCCATGCGATCATCGAGGCTGGTATAAGCCCAGATGTGCACCACCTGGTTGACCTCACCGATTTCGGTGGTGAAGAAACCGACCAGGTTGCCCAGGTGCTCCTGCTGCACGGCCAGTGCCGCGGTTTTGTACAGGGCCAGCCAGTCGCCAAGGCGGGTCGGTTTAATCGTGTAGGTGCGCAGTTCGTAGTACATGCTGTTCTCCACTGTGGGCTTGTTGGGTTGTGTTGCGTTCAAGACGGGCTGCGATATCACTGGCGGCGAGGTAGCCGAAGGTGATGCCCGGGCCGAGGGTGATGCCGGGACCGGGGTAGGTGCCGTCCATGATCGAATTCATTTCGTTGCCGGCGGCGTACAGGCCGGGGATGGGGGCGCCGCTGCGGTCGAGCACGTTGGCCTGGCCGTTGGTGACCAGTCCGCGGGCGGAGCCGAGGTCACCGGTGAACAGGCGAATGGCGTAGAACGGCGCCTTTTGCAGCGGCTTCAGGCACGGGTTGGGGCCGTGAAGCGGGTCGCCCATGTAGCGGTTGTAGGCGCTGCTGCCTTTGCCGAACTGAGGGTCGACGCCAAGGGCCGCATCGGCGTTGAACTGCGCCAGGGTCTGCTCCAGGGCCGTGGCATCGATGCCGGCGATGAGCGCCAGTTCGGCGAGGCTGTCGGCGCGCAGCAGATAACCGGCTTCGATCAACGCGCTGTTGTCGACCGGTCGCGGACGGGCCAGGCCCATGCCGTAGCGGTTCAAGGCTTCGCTGTCGCAGATCAGCCAGCAGGGCGCATTGGCGCCGCCATTGGCGAACATGCCTTCGACGAAGCAGTGGTAGGAGTCCGACTCGTTGACGAAACGTCGCCCGGCGCGGTTGACCGCGATCACACCGGGTTTGGCCCGGTCGGTCACCAGGTGTGGAAAACGCTCGAGGCTGCCGTCGGCCTTGCGCAGCACCGAGACCGGCGCCCAGAAGAAATTCGCCGACAGGTTGTCGCCAATGGCGGCGTTGACCGAAGCGGCCAGTCGTTGTCCGTCACCCACGTTGGCCGGTGGCGACATGCTCCAGTGTTCCGAGTCCGTCGCGGGCCGCTGCCCCGCGGCTTGAGCGCCGGCGGCAAAACCGCCCATGGCCAATACCACGCCGCCCCTGGCCCATACCTTGCGGGTTTGTCCGCGCCAGGTGATTTGCACGCCCTTTACGCTTGCCTGTTCGATCAGCAGCGTTTCGGGCGACGCTTCGAGCCACAAGTCGACGCCATTGACGAAAGCGGTGGTCGCCAGCCGGGCGATCAAGGCATTGCCCACGGTCAGGCGCGTGCCGCGTGGATGGCTGAGGCGATCCTTGGCATATCGGCCCATCAGTTTCAGGCAGTGCCAGAGCGATTTAGGCGAGCGCTTGAAGCTGAGGAAATGCTGGATGTCGACACGATTGACCATCATGCCGCCGAACAGCAGCATGCCGTCCGGTGGCCGCTTCAGGTCCTTGAAGTGCTCGCCGAGCTTGCGTCCGTCGTACTCGTCGATTTCCAGGGCGCGACCGGTTTGCGTGCCGCCGGGCAAGTCCGGGTAGTAGTCGGGCGACAGTGGCCGCAGGCTGTATTTGAGCTCGCTGTGGGCCTGCAAAAAGCTCAAGGCTTCACGACCATTGTCGATGAAGGCGTCGATCAGCGCCGGATTGTAGCCAGCACCGATCACTTCCTTGAGGTAGCGGCGCATCTGGTCGGCGCTCAGGTGATGCCCGGCGGCCCGGGCCTGATCGGTGTCGTGCAGCCAGACCGCGCCACCGGAGATCGCCGAGGTGCCGCCGAAGGCTTCGGTCTTTTCCACCAGCAAGACCTTGAGGCCGCGGCAACTGGCGGTCACCGCCGCAGCGAAACCGGCGGCGCCGCTGCCCAGGACAATCACGTCGTAGGTCAGGTCGGCACCGGCAGGGAGCTGGGTAGTCGTCATGTTCATTGTCTATCGCCTCTCGAGGACACGGCCGCAGATCAAATCTGCAGCGGTGTCACGCCCATGAAGTGGCCGAGGTTGCCCAGTTGCGCCAGGGCCATTTGCGGGCCGGTCTGGATCGTGCAACCACGGTGTCGGGCGAAGGCGAGAAACGGCGTGATGGCCGGCGACGTCACGACATCGGCGACCAGCGTCGACGCCTGCAGGCTTTGCATCAGGTCTTGCGGCAACGGCAGCGGGCCCTCATCGCTGGTGGCGCCCATGCCGACCGGTGAGGCGTTGACCACCAGGTCGAAGTGTTCGAGCGAGGTGGGGTTGGCGCTGATCACAATCTCGGGAAAAGCACCGCGCAACAGTTCGCCGAGCATCTCGACGCGCTCCGCGTTCAAATCGCTGATGACCAGTTGACTGACCCCGGCCTGGCACAGTGAATAAGCAATCGCACTGCCGACACCGCCGGTGCCGATCACCAGCGCCTGTTTGTCCCGCGGATTGAAACCCTGCTGGCGCGCCGCAGCGAGAAACCCTTCGCCGTCGACGATATCGCCCACCAGCCGGCCGTCGACCTCGCGCCGGATCACGTTGACCGAGCCCAGCGCCGCCGAGCGCGCACTGACGCTGTCGAGGCGGCCGGCCAGTAGCTGTTTGTAAGGGACGGTGACCACGCAGCCGCGCAGGTTTTGCCAGCCACGCAAGGTCTCGACGAAGTTCTGCAGGGCGGTCGGCGCCAGGTCGATGGCCAGCATGGCAACGTTCTGCCGGTGCTCAGCGAACCAGCGGTTGAAGTTTTCCGGCGATTTGACCTGCGTCACAGGCGAGCCGGCGATGGCGACCAGTTCAGTCGAACCCTGAATCATTTGATGTACCCGCTTATTGGCTGTGTTGTGGGGCCGATAGTGCGAGCGGGGAGGGAGGCAGACAATCAAGCTGGCGGGCATTTACGTTGATAATCGCGTCACCAATGCGATAATCACACTACTTGCCTGAATTAGAGTCATCGCGATGAAGCAGCCCACCATCCATCAACGGGATCTGATCGTCGGCCTGCAGAAGGGCCTGGCGCTGTTGCAGTTGTTTTCCCAGGAGCATCCGCGCCTGAGCGTGCCCGAGGTGGCGCGCATGGCCGACATGACCCAGAGCGCCGCCCGGCGTTTCCTGCTGACGCTGGTGCATGATGACTTCGCGCAGACCGATGGGCGCTACTACTGGCTGACCGCCAAGACGTTGCGCATCGGCCAGGCCTACGTCGATTCGGCCGTGCTGCCGCGCATGCTGCGGCCGATCGTCGAACAGGTGGCGCGAACCACCCAGGAGCATGTGTCGGTGGGCATTCGCGACGGCGATGACATCGTGCATGTGGTGCGCAGCCGCTACAGCCACATCACCTCGATGTCGATTCGGCCTGGCTCACGGGTGCCCATGTATTGCACCGGCAGTGGCCGGCTCTGGCTGGCGAGCCTGAATGCCGAGGCACTCGACGGGTATTTCGAACGCAACCCGCCACAGGCGATCACGCCTTACACGCTTATCGATGAAAAGCTGATCCGCGCCGAAATCGCCTTGGCGGCGCAGCGTGGTTACGTGCTGGTGGATCAGGAATACGAAGTGGGCATGCGGGTGTTGAGCGTGCCGTTGATCGATCGCGAACGGCAGTTGCAGGCCACCTTGACGCTGACCACCCATGCGTCGCGAATGACCGTGGAGCAGATGCGTGAGCGTTATCTGTCTGCATTGTATGAAGGTCAGGCGTTGTTGCGGCCGATCATGACGTTGTAGGGTGATGGTGTTGCCTGGGGGGGAAGGTTGCAGTCGACCCTAAGTGGACGGTTGCCGAGGGCAGCTATCGGCCATAAGCGGTCAATCCCGAAGGACGGCTTTCGACCCATATCTGCCGCTCGACCTTGGCATAAAGTGGGTAGAAACTGTTGCTCTTGATTGCGTCAAGGATGCGCAATTGAGTGGGTTTTAAATCCACCTACGCCGGTTCGTTTACGACCTTGACCTTCACTCTTACAAAACCTAGATCAGTGATTTATGGGTTTTTTATTGTATTGAAGAAAGTGAGGTGTTACGCCATTTTGAGGTAGGATCCCACAACGCGCTGCGCTTAAATCAACAAAGTCGCGCAGGATGCGAATCATCAGCTAGCCTAATCAGAGCAAAATCTGTGTTTTCGTTACAGAAATTAAGCTTTGCATCAGGTGCGACTGAAATGAGCGACCATCTAAGAAATACAAAAACCATTCATTACACTTTAATGGTTGTGGTGCTATCTGTTGGTGCGTTTTGTATGAGCCCCCAAGAGTCGCAGAAATATAGGGCCGCTCAACAAGATTTGGAAGTGTTACGGAATATTAATGTTAGAGGGTATTTTAGGTATCTCAGGCCGAAGCTTAAAGAGGTCAATAGCTGGTATCTTGGCTTGTTGCGAAGCAATCTATCGGGCGCTCCATATTCAATGCATCTTTATGATCGGCTTAAATATCGAGGTGTGTTTTTTGTGAGTGAGTTGAATTATAAAACGTTGTCTGGCATAAGGGACTATGTTGATGGTAGTCAGCAGGTCTACTATTTTACGTTGGCAAAAGTAGAAGGCGAAGATGTGTTTCTCGATTACGCTTTAGGGTACCCAGAAGGCGCTGATTCCGGAACGTGCATTGAATCGGGCGTGGGCGACGCTTTGTACAAAGAAATTAAATGTGCGCCATTTAACGTTCAAAGTGATTATGTGATGAGTGTAGGGGTTGTAGATGTGGCTAAGGGGGAGGAACGCAAGAGAATTATCCCTGTTGAATATCCTGAGTCGCCAGACAATAACTGGAAGTTGTATTTTCGAGTGCTTAATGGTCAAGGCGAGGAAATTAATTATCTTTTAGATGGGGCGGAACCTGTTGATATTTCTAGTGATGGCGGCGTGAGTTTTAATCTTTGGTTTGTTGGAAAATACAATGAGAAAGGCGGATCTCCATATAAGATGTATCCATTGCAGGTGATAAAAAACCGACTCATTGACTCATACGTATGGCTGGCACACTCTTTCCCCCCTGAGTGGATTTTAGGTTCATACGGTGATACAGATTTCGAAGGCAGGTTTCCTGCTTTGGTGAAGTGCTGGGACGAAATTTCTAAAAAAAGTCCTGAAGAGGCATTGACATATTTGAAAGGTGAAGAGGAGTCCGCCAAACGTCCCCTTGACCTGTTAGGGGTTAAAATTGATGGTGGCTATTTATTCTTAGTGGGGCCAGTTTTTATTTTTGTATTGATGGTTGTATTGGCGACAACGGTTAAGTATGCCTTGCTTTCCTATAAAAAAGAAGAGTCCTGGGGAGAGATTGCAAGTTTTTCATGGTTTGGACTCTCTCAGCAACTCGTCCCAAGAGCTATGATATTTGTGTCTATAGTTGTCTTGCCTTTTTCGGTCTCTACATTTTCAGTTATAACGGATCAAAGGGTGTTAAGTTATGTCCATGTAATTGCCTTGGGGTTATGTTTTTTAGTTTTTGTACCAGCGATCGACATAATAAGAGGGTTGGTTAAGCTTAGGTCGATGTCTGTAAACGCTGGCGTTATAGAATCTATAGAGAAAAAAGCGGTGCGCATACCGTTTCGCAAGCGTATAAAGTAATTGTAGCGAGGTTGTTGGGCCATGTTAAGGTGCGGCGATTGATTGAATGTGGCTTCGAGGTCATTACCTCTTGCAAGTAGGCGTAGGGCTAATCGCTGGCATGTCTGCATGCTTCTACGCAGCCAATAGATCCATTTTGAGTGGCGCGTTTTTGAAACCTAACGATTGAATTGACCAGATTGCACGACTAGTTCGTACTTTAAAGCGGTGTGATAGTTTTAGGTAGCTGCGGGCTGACAATATTGATTTGCCATTAGCTTGACCAACGGCTGCTTTTGGCCGATTGCTGCCTATTGCGAGGACCGCAGCCGACCCATAGCTGCCCTTTGAGGAGGGCAACTAACAGCCAGAAGTGGTCACTTACTGTCGACAAAATCGGGGTCAATTCAGAGCGTCGCTCTCAATCAATAGTCTAGCCTCCCTGTATATTTCTGAGTCTCTAAGAAAGAAACCGCAGAATGCTGAGTACTTTTCAGCAGTCTTTGAAAGCTCCTCAATCCTAGATACGGCTTCTCTGATAGACCGCTTACGATTAGCTTTTTTCCGCATCGTGTCTGCCTCGCGAAAATCCTCTAATGCGGCTTCTAAAGATTGTTCAAAGTCATGCAAGCTAACCAAAATTTGCGATCTCGGCTTCCAAAGTCGAATCGTGTTTAATCCGCATACCTCAATGGTTCTGCTTGCAATTTTGTAATTCGCCCCGGTAAGTGGTTTTATATTTAGTGATTCGTAAAAGAAAAAATCAGACGGGTCTTGGATGTATGGATTAACAATCGGTTCTGATTCAGTGTCGTGATCATCTTTGCTGCCATTACAACGTCTGCATGCGGGCAAAAGATTTTCCCACTCAAATGTTGAGTTTGGATGTTTTGATTTCGGCTTGAAATGCTCAACCTCGACGTTTCCACCTTCGGACGGGACACATTCACAAAATGCACATTTCCCATATGAGCTTTCAATCAATGCTGCTTTTATTTCGGAGTGTCTGTAATGGCAAACTAACTTTTCCTTCGCGTCAGGCGGTATTAATTTGTAGGAGCCATAAATCATTATTGCTTCTTTGAGACTATTCCACAGTTCAGTTTTGTTGTGAATCAAAAAATCCGGCTCTAATCCCCTCGTTAATTTAATCATTATGCCATCGCAACCAATGAAGCATATTTTGCTTTCAAGACCGTCACAATAGTATCGCTTGGGTGGCATATTTGTTCTAGTGCAGTTATTGCACGAAGCAAACCCTCCAAAGACCGCGCTTCCGATTGCGTTAGAGCCTCCGAAATCAATCGCTCATAGTCCTTATTCTCAATGCTCTTTACTTCCATAACATCGGTAAGTATTTGGTCGGTAGACCATCCAGAGAATCGATAAGGCGAAGGCGTGATATGGCCTCCTGTACCGTCAGATGGCATTATTATGACCTCGCCATCTTTCGCTGATGCTAGTAAATGAGGCGAGTGCGTAGTTACAATAAATTGGAGGTTAGGGAATAAGGATGTTAGGCCATCCCTCAATGTGAACTGCCATTCCGGATGTAAATGCAGGTCAAGCTCATCAATTACTACCGTACCCGCGGCAAGAGCTACAAGTCTATTATCAGTGCCCGTTGATTCAATCCATTCAAAAATTGCAACAATTATAAAGAATACAGCTTGAAATCCAGAGGACAGCTCTTCAAGATAACATTTGCGTCCATATATTGAAAACACAGGCTCTAAGTCGCGCCCAATTTCAACAAACGAGAACTCACTCTCTTTTGGCCCAATCTGGCCCAAAGATGAAACCAGCCTGTTAAAATTTTCTCGCTCGTGTACTGCCCAATCTTTTTCAATCACGAAATATCGATTAACCAGCCACTGTTTAATATCCGCAGCCGAATCCCCATACAAGGAGGAAACAGCTCTATCGCTGTATTTTTCAAGTGCCTTTTCGGGAGCAATTTCTCTTGTCATGCCTCCAACTACTTTGTACTTAATACTTCTACTGGCACCTATGAATAACGGGCAATATTTTCTGGACCCATTGTCCCATGAAGGTATGTTGGTACGCCCTTCCTCTCGAGGGATTTCTATTCCGCCGCCTTGAAATCGTGCGGCCCTATAGCCTGACCCGGTATAAACGTTCTTGCCTGCGCCGACCCTCAGCCGAAGATCATTTACCGTTATGTCAGACCAAAATGACGACTCTTCACCAATACTAGACTGATCGCCACTGTGAACGTTAAAGCAGTGAGCGATACAGGCAAGAACTGACGTTTTACCGCAGCCATTGGGCCCGGCTATAAAATTAAAAGCCTTATTGAAAAATATATCGAGTTTTTCAAATTTTCTAACTTTAGTCACATGTAGCGACTCAATGTAGCTCATTTTTAGTGTTCCCTTTTAAGTCAGCTTGGCTTTTTAGATAAGCGTAACATTACTACAAGCGTCGTGGCCAATTTTTCCATTTGGCCTCCGAGGCTCTCGATTGCTTAGGAGCGCCATGAATCATTGAATTAAATATGCTAAGCTACCTTGGTATTCTTCTTTTTATATATAGCTAAACATGTATTAACCTGAGGTTTTTTGGCCCGAGCACAAAGTCGAAATAATGACCTGAACTGGGATTGAATAACCGGGTAAAACTTGGTGTCACAGACACATCTGACAGATAGTTTGAATTGTTTTTCCCGGGCGCGACAGGCCGCTATTGGCCGAAAGCAATCACTCTGGCGGCATCATCACTGCCAGCGTCATCGTGATGAGCTTTTTATTCCGGTCGATTGCTTCCAGGGAGCCTCGCACGTTGTCGGCGACCTCGGCTGAACCACGGTGAAGCAGGTTAAACCGAATACCCAAAGTAATGAAGTTCCCGATTTCATTGATCCTGAGTGCTTTTCCTTTACCCCTTGATAATCACGGTGTAGTTCTGGTTCAAGAGAACCTTTCAAACAGTTGCTGACCGTCCAAACTGGTGGTTTCCTATCGAGAACGGTTGAAGCTCATAACCCAAAGAAGACGCTAATAAAATACACTCTGAGCAGTATTTTGAAGTCGAAGAATGTTTCGTGTACGTGATTAGTTTTGGCCTTCTAATTTGTGGCCAAGATAAGCTTCTTCTAGTCTAGTATCGAGATTATTTACTGTGTAGCCTGCTCCATTGTATTGCCTGGCGAATTTTTTCCAGTCTAGATTTTTTGCATAGATGTCTAAATGGAGACTTGCAAGATATTTTGCCATTGCTTCCAGTTGTTCTCTTTCTGAAGTAGTCATGGCTCTAACGAAGTCGGCGACAGAGTTGAATCCCATTCGTTGATAACTTGCACCAACAACTTGGTATCTACCCCAGCTTGTGGATTGAAGCGCAGCATTGGAGTCCAATGCTAGTGCTTCACTGAGCCTGTCGTATTCGCCAATTCCGCCAAGGTAACCACCCCATTTGACTGTAGAAATTTTCGGATTAGACTCGTCGTATTTCCCTGCAGTGAGTTTGTGAAATAGGGAGCGCTCGAATAAGATTTTTGGACGACCGTCCTCTAAGAAGCCGTTATTATTGCCCTCCACGCTGTCAATTGCTTTGAGTACTGCGACGGGATATCCGTAGTTTTTTGCAATTTCGGAGAAGTCCTCGTCATTGATTTTTATGCCACAGCCTGATATTTGTTTACGATCAATTTTTGTGGAGGTCAGCCACTCCAATAGATCTATGCTTGTGCAATCAGTTTCCGAAGCAGTATCACTTATCTGGTTATTGTCTTGCCCCTCGAAAAATTTTGCCCGCTGAAATCTTATGTCCCGCGCAAGTTTTTCCACGGATGACCCAATTTCCACCTGTTTTGACTGAGTATCTTTTAGCAGCTGTTCTAGTCGGGCCGCTCTTTCCTCTGTGAGGGTGAGGGCTGATGTGAGCTCTTCGGTTTTTCTTCTGGCATCTCCTAGAACTTTTTGCGTTTCATCTGCGACAATTCTTGTCCTCGTTGTCACATCTTTGGTGCTCTCGATTTGCTCTTTATACTGATGTTCGAAGAAGTTCTGAAATTGCTGCACGACAAACGTTACGAGCCCAAAAAAAACGAGAATGGAAAAAAACCAGATGCGATTCTTTGCCCACTTGATCAGCTCCGCTTTGACTTCTTCTAGGAGTTCAAATTTCTCTAAATCCTTCAGTCGATTATTATCCACATTAGTGGAGGCTGAGTTTTCTGAAGGGGTTTGATCTGCATAGTGATCGTGATCGTTCACCTGACTCTCCGGATCGTAATTTCGCTCTTGGTCGCACTACTCAGAGTGTAGACGGGAACCAGGAAGGGATGCGCTTTCCCTTCATGGTTAGTAGCAGAAAATACGCAACCAGAGACCTGTCGCAACACTGCTAGATTCCACAAAGATGGCTGAATGATTCAGCCAATCTGTTGCATCGACTGGCAGAATCTACAGTCGAAAGCGGGCACGCGTGAGCGACCGCTTCTGGCCGATAGCTGCCTGTCGTCAAGGGCTGCAATTAACTGAGGCCGTGTGAAAAACACCTGTGAGCGACAAATTACAATAACTACCAGAAGGTGAAGATTGCAAGATCATCACCTTCCAATTTTTGGTATCAGAAAGTGCGCATTGGTTTTTCGACATCAACAATTAAGCATTAATCAAACGACAAGGGTGCGGCGGCGGAATGGAAGTATTTCCTATCTGGGTGGTGAGCGCAATTATTCTTTTGGGAAATACCATCAATATTTTATATTTCTAAAGATCTGGCTTTTCCGCCGCGTCATCTACTAGGCTATCGCTAATTTTTCCGTCTTTTATTTTCGCTAAATAGGTGTGTCTTTTATGTTTGCTGAGAGGTCGCCCCTCAATGGCTAATATTCTATCTCCCAATTTGCAGTCGCCATATTCGTCATGAACAAAATATTTTTTTGTGCGCTTGATTAGCTTGCCATATAGAGGGTGTGCTACATGTCTTTCAACTAATATTGTTACAGTTTTCTGCATTGCGACTTTGACAACGACTCCTTTTATGTATTTGATGTTTGCCTCTTTGCTCGGCTCGCGTCCAAAATGGCTTTTGTCAGTTGGCATGCTTGCAAAAGAAATATAGGAGCCAGCATACGCAGCCAACGCGCACCATCTTTCACCAATATCGATGGCACGATCAAAAATTTGTGGATCAATGCAATTAGCAGAGGCGGCAACATTTTTCGCCTCTCTAACAATGCCTTCGACCTCTGTTTTAATTTCTAAAAATCGCATGGCCGATGTTGATTTAGTAGGGGCGGGAACCTGCGTCAACTGCTCGTCTGTATTTGAAACCGCATGAGGCAGTCTAGAAATATATATCCACTTTTCTTGGGCAGCTTCATCAGCACTAACAAGTGCTCGGAACTGATTCTCGAGGAGTGTATTTTTCTGCGCGGGGCGGTTTTTTCTGTTTCTAATTTTACGTGCCGAGTCATGTGTGTTCAATTATCCACACCCCTTGGTTGAGGAGTAGGAATACCTGCTGAGCGACCATACTCTGAGACTAATTTTATGTAAACGTCGAGGAATCCCATCAAAACTTTATCTGTTACGTAAATCATTTGTGATAAGTCAGTTGTTAATACCGATCTGTGATCAAGAATATAGTTAACTTCTAGCTCTCCCCAGCGGGGTTTAGCCATAAGGCCGCGCACGCCACTCAAGAATCTTATAAACCTTGTATGGATTAGTAGCGCATCATCCTTTAATTCTGCAAGTTCTTCAAAATCGCTTGCTAGGGATGGATCGTGCACTCGAATTTTTTGCATAGCATCTTGAAACCATTCTTGGTCAGCAGAAAGAGACCGCTTAATATCTTTAATCTCTTTTCGGGTGTTGTGTTCAAAGTTAGCAACAGCATCATTAATGATATTGTCAAAAAAGCGCTTCCTGAGTTCGTTTGGCGCCACCTCTTCAACAGATTTTGGAATATATAACCCGTTACGATACTCCGAAATTTCATACACTATTGATTGGGCTTGTTTGTTGAGAGGATGATATTGACTGTGCATTCCTTTCCATGACTTGCTAACTGAGGAAAGAGCAAGGAGTCCTTGAAATACGACTGGAGTATTTCGTTGTGCTGGCTTTAAATGTTCGGACACTTGAAGAGCGAAACCCAGTATTTGAGCTATTGCTGCAAATAACTCAATCATTTTCATTCTCCTAGCCTTTTTTAGCGTCTAAGTGTAATGATGGTGATACAAAATTGCTTGATCTATGACTTCAATGATTCGACCTAATTTGGTCAGCGTTTTTCATATTCTGGCGTTTAGTAGTCTAGACCCCAATCATTATAAATCCACCAATTTTCTTGAACTGCGCACTGAATCGAATCAACAATCTAATGGTGACCTTTGAGACCGAATTATCGAATCTATGCTTACTAGGGCAATTCGCTCTCTCGCCTCCAGGTTTTGTAGGTAACTCACGCAGCTCTCAGTTTTCGACGTACTCAGTGCGTTTTCACACAGCCAGGGACGGAAGCTGTCGTAGGTCGAACGTCAGCTATTGGCCGATTGTGGGCTGGCGAGCCTGCCTGTCGTGGCACTCGACGCGTATTTCAAACGCAACCCGCCACAGGCGATCACGCCCTACATGCTCACCGATGAAAAACAGATCAGCGCGCAAATCGCCTTGGCGGCTCAGCGTGGCTACGTGCTGGTGGATCAGGAATATGAGGTGGGCATGCGGGTGCTGAGCGTGCCGTTGATTGATCGCGAAGGGCAGTTGCAGGCCACCTTGGCGCTGACCACCCACGCATCGCGAATGACCGTGGAGCAAATGCGCGAACGTTATCTGTCGACCTTGTATGAAGGCCAGGCATTACTGCGGCCAATCATGACGCTCTAGGTACAGTAGCCTGGAGCCTGGAACCGCCAGAAGGCGTCGCCTGCAACGCACCCTGCAGGGCGCCCATGACCATGTCATGCAGCAGCTTGCGACGTGCTCCCTTGCTGGCCGGCGACTCTGCGATCCAGGCCGGCAGTTGGTTGAGCAGGGACACGATGCCGCTCAAGGTCGAGCGCAGGGCGATGCTCACCGGTACGCCGGTGAGCTGCTCTATCGTCACCACCAGGTGTTCCTCGTAGCGCCGACGCAACGCCAGGATCGCGGCCTGCTGTTCGCTGTCCAGGCAATGGAGGTCATGCTCGGCCAGGCGAAAATGCGCGCCCATGCGCTCATGCAGCAGCAGGTGCGCCTCCAGCAGCGCGTGCAGTCGCACAGCGGGCGCGGATTTGCGCCGGTTCACCTGGCTGGCGCCGTGCAGCAACTGTTCGTAGAGTTCCTCGATCAATTCGAACAGCAGGGCCTCCTTGCTATCGATATGGTTGTAGATGGAGCCGGCCTTGATCCCCAGGTAAGCGGCCAGGTCGCGCATGCTGACCCGGCTGAAACCGCATCGGGCAAACAGCTCGAGGGCTTTTTGCCGGGTTTGCAGGTAGCGCGAGGGGTGCACCTGATCGATGGCCCCCGCCAACAGAGAGTGGCTCATCCCGTTCATAGGCGGAACTGCCCCAACAGCCGATTGAGCTGGCTCGCCAGTTCACCCAGATGCCGGCTGGCCTCGTTGGACTGGTCCGCTGCCAGGGCATTCTCCTGGGCCAGCGAGGCGGCGTGGGTGACATTCTGGTTGATGTCCTCGACCACGTGGGATTGCTCCAGGGTGGCACTGGCAATCGAGGCGTTCAGTTCAGTGAGGTTGCGCAGCGCGGTGATGACCAGGTGCAGGCTTTCACCGGTTTCCCGGGCCTGCACCACGGTTTGTTGTGCGGCCTGGCTGCTGGCATTGATGACCGCCACCGCCGCTTCGGAGTTGCCCTGCAGGCGTTCGATCATGCCCTGGATCTGCGCGGTGGACTGCTGGGTGCGTTGGGCCAGCAGGCGCACTTCGTCGGCCACCACGGCAAAGCCGCGACCCTGTTCGCCAGCGCGCGCGGCCTCGATGGCGGCGTTCAGCGCCAGCAGGTTGGTCTGCTCGGCGATGGCGCGGATCACTTCCAGCACGCTGCCGATCTGGGTGCTTTCCTGGGCCAGGCTCTGGATCACTCCGACAGCCTGGCCGATGGTCTCGGACAACTGGTCGATCTGGCGCAGGCTGCTGTCGATGTTGTGCTGGCCCTGGCGTGCCTGCTCATCGGCCTGGCGTACTTCGTTGGCGGCGTGCTCGGCGTTCTTCGCCACTTCCTGCACGGCATAGGAGACCTCGTGGATAGCGGCGGCCACCAGTTCCATCTGCTGTGATTGCTGTTGGCTGTGGCGCTGGCTGTTGCTGGCAATCTCGCCGAGCGATTGCGAGGCCTGGTCCAGGTGGCCGGCGGTCTGCATGGACTGGCCGATCACCGTGCGCAGCTTGCGGGTGAACGCGTTGAAGTGGCTGCTCAGGGCGGTCAGCTCATCGCGCCAGCGACTGTCCAGGTTGTGGGTCAGGTCGGCTTCGCCGCTGGCGATGTTCTCCATGGCATTGACCACCTGCGCCAGGGGCGAGGCGATGCTGCGGGCGATCAGCAGGATCAGCGCGCTGAGCAGCAGGGCGATCGTCAGCACAATGACGAACGCCTTTACCAACTGGCGGCGAAACTCGACTTGCACGTCGTCGATGTAGATGCCCGAGCCGACGATCCAGCCCCAGGGCTTGAACAGTTCGACATAGGACACCTTCTCCACCGGCGCATCGGAGCCCGGCTTTGGCCAACGGTAGTGCACAAGGCCGGAGCCGTCGCGGTTGGCCACGGTCACCATCTCGTCGAACAGCGCCTTGCCGTCAGGGTCGCGGGTACCGGCCATGCGCTTGCCCTCGAGCTTGGCATTGGGGTGCATGACCATGCGGGTGTCGAGGTCTTCGATCCAGAAGTAGTCCTCGCGGTCGTAGCGCAGGTCGCGTATGACCGCGCGGGCCTGTTGTTGCGCTTGCTCACGATCCAGACCCTGGCTTTCCAGGTTCTGGAAGTGGCGCAGGATGCCGCTGACGGTCTCGACCACGTGCCGGGTTTTCAGGGCCTTGGCCGCATAGAGGTCGTCATGGTTCTGCTTGAGCATCAGGCCCGCGAGAATCAGCAGCATCAGGATGGACGTCAGCAGGATCAGCCACAGGCGGCGGCTGATGGGAATATTACGCAGGCCGGGCATGGGCAACTCCAGATGGGGCAGGCGAGGGGGCGGCCGGCACGCAGGGCGCGCGCGGCCAAGGGCTCAGAGGGCGTAGTGGGCCAGCTCGCGGGCGATCAGCAGGCGCTGGACCTCGCTGGTGCCTTCGTAGATCTGGGTGATGCGCGCATCGCGGTAGTAGCGCTCCACCGGGTAATCCTCCAGGTAGCCATAACCGCCATGGATCTGCACGGCGCTGGAACACACGCGCTCGGCCATTTCCGAGGCGAACAGCTTGGCCTGCGACGCTTCGGACAGGCACGGTTGCCCGGCGCTTTTCAGGCGCGCAGCATGCAGCACCAGCAGGCGGGTCGCATTGAGCCGGGTGTGCATATCGGCGAGCAAATTGGACACGCTCTGGTGCTCGATGATCGGCTTGGCGAACTGAACGCGTTCGCGGGCATAGCCCAGCGCGGCCTCGAAGGCGGCACGAGCAATCCCCAGGGCCTGGGCGGCGATGCCGATGCGGCCGCCTTCAAGGTTGGACAGGGCAATGGCCAGGCCCTTGCCGCGCTCGCCGAGCAAATGGTCCTGGGGAATCGTGCAGTTATCCAGGGTCACCGCGCAGGTATCGGAGGCCTTGATGCCCATCTTGTGTTCGCTGCGGTCGACCACGAATCCGGGGTTGTCGGTCGGCACCAGGAACGCCGAGAGGCCCTTCTTGCCCAGTTCCGGATCGGTGACGGCAAACACAATGGCCAGACTCGCGCGCTTGCCGTTGCTGACGAATTGCTTGGCGCCGTTGAGTACCCACTGGCCGTCGCGCAGTTCGGCGCGAGTGCGCAGGTTGTGTGCTTCGGTGCCCGCCTGTGGCTCGGTCAGGCAGAAGCAACCAATGGCCTGGCCGCTGGCCAAAAGCGGTAGCCAGCGGTCTTGCTGGGAGGGGCTGCCGTATTTCAGCAGAGGGCCGCAGCCCACCGAATTGTGGATGCTCATCAAGGCGCCGAGGGCGCCGTCGCCGGCGGAGATTTCCTCCACGGCCAGGGCGTAGGCCACATAGTCGGTGTAGCTGCCACCCCAGGTGTCCGGCACCACCATGCCCAGCAGGCCCAGATCCCCCATCTGGGCAACCACGGCGTCATCGATCCAGCCGGCCTTTTCCCAGGCCTGGGCCTGCGGGCCGACTTCGCTGCGGGCGAAGTCGCGTGCCATGTCGCGGATCATGCGTTGTTCTTCGGTCAATTCGATATCGTGCATTGCGAGTCTCCTGCCGTTCAGGCGGTGCGAAGGGGTTTGCCAGAGGCCGGGCGGAAATCGTTGAAGAAGGCCTGCACCCGCGCAGGCACCAGTTCCGCCAGGGTTGGCGGGTTCCAGCGTGGGGTCTTGTCCTTGTCGATGATCAAGGCGCGCACCCCCTCCATCAGGTCGCCCTTGTCGAACCACTGGTAGTCCAGGTGCAGCTCCAGGGCAAAACAGTCGGCCAGGCTCAGGTATCGACCGCGACGCAACAGTTCCAGGGTCGCCGCCATGGCCAGCGGCGAACGGCTGTCGAGCAGCTCGACCGTCTGTTCGGCCCAGTCGCGCAGCTCGGGGCGTTGCTCGCGCTGCAGCGCATTGCGAATCGCCGCCACGTCGGGCAGGGAAAAATACTCATCGATCACCTGGCGGTAAGCCTTGAGTTCCGATCCGGCAAGACGCTCGGTGGCCAGGCCGGCCAGCAGCTCTTGCAAGTCTTCTTCGGGCGCAGGGGTCCAGTTCAAGTGATCGAGGGCGGCGTCCAGTTCGACCAGTCGCTCGCTGGGCAGGTAGTAGTCGGCCAGGTTGGCATAGAGCGCATCGGCGGCCCGTACCTGGCAGCCGGTGACGCCCAGGTAGATACCCAGCTCACCGGGAAGGCGCGGCAGGAAATAGCTGCCGCCGACATCGGGGAAAAAGCCGATGCCGACTTCCGGCATGCCCATTCGCGTGCGCTCGGTGATCACCCGTAGCGAGGCGGCCTGCGCCAGGCCCATGCCGCCCCCCAGGACGAAACCGTCGAGCAGCGCCAGCACCGGTTTGGAGTAGCCATGCAGGTACTCGTCCAGGGCGTATTCCTCCTCGAGGAACAGCTCGTGCAGGTTGTCCCCGGCCTTGTGGCTGTCGTACAGCATGCGGATGTCGCCACCGGCGCAGAAGGCTTTTTCCCCGGCGCCTCGCAGGGTGACGGCGAGGATGTCCGGATCCTGTTCCCAGACCCACAGGTACTGGCACAGCAGCTTCACCGTCGGCAGGTCCAGGGTGTTCAGCGCGCTGGGCCGGTTCAGCGTCAGGTGGCCGATGCGGTTGCGCACGCAGGCCAGCACCGGGGCTTGCTGCCCGCTCATGCCTGGGCTTCTCCACGGAACAGTTTGATGATGGCGGAGAAGTCCAGGCCGCCATGACCTTGCAGGCTGAAGGTCTGGTACAGCTGCTGGGCGGCAGCGCCGAGCACCACCGGTTGGCGCGCCTGTTTGGCGGCTTCGGTAGCCAGGCCGAGGTCCTTGAGCATCAGGTCCGTGCCGAAGCCGCCCGTGTAGCCACGCGAGGCTGGGGCATTTTCCAGCACTCCGGGGAACGGGTTGTTGATCTCCGAGCTCCAGCAGCGACCGGTGGAGGTGCCGATGACACCGGCCAGCACCTTGGCGTCCATGCCCAGGGCCACGCCGAGGGCCATGGACTCGGCGACGCCGACCATGGAGATGCCGAGCAGCATGTTGTTGGCGATCTTGGCCACCTGGCCGTTACCGGCCGCGCCGCAGTGCACGATGTTCCTGCCCATGGCCGAGAGGATCGGCAGGGCCTGGTCGTACACACTGACCGGGCCGCCGACCATGAACGTAAGGGTGCCCGCCGTCGCGCCGCCTGTGCCGCCGGAGACCGGCGCGTCGAGCATCGGGTTGCCTTGGGCAAGAGCGAACTTGGCCACCTCGCGGGCACTCAGCGGGTCGATGGTCGAGCTGTCGATCAACAGCACGCCTTGGCCAATATTGGCCAGCAGGCCGTCCTTGCCGCGATAGACCTGTTTCACGTGGTCTGCGGTGGGCAGCATGGTGACGATCACTTCAACCCCGGCCCTGGCCACGCCGGCGGGCGAGTCAGCGGCGCTGGCGCCAGCCTCGACCAGGGCGGCGACCGCCTGGGGGAAGGGATCGAAGACGGTCAGGCTGTGGCCAGCCTTGAGCAGGTTGCGGGCCATTGGGCCGCCCATGTTGCCGAGGCCGAGAAATCCGATATGCATGATGGCTACCTTTTGCGAGTGGCGACGCGCTGCTGCGCAGCGACCGGTAATGTCGGGCATTGCATCGTTGTGCTTGTGGCCGGCCGACGCTGGGCGCCGGCCGGCACAGATCATTTGAGGGTGATCGTGGTGTTCACCGCGCCAACCACCTCGTCCTCGTCGAACCAGCGCTGGGTGATCGTCTTGGTCTGGGTGTAGAAGGTCACCACTTGCTTGCCGTAAGGGCCCAGGTCACCAAGCTTGGAGGCACGCGAACCGGAGAAGGAGAACAGCGGGACCGGTACCGGGATCGGCACGTTGATGCCCACCTGGCCGACGTCGATTTCTTCCTGGAAGTGACGGGCCGCCGCGCCGGAGCGGGTGAACAGGGCGGTACCGTTGCCATTGGGGTTGGCGTTGATGATCTCGATCGCCTCGCTCAGGCTGGCGGCCTGCATGACGCACAGCACCGGGCCGAAGATTTCTTCGCGGTACACGGACATTTGCGCGGTGACGTTGGAGAAGATGGTCGGGCCGACGAAATTGCCGTCCTGGTAGCCAGGCACGCTCGGGTTGCGGCCATCCAGTTCGAGCCTGGCGCCTTCTTCGATTCCGCTGGCGATCAGGCTGTTGACGCGATCCAGGGCCGCGCAGGAAATCACCGGGCCGATGTCGGTGCCAGGTTCGGTGCCGCCATTGATCTTGAGGGTTTTGGTGCGCTCGATCAGGTCCGGCAACCAGGTCTGCGCTTCACCCACAAGTATCACCACCGGCAGCGCCATGCAGCGCTGGCCAGCGGCGCCGAAGGAAGCGCCCAGCAGGTTGTTCAAGGTCTGCTGCTTGTTGGCATCGGGCAGGACGATGGCGTGGTTCTTCGCGCCCATCATGCACTGTGCGCGTTTGCCGTTCTGGGTGGCACGGTTGTAGACATGGGTGCCGACCTTGGTCGACCCCACGAAGGACACGGCCTTGATGTCCGGGTGGTCACAGATCAGGTTCACCGCATCGACGCCGCCGTGGATGACGTTGAGCACGCCCTTGGGTACACCGGCCTCCAGCGCCAGTTCGACCAGGCGCATGGTCACCAGCGGGTCTTGCTCGGACGGCTTGAGGACGAAGGTGTTGCCGGTGGCGATGGCCATCGGGAACATCCACAACGGGATCATTGCCGGGAAGTTGAACGGGGTGATGCCGGCGCATACGCCCAGCGGCTGCATCAAGGTGTAGGTGTCGACGCCGTTGGCGACGTTGTTGGCCAACTCGCCCATCTGCAGGTTACCGATGGAGGTGGCGTGCTCGACCACTTCCAGGCCGCGGAACACATCACCTTCGGCGTCCGGCAGGGTCTTGCCCTGTTCGGCGGTGAGCAGGGCGGCCAGTTCCTTGATGTTCTCGCGGATCAGCTGCTGGTACTTGAAGAAGATTCGCGAGCGGGCGCCGATCGGCGTCTTGCGCCAGGTCTTGAACGCTTCCTTGGCGCTGGCTACGGCGGCATCCATTTCTTCTGCAGTGGCGAAGGGCACGCGAGCGAGGACTTCCTGGGTGGCCGGGTTGACCACGTTGCGCCACTCGGTGCTGCGCGATTCGACGAATTCGCCGTTGATGAGAAGCTTGACGGTTGGAACGCTGGATGAGGTCATTTTCGGGTCCTGTCTGCTTTCTTTGAGTCGAGTGAGGCCCCTCGGCCAAGTTGGCCGAGTGGTCGGATGTGAATTCAGGAGGGCCGGCGCACCGGCCCGGGTTCAGCCCTTGAGCTGTGGGAAGTCTTCTTCGAAGTACTCTTGTGCGCCGCGTGCGTCACTCTGCCGGCGCTGCACTTCCATCTGGCGCAGTTCCACCCGGCGGATTTTCCCGGAGATGGTCTTGGGCAACTCGGTGACGAACTCGATGCGTCGCACCCGCTTGTACGGCGCCAGGTGCTCGCGGGCGAAGGCGAGGATATTGCCGGCGAGTTCGGCGCTGCCGGGTTCGTCATGGGCCAGGATCAGGAAGGCCTTGGGCACGGCGAGGCGCAGCGGGTCGGGGCTGGGGACCACGGCGCATTCCATCACCGATGGGTGCTCGATCAGCGCGCTCTCCAGCTCGAAGGGGCTGATGCGGTAGTCCGAGGCCTTGAACACGTCGTCGGCGCGACCGACAAAGGTGATATAGCCTTCATCGTCGATCTGCGCGGTGTCGCCGGTGCGGTAGTAACCGTCGCGCATCACCTCGGCGGTTTTTTCCGGGCTGTCCTCGTAGCACAGCATCAGGCCGAGTGGACGCACGTCCAGCGGCAAGGCGACTTCGCCCTCATTGCCGGGTACGCCGTCGGGGTCGAGCATGGTCACGCGGTAGCCCGGCAACGGACGGCCCATGGAGCCGGGTTTGAGCAGTTGGCCGGGTGTGTTGCCGACCAGGGCGGTGGTTTCCGACTGGCCGAAGCCGTCTCGCAGCGGCAAGTTCCAGGCATGCAGGATCTGCTCGATGATCTCCGGGTTCAGCGGCTCACCGGCGCCCACCAGTTCGCGCAGGCGCAGGCGCGGCTTGTAACTGGCCAGGTCTTCCTGGATCAGCATGCGCCAGACCGTGGGCGGGGCGCACAGGCTGGTGACGCCATAGCGCTCCAGGGCGCCCAGCAGGGCAGGGGCGCTGAAGCGCGCGACATTGTGGATGAAGATGCAGGCGCCGGCGTTCCAGGGGGCGAAGAGGCAACTCCAGGCGTGCTTGGCCCAGCCCGGGGACGAGATGTTCAAGTGCAGGTCACCTGGCTGCAGGCCGATCCAGTACATGGTCGAGAGGTGGCCGACCGGGTAGCTCTGGTGGCTGTGCAGCACCATCTTCGGCTTGGAGGTGGTGCCGGAGGTGAAGTACAGCAGCATCGGGTCGGTGGCCAGCGTCTGGCCCTCGCTGTCGAACTGTTCCGAATGCTCGCTGGCGGCGCTGTGCGGCGTCCAGCCGGCGGGGGCCGGGCCGACGCAGATGCGCGTGCAGCCTTCACCCAGGCCGTCGAACTTGTCGACATGGGCGGCACCGACCACCAGGTGGCGCACATGGCCACGCTCGATGCGATCACGCAAGTCTTCAGGGGTGAGCAGGGCGGTGGCGGGGATGACCACGGCGCCGAGCTTGAAGGCGGCCAGCATGGTTTCCCACAGGGCGACATCGTTGCCGAGCATCAACAGGATGCGCTCGCCACGGCGCACGCCAAGGGCACGCAGGTGGTTGGCCACCTGGTTGGAGCGCGCGGCCAGTTGCTGGAAGCTGTAGCGCTGTTCGCTGCCGTCTTCTTCGACGATCCACAGGGCGTTGGCCTGGTTGCCCTCGGCCATGGCATCGAAGTAATCCAGTGCCCAGTTGAATTCGTTCAGTTGCGGCCAGCGGAAGTCCCGCGTGGCAGTGGCGTAGTCGGTACGGTGGGCCAGCAGGAAATCGCGAGCTTTGATGAAGGGTTGGCAGTTGCTGTTCATTGGAGTCTCCATCGATCGCGGGGGCGATCGGCGCGGTAACGGGTACGGGATGGTCAGGCGGCGAGGGGCGCTTCGCTGCGGGGGGCAATGCGTACGTGACGCGTGCGGGTACCTGAGAGCGGGGAGACGATGGCAAGCATGGATGTCTTCACGGTGTATGCCCTTGTTTGTTTTTGTTGGGTCTGGCCCGGTACATGACCGGTGCTTGAGTTCAGTATATGCATGCAAAAATGAATTAAAAATGCTCATAAAAGCCGGTGCGTTGTGCAGAAAAGTCATAGCTGTGGCGCGTTGGATGGGAGGCCAATCGCACTGTCACGCAATGCGGGCGATCTGTATGGCGGATAATGATGTTCACTTTGGGTTGGAGGGCTCTCAGGTGCATATTTGGATTGGGTGTATATCCATTGCAGCGGTAGCGGCCACCTATGGTTTCGCCCTTACGGCGAGTCACTTGGAAGAGCCCCAAGTAACCAAGGGCTCTTGCCCCTGGCGTTCGGTGCCTCGCTAATGCTCGGCATGCCCTCGCTCCGGTCCTGCTCCGTGGGTCGCCGCGATGGGCCATCCATGGCCCAGCGCGGCTAAACCGGCGTCCATGCCGGTTTACCCACTGCGCAGAACCTCCACTCGGCCTCTCGATGGGGCAAGAAAATCAAAAGCCACAGCAGAGCAAAAGCCAAAGCGAGGCGGCCTTAAGCCGACCTGATCGGGAGCCGTACGCATTTCCCTTGTAGGAGCCAGGCTTGCCGGCGAACCAGGCGCTGCGGTGTCTCTGTTGTACCGCGTTATCGTTCTTCGCCGGCAAGCCTGGCTCCTACAGGGGATTGGGGTATCTGTAAAAGTCAGGTCGGCTATAAGGCCGCCTCGCTTTGGCTTTTGATCTGGGTGCCCCGTTAACCACGCTGGCCGAACGCAGGCATTGCGCAGTGGGGAAACCGGCAGGACGCCGGTTTAGCCGCGCTGGGCCAGGGACGGCCCATCGCGGCGACCCACGGAGCAATGCCGGAGTGAGGGCATGCCGAGCCACAGCGAGGCACCGAGTGGTGGGGCAAAGCCTTTTGCTTCCTTTTTGGCGTTTGAAAAAGGGAGTCGCCGTAAGGGCGAAACCATAGGTGGCCATTACCGCAGCAATGGATATGCCCCCCCAATCTCTATACAACCCCATGCCTAAGCGATCAGCAGGGGGGATTTACCAGAGTGCCAAGGTATAGCTGAGGATCAGTCGGTTCTCATCCAGATCACTGCCGAAATGGCTCGAGCGCACCGTCGCGTTGCGCCACTTCACCCCGACATTTTTCAGCGGCCCGCTCTGCACGACATAACCAATGTCGGTATCCCGTTCCCACTCCTTGCCCTCCGGACGATTGCCGCCCAGATCGATGTTGTCGCCGGTGAGGTAGCGGGTCATGAAAGTCAGGCCCGGTACGCCAATGGCCGCAAAGTTGTAGTCGTAGCGAGCCTGCCAGGACTTTTCGTCCTTGCTGGCGAAGTCGCCGATCTGCACGAAGTTCACCAGGAAGGCGTCGGTGCCGTTGACGTAGGCGTAGCCGGTGTCGCCGCTCATGCCTTGATAACCCAGGCCCAACGCATGCCCGCCGAGGTTGTAGGTGAACATCGCGCCGATGGCGTTGTTATCGACATTACTGCCACCATCATCCGTGGAGCGGGCGAAGCGCAGGTCCGTCTTCAACGACTGGCCAGTTGTGACTGGCAAAAGGTAGGTCAGGTTGACCAGGTGCTGGCTGTAGAAATTGTCGAGGTGGCCGTAGCTGTAGCCGGTGGCAAGGTTGCTGGTCCATTTGTAGTTCAGGCTGGCGAAATCCAGGCGGTCGCTATCGACCTGACGCGTGGTGATGCCCTTGGCGCCGGTCCGGGTGATGCCCATGTCCTCGTAGTCCGAGGAGTCGCGCTGATTGACCTGCGACAGGCGTCCGGCATCCACGGTCAGGCCTTCGATTTCCAGCGACGTCAACTGACCGCCCTTGAAGGTTTGTGGCAACAACCGTGAATCGTTGGCCAGTACCGTCGGCACTTTCGGCAGCAGCGTGCCGAGTTTCAGCGTGCTTTTGGAGGCGCGCACCTTGGCGGTCAGGCCCAGTTCGCCGTACTCGTCCTGCGCACCTTTGCTCGTGTCGCGGTGGCGCTTGAGCAGGCCGGAGCCGGCGCGATCAGGGCTGGAGTCGAGCTTGACGCCGAGCAGCCCGATGGTGTCGAAACCGACACCGATCAAACCTTCGGTGAAGCCTGATTCATAGCGCAGCAGGAAGCCCTGGGCCCATTCCTCTTGTTTGGATTGGGCGGCGTTGGCCTGACGATAATCCCGGTTGAAGTAAAAGTTGCGCAGTTCCAGGCTGGCCTTGCTGTCCTTGATGAAGTCCGCATGGGCCTGGGTGGCAAGGCTGCTGCCGGCGAGGAATAGACTGAAAAGGGTGGTTTTCATTGCATGTCTCTTGTTGTTATGAGCAAGCCGATCCCGCACTGGCCGCGGCCGGTGGAGGGAAGGTTCGTTGGAGTTGCCCTGCGCCAGGTGGCGCAGGACGGGCGTAAAAAAGCGCGAAGCAAAGGAGCGGATTCGCGCTCGGGGCCGTCGACCCCGCAAAGCTGCGGCGTTAGTGACTGCTGGCCATGGCCGCGCCCAGGCCGGTCTGGGCGCGGACGAACTGATCGGCATAGGCCGCGCGTTCACGATCTGCGCGCTCGCTGCGGTCGAGCCTGGACACCACTACGATGACCAGGAAGGCCAGAGGCATGGAGAACAGTGCCGGCTGGTCGTAGGGGAAGATCGCCTGGGCATGGCCCAGTACACCGACCCACACCGACGGCGAACCGATGACCAGCGCCAGGGCGCTGACCAGGCCGGTCAAGCCGCCGTAGAGAGCGCCGCGGGTGGTCAGGCCACCCCAGTACATGGCCATGATCAAGACCGGGAAGTTTGCCGAGGCGGCTATGCCGAATGTCAAGCCGACCAGGAAGGCGATGTTCTGGCCTTCGAACAGAATGCCCAGGGCGATCGCGACAATGCCCAGGCCGATGGTGGCGATGCGCGACACGCGCATTTCCTGCTTCTCGTCGGCCTTGCCCTTCTTGAAGACCGAGGCATACAGGTCGTGGGAGATGGCCGAGGCGCCGGCCAGGGCCAGGCCGGCTACCACTGCCAGAATGGTGGCGAAGGCAACGGCGGAAAGGAAGCCGAGAAACAGGTTGCCGCCCACCGCCTTGGCCAGGTGCATGGCCACCATGTTGCCGCCGCCGATCATCGCACCGCCGAGCTTACCGTCGACGTAGTACTGCGGGTCTGTGCCGACGATGACGATGGCGGTGTAGCCCAGGATGCAGACCACGAGGAAGAAGAAGCCGATGAACACCGTGGCGAACAGCACCGATTTGCGCGCCTCCTTGGCATTGGGCACGGTGAAGAAACGCATCAGGATGTGCGGCAGGCCGGCGATACCGAAGACGAGGCCCAGGGACAGTGACACCGCGTTGACCGGATCGGCCAGCAAGGTGCCCGGGCCCATGATCTGCACGCCGCTGGCATGCACCGCCACGGCCTGGGCCGACAGCGTCTCGAAGCTGAAGCCGAAGCGGCTCAGGGCCATCAGCATCAGGGTCGTGCCGCCCGCCAGCAGCAGGACCGCCTTGGTGATCTGTACCCAGGTGGTCGCCAGCATGCCGCCAAAGATCACGTAGACCAGCATCAGCAGGCCGACCACTACCACCGCCGTGCGATAGTCGAGGCCGAACAGCAGCTTGATCAGCTGGCCGGCGCCGACCATCTGCACCACCAGGTAGCAACACACCACCGTCAGCGAACCGAGGGCGGCGAAGCTGCGCACGCGAGTCTGATCCAGGCGCAGGGAGACGATGTCGGCGAAGGTGTAGCGGCCCAGGTTGCGCAGGCGCTCGGCCATCAGGAAGGTGACGATGGGCCAGCCGACGAAGAAGCCGATGATGTAGATGAAACCGTCATAGCCCTTGGTGAACACCAGGCTCGAGAGGCCCAGCAACGTGGCTGCAGACATGTAGTCGCCGGCGATCGCCAGGCCATTCTGGAAGCCCGTGATACCGCCTCCGGCGCTGTAGAAGTCGGCAGCGGAGCGCGTGCGGCGGGACGCCCACCAGGTGATCAGCAACGTGGCGAGGACGAAGACGAAGAACATGCCAATGGCATGCACATTGAGCGGTTGCTTCTCGGCGGTGAGGGGGGCGGCGTTGGCCAGCAGGGGGCTGAGGGCGAGCAGGGCGGCTAGGCGTTTCATGCGCGGGTCTCCTGCAGGATTTGCGCGCTGAGCGCGTCGAAGCGGGTATTGGCGGTGTGCACATACCAGGCGGTCAGCAACCAGGACAGCAGGATGATTGCCACGCCAATCGGGATGCCGAGGCTCAGGTGACTGCCGTCGTACAGTGGCAGGTGCAGCCAGGCAGGTGCGAAGGCCACCACCATGATGAAGCTGTAGTAGACGGCCAGGACCGCGGCGCTCAGTGACCAGGCCAGCAGCGAACGTTGGCGGGTGAGGCGCTGGAAGTTGGGATTGGCCCTGACCAGGGCGCAGATCTGGACATGGTTCGGATGGTCAGTCGTCATGGTGAGGCTCCGCTTTTTTAATTGTTGTTGTATGTCGGCCTTTTGAGGGGCGTACGGGTACCCGGGCGACGTTCCGAAGCGGAGCGTCACCTGAATGCTGGAGTCTTTGCTGCCCTGGCGATCTTCCGGATGCGAGGGGAGGTTGGTGGCACTCATCGGGTGCCGACAGGGTGCCCGCCGCATGGGTCCACGGCGGGCGCGAATGCGACAGATTGCGCTGTCGCGCAGCTGCCTTTTTTCGCCTTGAAAACAGGCTTTTCAACCTGCATTCAGGCCGTCAGCCCTGATTGAAAAAAGGGCCTTTCCGGTTGCGAAACGTTGCTGGTAAAACCAGGCTGGATGCGAGTATATGTTGGCTAATTTCCAATAAGAATCGGCAGAAAAGCCTGATGAATATGCAAAATCGCACAACGCAAAATCATGTGAATTGGGACGATATGCGTTTCTTTCTCGAGGTCGCCCGCGCGCGCACCGCCAGTGGCGCTGCACGCCGTCTGGGGGTGGACTACACCACGGTGTCGAGGCGCATCCGCGCCCTTGAGCAAAGCCTTGGCGCACTGCTTTTCGAGAAGTCCCGAGCGTCGGGTTTTGTCATGACGGTCGAGGGGCAGCGCCTGATCAGTCACGCTGAAGCGCTGGAAAGTACGTTGCTGGCAGCCTGCGAGCAGGTATCGGGAACCACCGGGGGCCTCGCCGGGCACCTGCGCATCGGCTGTACCGAGGCCTTCGGCTCCTGCTTCATCACCACGCAGATGAGCCATTTCATCATTCACTATCCCCACATCTCGGTGGACATCCTGCCGGTCCCGCACTTCATCAACCTGTCACGGCGCGAGGCGGACATTGCCATCACCCTGGAACGTCCCGAGCGCGGTCCCTATGTGTGCTCGCGCCTGTGCGACTACCGCTTGCGTCTGTACGCGACACCGCAGTACCTGGCCAACCATCCACCGATTACCCGTAGCGAGGACTTGGCGAGCCACCCGTTCGTGACCTATGTCGAGGACCTGGCCTTCAGCTTCAAGCTGCTTTACCTGAACGACCTGTTGCCGGGCGCGCACAGCCGTCTGCGCAGCACCAGCGTGGTCTCCCAGTACCATGCGGCTTTGGAAGGGCGTGCGCTGGCCATTCTGCCCTGCTTCCTCGCCGGTCCCGATCCGCGCTTGTGTGAGGTGCTGCCGGATCAGGTAGAGGTCACCCGACAATTCTGGATGTACTACAGCGAGGATCTGCGCAAGCTCAAGCGCATCACCCTGGTCGCCGATTACCTGCGCGCCTGCGCAGAACTCAATCAGCCGCTGCTGATGGGCGAGTCCCGGGCGATGGCGTACCTGCCGTCGCCCTGAATCCCGGCTTCAACCGACCTTGACGATCAGGCGTGAGTTTCGTTCATTGCGAAAGGCCAGTTGTTCAATGGTCTGGGTCGCGTGCTCCGCCTCTTCGCGGGCCTTGAGGATCACGCCGTGATGAGGCGACTTGCTGCACACCGGGTCGGCGTTGCGCGCGTCACCGGTGAGCATGAACGCCTGGCAGCGGCAGCCGCCGAAGTCCTTTTCCTTCTCGTCGCAGGAGCGGCACGGCTCGGGCATCCAGGCGTAGCCGCGAAAGCGGTTGAAGCCGAACGAGTCGTACCAGATGTGCTGCATGCTGTGGTCACGCACGTTGGGAAACTGCACCGGCAGCTGGCGGGCGCCGTGGCAGGGCAGCGCGGTGCCGTCCGGCGTCACGGTCAGGAAGATACTGCCCCAGCCGTTCATGCAGGCTTTCGGGCGTTCTTCATAATAGTCCGGCGTGACGAAAATCAGCTTGCACGGATGCCCTTCGGCTTCCAGCTTGGCGCGGTATTCGTTGGTGATGCGCTCTGCACGAACCAGCTGTTCCCGGGTCGGCAGCAGCCCCACCCGATTGAGCTGCGCCCAACCGTAGAACTGGCAGGTGGCGAGCTCGACGAAGTCGGCTTCCAGGGCGATGCACAGCTCGATGATGCGGTCGATCTTGTCGATGTTGTGCCGATGGGTCACGAAGTTCAGCACCATCGGGTAGCCGTGGGCTTTCACCGCGCGGGCCATTTCCAGCTTTTGCGCGAAGGCCTTTTTCGAGCCCGCCAGCAGGTTGTTCACCTGCTCGTCGCTGGCCTGGAAACTGATCTGGATGTGATCGAGGCCGGCTTGCTTGAAGTCGCTGATTTTCTGCTCGGTCAGGCCGATGCCGGAGGTGATCAGGTTGGTGTAGAAACCCAGTTGGCGCGCCTCGGCAATCAGCTCGGCGAGGTCCTGGCGCACCAGCGGCTCACCGCCGGAAAAGCCCAGTTGCGCCGCGCCCATCTCGCGCGCCTCGCGGAACACCTTGATCCACTGTTCGGTGCTCAATTCCTTGCCTTGCTCGGCAAAATCCAGCGGATTGGAGCAGTACGGGCATTGCAGCGGGCAGCGGTAGGTCAGCTCGGCCAGCAACCACAGCGGTAGGCCGATCTCGGGTGTGGGCGGCACTTGCCTCGACGAGTCAGGCAAGTTCGATCCAGTGCTGCGCACGGGCAACCTCCATGAATTGCTCGATGTCGTCACCGAGCTCGGGCACGCCGGGGAACTGCCGGTCGAGCTCGGCGATGATCGCGGCGACATCGCGTTGACCATCGATCAAACCGCCGATCAGCGCGGCGCTTTCATTGAGTTTGATCATGCCTTCGGGATACAGCAGCACATGGCCTTTCTGCGCCGGTTCGTACTGGAAACGGTAGCCAGGGCGCCAGGTCGGGGTCTTGCTGCGATCGAAACTCATAGGGTGATTCCTTTATGCCAGACCCGTTGTTCGGTCACGCTGTGATACGGCGGGCGATTGAGTTCATAGGCCATGCTCATGGCGTCGAGCATGCTCCAAAGAATGTCCAGTTTGAACTGGAGAATTTCCAGCATGCGCTCCTGGCCTTCCCGCGTCTTGTAGTGCTCGAGGGTGATGGCCAGGCCGTGCTCGACATCACGTCGCGCCTGGCCCAGGCGCGTGCGGAAATATTCGTAGCCGGCGGGGTCGATCCACGGGTAGTGCTGCGGCCAGCTGTCCAGGCGCGACTGGTGGATCTGCGGGGCGAACAGTTCGGTCAGCGAGCTGCTGGCGGCTTCCTGCCAACAGGCGCGGCGGGCGAAGTTGACGTAGGCGTCGACGGCGAAGCGCACGCCGGGCAGCACCAGTTCCTGGGAGCGCAATTGGTCCGGGTCGAGGCCGACCGCCTGGCCCAGGCGCAGCCAGGCTTCGATGCCGCCGTCTTCGCCGGGGGCGCCGTCATGGTCGAGCAGGCGTTGAATCCATTCGCGGCGGATTTCGCGGTCCGGGCAGTTGGCCAGGATGGCGGCGTCCTTCAGGGGAATGTTCACCTGATAGTAGAAGCGGTTGGCGACCCAGCCCTGGATCTGCTCGCGGGTTGCCCGGCCTTCATACATCGCCACGTGATAGGGGTGATGGATGTGGTAGTAGGCACCCTTGGCGCGCAGGGCGGCTTCGAATTCGGCGGGGGACATGGGGGTGTCGGTCATTGCGGTTCTCCGGAGTACAACCGGTGGATTTTTTGGTGCCTGGTCGGACGTCATCGCTGGCAAGTCGAATCGTCGCACCGCAGCTCCCACAGGGTTCTGTGGTGTACACAAAACCTGTGGGAGCTGGCTTGCCAGCGAAGGGGCCCTGCGCTACAGCACAATACTCATGCCGTCGTACGCCACTTCAACCTGGCGCCGCTCCAACTCCGCCCGCTGCGGCGAATCTTCGTCGAGAATCGGGTTGGTGTTGTTGATGTGGATAAGCACCTTGCGCTGCCGAGGCAGTTGTTCCAGCACTTCGAGCATGCCGCCGGGGCCGTTCTGCGCCAGGTGGCCCATCTCCCGGCCGGTGCGGGTGCCAACGCCACGGCGCTGCATTTCGTCGTCGTCCCACAGCGTGCCGTCGACCAACAGGCAATCGCTGGCGGCCATGATCTCCAGCAGCGGCTCATCGACCTTGCCCAGACCTGGTGCATAGAACAACTTGCCGCCGGTACTGAGGTCTTCGACGATCAGGCCAATGTTGTCGCCCGGATGCGGGTCGAAGCGGTGCGGCGAGTAGGGCGGCGCAGCGCTGCGCAGTGGCAGCGGGGTAAACCGCAGGTTCGGGCAGGCCGGGATGCTGAAGCTCTGGTCGAGTTCGATGCGGTTCCAGTTCAGGCCACCGTTCCAGTGGGTCAGCATGTTGAACAGCGGGAACCCGGTGCTCAAATCCTCATGGACCATGTCGGTGCACCACACCTGATGCGGGCAACCCTCGCGCAGCATGAGCAGGCCGGTGGTGTGATCGATCTGGCTGTCCATCAGGATGATCGCTCTGATCCCGGTATCGCGCAGTTTGCGTCCCGGCTGTAGCGGCGCGAAGGACTCCAGCTGCGCGCGTATGTCCGGCGAAGCGTTGCACAATATCCAGTGCACGCCATCGCCGGAAATCGCGATGGAGGACTGGGTACGCGGCCGCGCGCGCAAGCTGCCGTCGCGCACGCCACGGCAATTGGGGCAGTTGCAGTTCCACTGGGGAAAACCGCCACCTGCGGCGCAACCAAGAATCTGGATATGCATGACCGGTTCCCACAGGCAGTCACGCGAGGGCGCGACTGCGCTAAAAAAGGCCCCAGCGAGCTGGGGCAAAGTTGGCGTGGCGCGACGTTGGTGGAGCGCACGCAAACGCAGCACCACGCTAAAGGGTTAACGGTTGGCGAAGTACATGGTGACTTCGAAACCAATGCGCAGGTCGGTGTAGGCAGGTTTGGTCCACATGATCGAGTTCCTCGTGATGGTTAACTGCAAAAAGTGCTTGGGCATTCTTGCCTGGTTCGGTGGCGAGTCAGGTCAACCCGGCTCGCCACCTTTGCATTAGCTTCAGGGCGCGGCCTTGGTCGCAACCGGTTGCTGTGCCTTGAGGTACGCGGCGTACTCCTGGCTCATGACGTAGTGCTTGATCTTCTCGACATCGGCCGGCTCCAGGCTGTCCTTGAAGGAGGGCATGCCCAGGGGCCGCAGTACGCCATCCAGGACAATCTGCTGGAACAGGTGGCGGCGGGCATCGTCGGACTTGCGCAGATCGGGGATCAAGCCACCGCTCTGCGCGCCCACACCGTGGCAGACGGAGCAGTAGGCGCCGTACAGCTGCTGGCCGGCGGCGATATCCGCGGCGGGAGCGTCGACCGGTTTTGGCGTGCGGTTCACGGCCACCACGGCTTTTTCCGGGAGTGGCGGCAGGGAAGCCTTGCCATCGAGTTTGAACACCAGCAGGCGGCTGATGTTGCCGGCCCCCGGCGCCAAGGCGGCATCGCCTCCGATCAGCGGGGCGACCCCGCCCCAGCCGGCCATCACGGCGATGTACTGCTCACCTTCCAGGCTGTAGGTGATGGGGGCGGCGACGATGCCGGTCTGTGCGCCGAACGACCAGAGCTTTTCTCCCTTGTCGGCAGAGTAAGCGATGAAGTTGCCGTTGGCCGTGCCCTGGAACACCAGGTTGCCGGCGGTGCTCAGGGTGCCGCCGTTCCAGTAGTGGTCGTAGGGTACGCGCCAGGATTCCTTTTGCTTGACCGGGTCCCAGGCCAGCAGTGCGCCGGAAACAGCCTCGCGGGGAATCTCGGTGGCGTCGGAGAAGCCTGCGCCGGTGTTGAAGCCCTTGCGCTTGATGAAGTCCTTGCCTTCGTTGCGGTAGACCCCTGGAATCTCCTGATAGGGAATATAAACCAGGCCGGTTTGCGGGTTGAACGACATCGAGTGCCAGCCGTGCGCGCCGAAGGGGCTCGGCCACATGACGATGGGCGCTTTCTCGTAGCGCACACCGGGCGCCTCCACCGGCTTGCCGGTAGTCAGGTCGATCTTCTCGGCCCAGGTCACCTTGCCGAATTTTTCGGCAGAGAGCAGCTCGCCGGTCTGGCGGTCGATGACGTAGAAGAAGCCGTTTTTCGGCGCTTGCATCAGCACCTTGCGCGGCTTGCCGCCGATCTCCAGGGTTGCCAGGGTAATCTGCTGGGTGGCGGTGAAGTCCCAGGAGTCGCCTGGGGTCACCTGATAGTGCCAGGCCAGCCGACCGGTGTCCGGGTTGAGCGCGAGGATTGAGGACAGGTAGAGGTTGTCGCCGCCACCGGGGCTGCGCAGCTCGCGGTTCCACGGCGAACCGTTGCCGGTGCCGACGTACAGCAAGTCCAGTTCAGGGTCATAGGCCATGCCGTCCCACACCGTGCCGCCACCGCCGAGCTTCCAGTACTCGTCACCTTTCCAGGTCTTGGCCGCTTCGGCCAGCTCAGGGTGTTCGTAGGGCTGGTTCGGGTCGCCGGGCACCGTGTAGAAGCGCCAAGCCATCTTGCCGGTCTCGGCGTCATAGGCGGAGAAGTAGCCACGCACGCCGTATTCGGCACCGCCGTTGCCGATGATGACCTTGCCCTTCACCACACGCGGTGCGCCGGTGATGGTGTAGGGCTTGCTGTTGTCGGTGGTCTGCTGGCTCCACACCTCTTTGCCGGTTTTTGCGTCAAGGGCAATCAGTCGGCCGTCGAGGGTGCCGATGAAGACCTTGCCGTTCCACAGCGCGACACCGCGGTTGACTGCGTCACAGCAGGCGTCGCGGGCTTTTTCGCGGGCGATTTGCGGATCGAAGGTCCAGAGCGTCTTGCCGGTGCGCGCATCCACCGCCATCGCGCGGCTCCAGGACAGCGAGGTGTAGAGCACGCCGTCAGCGAACAGCGGCGTGGCTTCCAGGCCGCGGTGGTTATCCAGGTCGAGGGACCAGGCCAGGCCCAGCTTGCCGGCGTTCTTCGCGGTGATCTGGTCCAGTGGGCTGAAGCGCTGTTCGTCATAAGTGCGGCCATGGCTGAGCCATTGGCTACCGTCTTGCTTGCTGGCAATGATGGCGGCCTGGTCGACCTGTGTGGCGACGGCCAGCGGCGCGAGCAAGGCGAAGGCCAGGCCAGCGAGAATTCGGGATGCAGACTGCGTGTTCATAGACGCAGGACTCCTGTTGTTTGAATTGGAATGAGACCCTGGCGAGCGGCGGTGGCTAGAAGATCTGCAGGATGCGCAAGTTGATGCGCCTGTCCTCCTCGAAGCCGTTGTCCACCGCGATATCTTGACCGTAATTGACCATCAACTGGGTGCCCGGGGTGACGAAGTACGAGGTGCCGACCGTGAATTTGCTGGTGCCCGGCCTGTCATCCATATCCACGTCACTGATGTTGCTTTCGCCGCCCCAGAGCTTCGAAATGCCCGCGCGTACATCGAAACGCTCGGTGAAGTTGTAGCGTAGAAAAGCCTGGCCCTGATAGAGCGGATCCTGCTTCTGGGTGACGCCGGCGCTACCGAAGTCATTGTTGTGGCCGAAGAAAGTCACGTCGCCGACCAGATCGAGGGTCACCTTTTCCGTCAGGCCGGTGATATAGCCGGCTTGCAGGGCCAACTTCCAGCGGTTCTCGCCGAGGTTGATCTGGCGGTCCTTGTCGTAGCTGCCGGTGGGCACATAGAGGAACGGGGTGATACCGAAGTAACGACGGTTTTGCGGTTCATTCAGCAGCCAGACGGTGGCGGCGAGGATCAGGTCGCCAGTGCCGCTGTCGCTGCCCAGGTCTTGCAGATCATCCTTGGCTCGCAAGTTACCGAATGGCAGGAGAAACTGCGGGTCGACGATGTAATCGCCGATCTTGGTGAAGTGCACGCCGCGCAGGATACCGATGTCGGAATCCAGGCCGGCGTCGATCGGTACCTTGTGGCCGTCGGCGTAGAGGGCATTGCGCTCGGCATGCTGGTAATAGACCAGGCCCAGGTTGGTGCCTTCGGGAAGGGCGGTGTAATCGCCGGCATCGACGTCCACCGCCATGGCGCTGCAGGAGAGACCGGCCAGCAGGCCGAATAGCGAAGCGTGCAACAGATGGACCAGACGACGCTCGTGTGGCGGCCAGCCCGGGCTACGACGAGCCGGCTCTGTGCTCATTTTCATGTCATTACCTTTATTGTTTTTGTTTATGATCAACTTAGTGCCGGAGCGGTTATCCGGACTAACGTGAAGTCATTGAGCAGAGCTTGTGCCAGCTTTTCCTTTGTTGTAAAAAATACTTTTAAATCAATGACTTGATTAATAATAAGAAGTGTCGAGGCAAGCGCGGGAATTGTCCCGCTGTATCGCTGGCTCAAATTGAGACAGTGGCTTGGGGGCGAGCTGGCCCACTTCGAGACATTCGGCCGCGAGACGCATGCCATGCCCAAATTCAACAGCCCCGCGACACCCCCTTCGCGCAAGCGTTTTGTCGATTCACAAGTGATCGAGAGATCCTGGCAGCGCTCGCAGAATTACGGCCTGTGCCAGCGCGACAATTTGCTGTTTGACGCGCCGGTGGTCGCCAGTGGCGCGCAGATCGCCGAAAGCAATCGCCTGTTGCTGACCTGCGCCACCCCGGAGATGGAGCAACTGCACGCCGCCCTGTCGCCGAAGGACTGGGTGCTGGCCTGCCTCGATCTGGAAGGCGTGGTGCTCAGCAGCCTGGGTCGAGTCAGCCCGGACAACCGCGAGTTGAATCAGGTGTTCCGCGTCGGCGCGCAGATTTCCGAACAGAACGTGGGCACCACCGCCCCGAGTTGCGTCCTGACCGAGGGCGACTCGGTGTTTTTCGTCGGCGAGGAGCATTACCTGGAGGAGGCTCGCCAGTTCTCCTGCCTGGCCACGCCGATCTTCGGCCTGGACGGCGGCATCGTCGGGGTACTGGACGCCAGCAGCAAACACGGCGTGCCCTCGCTCTACACCCTCGACTCCCTGGTGTTCGCCGCGCGTGCCATCGAAAACCGCATGTTCGCCCAGCTCGGTGACGTGCTGCTGGTGCACCTGCACCATCGCCTGGACATCCTCGGCACGCCACTGGAAGGCCTGCTGGCCTTCGACCCGGCCGGCAAGCTGCGCTGCGCCAACCGCATCGCCGCTCAGTTGTTGAAGCTCGACGAGATCCAGGTCGGCCTGGATTTCGCCGAACTGTTCGACATGCCCTTCGTCCATGCCACCTGTTACTGCCGCCACGACCTCAGCGCGCCGTTGCGCCTGCGCAGTCACCACCGCGGCGAGCTGCATGCCTGCATCACCCTCGGCCCAGGGCACAAGCCGGTGCGGGGGCCGCGTCCGGTACCCTTGCGTGGGAAAACCGCCGAGCCGCTGCCAGCGTCACAATCGGGTCCCTGCCTGCAGGATCCAACCCTGCAGGAGGCTCTGGCCCGCGCGCACAAGGCCTTTGCCCGCGACATCCCGGTGTTGATCAACGGTGAAACCGGCACGGGCAAGGAGGTCTTCGCCCGTCTGTTGCACGACGCCAGCAGCCGCGCCGGCGAAGCCTTCGTGGCGATCAACTGCTCGTCCATCCCGGCCAGCCTGATCGAGTCGGAATTGTTCGGCCACGCCGAAGGCGCCTTTACCGGCAGTCGCAAGGGCGGCGCCAGCGGCAAGATCGAACAGGCGCACAAGGGCACCCTGTTCCTCGACGAGATCGGCGACATGCCCCAGGAACTGCAAGGTCGCCTGCTGCGCGTGCTGCAGGAGCGCAGCCTGACCCGCCTTGGCAGCAGCGAGGTGATCAAGGTGGACTGCGCGCTGATCTGTGCCACTCATCGCGACCTCAAGCAGCTCAGCGCCAACCAGGGTTTTCGCGAGGATCTCTACTACCGCATCAACGGCCTGCGCGTGGTCCTGCCGGCGTTGCGCGAACGCCACGACCTCGCCGCGCTGATCCAGCACCTGTTGCGCGCCGAAGCCACCGCGCAGCATGTGCCCAGGTTGAGCAAGGTGGCGCTGCAGGCGCTGTTGGCGTACCACTGGCCGGGCAATGTCCGCCAGCTTTACCAGACCATCCGCCTGGCCGCCGCCCTGGCCGAGAATGAAGGGGAAATCGGCCTGCAGCACCTGCCGGACGACGTATTGGAAGTGTGTGACACCCAGGTCGAGTCAGCGGCAGCCAGGCCGCAGCTGCAGCCGCAGGCGGGGGATACCTTGCAGGCCTCGAAGCAGCGCGCGATCAAGGCGGCGGTGGAGGCGAGCGGCGGCAACCTCTCGGCTGCCGCGCGCAGCCTGGGGATCGGACGAGCGACCCTGTACCGCAAGCTCAAGGGAATGCAGGAGGATTAACGCCGCAGGCAAGGCCGCGCTCCGTGAGGAGCGGCGGCTTTGCGCATGAGGTAACTAGCCGGCGGTGTTCGCGCCGATGATATTGACTACTTCGGCCACGCTGTTGGCCGGGAAGCCGCCTTGCGCGGCGTGTTCGCGGATCAGCTGTTCGTTCGCCGCGATATACAGGCAGTAGACCTTGTCGCCCGTCACATAGCTGTGCAGCCATTGGATGTGTGGCCCCATGGTGTTGAGCACGGCACAAGACTTCTGCGAGATGGCCCGGAGTTCTTCGGCCGAGAGTTTTCCAGCACCCGGGATTTCCCGTTCGATGACAAATTGAGGCATGACAGTTTCCTTCAAATGAGGGGTGAGCGATGACGCATCACCCGGGATAAAAATGGCAAAGACCGCGCGGGTCGGCCCGAGCCTGAAAGGGCTTTACAGCTTGATCATCACCGTCTTCAGTTCGGTGTAGTGGTCGATCGCCGCCGCACCCAATTCGCGGCCGACCCCGGAGAGCTTGTAGCCGCCGAAGGGCAGTACCGGGTCGAGGGCGCTGTGGCAGTTGACCCAGACCGAGCCGGACTTGATGCGCGGGATCATGCGGTGCACCGCGCTCATGTCGTTGGACCAGATGCTGGCGCCCAGGCCGTAGCTGTTGTCGTTGGCCAGGTGCACGGCCTGGTCGAGGTCGTCGAAGGGCATGGCCACCAGCACCGGGCCGAAGATCTCCTCCTGCACCAGGCGATGCTTCTGGTCGACGTCGACGATCACCGTGGGCTGGACGAAGTAGCCGGGTCCGAACTTCTCGCCGCCGCAGGCGATGGTGGCGCCCAGTTCGCGGCCCATCTCGATGTAGTTGTGTACCCGATCCTGTTGCTTGGCGGAGATCAGCGGCCCCATGGCCACGCTGGGATCCAGGCCGTTGCCGAGCTTCATGCCATTGGCGATGTCGACGATGTCGCCCACCACCCGGTCGAAGTGCTTGCGGTGCACGTACAGGCGCGAGCCGGCGCAGCACACCTGGCCCTGGTTGAAGAAGATGGCGCTGGCGGCACCGGCGGCGGCCACCTGCAGGTCGGCGTCGGCCAGTACGATGGTTGGCGACTTGCCGCCCAACTCCAGGGTGACGCGGGTCATGTTGTCCATGGCCGCCTTGCCGATCTGCTTGCCCACTTCGGTGGAGCCGGTGAAGGTCAGCTTGTCTACACCCGGGTGGTTGGTCAGCGCTGCGCCGGCGTTGAGGCCGGTGCCGGTGACCACGTTGAACACGCCGGTGGGGTAGCCGGCTTCCAGCACGAGTTCGGCCAGCTTGAGGGCACTCAGCGGTGTCTCGTCGGCCGGCTTGAGTACCAGGCTGCAACCGGTGGCCAAGGCCGGGCCGAGTTTCCAGCAAGCCAGCATGAACGGAAAGTTCCAGGCCACGATGGCGCCGACCACACCCACCGCCTCGCGACGGATGAAGGCGTGGAATTGGCTGTCGGGCATCAGTGGCAGGGACGGATCCACGGTGCTGCCCGAGAGCTTGGTGGCCCAGCCGGCCATGTAGCGCAGGGAGTCGATGGACAGTTGGACGTCCACCAGGCGGGCCATCTGCACGGTCTTGCCGTTGTTCAGGCATTCCAGTTCGGCGATCACCTGGGCGTCGCGCTCGATCAGGTCGGCCAGCCGCCACAGCAGGTTCTGCCGTTCGCGTGGGCGCATGCGGCTCCAGGCCGAGTCGTCAAAGGCGCATCGCGCGGCCTGCACGGCGCGGTCCACATCGAAATGGTTGGCCGACGGTACTTCCAGCAGAACGTTGCCGGTGGCCGGATTGCGCACGGGCAGGGTCGCGCCGCTGGCGGCGTCCATCCATTGCGCGCCGATCAGCATGCGCGGTTGCCTGGAGAGGAATTCGACGGTCTTGGGATGCAGCGACAGGTGTTCCATGGGCGAGGCCTCGTTGTTGTGATTTTTGTCCCGGACCCCGGAGCAACGCCTGTGCCAGCCTTGCCCAAAAGCACCGTGGGCGCAGGGCGCCCGGCCTCACCAGTAGGCAACCCGCACCGCAACGACGAAAGCGGGCTGTATCGAACCCGTACAACTGTCTCAGAACGGGACAGTTGCCGTAAAAAAGCCCTTTACGAAGGTTCACTGGCACCGGATGATCTCGGCCAGCAAAAGCATTAACCCGACCCTAAAAAAATAAAAACAGGTGTCTCCATGCATCTCGACCATGCGTTGCTGACCGATGTCAGCGGCAAGCCTATACGCCAGCCCCATAAAGTTTTTTCAACCGAGTGGGATGAAATCAGCAACTGGTCCGATCGCGTCTACATGCCCTATCGTGTCTCCCCCAAAGGGCAAGCCATCAAGCCTCATGCGAGCATGCATTCATCGAGGATTGGCGAGTTGACGCTGACTCGTTTTGGCTATGGCGTGGCGGTGAGCGTCGATGACTTCTCGCCCGAAGCGGGAAATGCGCTGCTGCTCACGACCATTCGCGGCAATGCCCGACACTGGACGCAGCGGTCAGCCACTGAAGATACGGCAGTGGGTGAATCCTTCATTGCCGATTGCAGTCGTGTCGATTATCGGATCGACCTCGATCCGGATCACCTGCAGCTGAACCTCACCATCCCCCATGCACTTTTGGAACGGATGGCGCAGCAGTGGTTCGGGTTCGTGCCCGATGACCGGTTCTGGAGACACAAGTGCGTCATCGGCGGGGTCGGTTCGAGTTGGCTAAGCCTGCTGGAGTACACGGCTCGGTGTGTTGCCGAGGCGGGCGAACACATGGCTGAAGGACGTATGGGGGCGCATCTTGAGCAAGCCCTGTGCGTTCATCTGTTGCGAGAGTGGGCTGATCGGGCCGCGCAAGCAGGGCTTGATTTCAACAGTCCCATGAACCGGATTGCGCCCCGTCATGTCAGGGCCGCCGAAGCATACATGAGTGCCAACGCAGCGAGCCTGCCGACGATGGCAGAGGTTGCCAGTGCGGTCGGAACCAGTGTGCGGGCATTGAGTGGGGCCTTCTCGCGCTTTCGCGGCATGACGCCCGGTGCCTTCTTGCGCGAGCAGCGGCTGCAGGGGGTGCACCGTGATTTATTGGTGGCGGATCCGGAGTCGGGCACGACAGTTTCCGCCATCGCCTTTCGGTGGGGCTATCTGAACCTGGGTGAGTTCGCGGGAACCTATCGCAAGCGTTTCAGTGAACTGCCGTCGCAAACCTTGCAGCGTCGGCTGCGCTAGCGGGTTGATGCAAAAAAAAAGGGCACCGGGAGTGACGTCCAAGTCACCCTCGGTGCCCCCAGAAACCCAGCCATTAGTTGCGGGTCAGAACACCCACAAGAACCGTAAATTAACCCGCTGTTCTTCCTTGAAACCATTGTCGACCGATACGTCCTGGCCGTAATTGAGCAGGGCCTGGAACGTAGGGGTCATCCAGTAGGATCCTCCGACACGGTACTTGCTGGTACCGGGTTCATCGCCCTGGTCCTGACCGTCAATGCGCGACTCGCCGCCCCAGAGTTGAGACGCACCGACGTGCACCGACAGCTTGGGTGTCACGGCGTACCTCAGGTAGGTCTGGGCTTGCCATAGCGGCTTCTGGCGCAATGTCAGGCCTTGACTGGTGAAGTCGTCATTCTTGCCAAACACGGTGACATCAGCGGTGAGGTCCAGGGACAACTTTTCAGTGAGGCCGGTCACATAGCCGGTCTGTAACGTCATCTTCCAACGGTTTTCACCGAGGTTGAGTATATCGTTGTGGTCGTAGCTACCGGTCGGCACGAACAGGTAGGGCGCAATGCCCCAGTAACGGTTTTTCGCCGGATCATTCACGAGCCACAGGGTCGACGCCAGAATCAAATCACCCGTGCCACTGGTCTGTCCCAACGCGTCGTTATCGCGTGTTCCTTCCAGGCGGCCGAAGGGTAACAGGAACTGCGTATTGATCGTGTAGTCACCCAGCTGCTGGTAGTTGGCGACGCGCAATATGCCGATGTCCGAGTCGAGTCCCGCCTTGATCGCAACCTTGTGGCCGTCACTGTACAGCGACCGCCGTTCGGCATGCTGCAGGTAGAGCAAGCCGATATTGCTGCCGGCTGGAAGCGCAGCGGAATATTCGCCAGCGTCTACATCGATGGCTTGGGCGTTGCCCGCCAGGGTGGCCAGGAGGAAACCGGCACCGATCGTTGAAGCATCCAATGCGCATACTGTGTAGCGAGCGCGCGCAGGGGTACGCGTGGAGATCTCCATGAGTCACCTGTTTTGTTATTGTTGGTTTTAGAGAGGGGAAATCAGGAGCTGGATCAGCTGGTCAAATTGCGGTAAGCCGCCGTTTCGAAATCCAGATAAGCGTTGGTTGATACAGGGTCTACGAATGGCAAGATCTGAGTGGCCCAAAAACCACCGATGCCATTCTTGCGATCGATCCAGTAGAAAAGATTGGCCAATCCCGCCCACGCCAACGAACCTGCAGGGCGACCGGTGGGGGCGTCTTGTTCGTTGATCATGAAACTCAACGCCCACGACTTTGGCATGCCGGGGAAGAATTCCGCCGTGTGGGAAATACTCGGATTGACGCAGGGAAGGGCTTTTATTTTCAGGTTGTCGAGCCCGTTTTTTTCGGCGAAACGAATCGTCTCAGGCTTCAGGATTCGTCCGTGATCACCCTGTCCATCGTTAAGCCAGGCCCGGATGAACAGGCAGTAGTCCTTGACTGTCGAGAACAGGCCATGGCCTCCCATGTGCACTTCGGGTTCAGGCGGGAGGAGGGAGCCTTCGATTGCGCTCAGCGATCCATCCTCCTCACGCTGATGCAGGCCAGCCCGGCGCTGGAACATCGAAGGGGTCATGGTAAACGCCGTGTCCGTCATGCCCAGAGGCTCGAAAATACGCTGCTGCATGACCTCACCCAGACGCTTGCCGGTAATGGCCTCGACCACAAGGCCGGCCCAATCCAGGTTGGAACCGTATTCCCACTGTTCACCCGGCTCGAACAGCAACGGTGTTTGCAGGGCAGCCAACGACGCGCTGATGATGCTGGGTTGGCGCTGTTCCTGGACCAGTCTGTTGTAGTGTTCGTTGAAGAACTCGTACCCCAGGCCTGCCGTATGAAGTAGAAGCATTCGGGTGGTGATGTGTTTTTTGGCAGGGCGAAGCCTTGGGGTGCCGTCGCTATCAAACCCGTCGAGCACCTTGAGTTCACCGATCATCGGCAGGTAGTCCCTGGCGGGCGCATCGAGATCAAGTCGGCCTTCCTCGACCAACTGGAGCACTGCCGTGGCGGTTATCGCTTTTGTCGTGGAAAACATCGCGAAAACACTGTCGGTGGTCATAGCCTCTGGCTCACCGAGCGTTCGTTGCCCCGAAGCACCCTCGTAGAGCAAACCGTCGCGCCCGGTTATTGCTGCGACCACGCCCGGGACGCGTTGCGGCCCAGCGGTGACGGTATCGAGCAGTTGGTTGAACGATGAAATAGAGCCTGGATTCATTATTGTTGTTCTCCTTAATCCCCACCCTTGTGCATTTGGCGAGTGCCTATGGCGGGATGTGCAGTGACAGGACTGATTGGGCCGACGTGAAGCGATGAACGTCGGGCCAGTGGAGAGTAAGAAAATAAAACCAGAGGGGTTGTCGGCTGCCGGCAGAGGCCGTCGGAATCCGGCATTTATCCAGGTTCCCGTTCCTGCCTAAGGGAAACCTTTAGCCGCACTGGAGATTTCCCCCCTTCGGACTGCTGTTCATCTTGATACCGGCGCGGCGTCTACTGGCTTACCTTGCGCCTACCCATAAAAATAAGAATGGAGATGTCAGGTGAAGCAATCTTGCCGTGGGCTCGGTATTGCCAGTGTGATCGGGGTTATCTGTTCGCCATTGGCAGCACATGCCGATGTGATTGATGACAGTCACTTCAAAGTGGATACGCGTAACTTCTATTTGCACCGCAACTACACCAATACGAATGCGCCGGTGTCTGAGGTGCACAGTTGGTCCCAGGGTTTCGATGCGCAGTTCACCTCCGGCTACACCGACACGGCCCTGGCCATCGGCCTCGATGTGGATGCGCAATACGCCGTGCGCCTGGACTCCTCGGGCAACGACGGTTCGCTGCCATACAGCGTGAGCAATCAACAGACGGCCGACGACTACAGTCGCGCCGGTGCAACCTTCAAGATGCGCTACAGCAAGACCGAGCTGAAGGTGGGTGACCTGCGCCCGCAATTGCCGGTGGCGTTCGATGACCCCAGTCGGCAACTGGACACCATCTACCAGGGGGCCGTGGTCGAGTCCAAGGAGGTTGATGGATTGACCGTGACTGGCGGGCGTTTCTGGTCTGCCGTGACACGGGAATCTTCCAATCACGAGAAATTCTACAAATTCGGCTCCACCGATAGTCTCGACAGCGACGCCCTGGATTTTGGCGGCGTGACTTACGACATCAGCAAGACGCTGCAAGCCAGTTACTTCTACGGCGTTGTGCACGATATTTATCAGCAACACTATTTCGGCCTGATGCACATGGCTGACCTGGGCAATGGCTACAAACTCAAAACCGACTTGCGCTACTTCAATAACAATGAAGACGGCAGTGCCTTGAACGGTGCAATCGACAACCGCTCCTACGGTGCCTTGTTCAGCCTGCTCAAGGGCGCGCACATGTTTGGCCTCAGTTACCAGCGCATGCTCGGTGACAGCGTATTCCCGACTTTGAACGGGTTTATCCCGCAACCCTACCTGGTGCACTGGTCGTCCCTGGGTTTCGTGCGCCCGGATGAAAAGTCCTGGGGCGCGCTACAGCTATGACTTCGCCGGGATGGGCGTGCCTGGGCTGAAGTTCTTTACCCGCTACATCAAGGGTACGAACTGGGACCGCGGCGGCAACTTGAGCGACAACCAGGAAAGCGAACGCTACCTGGGACTCAACTACGTGGTGCAGAGCGGGGCGCTGCAAGGCCTTGGGCTGGATGTGCGCAACATCGATGTGAAACAGAAGTACGGCTACGACTACAACGAGTTCCGTGTCGCCACGACCTACACCTGGAAGTTCTGGTAAGCGCATTTACTCCATAACAAGACAAAAAGGAGCAAACACTAGTGAATATACAGGTCGATAACGCGGTCCTGCAGCGCAAGAAAACCTACGTGTACGAGTGGTACGTGGTGGCCCTGTGCATGATCGCCTACATCTTTTCATTCGTGGACCGGCAGATCCTGGCGCTGATGATCGAGCCGATCAAGGCCGACCTGCAGATCAGCGATACCCAGTTCAGCCTGCTGCACGGGCTGGCCTTTTCGTTGTTCTACGCCTTCATGGGCATGCCCATCGCCTACCTGGCCGACCGCTTCAGCAGGCCGAAGATCATCGCAGTCGGCGTGGTGTTCTGGAGCCTGGCGACGGCAGCCTGCGGCCTGAGCAAGAACTTCCTGCACATGTTCCTCGCGCGCATTGGCGTCGGCGTCGGCGAAGCGGCCCTGTCGCCCTCGGCCTACTCGATGTTCAGCGACATGTTCCCCAAGGAGAAACTCGGCCGCGCCGTGGGCATCTACTCGATCGGCTCGTTCGTCGGTGGCGGCCTGGCCTTCCTGGTGGGCGGTTATGTGATCGCCATGCTCAAGGACATGAACACCATCGAGGTCGCCTTTCTCGGCGCGATGAAAGCCTGGCAACTGGCGTTTTTCATTGTCGGCCTGCCCGGTATCGTTGTCGGCCTGCTGATCTGGCTTACCGTGCGCGACCCGGCGCGCAAAGGCCTGCAGGTCGATGCCCAGGGTCGGGCCAAGAAGGTCGCGATGAGCGATGGCTTGCGCTTTCTGGGTCGCCACCGTGCCACCTTCACCTGCCATTACCTGGGCTTTTCGTTCTACGCCATGGTGCTGTTCTGCATGATGAGCTGGAGCCCGGCGCTGTATATCCGCAAGTTCGGCCTGTCACCGATGGAGGCGGGCTACATGCTCGGTACCGTGCTGTTGCTGGCCAACACTGCCGGGGTGCTGTTTGGTGGCTGGCTCACCGACTACCTGGCCAAGAAAGGCCATCAGGACGCGGCCATGCGCACTGGCGTGATCGGTGCCCTGGGCATGCTGGTGCCGGCCGTGCTGTTCCCGCAAGTCGATCAACTGTGGCTGTCGGTGACCCTGTTGGTGCCGGCGATGTTCTTCGCCTCGTTCCCGATGCCGGCATCCACGGCGGCGATGCAGATCCTCGCGCCGAACCAGGTGCGCGCACAGGTCTCGGCGGTGTTCCTGCTGATCAGCAACCTGCTGGGGTTGGGCCTGGGCACCACGCTGGTGGCGCTGTTGACCGACCGCTACTTCGGATCGCCGGCAGCGGTGGGCTCGTCGATGTCGTTGGTGATCGCGGGTGCATCGGTGTTGACCGTGCTTCTGCTCTGGCGTGGTTGCCGGCGTTTCCGCGAAAGCTATGCGCGGGAGTATCCGAGCCGCGCTTGATTGGTCATAGTCCATGATCGGTGCCTCGGCCCCGCTGCGTTTGTACGCTGCGGGGCTGAAGCACTTCCAGGCCAGGAGAATTCCGGATGTTGAATGACGTACACCTGCTGGAACGGCATAGTCTGCTCAGCTCGGCCGATTACCGCGAGATCAAGGACAAGGTCAGCCATTACCTGTGTCCGCACAGCTTCAACGTGCTGCGTGACGAGCCGATCCATACCCGGCTCAACGGCGTCTTCTTCGGCACGTCGGCGCTGCTCGACCTGCGCTATGGCGCGCCGGTGGAGATCAGCATCGGCGACATAGCCGACCAGTACCTGTTTCGCATTACCTTGCAGGGGCATTGCGAAGTGGCCCACGGGCGGCGTAGCGCGGCGATGCAGTCGGGCTGCCTGAGCGTTTCCTCGCCGTTCGCGCAAAGTCGCATCGTCACCGATGGGCAGTGCCGCAACCTGATCCTGCGCGTCGACCGCGATGCCCTGCAGTTGCAACTGCAACGCCTGCTTGGCCGCAGCCTACGGCAGTCGGTGATCTTCGATGTCAGCGTCGATCCCCTGGGCGCCGGCGTTGTCAGTCTCTATCACACCCTGGACTACATCTGCCGTCTATACGGCAGCGGCGTGGACGGTTCGCGCCTCGCCAGCGGCCTGTCCGACTACCTGATGCAACTGCTGCTCACCCAGCTGCCGCATAACCACTCGGCGGAGCTGTTGATGGATTCGCACGCGCCGCTGCCGCACCACGTGAAGAAGGCCCGTGACTACATCGAGGAGCACCTGGGCGAGCCGATCAGCCTGGCGACCCTCAGCGAGCTTTGTGGCGTCTCGGCCCGCACCCTGCAGAACGGCTTCAAGCAGTTTCTCCAGCAAGCACCGGTCGAGTACATCCGTGACCGTCGCCTGGCGGTGATCCACGCCTCTCTGCAGCAGGGCAATACCGGCGATAGCGTCACCGATATCCTGTTGCGTCACGGCATCAACAGCTTCGGGCATTTTTCCAGTGCCTATCGGCAACGCTATGGCTGCCTGCCGTCGGACACGCTGCGCCGACGCCAGCATTGAGACTTATGCGCAATCGGTCAGTCGGCTGCGCAATCGGAGGAGTCCGGGGCGGTGCCGCCCGATAGCATCGAGTCTCTTACAAGAAGGAGCAACTCGATGAAGATTACCGTGCTGGGTGGGGGACATGGCTGCTACGCCGCTGCTGTCGAGATGGCTGAAAAGGGGCATCAGGTCCGCCTGTGGCGGCGCGATTCGGCAGCGCTCAAGGAGCTGCTGGCCATCGGCAGCCTGACCATCAGGGACTATCGGGGCACTCGTCAGTTATCGGTCGGTAAAGCGGGCGACAAGCTGTCGCTGACCGACGATCTGGCCGAAGCCCTGGGCGACGCGCAACTGGTGATCATCCCGCTGCCGTCGACTTCCCATGAAGACCTGGCCCGGCACGTGGCGTCGCACCTGCGCGACGGTCAGGTGATGTTCCTGCCACCGGGCACCTTCGGCAGCTACGTGTTCGCCAAGGCCATGGCCGATGCCGGTAACCACAGCAAGGTCGCCTTCGCCGAAACCGGCACGCTGCCATACCTGGTGCGCAAGCATGGCGCCAGCGACCTGGTGATCAGCTGCTACGCCACCCGCCTGCCGACTGGCGTATTCCCCGCCAACCTGTCCGAGCATGCTTTTGCGATGTTGCGCGAGGCCTACCCAAGCGTCGAGCCGATCGAAGACGCCCTCAGCGGTGCGTTGATGAACGCAGGTCCCATCATCCACCCGCCGCTGATCATGATGAACGCAGGCCCTTTGGAGCATTTCGAAGCCTGGGACATTCACAACGAAGGCACCCAGCCGTCGATCCGTCGCGTGACCAACCAGCTGGATGCCGAGCGCATGGCCGTGCGCGAAGCACTGACCTACGGCGCACCGCACTTTCCGCTGGCCGATCACTACAACACCACGGAGGGCGAGGAGTGGATGTACGGTCGCGGTGCCCATGGCAAGCTGACCGACAGCGGCGACTGGCGTGAAGACATCGACCTGCAGAAACATCGCTACATGCTCGAAGACACCCGCCTGGGCCTGTCCTTCCTGGTGTCCGTCGGTCGCTGGGCCGGTGTGCCGACCCCGGTTGCCCAGGGCCTGCTGAGCATCGCCTCGGTCGTCGCCGGGCGTGATCTCTACGCCGAAGGCCGCACCCTGGAAAACCTCGGCCTGGCCGATCTCGACCGGGTGCAGATGAGCGAACTGCTGACCAAGGGCGTTCAATCATGAGCATCGAATTGCCTCAAGTCAGCGTGGTGGGCGCCGGCCGGATGGGCGAGGGCATTGCCCTGGCGTTCATCCATGCGGGCCTGCCGGTCACCCTCATCGACATCAAGGATCGCGCCGAGGAAGAGCGCCTTGGCTACTTCGAGCGCGTGCGCAACAACATCCGCGGCGAACTGCAGATGCTGGTACGCCTCGGCATGCTCCAGCCGGAACAGGCAGACATCGCGCTATCGCGCTTGACCCTGCAATCCCGAGACCGGGCCGCCGGGACATTGAGACAGTGCGAGCTGGTGTTCGAAGCCGTGCCGGAAGTCATCGAGATCAAGCAGCAGACCTTCGCCTGGGTCAGCGAGCATGTGCCGGCGTCGGCGATCATCGCGTCGACCACCTCGACCTTCCTGGTCACCGAGTTGAGCGAAATGGTCAGCACGCCTGCGCGCTTCGTCAACGCGCACTGGCTCAACCCCGCGCACCTGATGCCGCTGGTGGAAGTCAGCCGCAGCGCAGCGACCTGCCCGCAGGTGGTCGAACGACTGCTGCAACTGCTCAAGCGCATCGGCAAGGTGCCGGTGGTGTGCAATCCGGTAGCAGGCTATATCGTGCCGCGCATCCAGGCACTGGCGATGAACGAAGCCGCACGGATGGTGGAAGAGGGCGTGGCCAGCGCGGAAGATATCGACACCGCGGTACGCGTGGGCTTCGGTTTGCGCTTCTCGGTGCTGGGCCTGCTCGAGTTCATCGACTGGGGTGGCGGCGACATTCTGTACTACGCCTCGCGTTACCTCAGTGGCGCGCTGGCACCGCGTTTCGAGTCGCCACAGGTGATCGCCGATAACATGCAGAACGGTCGCAACGGCTTACGCGATGGCCAGGGTTTCTACGATTACCGTGAGCTGGACGTGGACGCCTATAAGCAACAGCGCATCGGCGCCTTTGTCAGCAAGCTGGCGTCGTCGGGGTTGACGCCAGCGTTTGATGGGGCGTTGCGGCAGGGCTGAGCAGCAGGGCCCGGATGCCGGGCCCTGATCCGTCAGGCGTTTTCGCGAGAAGGCTCGGCATCCTCGATAACCACACGCTCGAAGCGCCCGGCAAGTACCACATAACCAAAGATCCCCAGCAGGCCGTGGGCCGCCACAAACCATAGCGCCGAGTCGAATGATCCGGTCCTGGCAACAAAATAGCCAATGACCACCGGCGTTATGATCCCTGCGACGTTACCGATGCCGTTGAATACCCCACCACTCAAGCCCACCATGCTTTTGGGCGCTGTGTCGGACAATACTGCCCAGCCCACCGCCGCCAGTCCCTTGCCGAAAAATGCCAGGGCCATCAGGGCAATCACCATCCAGTTGGCGTCGACATAATTTGCCGATACCAGGCTGGAGGCGAGCGCCATGCCAATCACGAAAGGGGTCTTGCGGGCCCGGGAGGGATGAACGCCACGACGGATCAGGTAGTCGGAAACCACCCCGCCCAGCACACCTCCCGAAAAGCCGCATATCGCCGGCATCGCCGCCACCCATCCTGCCTGCATGATCGTCATGCCGCGTCCCTGGATGAGGTAGATGGGGAACCAGGTGATGAAGAAGTAGGTGAGGGCGGTGATGCAGTATTGGCCCAGGTAGATCGCCCACAGTGTCCGATTGTTGAAGAGCTGGGCGACTTCCTTCATGGTCAGTTTTGGCTTGGTGACCTTGCGCGTGGCTTCCAGATCCACCAGGGCACCGCCGTCGCGCATGTATTGCAGTTCGGTCTCGGTCAGTCGCGGATCACTGTGAGGCTCGTGATAAAGCGCGAACCAGAACACCGTCGCCACCAGGCCGAGCCCGCCCATCCAGATGAAAACATGTTCCCAGCCCCAGGAATGGGTCAGCCAGGCCATGAGCGGGGCGAAGACTACAACGGCCATGTATTGCGCGGAGTTGAACAGCGCGGACGCAGTGCCGCGCTCACTGGTTGGGAACCAGCAGGACACGATGCGGTTGTTGGCCGGGAATGCTGGAGACTCCACCAGGCCGAGCATGAAGCGCATGCCGAACAAGGTGAGCGCCGCCGTGGAGCCCACAAGCCCGATCCAGCCCACGGTGCCTTGCATCATGGTGAACAGGGACCACAAGAACAGGCTGCAACCGTAGACCCTTCTTGCCCCGAATTTGTCGAGCAGCCAGCCGCCTGGAATTTGTCCCAGGGCATAAGCCCAGGCAAACGCTGAAAAAATCATTCCGAGCATGATGGGGTCTATCCCCAATTCCTTGATCACGCCCGTACCGGCGATGGACATGGTTGCCCGGTCGGCATAGTTGAGAACGGTGACAATGAAAATCAGCGCGAGGATGACGAACCGGCGGCGTCCGACATGGGCTTTTTCAAACGCAGTCGCCAGGGGTGCGGTCTTGGAGGTCATGGTGCTCTCCGGCTTCCTTCGGGGGAAGTTTTATTGTTGGAGTGAGTAGCGCGCGTCGTTCAGCAAGCGACGGCGGTCGGCAGCGGCGAACCGGCAAAGCAGGCGTGCAGGTTGGCCAGCACGATTTCGCCCATGGCCAGTCGGGTTTGTTCGGTTGCGCTGGCGCGGTGCGGTTGCAGCACCACGTTGCCCAGTGAACGCAGGGCCTCAGGCACGCGGGGTTCATCGGCGAACACATCGAGGCCTGCACCGGCGATGGTGCCGTCGCTCAAGGCTGCTATCAGTGCTTGCTCGTCGACCAGCTTGCCGCGGGCGACATTGATCAGATAGCCATTGGCGCCCAGGGCCTGGAGCACAGCCGGGGTGATGATCGCTTCGCCTTTGTCGGCGGAGGCTGCCAGCATCAGCACATCGCTGCGGCGCGCCAGTTCGATCAGGTCGGGAACAAAGTGGTAGCCGCTTTGCGGCTGCTCACGCAGGTCGGTGTAATTGACCGTCATGTCGAATGCCTGGGCGCGCTTGGCGATCGCATGACCCACCCGGCCCAGCCCGACGATCCCGAGTTGAATGCCGGTCACTTTGCGTGCCAGTGGTTGTGCGACGGTGCCCCACTGGCCTTCACGCACGATGCGCTCGCCGGTGGCGAGATCGCGCAGGGTCATGATCAGCAAACCCATGCCCATGTCCGCGACGTCATCGGTCAGCACGCCGGGGGTGGTGGTCACCTGAACTCCGCGATCCGCAGCGTTCGCCAGATCCACGGCATCCGTGCCGATGCCGCTGATGGCGATCACTTGCAGCGCTGGCAGGCGGTTCATGATCGCATTCGGCAGGCCCTTGGCGCCGCCGGTGACCACACCGCGAATGCTGTGGCCTACCTGATTGAGAAATGTGTCCTGGTCGGCGGCCTCGTAGAGCCGGTGAACGGTGTATGACGCCTGGAGCCGGGCATCGATCAGATCCGGTACAGGTTGGGTGAGGAGGATATTGATCTTCACGTCGCGTTCCTTGAATTGGATTTATTGTGGCGGGCGACAAGCAGCTGCCTGCGTGTGGTTCAAGAGTAGGAAAACGATCGATGCTGGTCTAACATTGATACTGTATCGATCAATACAAGAATTGAATCATGGAGCTCCATCAACTTCGCTGTTTTGTCATGGTTGCCGAAGAGCTGCATTTCGGTCGGGCAGCCAAACGATTGTTCATGACCCAGCCCCCGCTGAGCCGCCAGATCCAGATGCTGGAACGTTCGCTGGGTGTCACCTTGCTTGAGCGCAGTAACCGGAATGTGCAACTGACGGTTGCCGGGCAGCATTTCCTGCGTGATGCCCGGCATGTCCTGGCCTACACCGAGCAGGCGGGAACGGCGGCCCGGCGCCTGGCGCGAGGGGAAGCGGGGCAATTGCTCCTGGGGTTTACAGCGGTCAGTGGATACCAGCTGATTCCCGGTCTGCTCGGGCATGCCGCGCAACGGCTCCCGGACGTAGGTTTTGAATTGCATGAAATGGTGTCGGGTGCGCAGACGGAAGCCTTGGCGGCAAGCATGATCGACGTCGGTTTCGTACGGCGAGCGGCGCCACACCTGGGGTTTGACTCGCAGTTGATTTGCAGCGAGCCGTTGCTGGTGGTGATGCCCAACGCGCACCCTTTGGCGCAGCAAACGACGATTGCGGTGGCCGATCTGGATCAGCAACCCTTCGTGATGTATTCGCCGGATGAAGGGCGGTATTTCTACGACTGCATCGTCGGCTTGTTCGCCATGGCGGGCGTTTCGCCGCGTTACCTGCACTACCTGGGGCAGACCCATTCCATACTCGGGCTCGTCCGTGCGGGCCTGGGGCTGGCGATCGTGCCAGCTGCCGCTCGTGAGCTTTACCTGGGGCATTTGCAGTTCCGTCCCCTTGAGGATGCTCAGCCGCGAGCAGAGGTGTACATGGTTTCCAGGCGCGACAACGACAACCCGGCACTGCCGCCGTTCCTGCGCATGGCGCAGGAGTACTTCCACGCACTCGGTTGATGCGCCAACCGGGTTTATCGGAAGGTGGCGTGGCGTAGACGCTCGCGGATGTTGCCCAGATGGAGATTCATGGCCGCCTTGGCAGCCACAGGGTCGCCATCGGCAATGCCCTGGTAAATCGCCTGGTGTTCGTGTTGCAGGCGCAGGCCGTACTCGATTCGATCCCCGCCATTCAAGGCGGCGCTATTGAGGCGCTTGCGGGGGATGAGATCGATACCGAGGTGGTCGGTGATGTCCACGAAGTAACGGTTATCCGTCGCCAGGGCGATCTGTCGGTGAAATTCATGGTCGGCCGCTGCCGCCACGTCACGACTGATGCCCGGGTCTTTCAGTATGTCGAGGGCCTTGTGCATGCATGCCAGATGCTGCGGATTTCGCCTTTGGGCGGCGAAACCCGCGGCTTCCACTTCGATACTGATACGCAGCTCGATGACGGCGAGTACATCTTCAAGGGAGGCATTGGCGTTGGGGTGCACGTCGCCATCGGGCGTGTCGCTGACGAATGAGCCGATACCGTGCCTGGTAATGACCAGCCCACGGGTTTGCAATTGCGAAATGGCTTCGCGCACGACGGTTCGGCTGACGCCATGCTCGGCCATGACTTGCGCTTCTGCAGGCAGTTTCTGCCCGGATTGCAGTGCGCCGCTGGTGATGCGCTCGCTCAGCACCTGGGCGAGTATGGACGACAGGTTTCTGGATTGGTTGAAGCCTTTTGGCCGGCGATGCAGGGCGTAGCAAGGCGCGATCATGATGGTGTCCCTATCAGCCCCAATGTGTATTGAGCCCGTCGATGGCCGTTGGCGTGATTTATGTTCAAAGGACGGCGGCGCAACCTTATGCGCCGCGTACCCGGCCAGACGAATTAGCCAATGGCGGCGTCGCTCCACTCGCTATTGACCAGGCGTTTGAGCCTGAGTGGATTGCTGTTTTGCAACGCTGGAGGTAACAGCGCGTCGGGATAGTTCTGGAAGCAAACCGGGCGCAGGAAGCGATCGATCGCCAGTGTACCCACGGAGGTGCCGCGCGAATCCGACGTTGCCGGGTAAGGCCCGCCATGCACCATGGCTTCACACACCTCGACGCCGGTGGGATAGCCGTTAACCAGAATGCGTCCGACTTTTTGCTCCAGCACGGGAACAAGCCATTGGTACTGTTGCAGGTCTGCCGGCTCGCCAATCAACGTGGCGGTCAGCTGACCCCGTAGCGAGTGAAGAGCGAGCTTGAGCTCGTGGTCGTCTGCCACTTCGATCACGATCGTGGTCGGGCCAAAGACTTCTTCCTGCAGCAGCTCGTCACCCTCAAGCAGCAGGCTCACATCCGCCTTGAACAGTTGTGGGCGGGCTTGATTGCCGGTCTGCTCAGAACCCGCCAGATGGGTGATGCCGGGGTGGGCGTGCAAGTGCTCCAGCCCTTTGCTGTAGCTGCGCAGGCCGCCTGCATTGAGCATGGTTTGCGGTGCCTGAACCGCCATTTGGCCTTGCAGATGCTCAAGGAACTGTGCGAACTGCGGGGATTTGATCCCGATCACCAAACCAGGATTGGTGCAGAACTGGCCGCAGCCCATGACCACGGAGGCCGCCAGATCCCTGGCCACTGTTTCACCGCGGGCGGACAGCGCGTCTGGCAGCAATACCACCGGGTTGATGCTGGACATCTCGGCAAACACCGGGATGGGTTGTGGGCGCTCTGCCGCCATCTTGCACAACGCGTTGCCGCCACCCAGCGAGCCGGTAAATCCGACAGCTTGAATGGCCGGATGCTTGACCAGCCATTCACCCACGCCGCTACCGAAAATCATGTTGAATACGCCCTTGGGCATACCGCTGCGCTCAGCCGCGCGAATGATCGCGCAGCCCATCTGGTCGGCTGTTGCCATGTGGCCGCTGTGCGCCTTGAAGACGACAGGGCAGCCGGCCGCCAGCGCGGCAGCGGTATCGCCACCGGCAGTGGAAAACGCCAAGGGGAAGTTGCTGGCGCCAAACACCGCGACCGGGCCGACACCGATACGGTATTGACGCAGGTCGACTCGCGGCAATGGCGTGCGATCGGGCAGGGCCAGGTCGATGCGCGCGCCGAGATAGTCGCCACGGCGCAGCACTTTGGCGAACAGGCGCATCTGGCCACTGGTGCGTGCCCGTTCGCCTTGAATGCGGCCTGCCGGCAAAGCGGTTTCCTGGCAGACGATGGCGACGAAGTCTTCACCCAGTTGGTCAATTTCGTCAGCGATGGCATCGAGAAACTCGGCGCGGCGTGCCGGGCTCAGTTGCCGAAACTCAACGAACGCGTTTTCGGCGGCCAGGGCTGCGCGGTCTACTTCTGCCTCGGTGGCTTGAAAAAAATCATAGGGCAGAGGCTGGCCGGTGCTTGCGTCCAGGCTCTTGAGCCGTTGTTCGCCGTCGGCGCTGCGTTCGCCCGCGATAAAATTCTGGCCAAGCAGTGTGAGCATATCGATCTCCGTGGGCTTCAGGCTGAGCAGTGGATGCTCGTCTGAAGCCGGTTGATGAGGTGGCGTAGGTCGGTGGCACTTTGGGTGCCCCGCCTGTGGATCAGCGCACCAGGCAAGGTTGCTTGTTGTTGAATTTCCAGCCTGGAATCAGGAACTGCATCGCGACGCTGTCATCCCGCGCGCCGAGCCCCATGCCCTTGTAGACTTCGTGGGCCTTGGCCACCGCGTCCATGTCGATGTCTACACCCAGGCCATGTTTGGTCGGAACCTTGACGTAGCCGCCTTCGATTTTCAGCGGCTCTTTGGTCAGGCGCTGGCCGTCCTGCCAGATCCAATGGGTGTCGATCGCGGTGATCTCTCCCGGCGCGGCGGCTGCGACTTGAGTGAACATGGCCAGGGAGATATCGAAGTGATTGTTGGAATGAGAGCCCCAGGTCAGGCCCCATTCATGACACATCTGGGCCACGCGGACGGAGCCCTGCATCGTCCAGAAGTGCGGGTCGGCAAGCGGGATGTCGACCGATTGCAATTGGATGGCGTGGCCCATTTCGCGCCAGTCGGTCGCGATCATGTTGGTGGCGGTCTTCAGTCCCGTGGCGCGGCGGAATTCGGCCATGACTTCACGGCCCGAGTAACCGTTTTCCGCGCCGCACGGGTCTTCGGCGTAGGCCAGGACATGATGCTGATCGCGGCACAAACGGATGGCCTCCTTGAGCGACCAGGCGCCATTGGGGTCAAGGGTGATTCGTGCATCGGGAAAGCGCTCGGCCAGTGCCGTCACCGCTTCGATTTCTTCATCGCCGCTGAGCACACCGCCCTTGAGCTTGAAGTCGTTGAAGCCGTACCTGGCCTTTGCCGCTTCGGCCAGGCGTACGACCGACTCGGCGGTCATGGCTTTCTCGTGACGCAACCGGAACCAGTCATCATCGGCGTCGGACTCGTTTCGGTAGGCCAGGTTCGTGGCATTGCGATCGCCGACGTAGAACAGGTAGCCGAGCATTTTCACCGCATCGCGTTGCTGCCCTTCGCCCAGCAATGCAGCCACCGGAACCTCGAGGAATTGGCCCAGCAAATCGAGCAGGGCGGCTTCCATGGCGGTCACGGCATGAATGGTGATCCGCAGGTCGAAGGTTTGCAGGCCGCGGCCGGCCGCATCACGGGAGGCGAAGGTGGTGCGCATCTGATTGAGGATGCGCTGGTACTGGCCGATGGGTTGGCCGATCACCAGGCTACGCGCGTCTTCGAGGGTCTCACGGATGCGTTCACCACCCGGTACTTCGCCCACGCCGGTATTGCCGGCGCTGTCCTTGAGAATGACGATGTTGCGAGTGAAGAACGGGCCGTGGGCGCCGCTCAGGTTCAGCAGCATGCTGTCGTGTCCCGCAACGGGTATCACTTGAAAACTGGTGACGACAGGCGACTTGGTGGTGTTGGCAGTATGTTCAGCGTTCATGGCAAGTTCCTATAAATAGAGGTCGTTCAGCGATCAATGGGGTCAGTGCGCTTTGACTGTCGCACCCGTTGGAGCGCCGTTCGGCGATGTCGGCAGGGAGGATGGCTTGGGTGAAGTCCTGGCAAAAAACACCAGTATCGCGGCGAGTACCGAGGTGCCGGCCAGGCCATAGAGGCCGCCTTGAATCGAGCCGGTGGTCTGTTCCAGGAAGCCGAAGGTCGTCGGTGCCACGAAACCACCCAGGTTGCCGATCGAGTTGATCAGCGCGATGACGGCGGCGGCGATACGGGCATCCAGGTAGCCCTGGGGAATGGGCCAGAACAATGAGGACGCGGACTTGAAGCCGATGGCAGCGAAGCAGATGGCGACGAAGGCGAAGATCGGCCCACCGGTGGTGGACAGGAACATGCCGGCAGCGGCAATCAACAGGGCGGTGGCGACCCAGGCTTGCTGGAATTTGAACTTGCCCGACAGCGCCGCAAAGGAGTACATGGCGATGATGGAGATCAGCCAGGGAATCGAGTTGAAAAACCCTACCTGCACGTCGCTCAGGTCACCCATCTTCTTGATGATGCTGGGAAGCCAGAAGGTCGCGGCGTAGATCGTCAGCTGAATGCAGAAGTACAAGGCGCAAAACAGCAGGATCTGACGATCTTTCAGGAGCTTGCCGATGGTCGGCTTGATGGTGGTCAGGGCTTCACGCTCACGTTGCTCCTGATCGATAGCGCCGACCAGTGCATCTTGCTCTTCTCGCGTCAGCCACTTGGCGTCGTGGGGTTTGGAGTCCAGCCAGAACCAGACAAAACCGCCGATAACGACAGAGGCCAGGCCTTCGATGGCGAACATCCACTGCCAGCCGTGGAAACCAAAGCCTTCGATCTGCAACAGGACACCCGACAGCGGGCCGGAAATCAGCGACGCAACGGCTGAACCACTGAGGAAGATGGCGATGGCTTTACCGCGCTCGACGCCTGGCAGCCAGCGGGTGAAGTAGTAGATCACGCCAGGGAAGAAGCCTGCTTCGGCCACGCCGAGCAAGAACCGCAGAATGTAGAAGTGGGTTTCGTTCTGGATGAACGCCATCATCGTGGCGACGATGCCCCAGGTGAACATGATGCGCGTCAGCCAGATACGGGCTCCGACTTTTTGCAGCAGCATGTTGGAAGGTACTTCGAAGAGCGCGTAGCCGATGAAAAACAGGCCGGCACCCAGCCCGTAGGCGGCAGCACCGATACCGAGGTCATGTTCCATGTGCGTGCGCACGAAACCGATATTGACCCGGTCGATGTAGTTGAGGATGAACATGATCACGAAAAGCGGGAGTACATGTCTCTTCACTTTGCTCACGGCGCGCGTGAGTACCGAATCATCTTCTGCAACGACAGATGCATTGTTTGAATTGTTCACAATTCAAATCTCCCACTGATTATTTTTATGCGGGTTTGAGCGTGTCGCCGGCGGCTTGGCCGCCGGTTGTAGCGGGTCGAACTACTGGGGGCCAAGCTTCCTGATCAGGGCATCCAGTTCTTCCATTTCATTTGGCAGCAAGTCGGTCAGTGGTGCTCGCACGGGGCCGGCATCGTGGCCCACCAGTTTGGCACCGGCCTTGACGATACTCACGCCATAGCCTTCGCAGCGATTGCGGATATCCAGGTAAGGGAGGAAGAAATCATCGATGAGCTTGCCCACGGTTTCGTGGTCTTGGGCAGCGATCGCCCGGTAGAACTCCATGGCCGTTTTCGGAATGAAGTTGAATACCGCTGAAGAGTAGACCGGCACGCCCAGCGCTTTATAAGCCGCGGCATACACTTCGGCGGTTGGCAGGCCACCGAGGTAGGTCAGGCGTTCGCCCAGGCGGCGACGGATCGAAACCATGCTTTCAATGTCGCCCACGCCGTCCTTGAATCCGATCAGGTTAGGGCAGCGATCAGCCAGCTTTTCCAGGCTGTCGGCATTCAATCGGCAAACATTGCGGTTGTAGACCACGACCCCGAAGTCCACTGATTTGCAGACTTGTTCGACATGAGCGACCAGACCTTCCTGGCTGGCTTCGGTCAGGTAGTGCGGCAGCAGCAGCACACCCGCCGCGCCGAGACGTTCTGCTTCCTGGGCGTAAGCGATAGCTTGGCGGGTAGGGCCACCGGTACCGGCGAGAATCGGCACCTCGCCACGGCAGGTGTCCACCGCAACCTTGATGATCTGTGAGTACTCGCTCGCTTCGAGCGAAAAGAATTCGCCCGTGCCGCCCGCCGCGAACAGCGCGCTGGCGCCGTAGGGAGCCAGCCATTCAAGGCGCTTGGCATAGGTGTCTGCACGGAAGTCGCCGGCTGCGTTGAAGTCGGTCAACGGAAAAGACAGGAGGCCTTCAGAAAGGATGGACTTGAGTTCTTGAGGATTCATGTGATTCGCCTGCATCGCTGGTTTTTGTCGAGATGTCTGGTGCGCTTGTGTTGATAGACATCATACAAGTGGTTTTTCTGATCTGCAATGCACCGGCGGTCGTTTTGTCTTCAGATGAGGGCTTCAAATAGCTTTGTTGGGTGTTTTGTCCAGTGTTTACTGAGGTTGTAGCGCTTTGATGGGTGGGATTGGGGTGGCCTTGCATGTCAGACAAGTGGTGGCTATAAAGCTCAGAATGAAAGTAATAGATGTGTTGTCATACAAGATGGTGCCGTTCTATGATTCGAACCAGCGGAGTACGTCCGCATTTCGCCAGAGAATCTCTGGTGGGTGTTAAGCTCTGCGGAGCAAAATCCTGTGGACTCGAACCTATGCAAATTGAAAGCGGAACGCCTGTCCGTAGACGATCCAATAATCTGGCTCAGGGCGTGGTGGAAGCACTGACCCAGCGCATCTTGCTCGGACAATTGAAGCCAGGCGAAAAGCTGCCCTCGGAATCGACCATCGTTCTCGAGCATGGTGTGAGTCGTACCGTTGTCCGGGAGGCTATTTCCAAGCTGCAAGCTTCGGGTTTGGTGGAAACACGCCACGGCATCGGCACATTTGTGCTGGAGCAACCCTCCCAGCCAGGGCTGCGCCTGCATGTGGATACGGTTGCAAAAGTCAGGAGCATGCTGGAATTGAGACTGGGCCTGGAGGTGCAGGCTGTTGCGCTGGCAGCCGTTCGCCGAACGGACGATCAGCTCGCGCGCCTGCGCCAGGCCTTGAGTGATTACCAGGCCTCGCTGGCCAACAACGACAGTTGCGTCGAGGAAGACAAGCGCTTCCACCAGATCATTGCCGAGGCGACCGGCAATACATTTTTCACGGAAATCATGCAGCACTTGGGCAATGCCATGATTCCCCGTACCCAGGTGAAAGTCGACGAGCGCGGAGGCGCCGACTTTTCGCAATTGGGGCACCTGGCGAACCTGGAGCATGAAGCGATTTTTAACGCGATCAAGCGTCAGGATCCCGATGCGGCTCGAGCGGCGATGGTGCTGCACCTGACGAACAGCCGGGATCGGTTTTCGGGAGATTGAAGTGATCTTGAAGCCGTAGTGAGGGAGTTTTCACTCCATCATCGGCTTTCACGTCCAGGATGCATTCGATAGCGCCGCTGTGCAGCGTGCGCTGTTTTCTGAGGATGACCTCAAGCGCGCGGTCAACGGGCAGCACAGGAACACCGGTGCCGAGAAAAACCGGAATGGTGGTGATGAACAGTTGCTGCAACTCCCCGGCATCGGCAAAACAGGCAGCCGTTTTGCCGCCGCCAACGAGCCAGACATTCTTGCCCTTCGCCGCTTGCCTGGCCCTGGCCGCGATAGCACCGGCATCACCCTGTACTAAGGTGATATCCAGATTGGCGGGGACTGACAGATTCCGGTTGCTCATGACAAAGGCGGGTACATCCTGATAGGGCCAGTCATCGGGAGCGTTCGACATGATCCAGTCATAGGTCTGCGACCCCATGACCACCGCTCCGACCGTCTGGTAAAAATCATCATAGGCCGTTGCGTCATCCCCCAGCGCAAAGTTCTCCAGCCAATCCAGTTTGTGTTGTTGAGTGGCAATAAAACCATCCAGGGTGGCGGCTACGTAATAGATCAGCGTCGACATGTGTTTTCCTTTTAATCAAGCAGCCGGGAAATGACCCGTAAATGAAGAGCCCCTCTGGAAAGTGGCGTGGGGCGATCGTGATCATTTATTTTGGGAAGGCGAAGATAATGCCGTTCCTGCTTGGCAGGCGCTTTACCTGTTTGACGATAAAGCTGCTGTTTTCAATGAGGGTTCTGAATTCAACTTCGTTGCGCTCCTTGCCTTCGGCGATCGAACAAGGACAGCATGTAAAGATCCATATTTGCGCCCGTGGAATTGGGCTGGGTACTTTCACTCTGGGCAATCACCAGGTCAACTACAACTAGCAACGCATTGTCCAACATGCGCCGCCGCTAGGTGGGCGCTGCTCGGCCACTCTTGCGATACGCGATACCAATTGCAAAATGCAAAGGTCGGTGACCACGTGAAAAGAGACTTCAAGTAACAGGCCCGACAGACTGGGGTCTTTTGGATTTGAATTTTAGGCGATGTGCGACTGTTGTAGTTGGGTTTATGATTGACTATTTAGATTGAAAATAAAATGACAAGTAGTAGCAAGATGTTGCAAGAGGCCAGAAGTTTGGGTGAGAAGTCAATTTTAGGAATGATCTGTAGGAATGATCAGGAAAAACCAAACCTCAAATAATAAGTTCTGGAAATATGGGGGGCTCCAGCCACGCAACTTGCCAAGTGATGGGTTTTCAGGATTCGGATCTATTTATTACAATAAAATATAGATCCGTCCCCATTTCCGGTCAGGCGTTGCGGCAGGCCTGTAGATGCCGGTTGAATGCCAACCGCCACTGTAGGAGCGAGCATGCTCGCGAAGAATCTAAGAGCGCCGTGGGGTGCCAGGTTTCCAGCGTTATCGTTGACGACCATCGCGAGCATGCTCGCTCCTACACAATCCTCAACTACGACACTCCGCCAACCCTTTCACCTGCCCCGAATCCGTCTGGTTTTCATCACTCAACCAGCGTTCGAACCCCGCGCCAATCGCCGGCCATTCCGAATCGATGATCGAATACCAGGCGGTATCGCGGTTCTGCCCCTTGACCACCATGTGCTGGCGGAAGACGCCTTCGAAACTGAAGCCCAGGCGCTCGGCCGCGTATTTGGAGCGGGCGTTGCCGTTGTTGCATTTCCACTCGAGGCGCCGGTAGCCGAGGGCGAACGATTCCTTGGCCAGCAGGTAGACGGCCTCGGTGCTCCTGGGTGAGCGTTGCATCGGTGCGCCGAAGGTGACGTGGCCAATTTCGATGCGGCCCTGGGCCGGGACGATCGACATCAGGCTGAGGATGCCTTGCACTTCGCCGCTGGCGCGGTCGATCACACTGAAAAAGTAGGGGTCGCTGCTGGCGGCGTGGTTGTCCAGCCAGTCGTTGAATGCGCTGCGTTCCGGGAAAGGGCCGTAAGGCAGGTAATCCCACAGTTTCGGGTCGGCGCCTGGACCTTGCAGGGCGTTGAACAAGTCGTCGCCGTGGCGCGCCGGGTCGAGTTTTTCCAGGCGGATGAAACGCCCTTCGATCAGTTGGACCGTCGGGGCCGGGACGCCTTTCCAGTCGGCGAGTGAAGTCGACATGCTGTTCTCCTTGAACCTTAGATGGCTTTGCGAAACTGGATGAAACCCGGACGCTCGGCGATGCGCTCGTAGAGCTGGATCGCGGTGGCGTTGGTTTCGTGGGTCAGCCAATGCACCTTGTTGCAGCCGTCGGCCTTGGCCGTGGCGTAGACAAATTCGATCAACTGGCGGCCAACGCCGGTGCCACGGGATTCGGGTGTCACCAGCAGATCTTGCAGGTAGCAGGCGTTTTCAATGCTCCAGTTGGAACGATGGTAGATGAAATGCACCATGCCCACCGCCTTGCCGTCGAGCCAGGCGAGGGCGGCATGGGTGGGTTCGTTCGGGTCGAGCATACGCTGCCAGGTGCTTTGGCTGACGGTCTCTGGCAGTTCGGTGTTGTAGAAACGCAGGTAGGCCTGCCACAGCGGCAGCCATGCGGCGTGGTCATCGGCGCTGACCGGGCGGATGTCGATCTGGCTCATGTTCATTCCTTAGGGCATCAAATGGGCGAGGGCCTGGTCGTGTGCGTCGGGGCTGGCAGCCAGCCCTGCGCGCACGCCAGCGATGTCGGCGGCGTTGCGGTTCTGGCTGAGCTTGCGTTTGCCTTCCAGGCGCTGGATCGGCAGGGCGAAACCGACGATGGCCTTGAGCATGCCCTCGATGTAATCGGCGGGGGCATCGGCGACTTTCCACGGTTGCGCGCGACCGGCTTCGTGGCGATCGGTCAAGGCGCTGACCAGTGAGTGCAGGCGCTCGGCATCGCTGAACACTTCAGCGTTGCCATAGGCATGCACGGCCACGTAGTTCCAGGTTGGCACGACTTTGCCGTCCTCGGCTTTGCTCGGGTAAAACCCGGGGCTCACATAGGCATCGGCGCCGGCAAAAATGACCAGTGATTCGGCGCCGTCCTGCAGTGCTTTCCACTGTGGGTTGGCCTTGGCGAAATGGCCATACAGGGTACCGTTGGGACCCTCGTCGGTATTGAGCAGCAAGGGCAGATGACTGGCTTGCAGGCCGTGTTCACCATGGGTAACCAGCACGGCGAGGCGGGTGCCGAGGATCTGTTGCTGCAGCTCATGCAAATCGTTGAGGGCAAAGGCGCGGGGCGTATACATGGAAATATTCCTTGGCGAATGCCTGCATCCTAGGCAGGCTATTGGTCTGTTGTAAGAGCCATTAACGACAAATTTCATAGGTCCATTGCCATGACGGACGCGCCGCTGTCCCTGTCCTTCAACCCGGCGGGTATCGAACTCGACCGCCGCCAGGGCTTGAGTCGCCAGCTCTATCAGGCCTTGCGGGTACGGGTGCTCGACGGGCGCCTGGCCAGCGGTACGCGATTACCGGCGAGCCGGGACCTGGCGGCGGCCCTGGCGATTTCCCGCAACAGCGTGGTGCGGGCCTACGACCAGCTCTACGCCGAGGGTTTTATTGAAGGGCGGGTAGGTGACGGGACCTATGTCGCGCAATTGCCCCAGGCGCCGTTGCCCGGCAGGAAAGCCGCGACGAAAGCTTCGCCGGACGCCTCTGCCAAGGATCTGGAGGTGCCTGCGGTGGCTGCCACTAAAGTCGCTCGCAGCGGCGCTTTGGCGCGGTTGGAAAACAACCATCTGCCGACGCCTCCGAGCGGCCCGCCGCGGGCCTTTCGGGTCGGCGTGCCGGCCTTCGATCTGTTTCCGTTCGAGGTGTGGGCCAAGCTGAATGCGGCGTTCTGGCGTAAACCGGATCTGCAGCAGCTGTGTTACGGCGCGCCCCAGGGCGATGCGCGATTGCGCGGGATGATCGCAGCGTATTTGCGCAGTTCTCGCGGCATGCAGTGCACGGCGGAGCAAATTGTCGTCACCAGCGGCGCGCAGCAAGGGATCAGCCTGTGTGCGCAGTTGCTGGTGGAACCGGGGGACGGGGTGGCGGTTGAAAACCCCGGGTATCGGGCGGCCGGGCATGCGTTTGCGGTGGCCGGTGGGCGATTGCACGGCATCGCGGTGGACAGCGAGGGCATTGATTGCCGCGAACTGGCGCGCCTGGACGATTGTCGCCTGGCGTACGTGACGCCCTCGCATCAATACCCTTTGGGCGTAGTGATGAGTCTGGCGCGACGCCTGGAATTGCTGGCCTGGGCCGAGCGCAACCAGGGCTGGATCGTCGAGGACGATTATGACGGCGAGTACCGATACAGCGGCGCACCGCTGGCACCCTTGGCCGCGCTCGATCGTCACGGTCGGGTGCTCTATGTCGGTACGTTCGGCAAAGTGGCCTTTCCCGCCCTGCGCCTGGGCTACCTGGTGCTGCCGCCGGCATTGGTCGAGGCGTTTGCCCAGCGGCGGGCGGTGGATGTGCGGCATTCCGAGGTGAGCACCCAGGCGGTGATGGCCGAATTCATGGCCGCCGGGCATTTTCAGCGTCATGTGCGGCGCATGCGGCGTGCCGCATTGAGCCGCCGCAACACACTATTGGCCAACTGGCCCGCAGACATTGCCGGTGTTGGCCAACTGCCGGGCGTGGCCGCCGGATTGCACATGACGGTGACGGTCGACACGCTGGCCCGCGAACAAGCACTGATAGAAGCCGCGGCCAGCGTCGACGTCGAGATCAATGGCCTGAGCAACTACTGGATGGCGGATTCGCACAACACACCCGATCAACGCGCCGGGCTGGTATTGGGGTTTGCCGCGGTGCCGGAGGAGGCGATCAGCGCGGCACTTGGACGATTGAGCAAGGCCTGGCGCAGGACTCGCTGAAAGCGCGAGTCCTGGCAGGCACGGGTTGTTTTTCAGGAACCCGAAGCGCGTGGGTTGTTTATTGACAAGAACAACTCATCCGCCAGCTTCGGGCTGATTTCGCTGCGGTAAACAGCGATCAACTCGTTGTTGGAGACAGGTTTGCGCTGATCCAGTGCACCGCCGAGCAGACGTTGGGATTCGGTTTTCAGGTGGGCTGCGGTGTAGGTTTTAGGGGCGGTGTCCGGGCCCGAATAGTGGAAGTGGGCGTACCAAAGCACTTTTGCAGTGCCCTGTTCGCGTATCTCATATTCTTCGAGGTAGTCGTTTTTATGCCCCTTGAGTCGACGTCGGTCGGGTGTCTTGGCAATGGTGATCAGCTTCTTGCTCATCAGCCATTCGACACGAGCCGCAGTGGGGGGCTGTTCCTTGGTCATGCGGATCCGGGCCAGGCGACCTTTTTCAAAGAGCTCGGTCGCGCGCTCGGTGAGCTGTTTGGCCAGCAGGGCGGCTGAAGGCTGCCCGTCGTCCGTCGCATTGTTATCGGTGAGGGCGTCTTCGATCGTATTGGCCGCTGCTTCCAGGCGACTGGCGTGCTGGTGAAACATTTCCTCGATTTCCGTCGGATTGCGTCCCGCCACCTTCGAATGACCCTCGGTTCGGCGAATGAACGACGGCAATTGATCCACCAGCATCTGGCCCTTCTGCAGGCTGGTTGGCAAATCAGGACGTACCTGGGCAGGTGCCTGCTCTGGCGCAGACTCATGCTTGACCCACACGCCAGGTGTTTTCTCATGGAAGGTCGCGGTGACCTCATTGGTCAGAGGGGATATCACATCGACCCATTCGGTGTTGTCTGCCGCCGTGCGCACACGGGGTTTACCGACTATGGTGCCTTTGTAACGGGTCTTGATGATGCGTTTTGAGACCGGGGCCGGGCGAGAAGGGCCGGGTGTCGGTTCGAGAGATTTGCGCTCATGCAACAGCTCGGTGAGCTGTTTCACGCTGTGTTCCTTAAATGCTTCGATCCGCTGGCGCATCAGGTCCAGTGGTGGTTGCAGCAACTGCCGCGGGTATTCGCCAGGCAGGTCGAGTATCCGCAGGTCGAGGATGGCGAACTGTTCTACCAACTCGCTGAAACCGTCGATCCGCTCAGGCAGGGGCAGTGCATCGTCCTGTTCGGCGAGGTCCAGCGCAGACTGGATGGTCAGGCCTGTATCCTCGACAAGTTGTGTCATGGCTTGTCGGGCCGGCGCCGTGTCCACCGAGGCGCTGTCACTCAGGCAGAGTTCCTGGGCAAGGCTGATCTGGAACAGTTTCAGATCCTTCAGTGCGAATCGAGGCAGCGCCTCCTTTCCCTCTCGGGCCACTTCGGCCGCTTCCTTGCCCAGCCGTTTGAGCTCTTCAATGCGTGCCTGGGCGAACTCGATCTTGTCGATAAAGCCCTGGGTCAGGTCACTGGTGAGCTGGTGGGTCTGGCGTGGAGTCTGTGCGCCGTCCCCCGGCTCGTTGTCCAGCAGCGCGAGGGATCGACGCATGCGTTCGCCAAACACCCTGTCTTGCTGCGTGAACCACGTCTTCGTCAGGAACAACTGATGATCCAGGCAGTCGACCAGGACCGCGCGGTAGTTGGGGATCGATTCAATGCTGTTGTAAGCCTTGAGCTGTTCGATGAAAGTGCCGAACTCGACCAAATGCGCATCCAGTGTTTCGATCAGGCGTTGCCGATGGGGGTCGACCACGTCTGTGGCGGGTGCCGTTACTGCCTTCTGCGCGGCATCGAGCTCCTCCGTCAGCCGGGTTTTGCGACTTTCAAACGCTGTCAGTTGCAGTTTCAGCCTGTCCTTGCGTTGCTCGTTTTGCAGTGCGAGTGCTTTTCGGCTGCGGCCTCCGCCGCGCAGTCGCAAGCGCGTATCGACGAACCATTGTCCCTGCGCGGAATGAATCAGCAGGGGACCTGTGCGTGACGGTGTCATGCGCGTGTCGATGATTTGCACATCGCCATCGTCGTTGAGCCAGACCTCGAACCAGCGCTGGCCGACCTGGGCATACCACTTTTGCGCGAGCGGGCTCAGGTAGCGGTGGGGGCCGGGTTGGTTCGACGGGTTTTCGAGCCCGGCGGGCTTGGCGATGGCCAGTCGGTCCAGCACGGACGCCAGGCTCGCTGGCGACAAAATGCCGAAGGCGTGCAGGGGTGTCGGGTGGTTGTCGGGCAGGTGGTGAGCGACGATGTCGGGCATCTGCGTCACGGTGGTGGCCGCGACCGGTTTTTCGAGCGCTGGCGTGGCGGTCTCAAGGCGTGGGGCGCGCGGCTTGTTGCGCGTGGCGGCGTGGTGCGCCAGGACCATGCCCAGGGTCAGGAACAGGTCGGTCAGCGCGGTCCATGCATGCGCGGAATCATCCGCTTCCCGGGCTTCACGCGCCTGTTCCAGATCGTCCATGATCTGCCAGATCCAGGCAGCCGTCGCAGCCGTACGCCCGAGAAAGGGCAACGTCACATTGAACAGCATCCAGGCCGCTTGTTTGAGGGTGGCCCAACGGCTTTGCGCATTGGACACCGACTGCCGGTCGGCCAGGGTGATTAAGGCGTTGGCGTTGGCGCTGAACAGGGCCGGCAAGGCAGGTTGCGGCATAGGCGACGAACCCAGGGTCACGGCGCCCATCATCCCCAGCAGCGAGGCTGGATCGACCAGCCATTGGGACAAGGTCCAGACGGAAGGCAGCTCGCCAGGGAACACGTACTGCGAGTAATTGAAGCGAACGTCGTCGGCCAGCCAGGCCAGGACCGACTGGCGCAACGCCTTGCTGTGCTTGATGGCGTACAGCAGGTCCGCTTCGCCAGGGTATTGCAGCAGTGGATGATCGAGCAGTGGCCGATACAGCAGGCAGGGGCCTTTTTCGGCTTGTCGCGGCCCGATCACGAACATGTTGGCGACTTCGTCAGCCTTGCCGTCGTTGCGTCCGCCTGGAATGAAAGCCAGTGGGCGAATGATGATTTCCAGGCCCTCGACATAACGATCCGCCGCCTTTTCCTGCAAGGCCGCGACGACATAGCGATAACCCAGGTCATCGATGCCGGCTTCGCCACGGATCTTCGATTGCAGCGTTTGCAGCGGTAGCTGAATGCGCAGGTCGTCGGCGTAGAGTTGCTGGCGCCGGGACTTTTCCGTCGGGTCGTCGAGCAGCGTGCGCTTGATCAGCTTGGGGTAGGTTTCGCCGATGTTCACGGCGCTCACCAGGCTGTCCACATAGGCCGGCGTCAACCATGACGCCACCGCTGATCCGTCACGGTATTGCACGGTTTTGTTACCCCAGGGCAGGGCCGTCAGGTTCTGCAACGCCAGGTCGACGAGAGACAGCGTGACGGTTTCGGTCTTGCCGGGCACCGCGAATGTCCCGAGGATCACCGGGCGAGTGCTGCTGATTTGAATGTCCTCCAGGCGCGGCAGGGTGGCTTGCGGATGATCCTTTGTCATCTGCTCTCGTAAGGCCTTCAGGGCAAATTCGCGCAACGCAGCAATGCCATCGTTGAACGACTTCCCGGCATGCTGCTCGCGTAACAAGGCCAAGTCCATCAAGTGCCGACTGTAGCGAGTGAGGTCTACCGTCGAGGCATCGAGCAGCCAGTCCTGCAACTGATGCTCGACCTGGCTGAAACGCGTGGGGTGCTGTTGCACGAGCTTTTCGAAATGACCGGGCGCTGCTGCGATCCGTGGCGTCAGCAGCGATATCGCCGTCTCACTGAGCGAGCCGATGGCCTGGATTTCCAGGGCGATCAACGCACAGGCCTGCTGCTCGAAAAAATTGCCCGTGGGTTCGTAAAGGCGCCACTGCAGTTGTCGAGCATTTATCGATGAAGTGAAGCGCTTGCGAAGGGCTTCGCCAAATGCTGCCAACGAGTCGTACTGACTGAATCCGTCGGTGATCGAATGCGTAACGACCAGCGTGCGTTCCCCCAGCGTGCCGACAATGACGGCGGTGTCCATCAGCTGCCGGTGTTCGCTGCGCTGTTGGTCGAGCTCGTCGATGTCGATCAGGCAGGCGCGTGTCTGGTACTTGTCGTGGGCCTGGCGCTCGGCCTGTTGCGGGTAGTTGTAGACGGTCAGGGCCATCGCCCGTTGGTCTTCGTCCCAGTCATCGGGTTTGCCGTCGTTCCAGAGGCTGTGCAGGCCTTCGCTGATTTGATGCCAGCGCGGTTTATCGGGGGCGATGGTTTGATTCCAGTAGTCCAGTTGTTGTTCCTGATAGGACACGAAAAACAACCGGGCCAGGCGATTGAGCAGGCAGCCGATGGCATCGATCTTTACCGGCAGCTTGATACCCGGCTCGACGCCCGGTTGCCGGGTCAAAAAGTGCTCCCCTTCGATGTAGGTGGCTGTCGCGCCGGACAGGATGAGCCGTACCAGGGCGTCGGTCAGGGATTCGAAGCGGCTGTTACCGGGCAAGACCTGGTTGTCGGTAAGGGTCCAGACGGGCGTGGCCACCATGGTCAGGTTTGGATCGATATGCAGTTGCGGATATTCGGTGTCGAGGGCAGTGCGGATCGAGGTCGACGCGACTTCCCTGATCGAAGGGCCGGTCACCAGTTGAGTGAGAATGTCGTCGGGGTTGCTGGAGGGCGTGGCGGGCATGGCCGTTTCCTGTGTCCGGTGAAGCGCTGAGGGCACAGCGCAGGGTCCGGGCACGGTAGAGGGCAGGTGGGGGCGGGAGGTGGTAGATAGTTATTGCAGGCAAAATAGAATTCTGTAGGAGCGTGCGGCGATCCGACTTGCCCGCGAAGGCGGTCGAAAGGTCAGTGCAATACTCGAGGCCGCTTTCGCCGGCAAGCCGGGCTCCTACAGGATTCTCCGTTTACTCAGTTCCCTGTGTATCGCTTCAAGTCCCCGACTTGATCTTGGTCCACGCCCGGGTGCGTGCGCGTTCGGCATCGCGCGGCAGCGGTTGCAGGGTGTAGAGGGTGCCCATGGCCGCTTCGGTCGGGTACAGGTTCGGGTTGTTGCGGATCGCCGGGTCGACCAGTTCCGTGGCGTCCTTGTTCGGGTTCGGATAACCCACGAAGTCGCTGACAGGCGCGATCACCTGGGGCTGCAGCAGGTAGTTGATGAAGGTGTAGGCGTCTTGCGGGTTCTTCGCGCCTTTCGGGATGGAGAGCATGTCGAACCAGATCGGCGCACCTTCCTTGGGCAGGCGCATGTCGACAACCACTCCGTTCTTGGCTTCCTTGGCACGGTTGGCGGCCTGGGAGAAGCTGCCGGAGTAGCCGACGGCGACGCAGATGTCACCATTGGCGATGTCGGCCATGTACTTGGACGAGTGGAAGTAGGTGACGTGCGGACGGATCTTCATCAGCAGTGCTTCAGCCTTGTCGTAGTCCGCAGGCTTTTTGCTGTTGGGATCCAGGCCAAGGTGTTGCAGGGCCAGGGGCAGGATCTCCGACGGCGAATCGAGCAGGGCGACGCCGCACTGCTTGAGCTTGCTGATGTTCTCTTCCTTGAAGATCAGGTCCCAGCTGTCCACCGGCGCGTTTTCACCGAGTGCGGCCTTGACCTTGTCCGGGTTGAAGCCGATCAGGATGGTGCCGTACATGTACGGGACGGCGAACTTGTTGCCCGGGTCGTTGGCCTCGATCAGCTTCATCAGCTTGGGATCGAGGTGGTTCCAGTTTGGTAGTTTGCTGCGATCCAGTGGCTGGAACACCCCGGCTTCAATCTGCTTGGCCAGGAACACGTTGGACGGCACCACCACGTCGTAGCCGGAGTTGCCGGTCAGCAGCTTGGCTTCCAGCGCTTCGTTGGTGTCGAAGATGTCATAGACCAGTTTGGTCTGTGGATTCTGGGTCTTGAAATCTTCCAGGGCCTTGGGGGTGATGTAGTCGAACCAGTTGTAGACGCGCAACGTTCGTTCTTCTGCATGAGCGCCGCCACCGAGCACCGTGGCGCACAGGGCCGGAACGATAAACCGCTTGAGATTTTTCATTATTTTGCGATTCCTTGTTAAGCGTTTTCAAAGCCTTCAAGAACGTTGACGGCGTTGATGCCGATCTCTTCTACCGCGTAACCGCCTTCCATCACGAACAGCGTCGGCACGCCAAGCCTGGCGATGCGTTTGCCCATGGCCAGGTAATCGGGGCTGTCGAGCTTGAACTGGGAGATCGGGTCGTCCTTGAACGTATCCACGCCCAGGGACACGACGACGATGTCGGCGCCATAGGTTTCGATCTCGTTGCAGGCCTGCTCCAGCGCCGCGCTCCAGCTATCCCAGCCGCTGCCGGCGGGCAAAGGATAGTTGAAGTTGAAGCCTTCACCGGCGCCTTCGCCGCGCTCGTCCTCATAGCCGAGGAAGAACGGGAACTCGGCTTCCGGGTGGCCATGGATCGAAGTGAACAGCACGTCGCTGCGCTCGTAGAAAATCGACTGGGTGCCGTTGCCGTGGTGGTAGTCGACATCGAGGATCGCGACTTTCTTGTGGCCCTGGTCGAGAAAGGCCTGGGCGGCGATGGCAGCGTTGTTGAGGTAGCAATAACCTCCCATCAAGTCGCTGGCGGCGTGGTGTCCTGGTGGACGGCACAGGGCGAAGGCACTGCGCGCGCCGCGCTGGATTTCTGCTTGCGCGGTGAGGGCGACTTGCGCCGCGCTGTACGCGGCTTGCCAGGTGCCGGCGGTGATTGGCGCGCCGCCGTCGAAGCTGTAGTAGCCCAGTTCGCCGTGCAGGCTGGTGGGCTTAACGCGACGCAAGGTGCGGGCCGGCCAGGTGTAGGGCAGCAAGTCACCGTCGGTGTTGAACGCGGTCCAGCGTGCCCAGGCGCCTTTGAAAAAGTCGAGATAGTCGCGGCTGTGGATGCGCTCGATTGGCCCCAGGCCAAAATCCTTCGGCGCTTCTACCGGGCCCAGGTTCTGCTTTTGCACACGTGACAGCACATGGTCGGCACGCGAAGGCATTTCAAAGCAGGGCTTGAGTTGCCCGTCGATGAGTTCGCATCGGCCATGGTGCAGGTGGTGATCGTCCGAGTAGATCGTCAGCATTTTATTGTTCTCCACAGGCGGGTTCGGTTGCACACAGTCTTGGGGCGCGGACGATTTCGGAGAACGGCAGGAAAGGCCAAAAGGGGATTAATGTGGCCAAAATAATTGACCGAAATTCGCCCCTGCAGGTGTGTATTTGGATTGGGTGTATATCCGTTGCTGCGGTACCACCCATGGTTTCGCATTTACTGTAGGAGCCAGCGGTGCGGCGATCCGACTTGCCGGCGAAGGCGTCCTGACATTCGATGATTGTCTTTCAGGTGTACATATCCATTCCTGCGGTAACGGCCACCTATGGTTTCGCTCTTACAGCGAGTCACTTGGAAAAGCCCCAAGTAACCAAGGGCTCTTGCCCCTGGCGTTCGGTGCCTCGCTAATGCTCGGCATGCCCTCGCTCCGGTCCTGCTCCGTGGGTCGCCGCGATGGGCCATCCATGGCCCAGCGCGGCTAAACCGGCATCCATGCCGGTTTACCCACTGCACAGAACCTCCACTCGGCCTCTCGAGGGGGCAAGAAAATCAAAAGCCAGATCAAGATCAAACGCAAAAGCGAGGCGGCCTGACAGCCGAGCTAATTGGGAGCCGTACGCGTTTCCCCTGTAGGAGCCAGGCTTGCCGGCGAAGAACGATAACGCGGTACAACAGATACACCGCAGCGCCTGGTTCGCCGGCAAGTCGGATCGCCGCACCGCTGGGGATTGGGGGTATCTGCAAAAGTCAGGTCGGCTTTAAGGCCGCCTCGCTTTGGTTTTTGATCTGGGTGCCCCGTTAACCACGCTGGCCGAACGCAGGCATTGCGCAGTGGGTAAACCGGCAGGACGCCGGTTTAGCCGCGCTGGGCCATGGATGGTCCATCGCGGCGACCCACGGAGCAATGCCGGAGAGAGGGCATGCCGAGCCTAGGCGAGGCACCGAGTGGTGGGGCAAGAGCGCTTTGGTTACTTTCGCGCTTTTCGAAAGTGACTCGCCGTAAGGGCGAAACCATAAGCCGCCGTTACCGCAGCAATGGATATGCCCCCAATCCAGATGATGCGGCCTTTTGCTCTTCAGGGCCGGAACTGACTCGGCGCCACACCACTCCACCGCACAAACGCATGGCGAAAACTCGCGGTCTCGCTGAAACCCAATGCTTCGGCGATCCGATAGATCGGCATCTGGTCTTCACAGAGCAACAGCTTTGCCTGCTCGAACCTGAGTTCATCGAGCAATTCCTGATAGCTGCAACCCAGCTCCTTGAGATGCCGGCGTAACGTACGAGCTGAACAATTCATCTGCTCGGCCAACCCTTCGAGCCCCGGTGCCGCATGCAATTGTGTGCTGAGCAACTGGCGGATCCGCCCCAGCCAGGCCTGGCGCCCGGTAAACTCGGTATTCTGCTTGCGGCAGCGCTCGGCCATGGCCTGGTGGGTGATGGCATCGGCCAGGGGCAAGGGCTGGTCCAGCCAGCGCTTGTCGAACGCGAAGGCGTTGTCCTGCGCCCCGAAGTGCAGGGGGCAGTTGAAGTGATCGTAATAGGACGCTTCATAGTCGGGCGCTGCATGCTCCAAGCGTGCAGCCAGCAGCGGCAATGGGTGACCGAGCAGGTCGTCGCAGGTGACCTTCAGCGACACCAGGCAAAATTCGGCGTTGAACGCCGCCAGCGCCGGATTCTCCCGATAATCGGCGGCGACAAACCAGACGCGTTCATCGTCCTCTTCCAGGCTCAGTTCGAAAAGTGTTCCCAACAGCGCCGGATAACGCATCGCCAGGCGCAATGCGTCACCGAAGGTGGCACTGGTGAGCAAGGCGTAGCCGAGCATGCCGTAGGACGAAACGTGCATGCGTCGACCCAGTTCCAGGCCGATATCGTGCTTGAGCGCGACGGCGTTGGCGCAGACCTGCATCTCTTGATTGGTGGTGATGCGCGTGTCCGCCCGGGCCAGATCCGCGGCGCAGATGCCACTGCCGGCGAGCAGGGTGTCGCTGGGCAGGCCTTGGGCCTTGAAGGTGTCGAGCACCAGGGAAACGGCGTTGAGGGTGGTGAGGTGGGAGTGGAGCATGCTCGATTCCGGCGTGGGGGTGCCAGAACCGAGCAACTTGTGTGCCGGTTTACCTCAGCAGGCCTTAATGGCTACTGAGCAAGGACGCAGCCCCGGCACCGCCGAACAGTCCGGCACTGATCCGGTTGAACCAGCTCTGGCCCTTGCCACTGCGCAGATACCGCGCCGCGCCGTGGGCGCCGAGGCCGTAGGCCAGCTTGCACAGCAGGTCGAGTACGGTCCAGGTGGCGATCATCACCAGCAGTTGCGGCAGGAACGCTTGCTCGGCGCTCAAGAATTGCGGCAGAAACGCGGCGAAGAACAGAATGTCCTTGGGATTGCTCGCGCCCAACATGAAGGCGCGCCCGAACAGGGCGCGAAAGCGTGGCACCGCTACGGCCTGAGGCACTTCGGCTCCGTGGGACGGTTGGCGAGACTGCTGCCAGCTCTGCCAGGCGAGGTAGAACAGGTACAGCGCGCCGACGATTTTCAGGGCGCTGAACAACTGTTCCGATGCCAGCAGCAGGGCGCCCAGGCCCAGCGCCGAAGCACTCAACAGACAGATCGAGGCAATCACGCCACCGAGAAACGCCGGGTAGGAACGCACCAGGCCGTAATTCAAACTGTTGCTGATCATCAGCAAAGACAGTGGCCCCGGGATCAGGATCACCACCAGCGCAGCGCCGCTGAACAGCAGCCAGGTTTCCAGACTCATCACTTTCCTCCATTTGCACAAAAGCCTCACCCGACGGGGTGAGGCTGGTTTGACGCGCGTAACCGCCGAGGCTTACAGAAAGATGAACTTGGCAATGAAAATTGCGCAGAGCACCCACAGGCTGACGGAGATTTCCTTGTACTTGCCGGTGCCGGCCTTCAACGCCACGTAGGTGATGAAGCCCAGCGCGATACCGTCGGCGACCGAGAAGGTCAGCGGCATCATGATTGCCGTGACGATCGCCGGAATGCTGTCGGTCGCCTCGTCCCATTCGATGTGGGCCATGCCGCCCATCATCAGCATGGCCACATAGATCAGCGCACCGGCCGTTGCATAGGCGGGGATCATCCCGGCCAGCGGCGCGAAGAACATGGCTGCAATAAATAGCACACCTACGGTCACTGCGGTAAGACCAGTCCGACCACCTGCCGCCACGCCCGCGGCACTTTCCACGTAGCTGGTGACGGGTGGAACGCCGACAACTGCACCGAAAACACTGGATGCACTGTCGGCTTTCATGGCACGCGAGAGGTTTTCGATGCGACCGTCAGCGCCCACCAGGTTGGCGCGCTGGGCCACACCCATCAAGGTGCCGGCGGTGTCGAACATGTGCACGAAGAGGAAGGCCAGCACCACGCTGATCATGCTGACGTTGAACACGCCGGCAACGTTCATGGCCATCCAGGTCGGGGCCAGGCTCGGTGGGGCGGACATGATGCCCTCGTAGTGCACCAGGCCCAGGCCCCAACCGGCCAGGGTCACGGTGATGATGCTGATGAGGATCGCGCCGAACACCTTGTGGTAGCTAAGGATGGCGATCATCAGGAAACACACGGCGGCGAGCAGCGGGCCAGGCTCGCGCAGGGAGCCGAGCTTGATCAGGGTGGCCGGGCTATCGACGACGATGCCTGCGGTTTTCAAGCCGATCAGCCCGAGGAACAGGCCTACGCCAGCGCCCATGGCGTAGCGCAGGCTGACCGGAATGCTGTTGAGCAGCCATTCGCGGATGCGCGAGAAGGTCAGGATCATGAACAGCACGCCGGACACGAACACCGCACCCAGCGCGGTTTCCCAGTTGTAGCCCATGGTGCCGACAACGGTGTAGGTGAAGAAAGCGTTCAGGCCCATGCCCGGTGCCAGGCCGACCGGCCAGTTGGCGTACAGGCCCATCAACAGGCAGCCCAAGGCTGCGGCAATGCAGGTGGCGACGAAAGCCGCGCCATGGTCGATCCCGGCGTCCGCCATGATGTTGGGGTTGACGAAGATGATGTAGGCCATGGTGATGAAGGTTGTCAGACCGGCAATCAACTCGGTCTTCACCGTGGTGCCATGCAAGCTGAGTTTAAAGATGCGCTCCAGCCAGCCATTGCGTATAGGCGGCGAGAGATCCAGCGTCGATGCTTCGGATTTGCGGCTTTCCACAGCGAGGTACTCCTCAAGAGTTTTATTTTTATTTCCAGGGCCGGACCCATGAGGGTGGCAGCGGCCCTTTGAGGCACTTGCGAATTTGTTGACCGTTAGGTCAGGAACTCGCACGAAGTGGATTATGCTTTTGTATACAAATAAAGCAAATAATGTTTTTGGTTTTGTGGACGAAAAGTTTGGCAATCGGGATATATCGCCAGATTCGGCCCCTTCGCGAGCAGGCTCGCTCCCACAAGGGACCGCATTCCCCTGTAGGAGCGAGCCTGCTCGCGAAGCTTTTGTGGTGCTCAGATTTTTTGCTGGTTCTCACCAAGCGCCAGATTCACCGCCAGCCACCCATTCACCGCCGTCTCCCCGGCCTCGGCAAACACCCGCTCGAGCAATTTCACCTGCTCACGGCGCAGGGACTGTTCAAACCGCGTGCCTTCGGCGGTCAATTCCAGCAGCCGCTTACGCTTGTCGGTCTCGGACGCCACGCTGTCGACCAGATGCATCTCCAGCAGTTGCCGCAACGGCATGTTCAGCGCCTGTTTACTCACGCCGAGCAAGGCCAGCAGCTCCTTGACGCTGAGGTTCGGGTAGCGGGCGATGAAAAACACGATGCGCTGATGCACCCGACTCAGGCCACGCCGTTCGAGCATTTCATCGGCCTTGGCGGTGAAGGCCTGGTAGCCGAAGAAAAACGCTTCCATGGCCTGCTGCTGGGAAATCGGGTTTTTAAGGTCAATCATGTTGACGTATCCGTTCGAGCTGTCGTAATTTCGGTCAACAAGTTTGACTCATTTTCCTCTGGCCTCGCTACCGGTGACCCCCATGGCTTTTTCCGAACGTGTTTCGCGCCTTAAAAGTTCCTTGATCCGTGAAATCCTCGCGGCTGCACAGCGTCCGCAAGTGATGTCGTTCGCCGGGGGCTTGCCGGCCGAAGCCATGCTGCCGAAGGTCGAGTGGGACCGGATGCCGGTGTCCATGGGCCAATACGGCATGAGTGAAGGCGAACCGGCCTTGCGTGAAGCCCTGGCCGCACAGGCGCGAGCGCTGGGGGTGGCCTGCGAGGCGAGTCAGGTGCTGGTGGTCAGTGGGTCCCAGCAAACCCTCGACCTGGCCGCCAAGCTCTATATCGACAAAGGCACCGAGGTTTTGCTCGAAGCACCGACCTACCTGGCGGCCCTGCAGATCTTCCAGCTGTTCGGCGCCGATTGCCTCACGGTGCCGCTGGAAGCGGACGGCCCGAACCTGGTGCAACTGCGTTCGCGCCTGGAAAAACATCGCCCGGCGTTCATCTACCTGATCCCGACCTTCCAGAATCCTTCGGCGGTGCGTTACAGCGAAGCCAAGCGCGAAGCGGTCGCGGCGTTGCTGGATGAGTTCGGCGTGACCTTGATCGAAGACGAGCCTTACCGTGAACTGACTTTTGATGGTGGCAGCGCCAAACCGATTGCCGCACGCCTGAAAAAAGCCAGCTGGATCTACACCGGCACGGTGTCGAAAACGCTGCTGCCGGGTTTGCGCGTCGGGTATCTGATCGCCAGCCCGGACCTGTTCCCGCATCTGCTCAAGCTCAAGCAGTCGGCGGACTTGCACACCAATCGGGTCGGCCAGTGGCAAGCGCTGCAATGGATCGGCAGCGAGCCCTACCAGCGGCACCTGAGTGAGTTGCGTGGTTTTTACCGGGTGCGTCGCGACGCCTTCCAGGCCGCGCTGCAGACGCATTTTGCCGACCTGGCGGATTGGCATGTGCCCCAGGGCGGGCTGTTTTTCTGGCTGACGCTCAAGCAGCCGCTGGACACCCGTACGCTACTCAATGCCGCGTTGGCCAATGACGTGGCGTTCATGCCGGGTGAGCCGTTCTTCCCTGAGCCGGATAATCATCACGGGCATTTGCGGCTGAATTTCAGCCACATCGACCCGGCGCGGCTGGAGGAGGGGATCAGGCGGTTGGCGGCGGTGGTGCGACAAGCGCAGGCGGCACTAGCGGCTTGAAGAAAAAAACCGGCTCAAGGTCCGGTTTTTTTTAGCGTTTGTGCGGGCCTCATCGCCAGCAGGCTGGCTCCCACAGGGGATTTGTGGTGTTCACAAAACCTGTGGGAGCCAGCCTGCTGGCGATGGGGCCATCCATCACACCACAAACAAATCAGGCTGCCGCGAAACGCTTGTCCAGATAATCAATGATCACCTTGGACTCATACATCCATGTGGTCTGGCCATTCTCTTCGATGCGCAGGCACGGCACCTTGATCTTGCCGCCGTGCTCGAGCAGGGCCTGGCGATCCTGTTCGTTGTTTTTCGCGTCGCGCAGGGCCACCGGTACGTTCAGGCGGCGCAGGGTGCGGCGGGTTTTCACGCAGAACGGGCAGGCATGGAACTGATACAGGGTCAGGCCCTTGGCGGCGGTTTCGACCTGGGCCTGGGCGGCGGCAGGGCGCTGCTTCTTGCCTGGACGGGTGATGAAGTCGATGAAGATGATCAGTTGGCCCAGGCCAACACGAAGCGCTTTTACGAACACGTTGAAAGCCTCACGGTGCGAATGAAGAAAGGGGCGCAGCTTACCTGATTTTTCCAGGGCGAAAAAAAACCGGCGATGAATGCCGGTTCTCTTCGTGCCGCGAATTACTTGATCAAGCTGAGAAACTCGCTGCGAGTCGCGGCGTTCTCACGGAATTCGCCGAGCATCACCGAGGTGATCATCGTCGAGTTCTGCTTTTCCACACCGCGCATCATCATGCACATGTGCTTGGCCTCGATCACCACGGCAACGCCCAGGGCGCCGGTGACCTGCTGGACGGCATCGGCAATCTGGCGGCTGAGGTTTTCCTGGATCTGCAGGCGGCGGGCGTACATATCGACGATCCGCGCGACTTTCGACAAGCCCAGTACCTTGCCGCTCGGGATGTAGGCCACATGGGCCTTACCGATGAACGGCAGCAGGTGGTGTTCGCACAACGAGTACAACTCGATGTCCTTTACCAGCACCATTTCGCTGTTGTCGGAGCTGAACAAGGCACCGTTGGTGACCTCTTCCAGTGACTGTTCATAACCGCGGCAGAGGTACTGCATGGCTTTGGCGGCACGTTTTGGCGTGTCGAGCAGGCCCTCGCGGGAGGGATCCTCGCCCAGTTGGCCTAGGATCGCGGTGTAATTCTGTTCCAGGGACATGAAACTACCTGTGGGATTTTACGCAAAGGGCAAGGGTACGGTGGCGGACACGGCGCTGCAAGCACGGCGCATCAGGTTTACTCGTCGCGACCTTCCATCATGGTCCGTTTGAGCATCACATAAACGGCTCCAGCACCGCCATGCCTGGCTTGGCATGAAGTGAAGCCAAGTACCTGTGGATGCTGGCGCAGCCAGGTGTTGACGTGACTTTTGATCATCGGCCGCTTGCCGTCCAGGCGCACGGCCTTGCCGTGGGTGACGCGCACGCAGCGGATTTCGAATTTGGTCGCTTCAGCCAGGAACGCCCAGAGGGTTTCCCGGGCTTTTTCTACGCTCATGCCGTGCAGGTCAAGGCTGCCTTCGAACGGGATCTGCCCGATCTTGAGCTTGCGCATCTGGCTTTCCTGCACACCGTCGCGCGCCCACATCAGTTCGTCCTCCGGGCCGACGTCGATGACGAACTGATCGGACAGCCCGTCAACAGTGGTGGCATCGGTGCGCACGGTGGCGGCCTGGCGCAACTTGGCGATCTGCGCGCGGTCAGCCTTGGGTTTGCCGGTTTCGGCGCGATCGTGCTTGATCGGCTTGACGCCTTGGATCGCACTTTTGAACAGGGAAAAATCGTCGTCTTGCATGTCAGCCTCCGCGAAGGGCGGCCAGTTTACCCAACTCCAGGCGAATCGGGCGCGAGAAAACGTGCGGCGTTGCGCTGCGACTTGCGCTTAGTCGTGTTTTTTCATCAGGTGCGGGGACATGGCCAGCGCATTCGATTGACGTGAGCGCCGGCGGCAGCGACGCCACAGCCAAATGCCCAGGTACAGCACGAACAGGCCCAAGACCAGGATCACGGCCGCGCCCGCCCGGTTGGTGTTCAGCTCGCCCAGGGCCGGAACGTGGCCGAACAGGCTGGCGGCACCGGCCATCGCCAGCAGCACGCCACAGGTCGCCAGCAAGGCAGCAAAGGCTGCGCCGATTCGAAAACGCCAGTTGCTCTGGCCTTTGGGCCGCAAACGGCGAGCGTCAAAACCATCGGATAACTTCATTCCGACCTTCCTCAATGGGTATCGGCCCTTCGACCGGAAGTTGACCGGGATGTTCCTGAGGCTAAGACATTTACGGCATATGAGAGGCTTTTGCGGATGAGCGGCGGTCTAGACCGCTCATGAACCGCCGATCAGACCAGGTCGTTGGTCAGGGCGAGGGCGGCAAAGTTGTCCGCCATGATCGCCATTTCGGTCTGCTGCACATGCTCGGCGCTCAGGACGCCGCCTTTGTACGGCAGATCACGGGTGGCGCAGGCGTCTTCCACCAGGGTGCAGCGGAACCCCAGGTTCTTCGCCGCGCGCACGGTGGTGCTGACACTGGAATGGCTCATGAAGCCACACACCACCAGGTCCACCGAGCCCAGGTCTTCCAGGCGTTTTTTCAGGTCCGTGCCATGGAACGCGCTTGGCAGGATCTTCTCGATCTTGATTTCGCCGGCCAGCGGCTCCAGCCCGGGAATGAACTGGCCGCGCTCGCCGCGGGGGTCGAACAGCCCACCGACGGTGCCGAGATGACTGACATGCACGATCGGCCGGCCGGCCGCGCGGGCTGCAGTCACCAATTTCTTGATGTTCGCAACCGCCGCATCCATGCCGCTCAGGGCCAGGGGACCGCTGAGGTACTCTTTCTGGGCATCGATGATGATCAGGGTCGCATGACTCAGTTTGGCTGCTGCATAACCGCGGCCGCTGAGTTGAAACATCGTTTGTGGAACGGACATTCTGGGGCTCCTTCGAGTGGGGCTTTTGCGACATTGTCCTCTGGCTGAGCGCTTCTGTGAATCGCTACCATCGTAGGCACCGTCGTTACTGGCGTGCAGCGTTGTCAAGTATTGAGTTTTGTTCAATAGCCAGTGAAAAATCCAGAAGAATCCTACATTTACCCCGGTGTTTTTCCTGCGTCGTCGTGACGTCGTTTGACTGGTAGAATCGCCCGTCGATTTTTCTGGAGTTTACCGTCGTGATCACTTCCCGCCTTCGTACCCTGCGTGACCATATCCGTTGGGCCGTCAGCCGCTTCCATGGGGAGGATCTGTTTTTCGGCCATGGCACCGACAACGCCTGGGACGAAGCCCGTCAACTGGTGTTGGGTGCACTGCACTTGCCGTGGGAAATTTCCGACAGTTACCTGGACTGCAATCTGGAAGAAGACGAGCTGGCCCACCTGCAACAGCTGCTCAAGCGCCGCATCGAAGAACGTGTGCCGACCGCCTACCTGCTGGGTGAAGCCTGGTTCTGTGGCATGTCGTTCATCGTCGATGAGCGCGTGCTGATCCCGCGTTCACCGATTGGCGAGCTGATCGAAAACCGTTTCACGCCATGGCTGGGCACCGAGCCTGCGCGGATTCTCGACCTGTGCACCGGCTCCGGCTGCATCGGTATCGCCTGCGCCTACGAGTTCCAGAACGCTGAGGTGGTGCTGGCCGACCTGTCGTTCGAAGCGCTGGAGGTGGCGAACCAGAACATCGAGCGCCACGGCGTCGACGAACGCGTCTACACCGTGCAGGGCGATGGTTTCGATGGTTTGCCGGGGCAGCGTTTCGACCTGATCGTGTCGAACCCGCCGTACGTGGATGCCGAGGACTTCGCCGACATGCCGGACGAATACCAGCACGAACCGGAACTGGGCCTGGCCTGCGGCGATGACGGCCTGAACCTGGTGCGCCGCATGCTTGCCGAGGCGGCGGATCACCTGACCGAGAAGGGCTTGTTGATTGTCGAGGTGGGCAACAGCCAGGTGCACGTCGAGGCGTTGTACCCGGAAGTCGACTTCGCCTGGCTGGAATTCGAGCGTGGCGGGCATGGGGTGTTCATGTTGACGGCCGAGCAGTGCCGGGACCATCAGGCGCTGTTCGCCTCCCGCGTTTAAGCGTGGATCGTTCCCACGCAGAGCGTGGGAACGATCGTTACCGGTGCGTCGCAATCCAGATCAACAAACCCGCCTGAAACACCGCAAACGCCACCAAACAGGTAATGGTGAAACGTAAACCGGCGTCTTCACGCTTGTATTTGCTGACCTTCTCTTCGTGTTTCTTGAGTTTGACTTCCTGCTCGGCCAGGTTCTGCTCGGCTTGCTGGAGCATCTGTGCGGCTTCAAGAATTTCCACGACCTGCAGTTTTTCCGTGTTCCAGTCACTCAGCAGGTCGCCGACCCGCACTTCCTTGACGCTACCCTTCAAATGCTGGGCATCGGCGTAGGCCACATCGAAGCCGTGCACGCGCAAAAAGTGATCGCGGCGCAGGCGCGTGTCTTCGTTCAGTGCGTCCTTGTTGTTGAGGTCGGTGCCGTCGACGGTGTAGCCAGGCCACCTTTTCTTCGCCCAGTTGATGCCGTGGGCGGCCATGAAGCGGCCGATGCCGCGGTTCAGCGGTTCGATCTGCAGGCCGCTGTCGGGTCCAAAATGCACGCGTTTTTCGGCGTGGTGGACCCACACGTCCAGAAGATTCTGTTCCTTGCGCACGCGCTGGCCGGGCAGGGAGACGCTCATGCGCATCAGGCTGCGCAGCTTGTCGTTGCGTTCGGCATAACCGAATTCGACAAAGCGCAGGGGCCGACCACCGGTATTGCGATCAGTCTGCAACGGCGCCAGGCGGAGCATTTTGTGGTGCTCGACGTGAACGTCCGCCCAGGGTAGCTCGACCGCTGGCGGTACGTCCTTTTCAGCGGTGGTGTCGGGTGAAGTCTGGGTATCGGTCATAACGGCGAGATCCTGTCCAAGCTCAACGTGCCGCCAGCCAGTACGCTGGCGACAAAGGCTTATCGGCCGTTTTCGACAAGACTGGAGCGCAAATTAACTGGAACGAAGTCCGTCGATGAATCCGAGGATTCGCGTGCCCAGTTCCGCCGCCAGCGGCAAATTCGGATCCTTGTAGGAGGCCAGCTGGCGCTTGACGTCGTTGGGCACGATGCGCATGACGTGGTTCATGCCTTCGATCAGCGCCAGTTCCGCGTCTGGTTTGGCCGCCTTGAGCAACCGGGCGTCATTGACCCCGACCTGGATGTCATTGCTGCCCTGGATGATCAGCGCCGGCATTTTCAACTTGGCGAACGCGGCGGCGGGGTCCTGGCGGAACAGGGAAATCAGGTACGGCTGCACACTCGGGCGGAAAATCACCTGCAATTGCGGTGGCACGTTATCGTCGGTTTTCCCGGCCTTGAGGCTGTCGAGCAGCTCATTGCTGCGCTGCATCAGTGGGGGAGGCAGGCGATTGCCCAGTTGCTGGCGCAGGACCTGGTCGATCGGCCGGGCGCTGCCGGACATGGAAATCACCGCCGCCGCATCGACGCTCGGCGCCGCCAGGCTGGCGATTAAGGCCCCTTCGCTGTGACCCAGCAGGATCAGCTGGCTGAAGCGCGGATCGGTCTTGAGTTTTCGGCCCCAGGCTTCAGTGTCGGCCACATAGGCCTCCACCGACAGGTTGCGTTCGTCAGGGGTGGCCGCCAGGCTCGCTGCCACGCCGCGCTTGTCGTAGCGCACGCTGGCGATGTTGTGTTTGGCCAGCACCCAGGCCAGGCGCTTGAGGCTGTCATTGCGCCCGCCTTCGGGGTTGTTGCCGTCACGATCGGTCGGGCCGGAGCCGGAAATGATCAGCACCACCGGCACCGGTGTGGCGGATTTAGGCAGCAGCATCGAGCCGAATAGCTCGCCGTTGCCGGTGTCCAGGGTGATCGGCCGCTGCAGGACAGTGGCCTGGGCGAAGCCGGAAATCAGGGTAAGGCTCAAGGCTAGAACTCGCAGCATTGTCACGCCATCATCATCAAGGTGCCGGTTGGACTCGTACACACCCATAAGGTTCGAGGATGAACTAGTTGGATAGCCTGCGTATACTGGCGCGCATTACGTATTAAGGTTCATTTCACGGAGCGTCCTGCATGTCCGGCAATACCTACGGCAAGCTGTTCACTGTCACCACCGCTGGCGAAAGCCATGGCCCGGCGTTGGTCGCCATTGTCGATGGCTGCCCGCCGGGGCTGGAGATTTCCCTGGAGGATCTGCAGCGCGACCTGGATCGCCGCAAGCCCGGCACCAGCCGCCACACCACTCAGCGCCAGGAAGCCGACGAAGTCGAAATCCTCTCGGGCGTGTTCGAAGGTCGCACCACCGGCTGCGCCATCGGCCTGCTGATTCGCAACACCGACCAGAAGTCCAAGGACTACTCGGCGATCAAGGACTTGTTCCGTCCGGCCCATGCCGACTACACCTACCACCACAAATACGGCGAGCGCGACTATCGCGGCGGCGGCCGCAGCTCGGCCCGGGAAACCGCGATGCGCGTGGCGGCTGGCGCAATTGCCAAGAAATACCTGGCGACCCAGGGCATTGTCATTCGCGGCTACATGAGCCAGCTCGGCCCGATCGAAATTCCGTTCAAGACCTGGGATTCGGTGGAACAGAACGCGTTTTTCAGCCCCGATCCGGACAAAGTGCCGGAGCTGGAAGCCTATATGGACCAGTTGCGCCGTGACCAGGATTCGGTTGGCGCGAAGATCACCGTGGTCGCCGAAGGCGTGATGCCGGGCCTGGGCGAGCCGATTTTCGACCGTCTCGACGCGGAGCTGGCTCATGCGCTGATGAGCATCAACGCGGTCAAGGGGGTGGAAATCGGCGCCGGTTTCGCCAGCGTCGCCCAGCGTGGCACCGAGCACCGCGATGAAATGACCCCTGAAGGTTTCCTCAGCAACAACGCGGGCGGCATTCTTGGCGGCATCTCGTCCGGTCAGCCGATCGTGGCCCACCTGGCGCTGAAGCCGACGTCGAGCATCACCACGCCGGGTCGTTCCATCGATATCCATGGCAACCCGGTGGACGTCATCACCAAAGGCCGTCACGACCCGTGCGTCGGCATCCGCGCCACGCCGATCGCCGAAGCGATGATGGCCATCGTGCTGATGGACCACCTGCTGCGTCACCGTGGCCAGAACGCCGATGTGCGGGTGAGCACGCCGGTGTTGGGCCAGATCTGACCCAGCGGTGACGGCGCTCCCGTACTGGCGGCTGTCCAGCTTTTACCTGTTCTATTTCGCCTTGCTCGGTTCGACAGCGCCTTTCCTGGCGCTGTACTTCGATCACTTGGGATTCTCCGCGGCGCGCATCGGCGAGCTGGTGGCGATCCCGATGCTGATGCGCTGCGTGGCGCCGAACCTCTGGGGCTGGCTCGGCGACTACACCGGCCGGCGGCTGGCCATCGTGCGCTTGGGCGCGGTGTGCACGTTGCTGACGTTTTCGCTGATTTTCGTCAGCCAGACCTATGCCTGGCTGGCGATGGTCATGGCCTTGCACGCCTTCTTCTGGCACGCGGTGCTGCCGCAGTTCGAAGTCATCACCCTGGCGCACCTGCAAGGCCAGGCCTCGCGCTACAGCCAGATTCGCCTGTGGGGCTCGATCGGGTTCATCATCACCGTGGTCGCGCTCGGGCGCTTGTTCGAATGGCTCAGCCTGGACATTTACCCCGCGGCGCTGGTGTTGATCATGGCCGCGATCGTGCTCAGCAGCCTGTGGGTACCCAACGCCCAACCGGTGCAGGGCGAGCGATTGACCGGCGAAGGCTTCCTCGCGCAACTGCGCAGCCCCGGGGTGTTGGCGTTCTACGCCTGCGTGGCGCTGATGCAGATGAGCCACGGTCCCTATTACACCTTTCTCACCTTGCACCTCGAGCGACTGGGCTACAGCCGGGGCGTGATCGGCATGCTCTGGGCCGTTGGCGTGGTTGCTGAAGTGCTGATGTTCATGGCCATGAGCCGGATCCTTGCGCGGTTCTCGGTACGGCGCGTGCTGCTGGCGAGTTTTCTGTTGGCGGCGTTGCGTTGGCTGTTGCTCGGTTCGCTGGCCGAATTCCTCTGGGTGTTGTTGTTTGCCCAGGTGTTGCACGCGGCGACATTCGGCAGCTTTCACGCCGCGGCCATCCAGTTCGTGCAGCGCAGCTTCGGCCCCCGCCAGCAAGGGCAGGGCCAGGCGCTGTACGCCGCACTGGCCGGCACCGGTGGCGCAATGGGCGCCCTCTATTCCGGTTACAGCTGGACGGCCCTTGGCGCCCCCTTAACCTTTAGTATTGCCAGCCTCGCAGCGCTGGCGGCAGCCGTTATCATTGCCACACGAATGCAAGAGGACACGCGCTCCCTCTTGAACCCTTAAGGAGTTGTCCTGATGAGCAGCCTGTCCGTTTATCACGTTTCCAGTCCCGACCTACCTAACAAGGTGCTGACTCATTTCGAAGACATTGCCTCGACCCTCGCCGAGCAGGGCATACGCTTTGACCGCTGGCAGGCCGAAGCGAGGATCCGCCCCGGTGCCAGCCACGAAGACGTCATCGGCGCCTGCCAGGCGCCCATCGACACGCTGATGACCGGGCACGGATTGCGCGCGGTGGATGTGATCAGCCTCGACCGCGATCACCCGCAAAAAGAGTCGATACGCGCGAGCTTCTTCGCCGAGCACCGCCAGGACGAAGCCGAAGTCTTGCTGTTCGCCGCGGGCAGCGCCTTGTTGTCGGTACACATCGACGATTACGTCTACGCCGTGTTGTGCGAAAAAGGCGACCTGATGGTGCTGCCGGCGGGCACCCGGCAGTGGCTGGACATCGGCGAGCAGCCTTTCGTGGTTGCGATTCGTCTGTGTGGTACCCAGCCTTGGGTGGCCCATTTCACCGGCGACGACAGCGCTGCTCGATTCCCGGGAATGGATGACTGCTGAACAGCCACCACTCAGGCCGTGAAGCGCAAGCTTGCACGGCCTGATGGTTTACCGCGGCGCGACACTTACAGCGAATGATAGGTCGGCAGGGCAAAGCGCTGCTGGCTTTGCAGCAGGGAGATTTGCGGCAATTCGCTGGCCTGTTCCGCCAGATCGCGGCGAATGGCGCTGATGACCCACGACAGTTGGTCGCCATTGTGCAGCTGCTGGTAGGAGATCGAGCGTTTGAATTCCTTACCTTCGCAGCGCAAGGTGAGCAGGATGCCGCCGTCAGGTCGATCCTGGGTGGTCACGTCGAAGTTGGAGAACAAGGAGGAAAATTTTTCTTGGATCAGGCTCATGTCTGTCAGCTCCGTTAGCTCTTGAATGGCAAGCATGGGGAGACTGTTGCAGTGATTGTGCCAGTATTTCTCTCTATAAAAACTTCATATAAAACAATGACATAAAAATTCTGATGATTTTCGCTTTCGTGCAATCTGCATGAATGGCTATCGTGCATCCTGCATTTTGCGTGGTCGTCGGCGTTTCGATGGAACCATTTCGCGTGTGCGCGCTCACGATTTCAAACGTCGGTGTCGCGGATACAAAACATTGCAAAAACCGCGTGTACAGCTGCAGAACCGTTGACGTATTTTCGGGGTCGATCAACGCCGCCCGACAATAAGAAGAGCCCACGGGAACAGCCATGCGCCGCACGCAGCACGACACGATCACCTGGGGCATGATGCTCCGCAAGCTGCCTTCCATTGCCAAAGCCATTCCTCGTGTGGTCAAGGGCATGAAGGTCGCCAACGTCAAGGATCCGGCCCAAACGTGTGGCCTGGGCTGGAGTTTCGAACAGGCGACCCTGCGTAACCCCGAAGGCCCGGCCTTGCTCTACGGCGAGGTGCAGCTGACGTATGCCCAGGTCAACCGTTGGGCCAATCGCATCGCCCATCACCTGATTTCGCAAGGCATCGGCAAGGGCGACGTGGTGGCGGTCTTCATCGAGAACCGCCCGGAATTGCTGGTGACCATTCTGGCGGTGGCCAAGGTTGGCGCCATCAGTGCCTTGCTCAATACCTCGTTAACCCGCGATGCCCTGGCCCATAGCCTGAACCTGGTGACCCCCGCAGCCATTGTCGTCGGCGCGGAGCTGGTACCGGCCTACCTGGCTGTATGTGAGCGGGTATCGATCGAGAGGGAGCGCACCTGGTTCGTCGCCGATCAGGACACCTACAGCCACCCGGGCATCGCGCCCGACGGGTTCGTCAACCTGATGACGGCCAGCATCGACGCCTGTAGCGACAATCCCGCCAGCAGTCAGCAGGTCTTTTTCGACGATCCCTGTTTCTACATCTATACCTCGGGCACCACCGGCTTGCCCAAGGCCGGGGTGTTCAAGCACGGGCGCTGGATGCGCAGTTACGCAAGCTTCGGCATGATCGCGTTGGATATGCGCCCCGAGGACATCGTCTATTGCACGTTGCCGCTGTATCACGCCACCGGCCTGTGCGTGTGTTGGGGCTCGGCCATCAGCGGGGCGTCGGGGTTCGCCATCCGCCGCAAGTTCAGCGCCAGCCAGTTCTGGAGCGATGTGCGCAAGTACCGGGCGACCACCCTCGGCTACGTCGGTGAATTGTGCCGCTACCTGGTCGACCAGCCACCCAGTGCCGACGACAGCCAGCACGGCGTGACCAAGATGATCGGCAACGGTTTGCGTCCCGGGGCATGGGGCGAATTCAAGACGCGCTTCGCGGTCGGGCATATCTGCGAGCTGTATGCCGCCAGTGACGGCAATATCGGTTTCACCAACATCCTCAATTTCGACAACACCGTGGGCTTTTCCCTGATGGCCTGGGAGTTGGCGGCGTATGACCACGACAGCGGTGCGCCGCTGCGTGGCACCAATGGTTTCATGCGCAAGGTCGGCAAGGGCGAGCAGGGGTTGCTGCTGGCCAGGATCGACGACAAGGCGCCGCTCGATGGTTACACCGATCCGCACAACACCGAAAAAGTCGTGCTTCACGACGTGTTCGTCAAGGGCGATCGCTACCTCAATACCGGTGACCTGTTGCGCAACATCGGGTTCGGTCATGCGCAGTTTGTCGATCGCCTGGGCGATACCTTCCGCTGGAAGGGGGAAAACGTGTCGACCACCGAGGTCGAGAACATCCTGCTGCAGCACCCGAACATTTCCGAGGCCGTGGCCTATGGCGTGGAGGTGCGCAACACCAACGGCCGTGCCGGGATGGCCGCGATCACCCCCGCGGAATCCCTGGCAACCCTGGACTTCGGCGAGTTGCTGGCCTTCGCCCGGCAACACCTGCCGGCCTACGCGGTGCCGCTGTTCCTGCGGGTGAAAGTGAAAATGGACATCACCGGGACGTTCAAATACCAGAAGACCCGGCTCAAGGACGAAGCCTTCGACCCCGGCCGGACCGGCGATGACCCTATCTACGCCTGGTTGCCGGGCACCGACACCTACGTGCAGGTTACCGGGCAGGTGCTGGCGGACATCCAGGGTGGCAAGTACCGTTATTGAAAAGGGCTATGGCTGCGCATCAGAAAAAACAAGTGACAGTGACGCGCCCCCTCGGGAAACTGTCGGCTTTGCGAAAAACTGAAAGTGGAGCGTTCAATGTCAGACAAAAGCCGCCAGATGACCCCGGAAGAAGCCGCCGAGTTTGCCGAACAGGTCTTCAACAAGGCGCGCGAGGGTGATGCGGCCATGATGGCTGCGCTGCTGAGCAAGGGCCTGCCGCCGAACCTGCGCAATCACAAGGGCGATACCTTGCTGATGCTGGCCGCCTATCACGGCCACGTGGACACGGTAAAAGTCCTGCTCGAACACAAGGCTGACCCGGAAATCCGCAACGACAACGGCCAGAGCCCGATTGCCGGCGCGGCATTCAAGGGTGACCTGGCCGTGATCAAGGCCCTGGTCGAAGGGGGCGCGCAGGTCGAGGGTTCGTCATTTGACGGCCGTACCGCGTTGATGATGGCCGCGATGTTCAACCGCGTCGAAGTCGTCGACTACCTGATCGGCAAGGGCGCAGACCCGAAAGCCAAGGATGCCAACGGCATTACCGCGCTGGACGCCGCCAAAACCATGGGCGCCGTCGATACCGTTGCGCAACTGGAAAAACTGCTCGGCTGAAGTCGTTTCGGGCCAGGTCTGGACGACCTGGCCTGACAGGTTCAGTAAACCCAGACCTCGACCCGCCGATTGCGGATCCGTCCCTCATCCTCGCTGTTGGCCGCCACCGGCATCTCGGCGCCGAAACCGCGAATGTCACGCAGCACCACGCCACTTTTCACCAGTTCGCGGCGCACCGCCATGGCCCGCAGCTTTGAAAGCAGGTCGGCGCGCGCCGGATCGAGCTTGGCATCGCCGAACCCGACCAGCGTCACCTGGCGATCGGTCTTGTCGTGCTGCTTCATATAGTCGAGCACCCGTGACAGGTCCTGGCGGGCCTTGTTGTCCAGGCTGGCGCTGCCTTCTTCGAAGCGAAAGTTCACCGTCAGGCGCATGGCGTGGCGGCTCAGTGCCTGGTAGCCCTCAGGCATCAACGCATTCGGTGTAACAGCCATGGCCTGGATCGTCTGGGCGATGAAGCCGTTGGCCGCGACGATCGCCTGGCCCTGGCGACTTTGCGCGAAGGCCACCAGCGCTTCGGCCCAAGGGTTGTTGCGCTTGGGTGGCAGGTAAAAGAACAAACGCCGGGACAGTGGGTAGTCTTCCGTGGCAATCAGGCTGTTGAGCGGCAGCATGGCCATGGACTGGCCGTCGGCAATCGCCACGGCCTTGGCTGAGCGCACGTAGGGCAGGCCGATAAAGCCGATGCCGTGTGGGTCCTGGCTGACCGCGTCGGACAATTGCTCGCTGGACTCGAAACGTTTTGCGCTGCCGCTCAGGGTTTTGCCATGACCACTGAGCACCAGTTCCCTGAAGGTGTCGTAGGTGCCGGACTGATCATCGCGCGCATAAAGATGGATGGCCCCGCCGTGGCCACCGAGCTCCTCCCAGGTTTTCACCTCGCCGCTGAAAATACGCGCCAGTTGCGCGGTGTCGAGTGTGTTCAACGGGTTTTGTGGATGCAGGATGATTGCCAGCCCGTCGATAGCGATGACCTGTTCGGCGGCGGCGCTTTTCAGGTCGCCCAATGCGTGCAGGCTGACCAGCTCGCTGTCCTTGATCGGCCTGGAGGAGGCGGCGAGATCGGCACTGGCGGTTTTCAGCGCGGTGAAGCCGGTACTGGAGCCGTGGGCCGCCAGTTCCACTTCGACCCGACGGCCTTGTTCGGTTTCACCGACGATACGTGATTCGTTGGGCTGCTCCGTCGCTTCGCGGTGCACCTTGAGCAAACCCTGCTCGCGCATCAAGCCCTCGACCAGCGCCGGCCCCAGAGCCGCGCCAATGGTATTGGAACCCTGGATACGCAGCACCGGACCTTGCCCGGGAATCGGCAAGGCGCTGGCCGCTACCGACAGTGGCAGCCCGGCGCAGAGTATCAACAGAAACCACCCGCGCAGCGACATGCCGGCACCTATCAAGACCAAGGGAAGTGCCGGGAGAATAAGTCAGAAAGATTTCCGAAAGATGACAGCCCTATCTGCCACCCATGCTTTCGATCGTTCCCACGCTCTGCGTGGGAACGATCAGGAGCGAGGCGGCCTAGTCGGATGGTTGTACACATTTCCACTGTAGGAGCGAGCCTGCTCGCGATGGACGTCAACGATGACGCTGGCTGTCTGAGTGACTACGCTTTCCAGACGTTTTTCGCGAGCAAGCTCGCTCCTACGCGTTGCCCACCCTTTTAACTCAACTCCAACCAGATCGGCGCATGATCCGACGGTTTTTCCATGCCGCGCAGTTCGTAATCCACGCCCGCGTCCTTGATCCGTGGCAGCAGAGCGTGGGAGGCCAGGATCAGGTCGATCCGCAGACCGCGCTTGGGCTCGTCTTCGAATCCGCGGCTGCGGTAGTCGAACCAGCTGAAGCGATCGGCGACATCCGGGTTGAGGTGGCGGAAGCTGTCCACCAGGCCCCAGTTCTTCAGCCGGCCCATCCACTCGCGCTCTTCCGGCAGGAAGCTGCACTTACCGGTCTTCAGCCAGCGTTTCATATTGTCCGGGCCGATGCCGATGTCGCAGTCTTCCGGGGAAATGTTCACGTCGCCCATCACCACCAGCGGCTGGTCGTTCTTGAACTGGGTTTCCAGCAGCGCCTGCAAGTCGCTGTAGAAACGCTGCTTGGCCGGGAACTTGGTCGGGTGGTCGCGGCTTTCACCTTGTGGGAAGTAACCGTTCATGATGGTCACGGGCACGCCATTGGCGTCGGCGAAGGTGCCCCAGATGAAGCGGCGTTGCGCGTCTTCTTCATCGGTGGCAAAGCCTTTGTACAGGGCCAGCGGCTCCTGGCGCGAAAGCAGGGCGACGCCGTAGTGACCCTTCTGCCCATGGAAATACACGTGGTAGCCCAGGGCCTTGATTTCATCGAGTGGAAACTGGTCGTCATGGACCTTGGTTTCCTGCAACCCGATCACATCGGGCTGATGCTTTTCGATCAGCGCCGCCAGCTGATGCGGGCGAGCGCGCAGCCCGTTGATGTTGAAGGAGACGATCTTCATGGTCGGCAGTCCTGGCAAAAGGGCGATGCTAGCTGACATGTGCAATGGGGGCCAGTGCGCGGTGGGACGAACAGGGTTTCATTGCCTACACTGATTCCCGATCAGCAAGGAACTGTGTCAGCCCAAATGAGCTCGTAACAACAAGAGCGCAGCCGCGTGAGCTGTGCCAGGGAGAACGACCGTCATGCCCGAAACCTCCACCGCCATTGCCGATATCCACATGCTCGACAGTGGCTACTCCCGTGAAGCCCGCTCGCTGCTGTACCAGGCCTACCGCCACGAGCCGACGTTCAGCTACCTGTTCGAAGCCGAGCGTCCCGGCTATGAGCAACGGGTGCGCGCGACCGTGCGCGAGTTGGTCAAGCAGCACTTTTTCCAGGAGTTGCCGGCCATCGGCCTGCTGGTCAATGACCGGCTGATCGGCATTGCCCTGATCGCGCCGCCGCAACGGCGCCTGGGTGTGACTGAAAGTTGGGCCTGGCGCCTGCGCATGGTGCTCAGTACCGGTTTTCGCTGCACCCGCCGCTACCTTGAATATCACGACGCCGTCGCTGCCTGCGTGCCGAACGACTCGGTGCACGTGCTGCCGCTGCTGGGGGTTCACCCACAGTTCCAGGGCAAGCATTTTGGTGAGCAGCTGTTGCAGGCGGTGCACAACTGGTGCGCGGTGGATGAAAATTCCCAGGGTGTGATTCTCGACACCGGCAACCCTCGTTATCTCGACTTCTATAAGCGCCAGGGCTATGAGGAAATCGGCGAGGTGGCCGTGGGGCCGATTCGCGAACACGTGTTTTTCCACGCCAATCCACAGGTATTACATACAGCAACAGCTTGAGGTCGAACTTTCTGTGCAAGCCAGGCTCTATCACGCTCCACGCTCGTGATAGCATCCGCGCCTATGAATTTTCCAGGAAGAATAACCAGTGGCATGCTGATGCTGATTACCAGCTGCGCGGCACTGGCGCAAAGTGAATTGGATGTGCGGATCAAACCGTCCAACGATGCACTGAAGGCCAATATAGAGGGCTATATCGGCAGTCTCGGCGATCGTGACGAAGAAGCCTTGCTGCGCTTCAGTCGTGGCGCCGAGGAGCAGGCGCGCAAGGCCGCCCAGGCCTTGGGTTACTACCAGCCGCAAATCGACAGCGAGGTAAAGGCCGGCAAGACGCCGCGCCTGATACTGACCATCGAGCCCGGCGAGCCGGTGCGTTTGCGCAACATCACAATCCGTGTCGACGGCCCGGCGGCCAGCCTCAAAGCCTTTCGTGTGCCCAAAAGCAAGGCACTGCAAACCGGTGCGGTCCTCAACCACGGTCAGTACGAGGACGCCAAGCGCCTGATCCAGAACCAGGCCTCGCGCTATGGCTTTTTCAGTGGCCGCTTTACCCGACAGAAGTTATCGGTCGATCCGCGGGCCGGTGTGGCCGATATCGAGCTGGTCTACGACAGTGGTCCGCGCTACTCGCTGGGCAAGGTCAGTTTCGAAGGCGACACACCGTTCGACGAAGACCTGCTGCAACGCATGGTGCCGTTCAAGGCCGGTACGCCGTATGACTCCGAACTGATCGCCGAGCTCAACCAGGCGCTGCAATCGAGCGGCTATTTCGAAGGCGTGCGGGTCGACGCGGCGCCGACCGCGTCCAAGGACGATGTGATCCCGGTGGACGTCAAGCTCGAAACCCGCAAGCCACGCACCATGGGCCTGGGCCTTGGCTACTCCACCGACGTCGGGCCGCGGGTCAAGGCCAACTGGACCCGGCACTGGGTCAACCCCCAGGGTCACAGTTACGGCTGGGAGACCGAAATCTCGGCGCCACGGCAAAACGTTGGCTTGTTCTACGACATTCCCCTGGACCCGCCGCTGACCGACAAACTGCGCTTCGCCGGTGGTTACCAGAAGGAAGAAATCGCCGACAAGGACAGCCTCAGCAAGTTGCTGACCGTCGGCCCTGAATGGCACAGCAAGTTGCCCAGCGGCTGGCAGCGGGTGGTGTCGCTGAAGTGGCAGCGCGAGGAATACCGCCTCGGAGACGACTCCGGCCTCAGTACGCTACTGATGCCCGGTGTGAGTTATTCGTACCTCAAAAGCGACAACCGCATCGACCCGCACAACGGTTATCGCCTGCAGTTCGAAAGCAAGGTCGCCAAGGAAGGGCTGGGTTCCGATAACAACTTGCTGTACGGCACCGCGCTGGTCAAAGGCCTGACCACAGTGTTCGACAAGCACCGCTTGCTCGGTCGGGTGCAGGTCGGCGGCAGTGCCACCAACGGCTACAAGTCAATACCTCCGTCGTTACGCTTCTTCGCCGGTGGCGACCAGAGTGTGCGCGGCTACGACTACCAGAGCCTGTCCCCGGAAAACAATCAGGGTGACCGCATCGGTGGGCGCTACATGGTCACGGCCAGCGCCGAATACCAGTATTCCGTTGCGGAAAAATGGCGTGTGGCGACCTTCGTCGACCAGGGCAACTCCTTCAATACACTTGAGCTGCCGAACCTCAAGACCGGGGTCGGTATCGGCGTGCGCTGGATCTCTCCGGTGGGGCCGATCCGCCTCGACCTGGCCCATGCACTGGATGATGATGGCGGCATTCGATTGCACTTTTCCATGGGGCCCGAGCTGTGAAGCGTGGTTTGAAAGTAACGCTGCTTGCCGTTCTGGCGCTGTTGATGTTGGTGGTCCTTACCCTGGCCACGGTGCTGGGCACGGCAACGGGCAGTCGCTGGGCGCTCGGGTTCGTGCCGGGCTTGAGCCTGGACAATTTCCAGGGGCGCCTGGGCGGACAGTGGAGCGCCGACCATGTGCTGTGGCAGCAAGACACCAGTCGGGTCGAACTCGATAAAGTCATCTTCGCCTGGTCGCCGCTGTGCCTGACGCGAATGACCTTGTGCATCGAGCAATTGAAGGCCGATCGGGTCAGCCTGCAATTGCCGCCCGGCGAGCAGGAAGAGAGCAGTAGGCCAATCAACCTTCCTGACTTGAAACTGCCCCTGGCGCTCGAACTGGGGGATATCCAGGTGGGCAGCCTGCTGTTCAACGGCAGCGAACAGCTCAAGGGCTTGCAACTGGCGGCGCATTGGACCGCCAACGGCTTGCAGATCGACTCGGTGCAATTGCAGCGCGATGAGCTGAGCCTGCACCTGTCCGGCCTGCTGCAACCGACCGGCAACTGGCCGCTCAAGGCCGAAGGCAAGCTGACCCTGCCAGCGCCCGGAACCGAACCTTGGGCGCTGGCGCTGAAGGTCGACGGCGACCTGCTCAAGACCCTGAACCTGAAAGCCGACAGCAGTGGCTACCTCAATGGGCAACTGACCGGCCAGCTGCAACCCTTGGTGGAAAACCTGCCGGCCACGCTGCGCATCACCGCTGACGGCTTCAAACCCAGCGTCGATTTGCCCGACACCCTGACACTCAACAAGCTTGAACTGACTGGCGCCGGTGACCTGAAAAACGGCTATCAGTTACTCGGCAAGGCCACGCTGCCGGCCGAGCAAGGCCCGGTCGCGCTGGCGCTGCAAGGCAAGGTCGACGCCAACGGCGCGCAGATCGCCGCACTGGACCTGACCGCCAACGACAAGCAAAGCCTCAAGCTCACGGGGCAACTGGACTGGAGCAAGGGCCTGAGCGCTGATGCCAAAGTCGCCTGGCTGGACTTCCCGTGGCACCGTCTCTACCCGCTGATCGACGAACCGCAAGTGGCCCTGCGCAGCTTCAACGGTGACGTTTCCTACACCGACGGCAAATACCTGGGGCACTTCGACGCCGCGCTGGATGGCCCGGCCGGGGCGTTCAGCCTGACCAGCCCGTTCGCCGGCGACCTGACGAAAATCTACCTGCAACAGATCCAGCTGGTCGCCGGGCAGGGCAAGGCCGAAGGGCATCTGAACCTGCAATTCGCCGACGGCATCGCCTGGGACACCTCGCTGGATCTTTCCGCGATCGACCCGGCGTACTGGGTCGCGGAACTGCCGGGCACCCTGGCCGGACCGTTGCGCAGCAAAGGCGAGATGAAGAACGAGAAACTCAGCCTGAGCGCCGACCTGGATCTGAAGGGCAAGTTGCGCGGCCAGCCGGCCGTCCTGCAAGCCAAGGCCGATGGCAGTGGCGAGCAATGGAATCTGAACGCCCTGCAGATTCGCCTCGGCGACAACAGCATCAACGGCAAGGGCAGCCTGCAACAGAAACTCACCGGGCAGATCGACATCAAGCTGCTGCGCCTGGCCCAGCTCTGGCCGCAATTGCGCGGCCAGGTCAATGGCCGGGTCGATGTCGCCGGCACGCTCAAGGCACCGCAAGGCAAGCTCGGGCTGCAAGGCACGCAATTGGCTTTCCAGGATAATCGCCTGCAAAGCCTGAACCTGGACGCGACACTCGACAGCGCGCAACGGGCGAAAATCGACCTCAAGGGCAGCGGCATCCAGGCGGGCGATACCTCGCTGGGCACGCTGACCGCCAGCGGTCAGGGCGACATCAGGAACCAGAAACTGAACCTCGACCTGCAAGGGCCCAAGCTCAAACTCGCGCTCGGTCTCGACGGTGCGCTGGACAAAGGCAACTGGCGCGGGCGCCTGGCCAGCGGCGATATCCAGGCCGGTGGCCAGGACTGGAAGCTGCAGGGGCCGGCGAAATTGGAACGGCTGGCGGACGGCAAAATCAATTTCGGCGCCCATTGCTGGGCGTCTGGCCCGGCCAGTTTGTGCGGCGAGGACCAGCGCCTGATGCCCGAGCCGAAGCTGCGTTATCACCTCAAGCAATTCCCCATCGACAGCCTCGCCCAGTGGTTGCCCAAGGATTTCGCCTGGCAAGGCCGGCTCAACGCCGACGTGCAACTGGACCTGCCGGCCAGCGGCCCGAACGGCGTGATCAGCATCGATGCCAGCGGCGGCACGCTGCGTATGCGCGAGAAAGATCAATGGCTGGACTTCCCCTACCAGACCCTCAAACTCACCAGCCAGCTGACGCCCAAGCGCATCGATAGCGAGCTGAATTTCGTCGGCGGCAAGCTCGGCGAATTGAACGTGCAGGCGCAGATCAACCCGTTGCCGAAGAACAAGCCACTGACCGGTACCTTTCGCTTGAATGGCCTGGATCTGTCAGTGGCGCGGCCGTTTGTACCCATGGTCGAGAAACTGTCCGGTCGCTTGAATGGCAGCGGCACGATTGCCGGTGGCCTGCTGGCGCCCCAGGTCAATGGCAATCTGTTGCTCAGCGACGGCGAGGTTTCCGGCGCCGAGTTGCCGATGGAGATTCAAGCGTTGCAATTGCAGGCGCTGATCGCCGGTGAATCCGTGCAGCTCAACGGCGGCTGGAAAAGCGGCAAGACCGGGCAGGGCAGCCTTAACGGCAATATCGCCTGGGGCCAGGCGCTGGTGATGGATCTGGCGCTCAAGGGCTCGCAGTTGCCGGTCAGCGTCGAACCTTACGCCAAGGTCGAAGTGGCGCCGGACCTGAAAATCTCGATGAAGGGTGATGAACTGGCCATCGCTGGCAAAGTACGGGTGCCCAAGGGGGACATCACCATTCGCGAGTTGCCGCCATCGACGGTCAAGGTCTCCGATGACACGGTGATCGTCGGGCAGCAGACCGAGGAGGGTAAACCACCCCTGGCGATGAAAATGGACATCGATGTGGTGGTCGGCGAAGACAAGCTGAGCTTTGCCGGGTTTGGCCTGACCGCCAAAGTGCAGGGGCATGTGCACATCGGTGACAACATGGACACCCGTGGTGAGTTATGGCTCAACGATGGCCGGTACCGCGCCTACGGTCAGCGGCTTACGGTGCGCCGGGCGCGGTTGCTGTTCGCAGGTCCCATCGACCAGCCGTACCTGGACATCGAGGCGATCCGCCAGACCGACGATGTGATCGCCGGCATCCGCTTGAGTGGCAGCGCCGAGCAACCGACCACGCAGATTTTCTCGGAACCGGCCCTGGCCCAGGAACAGGCGTTGTCCTACCTGGTGCTGGGGCGTCCGCTGAGTACCAACGGTGAAGACAACAACATGCTCGCCCAGGCCGCGCTCGGCCTGGGCCTGATGGGCAGCTCCGGAGTGACCGGCAGCCTGGCGAAGAATCTGGGGATCGATGATTTCCAGCTCGACACCGAGGGCAGTGGCAACGCCACCAGCGTGGTCGCCAGCGGCAACCTTTCCGAGAAGCTCAGCCTGCGTTATGGCGTCGGTGTGTTCGAACCGGCCAACACCATTGCCTTGCGCTACAAGCTGAGCAAAAAGGTCTACCTTGAAGCTGCTGGTGGCGTGGCCAGTTCGTTGGATATCTTTTATAAGCGGGATTTCTGAACCCCGCGGCAACTCCTGCAGGGGCGCGTACCTCTGTAGGAGCGAGCCTGCTCGCGATGGACGTCAACGATGACGCTGGGTGCCTGATTCCCCCGTGGCGTCCTCAAGTCCATCGCGAGCAGGCTCGCTCCTACAGGGTTTTGCTTTGATAATTCGGACGCCTACCGTTCGATGCTCCGGTTCCAGCGGGCATTCCATGCCGGACGCTGTTCGTTGACCTGGTCCCAGTCCACCGCGATCGCCGTCTCCAGGTACTGCTTCATCGCGTCTACCTGGCCACGGGTGCGGTCGGTGGTCGGGGTGTTCGGATTGGAAGGGATCTGGTCGCCGTCTTCAAGTGCAGTAGCCTGAGCGTCCGGTGTCAGCAGGAACGCGGCAAGTTTCTGCGCCAGTTCCGGTTGGGTGTTGCCGGCGATGGCGCATTCGGCCACGTTGAGCACCACCGCGCCTTCTTTCGGCTGCGCATATTCCACCGGCATGCCCTTGAGCTTCAGCGCGGTGACCTGGGTCGGCGTCAGCGGGAACAGCGCCGCTTCGTCGGTCTGCAGCATTTCAGAGATCTTCGCCGAACTCGGAATGTACTCCAGCACGTTACGCCCGACGGTGTTCGGCCAGGCCTTGAAGCCGGGGTCGACATCGGTTTCGCTGCCGCCCTGAATCCGGTTGAACATCAGGAAGCCATGCAGGCCGAAGGTGGAAGAGGCCATCGACTGGAACACCAGTTTGTCCTTGAAGCGCGGATCGGCCATGTCCATCCACGAGGTCGGCGCACTCCAGCCCTTGTCCTTGAACAGGCGCGTGTTGTAGGCCAGCCCGGTCACGCCGAGGCTGACGGCCACCGCCTGGTCCTTGATCCGACCCTTGGCCGGAATCTGCGCCAGGGTTGGGCTGTCCTCGAGCTTGTCGCACAGGCCCATGGCGATGGCACGGTACATGATGCCGTCGTCGAGGAACATCACGTGCATCTGCGGGTTGCCCTTGCTGGCCTGGACCTTGGCCAGGATATCGGCGGAGGTGCCCGGCACGATGACGACCTTGACGTTGTTGGCCTTCTCGAAGGCCGGCAGCACCTTGTCGGCGTAGAGCCGCTCCATGGTGCCACCGTTCATGCCCAGGTAAAGCGTCGGCTCGGCGTGGGCCTGGCTCACCGTGAGCAGGGCGCCCAGGCAGGAGAACAGTGCACTGCGTTTGACGTTATTCATTGGCGCGACCTTCCTCTATCAAGCTACTGAGATGGAGTGAAACCGGGTGATGGAAAACGCATCCAGCGGCGTCTTTGACGCGCCGCTACAGATGATCTCGGTGAGCGCCTGGCCCACCGCCGGGCCGATCTGGAAACCGGCGCCGGCAAAGCCGAACGCATGCAACAGACCAGGCTGGGTACGGCTGTGCCCGATCACCGGTTGGCGATCGGGCAGGTAACCTTCAGTGCCGCTCCAGGTGCGAATCGCCTGGGCGCCCTCAAGAAACGGGTAGAGTTCGACGGCCTGGCGCAGGATCTCCAGTACGGCGCCTTGACCGGGGCGGGCGCGGGCATCGTCAAGGGCAAAGCCCTGGCCGCCACCCAGCACGCAATTACCGCGCGCCACCTGACGCGCATAGATGCCGCCGCCCTCGACGCCGGTGCTGGCATCCATCACCAGTGGCAAGGGCTCGGTGACCAGCATTGCCGGGTGCCCGGAATGCATCGGCACCGGCTCGCCGAACTGCGCGGCCAGGCTGCCGGCCCAGGCTCCGGCGCAGTTCAACAGCCAGGGCGCGTGCAGCTCCAGACCGGTTTGCGTGCGTACACGAAAGCGCTGACCGTCGTGGTCCACGACGGTGACCGCGCATTGCTCATGCACCTGCGCGCCGTGGTGCCGTGCGGCCCGGGCGAACGCCGGAGATACCAGCCTCGGGTTGGCGTGGCCGTCATCGGGGCAATAAGAAGCGCCCACCGCGACATCGCCAACCCAGGGGAAACGTGCGCGCAATGCCTTGCGGTCGAGTACCTGCAAGTCGAGGCCGAAGCCCTGGCTGCTGACTTCATAGTTTTGCAGGGCGCGTAAATCGTCGAGGCTGCGAGCGAGCTTGAGGTGGCCGCTGCGTTGGTACTCACCGTCGATGCCGATCAACTGTGGCAGTTGCGCCCAAATGGCGTGGGAACGTTGCGACAGCGGCAACTGCGACAGCGGCCGACCCTGGCGACGCACGCCGCCGTAGTTGACACCGCTGGAGTGCGACCCGCAAAAGTCCCGTTCCAGCAACGCCACCCGGCGCCCGGCCTTGCCGAGAAACAGCGCCGCCGAAGCCCCGACGATGCCGCCGCCGATGATCACTGCATCGACTTCGATCATGCTTCAATCTCCAGGCCAAAAGGCAGCGGCTTGATGGGTGCCTGGGCCCGCAGCCGACCGATGTCGGACACACCGCGCTGGCTTTCACAGGCAATGATTTCCGCCGCCGCAGCGCCACACATCCGGCCCTGGCAGCGGCCCATGCCGACCCGGCAATGGGCCTTGACCCGATTGATTTCCCAGTGGCCCTCGCGCACCACCTGGCGAATATCGCCGGCGCGGACTTCTTCGCAGCGGCAGACCATGACGTCATCGGCGACATTCGCGGCCCAGTGTTCGGGAAAGGCAAAGGCACGCTCCAGGCCCTGACGAAAGTCGCCGATGCGTTCCATCGATTGCTCAAGCTGTGTGGGCCGTTGCGAGGGGATCAGGTAGCCGATGTCTTCAAGCAATGCCAGGGCCGCGCGCTCACCGGCCATTTCCGCGGCGTCAGCGCCCATGATGCCGGCACCGTCACCGGCCAGGTACACCTCGGCGACACTGCTGCGGCCGGCGCGGTCACGGGTGGGTAGCCAGGCGCGGTTGAGCGGGTTCCAGGCGAATTCGCAGCCGAGCAGGTCGGCGAGTTGGGTTTCACTGCGCAGGCCGTGGGCGAAGGCGACGGCGTCGCAGTCCAACCGGTGTTGGCCTTTGGCATTGGACCACGTCAGCGACTGCACACGTCGCTGGCCATCGATGCGGTTCAAGGTCGCGTCCTGATGCACCGGGATGCCATGTGCGGTCAGCCAGCCTCGGTAATAGATGCCTTTGGCCAACGTGCCCGGTTGCGCCAGCAGGCCGGGCAGGGCACGGGCCTGGGCGCTGAAGGGCGAGCTGTCGAGCACCGCGACCACGTTGGCGCCAGCCTTGGCATATTGATAGGCGACCAGGTACAGCAGCGGGCCACTGCCGGCGAACACCACGCGCTCGCCGATGGCACAGCCCTGGAACTTCAGCGCGATCTGCGCCGCGCCAAGGCTGTAGACGCCGGGCAGGGTCCAGCCCGGCACCGGCAGAATCCGGTCGGTGGCGCCGGTGGCGACGATCACCCGGGAAAACTCCAGCCGCGCGGCACGCCCGTCGTGCAAGGTGTCGAGGGCGCCGTCCTCGGCGTTCCACACCAGGGTGTCGGGGCGGTAATCGATCTGCTCGCGCAGTTCGTCGATGGTCTGGTGCAGGGCGCTGGCCTTGCGCGCCTCAAAGCCATACAGCTTGACCGGCGAACGCTTGAAGTTGGCCGGCTGGCGCCGATAGATCTGCCCGCCACCCCGTGCGGATTCGTCCACCAGGACCGAACGCACACCGTGGGCGACCAGGGTTTGCGCGGCACGAATACCGGCGGGGCCGGCACCGATGATGACCACAGGCTTCATACCCATTCCCCTGTAGGAGTGAGCCTGCTCGCGATGACGGTGGCACAGGCCACATCACCGGTGTCTGAAAAATAGCTATCGCGAGCAGGCTCGCTCCTACAGGTTTTATAGGTGTTCATAGGGATCGTCCCGGTTCGCGGCTGATGTTCTGCCCGGCTTCAAGCAACGTCGAACAGGCCCGCACCCGACGCCCATCGCCCAGGCGCACCCAGCAATCCTGACACGCGCCCATCAGGCAAAACCCGGCGCGGGGTTCGGCGCTGAAGTCACTGCCGCGCAGGTGCTCGTCGCAGCTCAGCACCGCTGTCAACAGGGTGTCGCCGAGCAGGCCGCTGGCCGGTTGCCCGTCGAGGGTGAAGTCCAGGGCCGGGCGGTCGCCTTCGGCCAGTCGTTTCAGCAGAGCCATGGCGCCCTCATTGTTTGCCCACTAGAACCCGATCCAGGCCATAAACCCGGTCAAGCAGAATCATGGTGACCGCGGTCAGCGCAATGACCAGCGCTGACACCGCCGCCATCATCGGATCGATCGATTCGGTGGCGTACACGTACATGCGCACTGGCAGGGTTTGCGTGGCCGGCGAGGTGACAAAGATCGACAGCGTGACCTCATCGAAACTGTTGATGAACGCCAGCAGCCAGCCACCGGCCACCCCCGGCAGGATCATCGGCAAGGTGATCTGGCGGAACAGCGTGAAGCGCCCGGCACCGAGGGATTGCGCGGCGTGCTCGGCGCTGCGGTCCAGGCCGATGGCCGAGGCCAGCACCAGGCGCAGTACGTACGGCGTGATCACCAGCACATGGGCGAAGATCAGCCAGGCGAAGCTGCCGTTGACCCCCAGCAAGGCGAACAGACGCAACAGCGCCACACCCAGCACCAGGTGCGGAATGATGATCGGCGACAGGAACAGGCCGTTGAGAAAATCCCGCCCCGGAAATTCGAAGCGGGTGATCGCCAACGCCGCGGGCACCGCAACCAGGGTCGCCAGGGTCGCGGCGCTGAACGCCAGGATCAGGCTGTTGTAGAACGCATCGACAAAATCGGCACGCTCGAACACCGCGCGGAACCAACGCAGGGAAAACTCGGTGGTGGGCAGGCTCAGGGTGTTCTCCGGGGTGAAGGCCACCAGGCACACCACCACCAGCGGCGCGAGCATGAACAGCACCACCAGGGTATGAAACAGCAGGGCGAAAGGACCGTTCCTGGACATGGCGAATTATCCCAATGATTTCTTGTAGCGGCCTTCGATCATGCGGTTCCACGACAGCATGATCAGCAGGTTGATGAGCAGCAGGGCCACGGCGATGGCCGCGCCCATGGGCCAGTTGAGCTCCGACAGGTACTGGTCGTAGATCAGCGTGGCGACCATCTTCAGGCGACGCCCGCCGAGCAGGCCGGGAATCGCGAAGGAGCTGGCGGCAAGGCCGAACACGATCAGGGTGCCGGACAACACGCCGGGCATGACTTGCGGCAGGACTATTTTTCGAATCACCGTGAATTGGCTGGCGCCCAGGGACAGCGCGGCCTGTTCGGCGGCGGGGTCGAGCTTTTGCAGCGAGGTCCAGACCGGAATGATCATGAACGGCAGCATCACGTGGACCAGCGCAATCACCACCGCGAACGGCGTGTAGAGCAGCTTCACCGGCGAGCCGCCGAAGGCTTGCAGGGTCTGGTTGACCAGGCCGTCGGCACCGAGCAACAGGCTCCAGCCGAAGGCGCGCACCACCACTGAAATCAGCAGCGGGGTGAGGATCAGGATCAGGAAAATCGAGCGCCATGGGGTGCCCATGCGGCTGAGGATGTACGCCTCGGGCACGCCGATCAGTACGCAGAGCAAGGTGGTCAGGGCGCTGATCCACAACGTGCGCAGGAAGATTTCATAGAAGTAGGGATCCCCCAGCAGGCTGCCGTAGTGCTCGACCGTGAAAGCTTCGCCGTCGATCCCCGAGCTGTAGTCGAAGACGTTGAACGACAGGACCAACGTCAGCGCCAGGGGAATGAGCAGTAAACCGAGGTACAAGGCCAGGGCGGGTGCGGACAGCAGATACCCCTGGCGGCCCTGGCGGATGGCGGCGAGCGTACTCATGCCGTCACCTCGTCGATGCTCAGCACGCGCAACAGTGCCGCGTCCCAATCCAGGCCAACCGCTGTGCCTTCGTTCAAGGGTGCCGCGCCGTCGTTACGGCGGACCACGCAGAGTTCACCAAGGCTGGTCGAGACGCTATACAACCATTGGCTTCCGAGAAAGAAGCGGCTGCTGACCTTGCCTTGCAAGCGCCCATGGCCTGCCTCGCACAGATCGATTTTTTCCGGACGCAGGCTCAGGGTCAGTTCGCCGGCGCCATAGGTGCACACCTGAACCTCACCCGCCGTGTCGCGTTCACCGGGCAGCAGGTTGGCCTTGCCGACGAATCCGGAAATGAACTCGGTGCGCGGGTGTTCGTAGAGGGTGTAAGGGGCATCGATCTGGGTGATGCGCCCGGCCTGCATCACCACCACGCGGTCGCTGATCGACAGCGCTTCAGACTGGTCGTGGGTGACCATCAGCGTGGTGATCCCGACTTCGCGCTGGATGCGGCGGATCTCGAATTGCATCTCTTCACGCAGGTTGGCGTCGAGGTTGGACAGCGGCTCATCGAGTAGCAACACCGGCGGCTGGATCACCAGCGCCCGGGCCAGGGCAACACGTTGGCGTTGGCCGCCGGACAGCTCCCGCGGATAGCGCTCGGCGTGTTGGTTGAGGCGCACCAGCTTGAGCACCCGATCCACCCGTTGCGCAATCTCGGCGCCCGGCACCTTGCGCATGCGCAGGCCGAAGGCGACGTTGTCCTTGACGGTCATGTGCGGGAACAGCGCGTAACTCTGGAACACCACGCCCAGGCCCCGGCTGGCGGGCTTGGCGTGGGTGATGTCGCGCCCGTCGAGCACGATGCGCCCACTGGTGACTTCGACGAAACCGGCGATCATTTGCAGGGTAGTGGTCTTGCCGCACCCGGAAGGGCCGAGCAGGGAAACGAATTCGCCTTTCTCCACCGACAGGTCGGTGGCGACCACGGCGTCGATCTCACCGTAGCGTTTGCCGAGTTTTTCAAGTTGCACAAAAGCCATGACTGCGCCTCCACCGGGGATTGTTATGCGTCGCCAGAAGGCGCGCTTTTTTGTATGGGCAGATACGAAAGGTTGTTGCGGGGTGCGTTGGCGCTCGACTTGAGTCGGCTGCCGCTGTTGTTCGAATCGCCCCTGTGGACGCAGATTAGGACGAAGACTAGGATGGGCTCAATGGTCGATTTCACTGAGACGATGACTATTTTCAGTTTTATTCGATCAGTAAATTAATTGTCGAGAATTCACATGTCAGATTCCATTGAGCGGAATGAAAACAAAAACGAGGTCGGTGTCGGCGCCGTCTCAAGACTGTTTGCGGTGCTGCGTGCGTTGGGCGATACCGTCGAGGGCGGTGAGCGGGTGACACAATTGGCCCAGCACATAGGCCTGTCGCAACCGACCACTCACCGGTTGCTGCGCAGCCTGATGGACGAGGGCATGGTCGAGCAGGATGCGCGCAGTAAACGCTATCGCCTGAGCCTGGACTTTTTCGCCCTGGCCGCCCGCGCAGGTAACAGCGGCAACCTGCGTGAACTGGTGCGTCCGGCGCTGTTGCGGCTGTCGGCATCGTTGGGCGACTCGTTGTTCCTGCTGGCGCGCAGTGGCTTTGATGCGATCTGCCTGGACCGCAGCGAAGGGCCGTTTCCGATCCGCACCTTCACCGGTGATATCGGCGGGCGCGTGGCATTGGGGGTGGGCCAGGGCAGCCTGGCGATCCTGGCGTTCTTGCCAGAAGAGGAGCGCGATACGGTGATCCATTACAACTTGCCACGGCTCAAGGATTTCCATCTGTATGACGAGGTGTTCCTGCGTTCGGAAGTCGAGAACGTGCGCAAGCTCGGTTACGCCGGGCGCAACACCGGTGTTTTACAGGGCATGGCCGGGGTGGCGGTGCCGATACTGGATCGTGAAGGGCGCGCGGTGGCGGCGTTGAGCGTGGCGACCGTGAGTGATCGGCTTGGCCCGGACCGCTTGCCGACGGTGGTGGAGATGCTCAAGCGCGAAGCAGCGCTGATCGGGCCGCGGATCAATCCGTTTGATCCGTTGTTGCGGCGGCCTTCGCAGGTGTTTGGGCAGGGTTGAGATTTACTAGAACACACCAATCTCCTGTAGGAGTGAGCCTGCTCGCGATGACGGTCTTACTGTCACTGAAATATTGCCTGACAGACCGCTATCGCGAGCAGGCTCACTCCTACAGGGGGTGGTGGTGTGATCAGAATTTGGTGGTTTGCCTGAGCATCTGTGCCGCCGGCGTATCCGTCGGGCTGACCATCGCGTAGTTGTACCCGCCCCCCGACCAATACTCAGCCTGCAAGCCTCCATCACTGCGACTGCCCCTGGGCAGCAGATAGTTTTTCGGTCCCGGCGGGCGCACGTAAAAACTGATTTTCTGCCCGCGTAGGTCCTCGTAGACCACCATCGCCGCCGGCCCTTGCTCAGTGCTGAGCAAGCGCCCGCTGGCCGGTTTGAAGCCTGCGCCCGACAAATCAGGCAGGCGATTGGCCTGGGTGAAATAACGGTCGAGCCAGCCCTGCATGTCACCGTCGTCGCCCGCCTTGTAGTCGGCCGGCAATAGTCCCTGCTCGGCAATCAGACGATAAGCCTGCATGGCATCGGCCATCGGTTGCGCTGCGCTGAGGAGGGTCATTTCCCGGGCCTGCCAGCCGCTGACCCCACCGATGCTGACGGCGATCAGCAATACCGCGGCGCTGGCCAGGTGGCGTCGGGACTGGCTCCTTAAGCGTCGGCGGATCTGCACAGGATCGAGGTCCGGATTGTCCGGTTGCCGCAAGGCACCACTCAGGGCAGCACGCAGTTGTTGGGCGTCCTGCTGCCAGGCACGGACTTGTGCGGAAATTTCCGGGTTACTGGCCAGGAAAGTCTCCACCAGACGCCGGTCTTCCTCGCCGAGCTGATGGTCGACGTAGGCGTGCAGGTCGCGCTCGCTGGGGGGCATGCTGATCATTTGAGTCTCCGCAGGGCAGGGCGGTTGATTTCGCCATCGCTGAGTTGGCGCAGGGCCTGGCGGGCCCGGGACAGGCGGGACATCACGGTACCGGTGGGCACGTCGAGAATCTCGGCGACCTCTTTGTAACTCAGGCCCTCAACCGACACCCACAGCAGCAGCGCGCGCTGTTCAGTGGGCAGCTGATCGAAGGCATTGAGGGTCGATTGCGCGATCACGGTTCGCTCCACCGAAGGCTGCGCATCGTCGCGTCCGGTGAAGAATTCGAGCATTCGCGCGTAGCGTCGGGTACGGCGGTGAGCATCGAGAAACTGTCGATAAAGTATCGAGAACAACCAGGCGCGCAGGTCGCCTTCGACACGTTTGTCGCCCCAACTCGACAGCGCACGCTCCAGGCACGACTGCACCAGGTCGTCGGCGCTGCTCGGATTGCGCGTCAGCGATACGGCGAAGCGGCGCAACCTGGGAATGATTTCTCGCAGTTGTTCGTCGATATCGTTCATGAATTTCTGGTTACTCACTACGCTTTGAACCAGGAAGACGCTTGGCGTGGGAGGTTATTCCACACCCGGAAAAATAAATACCGGGCGATGGAATAAATCGCCGCGAGGTTCGTCTGCCTGATTCTTCTCACTTGTGGCCGATGGCCCTGGAGTCTTTCATGGTAGATCGATCATCACCGCCACCCTTGAGTGCCGCGAGCCTGACGTTGCGTCTGGCCGGCATTGCCGTGGTCGTGGCCGCATTGGCCGGGGCGTTTGCCTACGTCAACGGCACCTTTGACCCACAGCGCCTAACCCCGAAAAAGCTGGTCAATGTGCTGGAAACCAACAACGGCGTGCATCCTGGATTTCGCCGCAACCACGCCAAAGGTGTGTGCGTGATCGGCCATTTCGAAAGCAGTGGCGAGGCTCGCAGTTATTCCACCGCACAGGTGTTCAACGAGGCGCGTACGCCGGTGGTGGGTCGTTTCGCGTTGCCGGCGGGTAATCCCTACGCGCCAGACAGCGCGGTGCCGATCCGCAGCTTGGCGTTGCGCTTCACCCAGGCCAACGGCCAGCAATGGCGCACCGGGATGAACAGCATGCCGGTGTTCCCGGTGGGCACGCCAGATGCGTTCTATCAATTGCAGCAAGCCCAGTCACCGGTGCCCGCTACCGGTAAACCGGACCCCGCGGCGGTGCCGGCGTTCTTCGGTTCGCACCCGGAAGCCGCGCCGTTTTTGGCCTGGATCAAGACTGCCAAGCCTTCGGCCAGCTACGTGACGGAAACCTACAACAGCGTCAATGCATTCTATCTGGTCAACGCCTCCGGACAGCGCCAAGCGGTGCGCTGGAGCATGGCGCCGCTGGTTCAGGACGCACCTGGCGCCACGGCACCGCAGGGCAGTGATTTCCTCGAGAAAGACCTGGTTCAGCGCATCGCCGCGGGCCCGCTGCGCTTTCAATTGAACATCACCCTGGCCAACCCCGGTGATCCGGTCAACGACGCCAGCAAGGCCTGGCCCGACGGGCGCAAGGTGTTGAACGCAGGCACCCTGGTTCTTGAAAGCACCCAGCCGCAACTCAGCGGTGAGTGCCGCGACATCAACTATGACCCGCTGGTACTCCCTGCCGGCATCGAAGGTTCCGACGACCCGCTGCTCAGCGCTCGTTCAGCCGGTTACGCCAATTCCTACCTGCGTCGCACCAGCGAAGTCAGCCAGTTGCCCGCCGCCAAACAGGAGGTCCAGCAATGAGCACTCAACCGAACCACTTCGCTCCATTGGCGCGTCTGCTGCACTGGCTGATGGCGCTGATGATCATCGCCATGCTGTTTATCGGCGCAGGCATGGTCGCCTCGGTGTCCGAGCGTCATGAATGGCTGATTCACCTGCACAAGCCGTTAGGCGTGGCGATTCTGTTGCTGGTGATCGTGCGACTGCTCGTGCGTTTCTCCACGCAGCAGCCACCGCTGCCCGCCGACCTGCCGGGTTGGCAAGCGCTGGCGGCCAAGGCGTCCCATGTGCTGCTGTACGCCTTGATGCTGGTTTTGCCGTTATTGGGCTGGGCAATGATTTCAGCGTCGGGCGAACCGGTGATGCTCAGCAGCTCATTGCAGTTGCCGTCGATTGTGCCGGCGAATGCGCAAGTGTTCGCGTTCCTGCGCAAGGCGCATGGGTATCTGGCGTATCTGCTATTTCTGACGGTGCTGCTGCATCTGGCCGCGGCGTTGTTTCATGGTTGGGTGCGGCGCGATGAGGTGCTGGACAGCATGTTGCGAGGCAAAGACCACCCTTAGAAGCAAGCGGTGCGGCGAACCAGGCGCTGCGCTGCACCTGTCGCACCGCGTTATCGTTCTTCGCTTGTAGGAGCCAGGCTTGCCGGCGAACCAGACGCTGCGGTCTGTCTGTAGCACCGCGTCATCGTTCTTCGCCGGCAAGCCTGGCTCCTACAGGCGAACCAAGCAGTGCAGCGCAATCAGCGCAAGGTATCGACCATATCGGCAACCGTGGTCAACACATCCTTGCCCAACTGCTTCGACCGTTTCCCCGACCACCCGGTCAACGGGTTCGGATGGTCGTCGTGATCCTTGAAGGGCATTTCCAGGGTCAACGACAGGCAGTCGTACTTCTGGCCGACGCTGTTGCACGCCAGGGTCATGTTCGCCTGGCCCGGTTCGTCGCGGGTGTAGCCGTGCTTGGTCTGGAAGTCTTTGGTGGTGTGTTTCAGATGGCTGCGGAAGTGTTCTTCGAGCTCGGCGATCCGTGGCGTGTAACCTGGATTGCCTTCGCAACCGGCGGTGAACACGTGGGGGATTTCCTCGTCACCATGGATGTCGAGGAACAGGTCGACGCCGTACTGTTCCATTTGCTGCTGGACGAAAAAGACTTCCGGGCTGAGCTCCTGGCTGGCGCTCTGCCAGGCGCGGTTCAGGTCCTGGCCCATGGCGTTGGTGCGCAGGTGACCGTGGAAGGCACCGTCCGGGTTCATGTTCGGCACCAGGTACAGGTCGGCGCTGGCCAGCAATTTGTTCAACACCGGGTCGTCGTGTTTTTCCAGGCGCTCGATCACACCTTCCATGAACCACTCAGCCATGTGTTCGCCGGGATGTTGCTGGGCGATGATCCACACCTTGCGCTGGCCTTCGGCGCCGGTACCTTTGCGCAGCAGCTGGATGTCACGACCTTCGACGCTCTTGCCGGTGGCCAGCAGTTCGGTGCCGGCCTTGGTCAGTGCCTGCTCGATCAGCCAGTCATGGCGGCCACGGCTGTAGGGTTCGAAGTAGGCAAACCAGGCGTGGGTCTGTTCAGCTTCGAGGCTGAAACGCAGGCAGTCGCCCTCGAAAATGGTTGGCACACGGAACCAGTTGACGTGGTCGTAGGACGCCACCGCCTGGTAACCGGTCCAGGCCTTGTTGTACGAGGACTGGCTGGCATTGTTCAGACGAAACCAGTGGTCCTGGCCGACATGCAGGCCGCTGGCCTTGAAGTGGAACCATTGAAAATGGTTGCTTTTGGTGTCGGGGCGGATGGCCAGCAGGGGTTTGAGCGGGTCGCTGACATCGATGACCTGGATGTTGCCGCTGTCGAAGTTGGCACTGATGTCGAGAGTTTTAGCCACGGTCAGGGTTCCTGATTGAGATTTTTATGGCGGCTACTTTACACGCAAGCGTAGAGGGCTGGCAGCGCAGATAAAACGTTTCACCGGTTGCCATGAAACTCCAGGCGATGCTGTTCGACGAACCCTCTCGGTTTCGGTATTCGGCGTGGTGTTAACTGGGGGGCGGGGCGGGGGGCGTCCTCCTTGACGCCGTCGCAGCTTAGAGATTATGCGATTGATTCTCAAGTGCTATTTGCCATTAGTTTGCCCCAATGGCTTAAGGCTTCTCTTGCCAACTAACATTGTTTTGATATGATCCGCGCCATCGAATTTGCGGCACATCAAGACTTCATTAGCCTGAAGCCATAAGCCAGAAAACTGGCAAAAAAAGACCCGGCAAAAAGCCGGGTCAAAAACCGTGATTAGCCTGATGAGGAGATAGTCCAGGAGACCGACCTAAGGTCACCTGGTCCATCGACTGATCTCGCGACCAGCTGATGCAATAATAATCATTCTCGTTTGCAAGTCAAACAATTTTGCCTGCGCGTCGGGAAAATTCTTTCCCGTCCTTCTGTTCAGCACCCTCCACCTAGCCATTCTTGCCGCCCTCCAGGGAGCGGTTCACCATGGCCTTTGCCATGTCGATCATATGCACGGTCGAGAGCGCCAGGTCCCGATGCGCACCATGCAGGTGGTTGGCTGACTCGTAGGCGGTGGCGGCTGCACAACGCAGTAGCCCTGAAGCATGCACCAGGGCTTCCTCGATGCCGATGTTACGGTTTACGTCAAAGAGTTGCGCTTGTACCGCTTCCTCTGCAACAGCTGGTTTCAAGTAGTAATCCAGCGCTCGCTGTGCGGCGGCAGAACCCTGGGGTGAGTTGAGGGACGTATCGATTTGTATGTCGGGCAAGTCGTTGCTGGGTGGATTCATGGTCAAGGCGTGCTCCGTGATAAATTCAGATCCGTGAATCCATCCTAATACGTTATGTATTTATGACAATTGTATTAATACTACATTTTGTGTTTTGTCGGGCGAGGCTCGCCACGTATCGTGCCGCACATGGATAAATGGATAGCCTTGGTCAAGGCCAAGATGAGTGAACTCAAGATCACTCAGGAAATACTCGCCGACCGCCTCGGAATGTCCCAGGGTGGCATCGGGCATTGGCTGACCAAACGTCGTCAGCCCGGCATCGACGACATGAATCGTGTGCTGCAGGCCCTGGGCCTGGATTTTCTCGAAGTGGCGCTGGTGATTCGCGAGCCTGGGGAGGAACAGGATGACGAGGTTTGCCTGACGCAAAAGTACAACCCGTACTTTCGCTATCCGGTCAGTGATTGGCGGGACACCGCGCAGGTGCGCGATGGAGAGCGGGCGCCGTACCGGTTCGAACTGTCCGACTACCACGCCCGGGGCGCGGCGTTCTGGCTGACGGTGGTTGGCGATGCCATGACCGCACCCAGCGGCCCCAGCGTTGCCGAGGGCATGTTGATCCTGGTGGACCCGGATGTGGACGCGGTGCCGGGCAAGCTGGTGATCGCGCAATGGCCCGACAGCAGCGAGGCGATTTTTCGCAAGTTGAGCGAAGAGGGCGGGCAGCGTTACCTGGTCCCGCTCAATCCGACCTATCCGAAAAGCCTGTTCACCGACGAGTGCCGAATCATCGGCGTGGTGGTCCAGGCGACCGTCAAGTTCTAGCCAGGCCGGCCCGCGCCATGCGCGGGACTGGCCTGCCTGTCAGGCTTCTTCCAGTTCGACCAGTGCACTGCCTTCGCCGACCATCTCGCCTTCCTGGCAATACAGCGCCTTGATCACGCCGGCGTGGGGCGCGCGGATGCTGTGCTCCATCTTCATGGCCTCCAGCACCACCAGTTGCGCCCCGGCCTCGACCGTTTGCCCGGCCTCCACCAGCACCCGCACGATGCTGCCGTTCATGGGGGCGGTGAGCCCGCCGTGATGGGCGTGGCTGGCTTCAACGGCGGTGATCGGGTCGTAGGTCTCGATGCGGCGCAGTTCGCCTTCCCATTGCAGGTAGACAAAATCGCCACGACGGATCGCCCGGTGCTGGCGACGCACTCCCTCGTGCTCGGTCAGCAAGTACTCGCCTGTGAGCCGAGCGCTGTGGGACTGGGGGTTGCCCAGCGTCAACGCGCGGTCCTGGCCCTCGCAACTTAGGTGCAGGGTGATTTGCGCGGGCAGGCCGGCGCGCAGGCCGTTGCCGATGGCCCATGGCGAGCTCGGGTCATCGCTGCGCGACGGGCTGTGCAGGCTCTGGGCGAAGGCCTGGGCGGCGGCTTGCCAGAACTCGTCGCTGAGCGCCGCAGGCTGTGGCAGCAGCTGTTCCTGGTAACGGGGAATGAACCCGGTATCGAGCTCGGCCTGGGCAAACGCCGGATGGCCGATGATGCGCCGCAGGAAATTGATGTTGGTCTTGAGCCCGCCGATGGCGAATTCATCGAGCATGGCCAGCAGGCGCAAGCGCGCCTGTTCGCGGTCCTCGCCCCAGGCAATCAGCTTGCCGAGCATCGGGTCGTAGAAGGGCGAAATCTCATCGCCTTCCTCGACGCCGCTGTCCACGCGGCGACCCGCACCCGGCGCGGATTCGCGATACAGCTCCAGGCGACCGGTCGCCGGCAGGAAGTCGTTACTCGGGTCCTCGGCATAGAGCCGCACTTCAATCGCATGGCCGTTCAACGGCACCTGATCCTGGGTCATCGGCAAGGCTTCGCCGCGGGCCACGCGGATCTGCCAGGCCACCAGGTCGAGGCCGGTGATGGCTTCGGTCACCGGGTGTTCAACCTGCAGGCGCGTGTTCATCTCCATGAAGAAGAACTCGCCGCGGGCATCCAGCAGGAATTCCACGGTGCCGGCACCGACGTAACCGATGGCCTGCGCCGAACGCACGGCCGCTTCGCCCATGGCGCGACGCAGTTCAGGGCTCAGGCCGGGCGCCGGCGCTTCTTCGACGACTTTCTGGTGCCGACGCTGAATCGAGCAGTCGCGTTCATTGAGGTACAGGCAGTTGCCGTGTTGATCGGCGAACACCTGGATCTCTACGTGGCGGGGTTTGAGCAGGTACTTCTCCACCAGCATCCGCGAATCGCCGAACGACGATTGCGCCTCACGTTGCGCCGAGGCCAGGGCTTCGGCCAACTGGCTGACGTCCTCGACCACTTTCATGCCCTTGCCGCCGCCACCGGCCGTGGCCTTGAGCAGCACCGGGTAGCCGATGCGTTCGCAGGCATCGCGGAAGGTCTCGAGGTCCTGGGCTTCACCGTGATAGCCCGGTACAAGTGGCACGCCAGCGGTTTCCATCAAGGCCTTGGCCGCGGACTTGCTGCCCATGGCGTCGATGGCCGAGGCGGGTGGACCGAGGAAGATCAGGCCGGCGGCTTCGATGGCGCGGGCGAACCCGGCGTTCTCGGACAGGAAGCCGTAGCCGGGATGGATCGCCTGGGCACCGCTGGCCTTGGCGGCAGCGATCAGCTTGTCGATTTGCAGGTAACTGTCGGCGGCCTTGCTGCCGCCGAGGTCGACACGGATATCGGCTTCACGGCTGTGCCGGGCATCACGGTCGGTGGCGCTGTGCACGGCCACGGTGGTCAGGCCCAGGGCCTTGGCGGTGCGCATCACCCGGCAGGCGATTTCGCCGCGGTTGGCCACCAGCAGGGTAGTGAGGACAGGTGCGCTCATCAACGCGGCTCCTTGGTGGTGGTTGCGGCTTGCCAGCTCGGCGGACGTTTTTGCAGAAAGGCGCGCAGGCCTTCCTGGCCTTCGGGACTGACGCGGATGCGGGCGATGGCGTTCTCGGTGTAGCGACGCAGGGACGGGGTCAGCGTGCCGTCGCCGACTTCACGCAGCAAGTCCTTGCTGGCGCGCATGGCGGCCGGGCTGTTGAGCAGCAGGTTGTCGATCCATTGCTCGATTTTCTGTTCCAGCTCGGCCGTCGGGTAACTCTCCGACAACAGGCCGAGTTCCCGGGCCCGTTGCCCGCCGAAACGCTCGGCGGTCAAGGCGTAACGGCGCGCGGCGCGCTCGCCCATGGCTTGCACCACGAACGGGCTGATTACGGCCGGCGCCAGGCCGATACGCACTTCCGACAGGCAGAACTGCGCGTCATCGGCGCCGATGGCCATGTCACAGCAACTGATCAGGCCCAGGGCACCGCCAAACGCCGCGCCTTGCACCACGGCCAGGGTCGGAATTTTCAGCTTGGCGAGGTTGTACATCAACTCCGCCAGCTCGCGGGCGTCGTCGAGGTTGGTGGCGTAATCGAGTTCGGCCGATTGCTGCATCCAGGCCAGGTCGGCGCCCGCACTGAAGTGCTTGCCGCGGCCACGCACCAGCAGGAAACGCAGGTTGGCATCGCTCGCGACCTTGTCCAGGGCGAGGATCAGTTCGCGGATCATCTGGGCATTGAACGCGTTGTTCTTTTCTTCACGGCTGAGCCACAGCGTGGCAAAGCCACGGGGGTCGGTCAGCAGTTCGAGGGTGTTGAAGTCGCTCATATTCATCCGTCTCCACAACTCAACTCGTTCCCTGTAGGAGCGAGGCTTGCCCGCGAAGGTAGCGCCGCGGTGTATTTATTGCACCGCGTTATGCCTGTTCGCGGGCAAGTCGGAACGCCGCCCGCTCGCTCCTACAGGTTCGAGATCACATCCGGAACACGCCGAAGCGGCTCGGTTCGATTGGCGCGTTCAACGACGCGGACAAGGCCAGTGCCAGGACGTCGCGGGTCTGGGCCGGGTCGATGACGCCGTCGTCCCACAAGCGAGCGCTGGAATAGTAAGGGTGGCCCTGTTCTTCATACTGATCGAGGATCGGTTGCTTGATCTCGGCTTCCTGCTCGGCGCTGAAACCATGACCACCGCGCTCGGCCTGCTCGCGCTTGACCTGCACCAGCACGCCGGCCGCCTGTTCGGCACCCATCACGCCGATGCGCGCGTTCGGCCACATCCACAGGAAGCGCGGATCGTAGGCCCGACCACACATGCCGTAGTTGCCGGCACCGAAGCTGCCGCCGATGATCACGGTGAACTTCGGCACCTTGGCGCAGGCCACGGCGGTCACCAGTTTCGCGCCGTGCTTGGCGATGCCGCCGGCTTCGTATTTCTGGCCGACCATGAAACCGGTGATGTTCTGCAGGAACAGCAGCGGGATGCCGCGCTGACAGGCCAGCTCGATGAAGTGCGCGCCTTTCTGTGCCGCTTCGGCGAACAGGATGCCGTTGTTGGCCAGGATCGCGATCGGGTAACCGTGCAGGTAGGCAAAACCGCACACCAGCGTGGTCCCGAACAAGGCCTTGAACTCGTCGAACACCGAACCGTCCACCAGCCGCGCGATGACTTCGCGCACGTCGAACGGTTGCTTGGCATCGGCCGGTACGATGCCGTACAGCTCGTCGCTGGCATACAGTGGGGCGATCGGCGTGCGTTGCTGCACTTCACCCTGCTTGTGCCAGTTGAGATTGGCGACGCTGCGGCGGGCAATGGCCAACGCGTGTTCATCGCTCTCGGCGTAATGATCGGCCACACCGGAAATCTTGCAGTGCACATCGGCCCCGCCCAGGTCTTCGGCGCTGACCACTTCGCCGGTCGCGGCTTTCACCAGTGGCGGGCCGGCGAGGAAGATGGTCGCTTGCTCGCGCACCATGATGGCCTCGTCGGCCATGGCCGGCACATAGGCGCCGCCCGCGGTGCAAGAGCCCATGACCACGGCGATCTGCGGGATGCCCTGGGCGCTCATGTTGGCCTGGTTGAAGAAGATCCGCCCGAAGTGCTCACGGTCCGGAAACACTTCATCCTGGCGCGGCAGGTTGGCGCCGCCGGAATCCACCAGGTAGATGCAGGGCAGGCGATTCTGTTGGGCGATGGTCTGCGCGCGCAGGTGCTTTTTCACCGTCAGCGGGTAGTAGGAACCACCTTTCACCGTGGCATCGTTGGCGACGATCATGCATTCGACGCCTTCCACGCGACCGATCCCGGCAATCACGCCAGCGGCGGGAACGTCTTCGCCGTACACCTCGTAGGCCGCCAGTTGGCTGATCTCCAGAAACGGCGAACCCGGGTCGAGCAGGCGGTTGATGCGCTCGCGGGGCAGCAGTTTGCCCCGGGAGGTGTGGCGTTCTTGCGCTTTCGGGCCGCCACCTTGTGCCACTTGGGCCAGCAGGGTGTGCAGGGCGTCGACCTGTTTGAGCATCGCCGCGCTGTTGGTCGCGAACTCCGCCGAACGGGGGTTGAGCTGGGTATGCAGGATAGCCATGGACAGCTCCGTTTAGCGGGTTTCGTTGAACAGTTCGCGGCCGATCAGCATGCGACGGATCTCACTGGTGCCCGCGCCGATTTCGTACAGCTTGGCGTCACGCAGCAGGCGACCTGCCGGGAATTCGTTGATGTAGCCGTTGCCACCGAGAATCTGGATCGCGTCGAGGGCCATTTGCGTGGCGCGCTCGGCGCTGTAGAGGATCACGCCGGCGGCGTCCTTGCGGGTGGTTTCGCCGCGCTCACAGGCCTGGGCCACGGCGTACAGGTAGGCGCGGCTGGCATTGAGCTGGGTGTACATGTCGGCGACCTTGCCCTGGATCAGCTGGAACTCGCCGATGCTCTGGCCGAACTGCTTGCGGTCGTGGATGTACGGCACGATCAGGTCCATGCAGGCCTGCATGATCCCGGTCGGGCCGCCGGAGAGTACGACGCGCTCATAGTCGAGGCCGCTCATCAATACCTTCACGCCGCCGTTGAGTACGCCGAGGATGTTCTCTTCTGGCACTTCCACGTCATCGAAGAACAGCTCGCAGGTGTTCGAGCCGCGCATGCCGAGCTTGTCGAACTTGTTGCTGCGGCTGAAGCCTTTCCAGTCGCGCTCGACGATGAAGGCGGTGATGCCGTGCGGGCCTTTTTCCAGATCGGTCTTGGCGTAGATCACATAGGTGTTGGCGTCCGGACCGTTGGTGATCCAGGTCTTGCTGCCGTTGAGCACGTAGTGATCGCCGCGTTTGTCGGCACGCAACTTCATCGAGACCACGTCGGAACCGGCGTTCGGCTCACTCATGGCCAGGGCGCCGATGTGTTCGCCGCTGATCAGCTTCGGCAGGTATTTGGATTTCTGTTCGTGGTTGCCATTGCGGTTGATCTGGTTGACGCAGAGGTTGGAGTGCGCGCCATAGGACAGGGCCACAGAGGCCGAGCCACGGCTGATTTCTTCCATCGCGACCACGTGCGCCAGGTAACCCAGGCCGGCACCGCCGTACTCTTCCGGCACGGTAATGCCCAGCAGGCCCATGTCGCCGAATTTGCGCCACAGGTCAGCGGGGAACAGGTTGTCGATGTCGATCTGGGCGGCGCGCGGGGCGATCTCCTTGGCGACGAAGGACTGGACCTGATCGCGCAGCATGTCGATGGTTTCACCGAGGGCAAAGTTCAGGGATGGGTAGCTCATGGGTCACCTTTTGGCTTTTTTGTTGGGCGGGGAGGGCAGTGGTTCGGCTCTCACCTTTACGTTAACGTAAACCTGTGACGAAAGGCTGTCAATCGCCCTTTACGTTAACGTCAACTTGAGCGAGAGTAGAGGCAGTTCAAGATAGAACGCGAAAGCGTCGGTAGCCCATCAATAAAGACAATAGGGGTCGTCATGGATCAACCCAGTGCAAGCCCGCAACGCAGTTACACCCGTGGATCCCAGGACAAAGCCTTGTTGGCAATGACCATTGGCCAGGCGTTCGACAATACGGTCGCGCAGTACCCGGCCGGGGAGGCGCTGGTGGTGCGCCATCAACAGCTGCGCTACACCTGGCGGCAACTGGCGGATGAAGTAGACCTGCATGCCCGGGCACTATTGGCGCTGGGCCTGCAGGCCGGCGACCGCCTCGGCATCTGGGCGCCTAACTGCGCCCAATGGTGCATTACGCAGGTCGCGACCGCGAAGATCGGCGTGATTCTGGTCAACATCAACCCGGCCTATCGCAGTTCCGAACTCGAATACGTGTTGAAGCAGTCGGGCTGTCAGTGGCTGGTTAGCGCCGGGGCATTCAAGACCTCCGACTATCACGCCATGCTGCAGGGCCTGGTGCCGGAATTGGCGGAGCAATCCGTCGGCGAATTGCACAGCGAGCGCCTGCCGGAACTGCGCGGGGTGATCAGCCTTGATGCGCAGCCGCCGAAGGGTTTCCTGCCCTGGTCGCAACTGACCGAGCTGGCGGGCAGCGTATCGGTCGAGCAACTGCAGGAGCGGCAGGACAGCCTGCACTTCGATCAGGCGGTGAACATCCAGTACACCTCTGGCACGACCGGCTTCCCCAAGGGCGCGACCCTGAGCCACTACAACATTCTCAATAATGGCTATATGGTCGGCGAAAGCCTGGGCCTGGGCGCCGTCGACCGCCTGGTGATCCCGGTGCCGTTGTACCACTGCTTCGGCATGGTCATGGGCAACCTTGGTTGCATCACCCACGGCAGCACCATGATCTACCCCAATGACGCGTTTGATCCGCTGCTGACCCTCAGCACCGTCGCCGAAGAAAAAGCCACCGCGCTCTACGGTGTGCCCACTATGTTCATCGCCATGCTCGATCAGCCGCAACGCGCCGAGTTCGACCTGTCGAGCCTGCGCACCGGCATCATGGCCGGGGCGACTTGCCCGATCGAGGTGATGCGTCGCGTCATCAATGAAATGCACATGAGCGAAGTGCAGATCGCCTACGGCATGACGGAAACCAGCCCGGTGTCGTTGCAGACCGGTCCCTCGGACGACCTGGAGTTGCGCGTGACCACCGTTGGCCGTACCCAGCCACAGCTGGAAAGCAAGATCATCGACGAAGCGGGCAACCCGGTGCCCCGTGGCACCATTGGTGAGCTCTGCACTCGCGGTTACAGTGTGATGCTTGGTTACTGGAACAACCCGCAAGGCACGGCGGAGGCCATCGACCAGGCCGGCTGGATGCACACCGGCGACCTGGCCAGCATGAATGACGAGGGTTACGTGTGCATTGCCGGACGCAACAAGGACATGATCATTCGCGGTGGCGAGAACATTTATCCGCGCGAACTGGAAGAATTCTTCTTCACCCACCCGGCGGTGGCCGATGTGCAGGTGATCGGCATTCCTTGCTCGCGTTATGGTGAGGAGATCGTTGCCTGGATCAAGTTCCACCCCGGCCATAGTGCCACTGAGCAGGAGCTGCAAGCCTGGTGCAAGGAGCGCATCGCGCACTTCAAGACGCCGCGTTACTTCAAGTTCGTGGAAGAGTTTCCAATGACCGTGACCGGCAAGATCCAGAAATTCAGGATGCGCGAGATCAGCATCGAGGAGCTGCGTAACAAGCAGGGTTAGTGATTAACCCTGTGGGAGCGGGCTTGCCCGCGATGACGGCAGCACAACCGATATATTTGTCGGCTGACCCACCGCCATCGCGGGCAAGCCCGCTCCCACAGAATGATGTGGTGGAAACACAAATGCCAGACAGCACAAAGGGGAGCCGAAGCTCCCCTTTAATTTTCGTTGCGCGTGCTCTTTTTTTATTATTGAGGGGCGGTCTGTTGTTGTTTTTGGTGACCGTGGCCCTTTACCGCTGTTTTTGTCGATCCCCATCCGGGATCAAGAGCAAACGTATTTTTTTGAGCGCTGATCTACTTTTTCGCTGAGCGATCCAACCAGTTCGGGAGCTACCTGAAGGTAGTTTTATTGTTCTCTGTCCGGTTGCGGGTAACTCCGAAAAGCACCCTGAAAAGCACATCCTCTCCAAAAAAATCTGTTAGCTGCGTCTCTGCCGTGTTGTTTTTGTTATGTCAGAGTCGTTACGTCTTGTTTTTATTGGGTTTGCCGCAATTTTTTTATTCTTGTTATGCGATAGATATAGCAGAAGCCGTGCCAACTTTTAAAAAACCTTTAAAAACAAGCACTTGGCTTTTTGTAGGGTTTTCTGCCTCAGGGAAAACCCTACATTTTGTTTCCGTGTTACTCGCTTCCGCCCACATTTTCGCGGCTGCGGTAACACCCCGACACACCCGCACACTCAGTGTGCGCTGCGGGCCTTCGCCACACGGGAGCCAGTGGGGCGTCCCAGCACGCTACAAATTTGCTGGCCGGCCAGGATCAGCGCATCCAGGTCGATTCCGGTTTCGATCCCGAGGCCGTTGAGCAGGTAGACCACGTCCTCGGTGGCGACGTTGCCACTGGCGCCCTTGGCGTAAGGGCAGCCACCGAGACCGGCGATAGAGCTGTCGAACACCGAGATGCCTTCCAGCAGGCTGGCGTAGATGTTGGCCATGGCCTGGCCGTAGGTGTCGTGGAAGTGCCCGGCCAGTTTTTCCCGAGGCACATCGGCCGACACCACCTCGAACATCTTGCGCGTGGCGCCTGCGGTGCCGGTGCCGATGGTGTCGCCCAGCGACACCTCGTAGCAGCCCATGGCATAAAGCTCCCGTGCGACCCGGGCGACTTGCTCGGGCGCGACGTCACCTTCATAGGGGCAGCCCAGCACACAGGACACGTAGCCGCGCACGCTGACGCCATGCTGTTTGGCAGCTTCCATGATGGGCACGAAGCGCTCCAGGCTTTCGCTGATCGAGCAGTTGATATTGCGCTGGGAAAACGCTTCCGACGCCGCGGCGAACACCGCGACTTCCTTGACGCCGCTGGCCAGGGCATCTTCAAAGCCGCGCAGGTTGGGGGCGAGGGCGCCGTAGGTCACGCCGGCTTTGCGCTGGATCTGCGCGAACACCTCGGCGGAACCCGCCATCTGTGGCACCCACTTGGGCGAGACGAAACTGCCGACTTCTATATAGCCAAGGCCCGCCGCCGTCAGAGCATCGACCAGTTGCACCTTGTCGGCGACGCTGATGGGTTGGGCTTCGTTTTGCAGGCCGTCGCGGGGGCCGACTTCGACAATGCGTACGTGGGTGGGGAGGGACATGGGATTCGACCTGTGCTGATTGTCTGAATACGCTGAGAACCCTGTGGGAGTGAGCCTGCTCGCGATGGCGCCGGGTCAATCGACCTCAGTGTTGAATGTGCTACCGCCATCGCGAGCAGGCTCGCTCCCACAGGGGATTGTGTAGATCTACTGAATCGCTTGGTTCTTGAGGGTTTGTTCCAGCGCCTGAACACAGCGCTCTTCAGCCGTATCAAGCTCCAGTTTCATCTGTTCGATATCCAGCATCTGCTGTTCCAGCTGCTCCCGGCGCTCACTGATTTTCGCCAGCATGCTGTGCAGTTGCTTGGTGTTACCGCTGGAAGGATCGTAGAGCTCGATCAGCTCGCGGCACTCGGCCAGGGAAAAACCGATGCGCTTGCCCCGCAGGATCAGCTTCAGGCTGACCTTGTCACGGGGTGAGTAGATGCGTTCCTGGCCACGCCGCTCGGGGCTGAGCAGGCCTTGTTCTTCATAGAAGCGAATGGCCCGGGTGGTGATGTCGAGCTCGCGGGCGAGGTCGGAAATGCTGTAGGTCTGGCTGCTCATGGGCGCGCTCGCAAAGGGTCATGGCGCTAAGCTACTGGCAGGTTGACGTATACGTCAAGGGGCAGGTTTTTTGTTGTCATTGCGGGCCTCTTCGCGGGCAAGCCGCGCTCCTACAGGTTCTCGGTGATCTGTAGGAGCGAGGCTTGCCCGCGAAGAACGATAACGCGGTGTAACGCCTTACACCTTCTCCAGTTTCTTCTCCTGCGCCGTCACCTGCTGGCACAACTCGATCATCTGCTCGCGCATCCAGCGGTTCGCCGGGTCCTGGTCGGTGCTTTCGTGCCAGTAGAGGTGGGTTTCCACCGGCGGCACATCGTTGACCGGCAAATAAAAGGCGTGCAAATCGTTGCGACGCGCAAAGCGTTCCGGCACGGTCATGACCATGTCGGTCTGCTGCAGCACTTGCGAGGCCATCAGGTAGTGCTGGGAGCGCAGGGCGATCTTGCGCTGGATGCCCATTTTGCCCAGGGCCAGGTCGACATAGCCCAGGCCGCTGCGACGGCTGGAAATGTGGATGTGGGTCAGGCCCAGGTAATCATCGAGGGTGAGTTTTTCCTTGCCCGCCAGCGGATGCCCCTTGCGCATGGCGCACACGTAACGGTCTTCCATCAACTTGACGTGGCGCACCTGCGGGTCGGTGTTGAGCGGGGCGTCCACGGCGAAGTCGAGTCGCCCGGCGGCCAGTTCCTTGGTGGTCTCGCGGCGCTTGGACAGGAAGCTTTCGATGATCACCGTCGGCGCAAGGCGGCGCAGGCGTTGGAACAGCGGCGGCAGGATCACCGCTTCAGTGAGGTCGGTCATGCTGATGCGGTAGGTCTTGACCGCCTGCAATGGATTGAAGATGCGGCTTTCCTGCACCGAAACGCGCAGCAGCGAAAGCGCATTGCGCACCGGACCGATGATGTTTTGCGCCATGGGCGTTGGCACCATGCCCTGGGCGGTGCGCACGAACAATGGATCGTTGAAGGTCTCGCGCAGGCGGGCCAGCGCGTTGGACACCGCAGGTTGGGTAATCCCCACAATCTGCCCGGCGCGGGTCAGGTTGGCCTCGGTGTAGATCGCGTCGAAGACGATGAAAAGGTTGAGGTCGACCTTGCTCAGATTCATTACGCGGCTCTCTTGTTTTAGGTGGGCTCGATCAGTCGATCATATATCGGTGATGAATGTTTATACACGCCGAGAATAGGCTAGGTAAATTTTCATGGCTGTTCTAGCATCGATTGCATGACCTAAACAACCTCCCGCAAGAAGGTAGCTGCCCATGGATTTCGCTTATTCGCCCAAGGTGCAAGAACTGCGTGAGCGCGTGACCGCGTTCATGGACACCTATGTCTATCCAGCCGAAGCGGTTTTCGAGCGCCAGGTCGCCGAGGGTGACCGCTGGCAGCCGACCGCGATCATGGAAGAACTCAAACTCAAGGCCAAGGCTGAAGGCCTGTGGAATTTGTTTCTGCCTGAGTCCGAGCTCGGCGCCGGCCTGACCAACCTCGAATACGCTCCGCTGGCGGAAATCATGGGGCGCTCGCTCCTGGGGCCTGAGCCGTTCAACTGCTCGGCGCCGGACACGGGCAACATGGAAGTGCTGGTGCGCTACGCCAACGAAGAACAGAAACAACGCTGGCTCGAACCCTTGCTGCGCGGTGAGATTCGCTCGGCGTTCGCCATGACCGAACCGGACGTGGCGTCCTCCGACGCCACCAACATGGCCGCCCGCGCCGTGCGCGACGGTGACGAGTGGGTGATCAACGGCAAGAAATGGTGGACCTCCGGAGCCTGCGATCCGCGCTGCAAGATCCTGATCTTCATGGGCCTGAGCAATCCCGACGCACCGCGCCATGCGCAGCACTCGATGATTCTGGTGCCAGTGGACACCCCCGGCGTGAAAATCTTGCGTCCGTTGCCGGTGTTCGGTTACGACGACGCGCCCCACGGTCACGCCGAAGTGCTGTTTGAAAATGTCCGGGTGCCGTACGAAAACGTCCTGTTGGGTGAAGGACGAGGCTTCGAAATTGCCCAGGGGCGTCTGGGCCCGGGGCGGATTCACCACTGCATGCGTTCGATCGGCATGGCGGAGCGTGCGCTGGAACTGATGTGCAAACGCTCGGTGAACCGCACCGCGTTCGGCAAACCCCTGGCGCGCCTGGGCGGTAACATTGACAAGATCGCCGATTCGCGGATGGAGATCGACATGGCCCGCCTGCTGACACTCAAGGCGGCGTACATGATGGACACCGTCGGCAACAAAGTGGCGAAGAGCGAGATCGCGCAGATCAAGGTGGTGGCGCCGAACGTCGCCCTGCGCGTGATCGACCGGGCGATCCAGATCCATGGCGGGGCAGGGGTGTCCAACGATTTCCCGCTGGCCTACATGTATGCCATGCAGCGAACCCTGCGCCTGGCTGACGGGCCGGATGAAGTGCACCGCGCGGCGATCGGCAAGTTCGAGATCGGCAAGTACGTGCCTAAAGAGATGTTGCGCAGCAGTCACTAAGACGGCAGGCGTAGCGCGGGCCCGATCCGGGCCCGCGTTCAATCCACGCTGGGCAACCCGTAGAACGCCCGCGCGCATGCTGTAGTGTGGGCGGCCAGGTCTTCCTGGCTTTCGCCGCGGTGCAAGGCCACCTCACGTAACACTTCCGTCAGATACGCCGGCTCGTTGCGCCCGTTTTTCGGTTTGGGGCGCAGGCTGCGCGGTAACAGGTACGGCGCATCGCTCTCCAGCATCAAGCGCCCGCGTTTGATCTCCTTGACCAAGGGGTGCAAATGCGTGCCCCGGCGCTCATCACAGATCCAGCCGGTAATGCCGATGTGCAAATCCAGGTCCAGGTAACTGAACAAGGCTTTCTTATCGCCGGTGAAGCAGTGCACCACGGCGGCCGGCAACTGATCGCGGTAGTCGCGCAGGATCTCCAGCAGGCGCTGGCTGGCATCGCGTTCGTGCAGGAACACCGGCATTTGCAGTTCGACCGCCAGCGCCAGGTGTTCTTCGAGGACTTTCTCCTGTTGCGCACGCGGTGAAAAATCGCGGTTGAAATCCAGGCCGCATTCACCGACCGCCACGATGTTCGTTTCCTTCAGCAGGCTGCGCAGGCGACGTGCGCTGTCGGCATTCCAGTCGCTGGCCGCATGGGGATGCACACCGGCGGTGGCGAACAGCCGCTGCGCTGTTTCGTCCAGTTGCTGGCACAACTCCAGCGCCTGCTCGCTGCCCTCGACATTGGTGCCGGTGAGCACCAATTGGCAGACCCCGGCGGCATAGGCGCGGTCCAGTACAGCCTGGTGTTTGTCGGCAAAACTGGGGTTGGTCAGGTTGACGCCGATATCGATGAGTTGCATGGTGCTACCTCGGGCCCAGGGCTGCAAAGCATACCAGAGCACCTGATTTATAAGAAAAGCCAAGAACTACAACAGGTTATCGCTGTCTCTTAATGCCGCGAACAAGTCTGGGTGGTGGCGTTGCCATCATTGTGCCAGTCTTTCGCGCGTTGCCAGCGCTTCAGGGCGCTTTGTTTCTGTCGCTTGATTGCGTGAAGCCATTCATGTGGTCGACCTGAATTCTTTGCGGAGAGTGGATGATTCGTCCCTCGGTTTTGCTACTGCTGTGTTGCTCGCTGCTGCTGCCGATGTCGGCGGTTGCGCGGCTGCCCGGGCCGCTGCAAGCCGTACCGGCGGCCAAGGTCCGTGACCTCACGGACATCCGCAGCAGTCGCGTGCTGCGCGTGCTGGTCAACCAGAGCCGCAACAGCTCCGGCGAAGTCCAGGGCCAGGCCATTGGCGTCGAATACCATCGCTTGCGCGCTTTCGAGCAATACCTCAACGGCCACGCCCGCGACGGCCAGGAAATCACCCTCAAGATCATTCCCAGGGCCAAGGATCAACTGCTCGGTGCGTTGCAGCGCGGGGAGGGCGACCTGGTGGCCCCCGGCGAACTGCTGGACCTGCAGCCGGGCTTTGCCGTCAGCAGCAGTGAACCGGTTGCCAGTAACATCCCGTTGGTTCTGGTGGGGATCAAGGGCGAGCGTCGCTACACCCGTCTCGAACAACTGTCGGGTAAAACCCTGGCGTTGCCCAACGGCAGCGCCGCCGGCGACGCCATCAGCCAGATCAATCAAAAGCTGGCGTTGCACAAGCTGCCGCCCGTGAAGATCGAGTGGGTCGACCCGAGCCTGGCAGTCGAGGACGTGCTGGAGATGGTCCAGGGCGGGATCTTTCACCTGACCATCGTCGAGCAACCGATTGCCGAACGCTGGGGCAAGATCCTGCCGAAATTGCGTATCGATCGCCAGGTGCTCATCAGCGAGCCAGGCGAAGAGTACTGGTTCGTGCGCCGCGACGCGTCGATGCTGCGGGCCAGCATCGATCGTTTCCTGGCGGGCTATAAAAAGCCGTCGGATCAGGATGCCGCGTTCCTGCGGATCTATCGCCGCCAGTACCAGGTCCACTATCCCCTGGCCAAGGCTGACCGCCAGCGTCTGGAAAAGCTGCGGCCGGTGCTGCAAAAGCATGCGAGCGCCCAGGACATGGACTGGCTGAACCTGGCGGCGCTGGCGTTCAAGGAGTCCGGCCTGCAGCCCTCAGCCCGCAGTGGCGGTGCGCCGACCGGGCTGATGCAGATCACGCCGTCAGCGGCGCAACGTGTGGGCGTGAGCAACATCCAGGAGCTGGATGCCAACGTGCAGGCCGGGGCCAAGTACCTGGCAATGATTCGCCGCAAGTTCTTCGCCAGCCCCAAGCTCAATGAGCGCGAGCGCATGGCCTTTGTGCTGGCGGCCTACAACATCGGCCCGGAGCGGGTGCAGGGAATGCGCGCGGAAGCCTGGCGCCGCGGGTTGAACCCCAACCAGTGGTTTTTCCAGGTTGAACGCATCGCCATGGAGCAGGTGGGAATGGGACCTGTCAGCTATGTTAATAGCGTGAACAAGTACTACTTGGCGTTCGATCGGGAGCGGGAGTCGTTGGAGCCCCAAGGGCAAAAAGTTGCCCTTCGTAAATGATCGAATAAACTGATTGTTATGGCGGATTTATTGCGCTTTTAACATGAGATTTACTGATTAATATAGCGGCCAACCAACACACACTCTCTAGGGACGACACAACATGAGCACACTGATCAACAAGGTATTGTTTACCCGCGCTGGCTACGGCCTGACTGTTTTGCGGATTTTCGTCGGCATCATCTTCGCTGCCCACGGTTCGCAAAAACTCTTCGGGGCATTCGGTGGCTATGGCCTGGCGGGCACCGCGCAGTACATGGAAAGCATCGGCCTGGCACCGGGCTACCTGATGGCGACGCTGGCGGGTGGTACCGAGTTCTTTGGTGGCCTGGCATTGATCATCGGCTTGCTGGTACGTCCGGCGGCACTGGGACTGACCTTCCTTTCTCTGGTGGCGATCTTTACCGTTCACATCAGTAACGGCCTGTTCATGGCCAACAACGGCTATGAATTCGCCCTGGCGTTGCTGGGCGGCAGTATCGCGGTGCTGATCGAAGGCGCCGGCAAGCTGTCGGCGGATCGCGCCATTGCCGGGTAACGGTTTGCGAGCAGACAAAAAAATGCCCGTATCGTCAGATACGGGCATTTTTGTTTGTGCGTCAGAACCCGAGTTTGTCGCGCAATCCGTAGTACCACGCACCCAGCGCAGCAAACGGGGTGCGCAACATTTGCCCACCCGGGAACGGGTAGTGGGGCAGGTCGGCAAAGGCGTCGAAACGTTCAGCTTGACCGCGCAATGCTTCGGCCAGGACCTTGCCCGCCAGGTGTGTGTAGGTGACGCCGTGGCCGCTGCAGCCCTGGGAGTAATAAATGTTGTCGCCCAGTCGCCCGACCTGAGGAAGGCGCGACAGGGTCAGCAGGAAATTTCCGGTCCAGGCGTAGTCGATTTTCACATCCTTGAGCTGCGGGAATGCCTTGAGCATCTTCGGACGGATGATCGCCTCGATGTTCGCCGGGTCCCGTGCGCCATACACCACGCCGCCGCCGAAAATCAGGCGCTTGTCACCGCTCAGGCGGTAGTAGTCGAGCAGGTAGTTGCAGTCTTCGACGCAATAGTCCTGGGGCAGCAGGCTTTTCGCCAACTCATCGCCCAGGGGCTCGGTGGTGATCACCTGCGTGCCGCAAGGCATCGATTTGGCCGCCAGCTCCGGCACCAGGTTGCCCAGGTAGGCATTGCCCGCCACGATAACGAACTTGGCCCTGACCTTGCCCTGTGGCGTGTGGACGACCGGGCTGGCGCCGCGCTCGATGCGTACTGCCGGCGACTGCTCATGAATGGTGCCGCCCAACGACTCCACGGCCGCCGCTTCGCCCAGCGCCAGGTTGAGCGGATGGACATGCCCGCCGCTCATATCGAGCGTGCCACCGATGTATTGATCGCACGCCACGACCTCACGGATGCGGCGCTGATCCAGCAACTCCAGCTGCGTATGCCCGAATCGCTCCCATAGGCGCTTCTGGGATTCCAGGTGGCCCATCTGTTTGGCCGTGATGGCGGCAAACACGCCGCCGTCCTTCAAGTCGCATTGGATGTTGTACCTGGCCACCCGATCACGAATGATCCGCCCGCCTTCGAACGCCATCTGTCCCAGCAACTGAGCCTGACGGGGGCCGACACTGCGCTCGATCACATCGATATCGCGGCTGTAGCTGTTGACGATCTGGCCCCCATTGCGCCCCGAAGCACCGAAACCCACCCTGGCCGCTTCCAGCACTGTTACCCGAAAGCCGTGCTCCAGCAGGAACAGGGCCGAGGACAGCCCGGTATAACCGGCGCCGATCACGCAGACATCAGTTTCCACCTCACCCTGCAAGGACGGACGCGGCGGCACCGCATTGGCCGATGCGGCGTAATAGGACTCTGGGTAAGGGGTGTTCGCCATCCTGCAGCCTCTGTTTAATAAATTTAACGAGTGTGTCGATCCTACCCGAGTTGAAAAAACGCCGCCAGCCACCGGAAAATCTTCTTCCCCACAGCAAAATTAAATATTTTGCATTTTCATAGGGTTAGCTCGAAAAAAGCTGTTGACACCCTCTCGGAATTCCGTAGAATGCCGCCTCACAGCAGGCACGTAGCTCAGTTGGTTAGAGCACCACCTTGACATGGTGGGGGTCGTTGGTTCGAGTCCAATCGCGCCTACCAAACAAAATCCGCTCTGCTGGGCGGTCTGGAAGGGCTCACCGAAAGGTGAGCCCTTTTTTGTTGTTTGCGATTTTTCCGGAGCGTTCACGAAATATCGGGTTCGTTCACACTGAGCAATGTGAAGGCCGATATCAGCTCCCATTTCTCGGGTATGGTTGGGCTTCAAGGCCGCAAATGCCGGGAGAAAAAGGCGGCTGATTTACTTTCCATTCAGTCCAAAAAGAATAAATCCGTCCCCTTTTCACTTTTCTGTACCTTTTCAGTAGACACCCTCCCGGAATTCCGTAAAATGCCGCCCACAGCAGGCACGTAGCTCAGTTGGTTAGAGCACCACCTTGACATGGTGGGGGTCGTTGGTTCGAGTCCAATCGCGCCTACCAAACAAAATCCGCTCTGCTGGGCGGTCTGGAAGGGCTCACCGAAAGGTGGGCCCTTTTTTGTTGTCCTGGATTTCTTCAGGGCGTTCACAAGCTTCAGGTTTCGCTCACACTGGGTGATCGTCGCCCACGTACTGATACCGATCTTCAAGGCGATGCAGGTGCATTGTCGTTGTCGCTCTGCCAGTCGGCTGCGAGGGCCTGCGTCGGCTTCTCGAAACATCAGTTCATGAGTTGCAGAAGCAAATCAGTGCGAAAGGTGCTGGAATGACAGGCGAGGACCGGTGAGCCCCCCGCCGGAGGATGACCCTGGATCGAATGAAGAGTATGACCAGGATTGATCTTTTGATGTGCCCTGTCTTGGCTATGAGGTTATATGCACCCGGAGCATCTTGATTTATCCACCCCTGTGTTCTTGCCCATTACAGATGAAACCTGTGCAGGCTTGTTGCTCGTCGATGGCGCAAAAGCGCTTGGTGTCCTGACGGATCCAGAACTGGCGGCGATGTTGGTCATCCAGAATCTGGCCCAGGCGGCGGATAAAGACCTTAATGCCAATGCGGCAGAGAAGGTTCTGGCCAAGCTCATTGCATGGGCGGTCGACTCGCGGCAGTCAACAGCCGCAGGTTTGTTGTCAGAGGCGCAACGGCTGTTCGATCCACGCAAGTTGTACTTCGGTCTAAATGCGATTAAACGTCTCGACCTGCGTTTTCTTCTCGCCGATGAAGTTTCGGCGCGGGATTACCTGCTGCCCGATGGCAGGTGGGATGTCGGTTTCAAGATTCGCCACCAAAGTAACAACAACCCCTTTAGTCAGCAGATGGTGACGCCAAGGCATCGCGAGCGTTGGTTGAGTGCTGCACAAGACAAGCTTGTCAGAACCTTTCGTGCCAATCTGGACGAAGACCTGCATGTTCAAGGTTACGCCGGGATAGGCAAAAGTCACCTTATAGGGGCCTTGGTGGAGTGCCTGCGACCGGGTGGGACATTGATACTGGCGCACACGCCGGAAAAACTGGCAACGCTTAACGAGCGCATGGGGGCTGCGCGCGATCGGAACACGGGCACAACCTTCGAGGCCTTTGCGAGAGCCCTGTTGCACGGTCCCAGGCCTAAACCTGCCAGTAAGCCGGCCAGGGGACCGAGCAAGCAGGCACTGTCGCAGGAACTGAACATCCTCGGTTTTCGTGGCTACGATGGGCAGGCGACACTTGATGCCTGTCTCAGGGTGCTCGAGCGCTATTGCCGCTCCAGGGACCACAGCTTGTCGGCCAGGCATCTGCCTCATTTCAAGCAATCCTTGTCCAGCCTGGATGCCAGGGTGCTTCTTGAGTATTCGAGCCGACTGTGGTCGTACCTTGAGGCAAGCCCGGCATGGTGCAGTCGGACCGGGTTCGAAGCATTGTTGATGATAAAGCGGGCAAGCCTGGCGGGTTGCGTGGTACCTGCTCGCTATACGCACGTCCTCATTGATGAAAGTCAGGATGTTCCCGCCTCACTGCTACAGATCCTCGAGAGGGGACGGCAGGTGTTGATTACGTTGGGTGATGAGTACCAGCAGGCCAGTGGCGAGATAGCCAAAAGAAAACGGGTGGTGCGGCAAAGCGATGTTAGCTACTCCGTTCGCTCAGGTCGCAATGTCGAGCGTCTGGTCAACCCGTTGATCTGCCTGCACCCAGAGAAGAGCAAGGTTCCCTTCGAAGGTGCTCGTGATGCAGACGTCGGTATCGAGCATTATCCGCAAGGCTTCGTGCCGCCCGAGGGCTGCGTGGTGCTGACTGCGTCTCGCTGGGACACGATGAAGTGGATGATCGAGCTGCAACATGCCAGCTGTCTATTCAGTTTCCCGGACAAAAAGGCGGAGTCGGATCTCAATGATTTCATGACCACTGCCATCGCGCTGTTCAAACCAGACTACTACGGTGCCGAGAGCGCCGCGGATGGGGCGCACTCATATTTTAGCGAGATGGCAGACTGGCAGCAGGTGCGTGAGGCGAACCTATTCGACGAGTCGTTTCTTTGGGTCGAGAGCGAGTTGGAAAAAGGTTTCAATGTCGCCGGGGTAACCCGGTTGAACAGGATGATTGGTAGCTCCGCCAAGAGCTGCATGCTGATGATGGCAGAAGCAGCTGGTGGGATGGAGTTCGATCGGGTCCTGCTGACGCGCGGGCTGCTCAGCAACGTGCAGTTCAAAGATGCCTATGAGTTCGATCAGCGGATCTGTGCCGTGTACATCGCGATCTCCCGCGCCAGGCAGCAGCTTTACCTTCCTTACGATGTGGTCGAGTGGATTGAGTATCACAAGTACCAGAAATACCGCGAGTCGCACGGCTACTGATTGATTTCACCAGCGTCGGGTTCGGGGGTGGCGTCTTTCTGCGCAGCTACCCGATATTTTTCAACCCCACCACATTCCTGGCTAATCTGGCGCGCTCGCTCCAGGCGATGGTATGGCTGGCCTTGTTCCATCGCACTTTCCTGATGTCGCGACCTGCGGCTTTTTCAATGGCGTCAGCGATGCGCCGGGTATTGAGCATACTGCCCACACACTCTCCATGATGCAGCAGGGCCGCCTTCCAGGCTTCAAGGTCGCACATGCTTGAGCGTTCGATGATGATGACCTCCTTGGCTCCGCTGGCCACAAAATGGATCTCGTAACGTTCCCTCATTAACTTCGGCATCCCCGCCATTCATCTTCACGTGAGAAATATTATCATTTGAGAATGATGTTCGGGCAGGCCGAATGAAAATCAATTCGTCTTGGGTTGAACTGCAAGCAGCCAATTGCATCAAAGCAGAACAGGCAACCGGGCGTTACGTGGGTTCGTCGAGGCTGGAGGGTGATGATGGGGAGGCGGGCGATGATCAAGTTCTTTGCGGCTTACCTGTCCATTTGTCTTTTGCTTGAGTGGACGGTGGTCGAGGCGTCTCCCTGGATTGCCAGCCATGTGCTGCTGCGGTGGATTCTGTAGCGGCACATCTGCAAGTGGCGGCCGTGCCTTGATACGGCAATTGAGGCGTAAAATAGGCAGTGTTACCTCATCTGAAGGAGTCGCATATGATCTCCGACCAAATGAACAGACAGGCATCCGATCACAAGGCTGTGTGGGATCAATATTTCTGCGCCGCGTTGATTGCCGAAAGCAATCTGACGGCACCCGTCGTAGGCGGGGCCACGCACGAAGACCGGCAGAATCTGTTGATTGAACGGGCCAAGGCGCTCGCGGACAAGATGATGGAATGCAGGAAATAACCAGAGCCCAGCCTTCGCGCTGGGCTCTTCATATCGGCGGCGTGGCAATCGTAGCTGGACGAATCAGGCAACCAGCTCGACTTTACCTGTCGCCAGGCGATAAATGCCCCCCACTATTTTCAACTGGCCCTTGCTGAGCGCATCCGTCAGCAAGGGCGTGGCTTGCTTGAGGCGTTCGATCGAGTTCTTGATGTTTTGCACGGTCGCGTTTTCCACCAGGTCGCCTGGTTGACTGCTTACCTGCTCGATGGCGGGTTTGAGTGCGTCCGTCAGTGCAGGGATCTTGCCGGGGAATATAGTGTGGTCCTTGACGGCTTTCACGCCAGCCTCGATAGCACCGCAGCGCTCATGGCCCAATACCAGGATGAGCGGTGCACCGAGCACGGCCACGCCGTATTCAAGGCTTGCAAGACCTTCGTCCGTGACAAAGTTGCCGGCCAGGCGTACGGCGAAAAGATCGCCCCGTGCGGTATCGAAAGCGTATTCCGGGGCGATGCGCGAGTCAGAGCAACTCAGCACCGCCACGAAAGGATTCTGGCCGGAAACCAATGCTTCTCGTTCGTCCTTGAAGTCGTGCGTTTCGGAGTTGCCGCTGACATACCGTTCGTTGCCCGCCATCAACCTTTTCAGGGCCTCGTCCGGGCTGATAACGTTTTTGGGTTTTGGCGGCGCTGAGGTTGTCTCGGCTGCCTGAATCATCCGGCTTGGCAGGGCGCTGGCCAAAAGCAAAGCGCCTGCTCCCAATCCGGCAAGGCGAAGGAAGCGACGACGCTCATGGGTAGTTGCTGCGGATTTTGAATCACATGATTCACACATGATGTTGTGTACTCAGGTCAATTCGGTGGGAATGACTGCTGTTGGGGTAGTGCCTCGAAGAGCCTTGGCACTGGAGTGTTGGAGTCTAGTCGGTCTGTAACATTATGTTTTGCGGGCAAACCCGAGGTTCATGGACTACTACTGACAGGCTGATTCGACTTCGTCCTTACAGGAGTTTTCCGATGCTGACTCACTGGTTGCTTGCAGCAATTCATCTTTTGGCGTTTGCGCTTGGGTTCTGGGCTGTGCTGGTGCGTGGCACGGCTTTTCGGCGCCTGGCTGTTGGCGCAGGAGAGGCTCGTGATGTATTGGTCGCAGACAACATATGGGGCATTTCTGCTCTTGTGCTGTTGGTTACCGGAGGCATGCGCGCTTTTGGTGGTTTCGAAAAAGGCACGGATTACTACCTGCACCAGCCGTTGTTCCATTTCAAGATGACGTTGCTGGTGCTCATCCTGCTATTGGAAATCGCGCCCATGGTGACGTTGATCAAATGGCGGGTTGCGCGGTCGCGTGGCGCGGCAATAGATACCTGGCGCGCAACGCTGTTTTCACGCATCAGTCATATTGAAGCGGGGCTGGTATTGCTGATGATGGTGGCGGCCAGCGGCATGGCGCGCGGTATCACTTTCGGCTGACGGAGGTGCGGCGGGGGCGTGTAAAGCGCAAACAATAGTGCGCTGGAATCTTTAGCCAGCCGTCGTTGCGGGGCGAACGGGCTGGCTACTGACTGCGACAGGATTCAGGTTTGTGGCTTTTCCGGGGCGGTCAGGCCGGCCTGAATGCGCTGATAGATTTCTTCGCGATGCACTGCAACGTCCTTGGGGGCGTTGATGCCAATCCGGACTTGCTGGCCGCTTACGCCCAGGATGGTGATCGTAATGTCATCACCAATGTTTATGCTTTCACCGACTTTGCGGGTGAGTATCAGCATGGTCTTCTCCTTGATTGCTTCGTGGGGCACCTGATTCGGACAGTGCAGAGGTCGGTGTTATGTATAGATTAGTGCGAAGTCTCACAGTTTGGGTGCCTCTTTCTGACGCGCAGATACAGCATTAATTCCCAAGGCGTAACTATACAGAGGCCGCCACTATCATTCTCGTTGTTTTGCGCCCATTTTGCGGCACTCGCGATGTATTCATGAATGCTAAAATCCCCCGCTTTAAGCATTCAGAGGGAAACGCTGTGCGCAAAATGGTCTTGGCAATTGCGGTATTGGCGCTGGCGGGATGCGGTGAAGGCAAGCGCGAGGAGACATCCAAGCCGCAGCCTGCAGCGGCGGCGACGTCGGCACAGGTCGCGGGGCCACAGTGGGATCTCGAAGTACGGGGTGAAACCCCCCAGGCCGTCAGCGATCTCAGCGGCTGGCTGATCGAGCACAGCTTCATGTCCAACGTGATCAGGGAAAATGGCAAGACCCGCATCCTGATGGGGCCTTACAGCTCCAAAGAAGAAGCTGACGCCAAGCAGGCGCAGGTGAATGCCGCACTGATCAAGGCGAAGAAGCAGAACATTGAAGTGCTGGTGCTGGAGCGCCCGACGGCTCAGTAAAGACTCTATCGGGTGGCTGAAATAACGAAGGCCTGGGGTGTTTAAACCCCAGGCCTTCTTATTTGCAGCGAGCGTTTAGCCGCAGGCTTTCATGTCGACCGGACCGACGAACTCGTTGCCGCGCCCCATGACACACGCCACGCTCTGGTTGCGTTGGCGTTCCCAGGCTTGCACCGGGTAGGTCTTGTCCCAGGCCTTGTACAGCTGCTGGTCCTGTTTCGACAGGCGCAAGCCATATTGCTTGCTCATGTAGAAATAGGTCCGGGCGATCATGCCGCGGATGGAAGGGCGGGGCATGACTTTTTTCGCCTTGAAGTCGACCTGGGTCAGGCACGAACCGTATTGGCCCGATTGCTCCGGCAGCCAGCCGAAACTGAAATTGCTGCGGTCACCATTGACCTCGCCGATGCTGGGCACCAGGTTGTGCAGGTCGGCTTCGGCCTTCTGGTAGGTCGGATCGTACCGCGTACAGTTTTTACGCCCGCCCTCCTGCCAACACTGACGCTGATGCCCGATTTGCCAGGCCGGAACAATGTGTTCCCACTCGATGCGTTCGGCGCGCTTGGCGTTTTTGCGCGGCACATAACCGCACGCCGCGAGGTTCACCTTGTTACCGGTGTATTTGCAGCCGCAGTAAAACTCGGTGGATTGCGGTGCATACAGCTTCCAGGCGACTTTCTTGGCTTCGCTGAACGTGCGCGGCGCATCAGCCTGGGCGCCCGTGGCAAGCACCAGGAACAGCAAAGCAAAACAACGGACACTCATCGACTCAGTCTTCCTTCGGCACTACCCAGAAAATCTGCACGCCACCATCGTCGCGATAGGCGAGGGTAACGTTGTCGTTCTCGTCGATTTCTTCGAGCAGGCGTTCCCACTCGTCCACGGGCTCGTCCGGAAGGCGAAAGATCAGGGCGGCCCTGGCTTTTTGGGCGGTAGGGCTGTTGATGATTTTCTGAACGCGCAGGCCCATGCGTACATAGGTGTCTGGTGCGGCGGAGGTAGTGTCCACAGGATTATCCTTATTAAGCTGTACGTGCATACAGTATTTAACTGTAGGCATTTTCGCAACTGCTTAAAATTCAAGAGAATCGTCTGACAGTGGTTTTTGTCGATTGGTGTAGGGCGATGAGAGTTTTTTTGTCAGGCGGGAGGCGAGGGTGCCCGACCGGAGTCGGTCGGGCGAGGGGTGAATCAATATTCCCAGAACATCCGTTGCAGTTCTTTGCTGTCATTGGTCTTGGTCAGCGCGACCATCGCCAGGATCCGGGCTTTCTGCGGGTTCAGGTCATGCGCCACCACCCAGTCGTATTTGTCGTCAGGCTGTTCGGCGTTACGCAGGACAAAACCACCGGCATTGACGTGGGAAGAGCGGATGATCTGCACCCCGTCCTTGCGCAGGGCTTGCAGGGCAGGAACGACCCGGGAAGAGACCGAGCCATTGCCGGTGCCGGCATGGATGATGGCCTTGGCGCCCGACTGGGCCAGTGCCTTGTAGGCGGTGTCGCCGACGTTGCCGTAGGAGTAGGCGATTTCGACGTCAGGCAGGCTCTGGATGGTCTTGATGTCGAATTCCGAGTCCATGGTGTGGCGCTTGACTGGCTGGCGGAACCAGTAGGATTTGCCTTCGACCACCATCCCGAGGGGGCCCCAGGCGCTTTTAAACGCCTCGGTCTTGATGTTGACCATTTTGCTGACATCGCGACCTGACTGGATTTCATCGTTCATGGTCACCAGCACGCCTTTGCCACGCGCGTCTTTGCTGCTGGCGACGGCGACGGCGTTGTACAGGTTCAACATGCCGTCGGCCGACATGGCCGTGCCCGGGCGCATGGAGCCCACGACAATGATCGGCTTGTCGGTTTTTTCCACCAGGTTGAGGAAATAGGCGGTTTCTTCCAGGGTGTCGGTGCCGTGGGTTATCACGATGCCATCGACGTCCTTGCTGTCCGCCAGCTCGGCGACGCGACGGCCCAACTGCAGCAGGTTGTCGTTGGTGATGCTTTCGGAGGCGATCTGCATGACCTGTTCGCCGCGGACATTGGCCAATTGGCTGAGCTGCGGAACCGCGGCGATCAATTGTTCGATGCCGACTTTCGCCGCTTGATAGGTGGCGCTGTTGGCGGCGCTGGCGCCTGCACCGGCGATGGTGCCGCCGGTCGCCAGGACCACGACATTCGCCAGTTTCTGTTGGGTTTCGACTTCTTTTGCCTGAAGGGCGGCGGGCAGGAGCAGCAGGAGGGCCAAGGTGCCCGGAATAAGATTTTTCAAAGCAGATGTCATTATTTTTCTCTCTAGTAGTGACGGTGCCGATGCAGGTTCATCTAGATGCGCCCCAAACGGATCTGAACCTTTGGGGTGCTGGAGAAAGAGCAGGACTCGTACCAGTTACAACCAGAATCAGAAAAAACGCTTAACCTGTTGAATTGTTTAGTTATTTAAACGCAGTGTTGATCGGCGATTATCCTCTTTTGTCCGGCTTTCCGACTCTCGGTGGATTTTTCATTCGGCTTTCCGAAAGGATTACGACTCTCATTTAAATATCGGCATTAAAGAAACCTGCTGGCAGGTCGATGCTTCAGTGAAGAATCATCTACAGGGAGTTCACATGTCGTTGTCGGTCGGTTTAAACAATTCAGCGGTTATCATTATCGGCGGGAAATCCACGGCTGCCGTCGACACCCAGAGCGACGCGGCTTCGGCGCAACAGCTCGGTGCGTCCGTAGAAGATGAAAAATCTGTCCAAATGAGGCAGGGCGCACAGGCGGGTGAAAAAGCCGAAGGCGAGGGCAGCCAGCAAAGCATTGCGGTGCAATTGCTGCTCAAGCGCATGCAGGAACTGCAAGAGCAATTGCGTGAGCAACAGCAACAACTGGCGGCTGTCCAGGCCGCGTCCTACCAGTCTGAAGAGGCCAAGGCCATGGCCGTGATGTCGATCCAGGCACGAATTGCCGATACGTCAGCGGCATTGATGCAGGTGGCCGCCAGCCTGGCGAAAGAGTTGACCGGTTCCGGCAATATTGTCAGCACCTCGGCGTGATCGGGCCTGCCGATGGGCATACGCGCAACCTGCGAACGGGGTATGACGGTCGTTGACAAATTCCGGCAAGATTCGCATAGTCAGGGTTCGCAAACGTTTGCGACACCTCTGGATGCCGCCTCGACGTTGCTCACAATAATCATAAGATCGGAGTGAACCCATGAAGCTGCCATTCGCTGGACGTCTTCTCGCTGTCGCAATATTGGCTGGTGCAACCGCCGCGCTGCCTGTTTCTTCGGCGTTCGCCCAGACGCCTGAAAAGCCCAAGGTCGCGCTGGTGATGAAGTCCCTGGCCAACGAATTCTTCCTGACCATGGAAGACGGCGCCAAGGCTTACCAGAAAGACCACTCCGGCGAGTTCGAGCTCATCTCCAATGGCATCAAGGACGAGACCGATACCGCCAACCAGATCCGCATCGTCGAGCAAATGATCGTTTCCCGGGTCAATGCCCTGGTGATCGCACCCGCTGATTCCAAGGCCATGGTGCCGGTGATCAAAAAAGCCGTCGACGCCGGCATCACCGTGATCAACATCGACAATCAGCTCGATCCGGCCGTGGTCAAGAGCAAGAACATCAGCGTGCCGTTCGTAGGCCCGGATAACCGCAAGGGCGCACGCCTGGTGGGTGAGTACCTGGCCAAACAGCTCAAGGCCGGTGATGAAGTCGGCATCATCGAAGGCGTGTCCACCACCACCAATGCCCAGGCCCGCACCGCAGGCTTCAAGGATGCGATGGAGGCGGCGCAGATCAAGGTTGTGTCCGTGCAATCGGGCGACTGGGAAATCAACAAGGGCAACCAGGTGGCTTCCTCGATGCTCAGCGAGTACCCGAACATCAAGGCCCTGCTGGCCGGCAACGACAGCATGGCGGTGGGCGTGGTGTCTGCCGTACGTGCCGCGGGCAAGGCTGGCCAAGTAAAGGTGGTCGGTTACGACAACATCAACGCCATCAAGCCGATGCTCAAGGATGGCCGCGTCCTGGCCACCGCCGATCAGTTTGCCGCCAGGCAGGCGGTATTCGGCATCGAGACCGCGTTGAAGATCATCAAGGGCGAGAAAGTCGACAGCGGCACCAACGGCGTGATCGAAACTCCGGTAGAGCTGGTTACACAGTAATTTTCCGGCGACACAATGACGCTCGCCCGTCCCGGCGAGCGCATGGAGAGTCTTATGTCTGTTAGCGCCCCGCACGCTGTCCTCTCGGTCAGCGGCATTGGCAAGACTTACGCGCAGCCCGTCCTGGCCGGCATCAACCTCACGCTCATGCGCGGCGAGGTGCTGGCACTGACCGGCGAGAACGGTGCCGGCAAAAGCACGCTGTCGAAGATCATTGGCGGGCTGGTCACGCCGACCACCGGCCAGATGCAGTTTCAAGGGCAGGATTACCGCCCGGGCAGTCGCACCCAGGCTGAAGACCTGGGAATCCGCATGGTGATGCAGGAGCTCAACCTGTTGCCGACCCTGTCGGTGGCGGAAAACCTGTTCCTGCACAAGCTGCCCAGTAGCGGCGGCTGGATCAAGCGCAAGCAACTGCGCCTGGCGGCGATCGAAGCCATGGCTCAGGTAGGGCTGGACGCGATCGACCCCGACACGCTGGTGGGTGAGCTGGGCATCGGCCACCAGCAGATGGTCGAGATCGCGCGCAACCTGATCGGCGATTGCCACGTGCTGATCCTCGATGAGCCGACTGCGATGCTGACCGCCCGCGAAGTCGAAATGCTCTTCGAGCAGATCACGCGCCTGCAGGCCCGTGGTGTGTCGATCATCTATATCTCCCATCGCCTCGAAGAACTGGCACGGGTGGCCCAGCGCATTGCGGTCCTGCGTGACGGCAACCTGATGTGTGTCGAGCCAATGGCCAACTACAACAGCGAGCAACTGGTCACGCTGATGGTCGGGCGGGAACTGGGCGAACACCTCGACATGGGGCCGCGCGACATTGGCGCGGCGGCATTGACGGTCAAGGGGCTGACCCGCGCCGACAAGGTGCATGACGTGTCCTTCGAAGTGCGGGCGGGCGAGATCTTCGGCATTTCCGGTTTGATCGGGGCAGGGCGCACCGAGTTGCTGCGCTTGATCTTCGGCGCCGACACCGCGGACAGCGGTACGGTGGCGCTGGGTTCACCGGCGCAGGTGGTGAGTATCCGTTCGCCGGTGGACGCGGTCGGGCATGGTATCGCCCTGATCACTGAAGACCGCAAGGGGGAGGGCCTGCTGCTGACGCAATCGATCAGCGCGAACATTGCGCTGGGTAACATGCCCGATATTTCCAGTGGTGGCCTGGTCAACCCTGGCGATGAGGCGAAACTGGCCCAGCGGCAGATCGACGCCATGCGCATCCGCAGTTCCGGGCCGGCGCAGTTGGTGTCCGAGTTGTCCGGTGGCAACCAGCAGAAGGTGGTCATCGGTCGCTGGCTGGAGCGTGATTGCTCGGTGCTGCTGTTCGACGAGCCTACGCGCGGCATCGATGTCGGCGCCAAGTTCGACATTTACGCGCTTCTCGGCCAGCTGACGCGCCAGGGCAAGGCGTTGGTGGTGGTGTCCAGCGACCTGCGCGAATTGATGTTGATCTGCGACCGCATCGGCGTGCTCTCGGCAGGACGCCTGATCGACACTTTCGAGCGCGACAGCTGGACCCAGGATGATTTGCTTGCCGCCGCGTTCGCCGGCTACCAACAACGTGATGCGCAGCTCAACGCAGCGGCGCCTAGGGATCTTCAATGAAAACCGCATCTTCGGCTGGCCAACGCAGCGGCAATTTCTACGGGCTGGGTACTTATCTGGGGCTGGCCGGTGCCTTGCTGGCCATGATCGTGCTGTTCTCGGTGCTGAGCAGTCATTTTCTCTCCTACAACACCTTCAGTACCCTGGCCAACCAGATTCCGGACCTGATGGTCCTGGCGGTCGGGATGACCTTCGTGCTGATCATCGGCGGCATCGATCTGTCGGTGGGGTCGGTGCTGGCACTGGCCGCGTCGACCGTCAGCGTGGCGATTCTCGGCTGGGGCTGGAGCGTGCTGCCGGCGGCATTGCTTGGCATGGCGGCTGCCGCGCTGGCGGGGACCGTCACCGGCTCGATCACCGTGGCCTGGCGCATTCCTTCGTTCATCGTGTCCCTGGGCGTGCTGGAAATGGCCCGCGGCGTGGCGTACCAGATGACCGGTTCGCGCACGGCCTACATCGGCGATGCGTTTGCCTGGTTGTCCAATCCGATCGCCTTCGGGATTTCGCCATCGTTCATCATTGCCTTGCTGATCATTTTCATCGCCCAGGCCGTGTTGACCCGTACCGTGTTCGGCCGCTACCTGATCGGCATCGGCACCAACGAAGAAGCGGTACGCCTGGCGGGGATCAACCCCAAGCCCTACAAGATCCTGGTGTTCAGCCTGATGGGGTTGCTGGCCGGTATTGCCGCGTTGTTCCAGATTTCTCGCCTGGAAGCGGCGGACCCCAATGCCGGCTCCGGCCTGGAACTGCAAGTGATCGCTGCCGTGGTGATTGGCGGCACCAGCCTGATGGGCGGGCGCGGCTCGGTCATCAGTACCTTCTTCGGCGTGCTGATCATTTCGGTGTTGGCCGCCGGCCTGGCGCAGATCGGCGCCACCGAGCCGACCAAGCGCATCATCACTGGCGCGGTGATCGTGGTGGCGGTGGTGCTTGATACTTATCGCAGTCAACGCGCAAGCCGGCGGACCTGAGTCATGGCAACGATCAAGGATGTAGCGGCACTGGCGGGGATTTCCTACACCACGGTGTCCCATGTGGTGAACAAGACCCGGCCGGTCAGTGAAGAAGTGCGGATCAAGGTCGAGGCGGCGATCAAGACCCTCGACTACGTGCCCAGCGCCGTGGCCCGGTCCCTCAAGGCCAAGACCACGGCGACCATCGGCCTGCTGGTGCCCAACAGCCTCAACCCGTACTTCGCCGAGCTGGCGCGGGGCATCGAGGATTACTGTGAGCGCAATGGCTACTGCGTGATCCTGTGTAATTCGGACGACAACCCGGACAAGCAGCGCAGCTACCTGCGGGTACTGCTGGAGAAACGCATCGACGGGCTGATCGTCGCCTCGGCCGGAGGTGACAGCGGGCTGGCCGAGGGCCTGGCGGGCGTGCGCACGCCGATGGTGATCGTCGACCGCGGGCTCGAAGGCGTCGACGCCGATCTGGTTCGCATCGATCACGAGTACGGCGCCTACCTGGCGACCCGGCATCTGCTGGAGTTGGGGCATCGGGACATCGCCACTATCAGCGGCCCTGCGACTACCAGTGTGGCGCAGATGCGCCTGGCCGGGTTTCGTCGGGCCCTTGAAGAGGCGGGCATCCGTGTGGCGCACGGGCGCATGCTGGAAAGCGATTTCACCAGCACCGGCGGCTACAGCGCTGCCGCGATGCTGCTGGAAAAAAATCCCCCCAGCGCGATTTTCGCCGCCAACGACATGATCGGCTTCGGCGTGCTGCGTGCCGCCGCCGAGCGCAATATTCGCGTGCCGACGGACCTGTCGGTCATCGGCTTCGACGACATCCAGATGAGCCGCTATGTCTATCCGGCATTGACCACGGTCGGTCAGTCGATCCTGCAACTGGGCGAAATGGCCGCCGGGGTGCTGCTGCGCCGGATTGCCAGGCCGGACCTGGCGACCGAGCAACGGATCGTCACCCCCAGCATCGTCATGCGCGAATCGACCGCGCCGTTGGCCGGGGTGTTTGATCAATATCGCTAAATCCCAGGCAGCGCTGAAATAGTCTTGATGAGTAGTAATTTATGTCAGCAAAAGTAGTGGTAGTCGGCAGCTTGAACATGGACCTGGTGACCCGGGCGCCGCGCTTGCCCCGTGGTGGTGAAACGCTGATCGGCCAGTCGTTCGCGACGGTCTGTGGCGGCAAGGGTGCGAACCAGGCCGTGGCGGCCGCGCGCCTCGGTGCACAGGTGTCGATGGTGGGCTGCGTGGGCAGCGATGCCTACGGCCAGGAGTTGCGCCAGGCGTTGCTGGACGAGGGCGTCGATTGTCGGGCCGTCAGCGCCGTGGAGGGTAGCAGTGGCGTGGCGTTGATCGTGGTCGACGATAACAGCCAGAACGCCATCGTAATCGTCGCCGGGGCCAACGGCGCACTGACGCCGGCGGTGCTCGGCTGCTTCGATGCGGTGCTGCAGGAGGCGGATGTGATCATCTGCCAGCTGGAAGTGCCGGACGCCACGGTTGGCCATGCGCTCAAGCGCGGACGTGAGCTGGGCAAGACCGTGATCCTCAACCCCGCGCCGGCCAGTCGAGCGTTGCCACAGGACTGGTATGCGTCCATCGATTACCTGATCCCCAACGAGAGTGAAGCGGCAACGCTCAGCGGCTTGCCGGTGGACTCGCTGCATACGGCGCAGATCGCCGCCACTCGACTGATCGAGATGGGGGCCGGCAAGGTCATCATCACCCTCGGCGCCCAGGGATCATTGTTTGCCGATGGCAAGGGCTTCGAACATTTCCCGGCGCCGAGCGTGAAGGCGCTCGACACCACAGCGGCCGGCGATACCTTCGTTGGCGGTTTCGCCGCGGCCCTGGTGGCCGGGATGAGCGAAGCGCAAGCGATACGGTTCGGCCAGGTCGGCGCGGCATTGTCGGTCACCCGGGCTGGCGCGCAACCCTCGATTCCCACTCTGGCCGATGTGCAGGCGTTTAAAACACCATGAAAAAGACCCCTTTACTCAATGTCGCGCTGTCGCGGCTGATTGCCTCCCTGGGCCATGGCGACAAGGTGGTGATAGGCGATGCGGGCCTGCCAGTGCCGCCAGGTGTCGAACTGATCGACCTGGCCTTGACCCAGGGCATTCCGGATTTCGTCAGCACCCTGAAAGTATTGCTCAGCGAAATGCAGGTCGAAAGCCATGTGCTGGCGCAGGAGATCCTGGAGAGGCGCCCGCCGGCACTGACGACCCTGGACGCGCTGGAGGCCGAGGGTGCGCTGGGGCGGCGCGAATTGGTCAGCCATGAGCAGTTCAAGCTCCTCAGTCGACAGGCGCGGGCGATCGTGCGCACCGGCGAATGCCAGCCTTACTGCAATATTGTGCTGGTGGCCGGGGTAACGTTCTGATGGGCGCCCAGTTGGAGCAACCGATCGACTTGATCATCGATACCGATCCGGGTGCCGATGATGTGATTGCCTTGCTGTTTGCCCTGGCGTCGCCACAAGAATTGAACGTGCGCGCCTTGACCACCGTCGCCGGCAATGTGCCCCTGGACAAAACCTCACGCAATGCACGGCTAGCCCTCGAGTGGGCCGGCCGCGAAGAGGTGCCGGTGTACGCCGGGGCATCGAAGCCGCTGGTGCGCACGCCCATCTATGCCGAGCACGTCCATGGCGAGGAAGGTTTGCCGGGTGTCGCGGTGCATGAGCCGAAGAGGGGACTGGCCGAGGGCAGTGCGATCGATTTCCTGATCGACACGTTGCTGGCCGCCACGCCCCATAGCGTGACCATCGCCATGCTGGGGCCACAGACCAATCTTGCCTTGGCGCTGATGCGCGAGCCGCAAATCGTTCGGGGCATCAAGCAGGTGGTGATCATGGGCGGCGCGCACTTCAACGGCGGTAACATCACCCCGGTGGCCGAATTCAACCTGTTCGCCGATCCGCATGCGGCCGAGGTGGTGCTCAAGAGTGGCGTGGACCTGGTTTACCTGCCACTGGACGTGACCCACAAGATCCTCACCAGTGACGCGCGCCTCGCGCAGATAGCGGCGTTGAACAACAAGGCCGGCAAGCTGGTGGGCGATATCCTGCAAGAGTGCATCGGCGGTGACATGGAGCGCTACGGCATTCCCGGTGGCCCGGTGCATGACGCCACGGTCATCGCCTACCTGCTCAAGCCGGCACTGTTCAGCGGTCGTTCGGTCAATGTGGTGGTCGACAGCCGCGAAGGTCCGACCTTTGGCCAGACCATCGTCGACTGGTATGACAGTCTCAAGGCGCCGAAGAACGCCTTCTGGGTTGAAAGCGGTGACGCCCAGGGCTTCTTCGATCTGATGACCGAGCGCCTGGCGCGTCTGCAATAGCGCTCGAACCCTGGGGCCTTTGAATGCATTCCCCTGTAGGAGCGAGCCTGCTCGCGATGGACGTCAACGATAACGCGCCCTGTCTGGATGAGCGCGTTGTCTGGGCGTTCATCGCGAGCAGGCTCGCTCCTACAGGGAAACGAATACATCCGCGAAGTCAGGCTGCTTTCACGTCCAGAGGCTTCCCCCCGCCATGGAATCTCTCACTGCGAATGCCCGGCACGCGAGTGTTTTTCGAAGAGCTGGTCGATGAAAGAGCGTGCCGCTTCGGTGCCCAGGTCCTTGACCAGCAGGTCAACGCCGATGATGGCCAGCTCTTCCGGGCTGCCGGGGCTGTAGGACTTATGGCCATCAGGCCACTTGATCTTGATGTCGGCTTCGATGCTCACGCTGGTCATGACAGGGCTCGGGAGTCAGGGAGAATGGTGAGTGTCGAGTTAATCACTTTACGACGCTTTTGGCACTGCGACTTAGGCATGAATGCAGGGCTGTGCGACACTTGGGCTTTGATGGCCATTTCAGGATCGTGCTGTGCAGATCGATTTGAACACTCCCGATGCCTTGACCCTTGAAGCGGTACGCCAGCTGTTGGCTGCAGCCAGCGACGATGAGCACACGCAATTGCGCGTGACCAAGGGCGGCATCGCCTATATTTCATCGGGGGTCGTGGGTGGCACCGATATCGACGGCTTGCTGTTTCGCCTGGAAACCTGGGCGAAGGGTTCCGGTTATGTCGGGCGGGTGGCGGCCAGTGACGAAGTCTGGGTCATGCAGATCTACAATGCGTTGAAGCAGAACTGGCCAAAACCGGCTTTTGACTACATCGACGTCTACTGAATGCCATTCATATTCAGTCACGATTGAAAGATGAAGGGCGGGGCGCAGCTCAGGCAAACTTGCCGTTTGTCCGTTGAGAAGGGCGGGAGCCTGGGTGCCCCGTGAAACCAAACGCCGGATTGGCGGTCGCAAGAATTCAGCTAAATCATCGAATAAGGAGGCGTCATGCCTTGGAAGCTCGCGTCATTGGGTACTGTGCTGGCTGCTGCCATGCTGGCCGGTTGCAGCACGGGAACCACCGAGCCGACTGACCCGGCCACTACCACTGAGTCAGGTCATAGCCGTTGCGAGGCCAAAGCGGCCGAATTCGCCATCGGCAAGCAGGCTTCGCCCCAGTTGCTGGAGCAGGCACGCGCCCGTGCAGGCGCGCAAAACGCACGGTTCCTGCAGCCCAACGACATGGTGACGCTGGAGTACCGCTCGGATCGCCTGAACCTCAACACCGATGCCAATCGGGTCGTCACCCGCGTCAACTGCGGCTGATCGACCGGGCTTTTGTAACGCCCATAAAAAACCCCGTCACATGGACGGGGTTTTTTTAGTGCGCCTGGAAATTACTCTGGGCGAACTTGAGCAGCTTGCATACCCTTTTGGCCTTTCTCAGCCACGAAGGAAACAGTCTGGCCTTCTTTCAGGCTTTTGAAACCGTCGCTTTCGATAGCTTTGAAGTGTACGAACAGGTCGTCACCGCCACCTTGAGGAGTGATGAAGCCGAAGCCTTTTTCATCGTTGAACCATTTAACGGTGCCGGTTTGGCGATTAGACATGGTGTATCTCCAAGAAACATATATTTTCAGTAGTACTGTGCTGCTCAGGCCAACTGGGCACACCCGAGTATCATAGTCGAAATGTTCGCTTTGGGAGCCCCCCACAGCGGTTGTTTGCCCTACAGTCGCACATTCTTTGTTCGCGGATTGGGCTGAAAGCCCCGTATTTAAAGGCTTTCAGCCCAACGTAAAGGTGAGAAAAAAACCTGTAAAACCTGCACAATTTGTAGGAAAAAGCGTTTTTCAGGGGTTTTTCACCGGCCGAAAACGCTTTTACAGTGCGTTTATCGGATCATTTTTTCGCCGGAGGGGCCTTGCACTTGGCTATCTGGCCCAGGGCCTGTTGTTTCAGGGCATCGCTGGCCTGGTTGTTCATCAGCGCCTGCAAATCCTTGGCAGGGTACGATTTGATTGCGTCAGCTCCACAGGCGCAGTGGGATTTTGCCGCTGCGGCGCCGATCTGTTGTGCGGCGGCCTGGGTGCACTGCGCCATGTACTTCTCGCGTTCACCCTTCGGCCAATCGGCGTGGGCGGCCAGCGGAAGCAGCAGGACGATGGGTGCGACTACAGCGAGTAAACGATTCAGACGCATGCCGGGATGCTCCTTATGGGGAATGTCTTGTTATCTGAGGGGTAAAACGCGGTTCAAGTTCAGCACTCTGGCACAAAAACGCCGGATTCGCCTCGGCGCAAAGCCTGGACGCCGCCACGACCGTTCATCTGTGCTAGCATGCCTGGCTCGGGCGTTCGCAGGCGCCGGTCGACCTTCAGTCCCGGCCGCGGCAGATGCCCGAATAACCCTGATTTGAATCCCAGTCACTCTGGTTCGATTTTCCGGTTGGCCGCAAGGCTCCTGCCGCTGTAAGGCAGGCGTTCGTCATTGAATGGCCTGGATCGGATCTTGTACTGGCTCATCCCAACCCACGTGACCTTTGGTAGGGGTCACCACTAGGAGAGGAGGCGCCATGCCAACTATTACTCTTCCCGACGGCAGTCAACGTTCATTCGATCACCCGGTTTCCGTAGCCGAGGTCGCCGCATCCATTGGTGCCGGCCTGGCCAAGGCCACCGTAGCGGGCAAGGTCGATGGCAAGCTGGTTGACGCCAGCGACACCATCAGCAGCGACGCTACGCTGCAAATCATCACGCCAAAGGATGAAGAGGGGCTGGAGATCATTCGCCACTCTTGCGCCCACCTGGTCGGTCATGCGGTCAAGCAGCTGTACCCGACGGCCAAGATGGTCATCGGCCCGGTCATTGACGAAGGCTTTTATTACGATATCGCCTTCGAGCGTCCTTTCACCCCGGACGACCTGGCCGCCATCGAACAGCGCATGCAGCAGCTGATCGAAAAAGATTACGACGTGATCAAGAAAGTCACTCCGCGCGCCGAAGTGATCGAAGTGTTCAAGGCCCGTGGCGAAGACTACAAGTTGCGCCTGGTCGAGGACATGCCGAACGAGCAGGCCATGGGCCTGTACTATCACGAAGAATACGTCGACATGTGCCGCGGTCCGCACGTGCCGAACACGCGTTTCCTGAAATCCTTCAAGCTGACCAAGTTGTCCGGCGCCTACTGGCGCGGCGATGCCAAGAACGAGCAACTGCAGCGCGTCTACGGCACCGCGTGGGCCGACAAGAAGCAGCTGGCGGCCTACATCCAGCGCATCGAAGAAGCCGAAAAACGCGATCACCGCAAGATTGGCAAGCGCCTGGGCCTGTTCCACACCCAGGAAGAGTCGCCGGGCATGGTGTTCTGGCACCCGAACGGCTGGACCCTGTACCAGGTGCTCGAGCAGTACATGCGCAAGGTGCAGCGCGACAACGGCTACCTGGAAATCAAGACCCCTCAGGTCGTTGACCGCAGCCTGTGGGAAAAATCCGGGCACTGGGCCAACTACGCCGACAACATGTTCACCACCCAGTCGGAAAACCGCGACTACGCCATCAAGCCGATGAACTGCCCTTGCCACGTGCAGGTGTTCAACCAGGGCCTGAAGAGCTACCGCGAGTTGCCGATGCGCCTGGCCGAGTTCGGTGCCTGCCACCGTAACGAGCCGTCGGGTGCGCTGCACGGCATCATGCGTGTGCGCGCGTTCACTCAGGACGACGCCCACATCTTCTGCACCGAAGAGCAGATGCAGGCCGAATCCGCTGCGTTCATCAAGCTGACCATGGACGTCTACGCCGATTTCGGCTTCAAGGACGTCGAGATGAAGCTGTCCACTCGTCCGGAAAAACGCGTCGGTTCCGACGAACTTTGGGATCGCGCCGAAGCGGCATTGGCTGCAGCCCTTGATAGTGCTGGCCTGCCGTACGATCTGCAGCCGGGTGAGGGGGCGTTCTACGGTCCGAAGATCGAATTCTCGCTGAAAGATTGCCTTGGCCGTGTCTGGCAGTGTGGTACCCTGCAGCTCGATTTTAACCTGCCTGTGCGTCTGGGTGCCGAATTCGTCTCCGAAGACAACAGCCGCAAGCATCCGGTGATGTTGCACCGGGCGATCCTGGGCTCCTTCGAACGTTTCGTCGGAATCCTGATCGAGCACTACGAGGGTGCATTCCCTGCGTGGCTGGCTCCGACCCAGGCAGTGATCATGAATATCACTGATAAACAGGCAGATTTTGCCGCCGAAGTGGAAAAAACTCTCAACGAAAGCGGGTTTCGTGCCAAGTCTGACTTGAGAAATGAAAAGATCGGCTTTAAAATCCGCGAGCATACCTTGCTCAAGGTTCCCTATCTCTTGGTTATCGGAGATCGGGAAGTCGAGATGCAGACTGTCGCTGTGCGTACTCGTGAAGGTGCTGACCTGGGCTCGATGCCCGTCGCCCAGTTCGCTGAGTTCCTCGCGCAAGCGGTTTCCCGGCGTGGTCGCCAAGATTCGGAGTAATTATTATTAAGCGTGAAATGAGACAAGATAAACGAACTGCACCGAAAGCCCCGATCAACGAGAATATCTCGGCACGCGAGGTTCGGTTAATTGGGGCTGAAGGTGAACAGCTCGGGATTGTGTCAATTGAAGACGCGCTTCTTAAGGCTGAAGAGGCCAAGCTGGATCTGGTGGAGATTTCCGCCGATGCAGTACCACCTGTTTGCAAACTGATGGACTACGGCAAATCGATCTTCGAAAAGAAGAAGCAGATTGCTGCGGCCAAGAAAAACCAGAAGCAGATCCAGGTTAAAGAAATCAAGTTTCGTCCAGGGACGGAGGAAGGGGATTACCAGGTAAAACTGCGCAACCTGGTACGTTTCCTGAGTGACGGGGACAGGGCCAAGGTATCCTTGCGATTCCGCGGCCGTGAGATGGCCCACCAGGAGCTGGGGATGGAACTCCTCAAGCGAGTTGAAGGTGACTTGCTCGAGTACGGTTCGGTCGAACAGCATCCTAAGATGGAAGGACGCCAGCTGATCATGGTCATCGCCCCGAAAAAGAAGAAGTAATCAACAGGGCACGGCAGGCCTTCTGATTATGTTTATCAACTGAATGCGGAGTATCCGAACATGCCAAAAATGAAGACCAAAAGTGGTGCTGCTAAGCGGTTTCTGAAAACTGCTAACGGTATCAAGCACAAGCACGCTTTCAAGAGCCACATCCTGACCAAAATGTCGACCAAGCGTAAGCGTCAACTGCGCGGTAGCAGCTTGCTGCATCCGTCTGACGTGGCAAAAGTCGAGCGCATGCTGCGCCTTCGTTAATTTTAGTCAAGAATAGAGGAAGTAACTCATGGCTCGTGTAAAGCGTGGCGTCATTGCCCGTAAGCGTCACAAAAAAATTCTGAAACTTGCTAAAGGCTACTACGGCGCACGCTCCCGCGTATTCCGTGTTGCCAAGCAAGCGGTAATCAAGGCAGGCCAATACGCCTACCGTGACCGTCGTCAGAAAAAACGTCAGTTCCGCGCTCTGTGGATCGCTCGTATCAACGCTGGTGCTCGTATCAACGGTCTGTCCTACAGCCGTTTCATCGCCGGCCTGAAAAAAGCGTCCATCGAGATCGACCGTAAGGTTCTGGCTGATCTGGCAGTGAACGAAAAAGCGGCGTTTGCTGCGATTGTCGAGAAAGCTAAAGCCACCTTGGCTTAAGTACCCCCGACAGTCACCCGGCCTCACCTCTGTGGGGCCAGGTGTTAAACGTCATAAATAGGGGAAGAGCCTTCAAGCTCTTCCCCTATTTTGTATCTGGAGTCTGTACATGGAAAACCTGGATGCGCTCGTCTCTCAAGCACTAGAGGCTGTGCAAAGCGCTGAAGATATCAATGCCCTGGAGCAAATCCGGGTTCACTACCTCGGCAAGAAGGGCGAGTTGACTCAGGTGATGAAGACCCTGGGGAATTTGCCGGCAGAAGAGCGTCCGCAAGTCGGCGCCCTGATCAACGTTGCCAAGGAGCGTGTCACAGAGGTCCTCAATGCCCGCAAGGCACTGTTTGAAGAGGCCGACCTGGCCGCCAAACTGTCTGCCGAGTCCATTGACGTGACCCTGCCTGGCCGCGGCCAGACCTCGGGTGGTCTGCATCCGGTTACTCGTACTCTGGAACGTATAGAACAGTTCTTCACCCACATCGGCTACGGCATTGCCGAGGGCCCTGAGGTCGAAGACGACTACCACAACTTCGAAGCGCTCAACATCCCAGGCCATCACCCGGCCCGGTCGATGCATGACACCTTCTATTTCAACGCCAACATGTTGCTGCGCACCCATACCTCGCCGGTACAGGTCCGCACCATGGAGTCGAAACAGCCGCCGATCCGCATCGTCTGCCCAGGTCGTGTGTACCGTAGCGACTCGGATATCACCCACTCGCCGATGTTCCACCAGGTCGAAGGCCTGCTGGTCGATCGCGACATCAATTTCGCCGACCTCAAGGGCACCATCGAAGAATTCCTGCGGGTGTTCTTCGAGAAAGAACTGGCCGTGCGTTTCCGTCCTTCCTACTTCCCGTTCACCGAGCCGTCGGCCGAAGTCGACATGGAATGTGTGATGTGCAGCGGTAAAGGCTGCCGCGTCTGCAAGCAGACCGGCTGGCTGGAAGTGATGGGCTGCGGCATGGTTCATCCGAACGTGCTGCGCATGTCCGGGATCGACCCGGAAGAGTTTTCGGGCTTCGCCTTCGGCATGGGCGTCGAGCGTCTGGCCATGCTGCGTTACGGCGTGAACGACTTGCGTCTGTTCTTCGACAACGACTTGCGGTTCCTCGCGCAATTTCGCTAGTCGTAACGAATTCTTAGGAGAGCAGGATGAAATTCAGTGAACAATGGCTGCGTGGCTGGGTAAGCCCGCAGGTAAGTCGCGACGAGCTGGTTGCCCGTCTGTCGATGGCCGGTCTTGAGGTCGATAGCGTGACGCCGGCCGCCGGCGAATTCACCGGCGTGATCGTCGGCGAGGTGCTGAGCACCGAGCAGCACCCGGACGCCGACAAGCTTCGCGTTTGCCAGGTCAGCAATGGCTCGGAGACCTTCCAGGTGGTTTGCGGCGCGCCAAACGTGCGCCCGGGCCTGAAGATCCCGTTCGCCACCCTCGGTGCCGAGCTGCCGGGCGACTTCAAGATCAAGAAAGCCAAGCTGCGCGGCGTCGAGTCCAACGGCATGCTGTGCTCGCAAGCCGAGCTGCAAGTGGGCGAAGGCAACGATGGCCTGATGGAATTGCCGGCTGATGCGCCGGTAGGCCAGGACATTCGTGAATACCTGAAACTGGACGACGCCAGCATCGAAGTCGACCTGACGCCGAACCGTGGTGACTGCCTGTCCCTGGCCGGCCTGGCCCGTGAAGTCGGCGCGCTGTATGCCGCCCCGGTCACTCGTCCAGTGTTTGCCTCCGTTCCGGCCGTGCACGATGAAGTGCGTTCGGTTGAAGTGCTGGCCCCTGCCGCCTGCCCGCGTTACCTGGGTCGTGTGATACGTAACGTCGACCTGGCCAAGCCAACACCGCTGTGGATGGTCGAGCGCCTGCGTCGTGCCGACGTGCGCAGCATCGATGCTGCCGTCGACATCACCAACTACGTGATGCTGGAGCTGGGTCAACCACTGCACGCCTTCGATCTCGCCGAAATCAATGGCGGCATCCGCGTGCGCATGGCCATCGAGGGCGAGAAGCTGGTCCTGCTCGACGGTCAGGAAGTCAGCCTGCGTAGCGATACGCTGGTGATCGCCGACCACACCCGTGCCCTGGCAATCGCCGGCGTCATGGGTGGCGAGCACAGCGGCGTCAACACCGCGACCACCCGCGATATCTTCCTGGAAAGCGCGTTCTTCGATCAGATCGCTGTTGCTGGCAAGGCCCGCTCCTATGGCCTGCACACCGACGCATCGCACCGCTACGAGCGCGGTGTGGACTGGCAACTGGCCCGTGAAGCCATGGAGCGCGCCACTGGCCTGCTGCTGGACATCACCGGTGGCGAAGCCGGCCCGATCATCGAGACCGTCAGCGAACAGCACCTGCCGAAGATTGCCCCGGTCACCTTGCGTGCCCAGCGCATCACCCAGATGCTGGGCATGGAAATGGATTCGGCCGAAGTCGAGCGTCTGCTCAACGCCTTGGGCCTGACCGTGACTGCCGATGGGGCAGGGCAGTGGCGCGTGGAAGTGCCAAGCCATCGCTTCGATATCAGCCTTGAAGTCGACCTGATCGAAGAACTGGCTCGCCTGTATGGCTACAACCGCCTGCCGGTTCGTTACCCGCAAGCGCGCCTGGCGCCGCAAGCCAAGGCCGAAGCCCGTAGCGAGCTGCCTGAACTGCGTCGCCTGCTGGTCGCCCGTGGTTACCAGGAAGCGATCACCTACAGTTTCATCGATCCGAAACAGTTCGAGCTGTTCAATCCAGGCGTCGAGCCGTTGTTGCTGGCCAACCCGATCTCGAACGACATGGCTGCCATGCGCTCGTCCCTGTGGCCAGGCCTGGTCAAGGCGCTTTCGCACAACCTGAACCGCCAGCAGGATCGCGTTCGTCTGTTCGAAAGCGGCCTGCGTTTCGTCGGCCAGCTCGAAGGCCTGAAGCAAGAGCCGATGCTGGCCGGTGTAGTCTGCGGCAGCCGTCTGCCGGAAGGCTGGGCACAGGGTCGCGATACCGTCGACTTCTTCGACGTCAAGGCTGACGTGGAAGCGGTGTTGGGCTTTGCCGGTGCGCTGGATGCCTTCAGCTTCGTGCCGGGCAAACACCCTGCGTTGCACCCGGGTCAAACCGCGCGCATCGAGCGTGAAGGTCGTCTGGTCGGTTTCGTCGGCGCCATCCACCCTGAACTGTCGAAAACCCTGGGTCTGGATCGTCCGGTCTTCGTTTTCGAGCTGGTCCTGGCGGAAGTGGCCTCGGGCAAAATGCCTAACTTCCACGAGTTGTCGCGCTTTCCTGAAGTGCGTCGTGACCTTGCACTGATTGCGCACAAAGACGTTGCCGCCTCGGCGGTACTGGACGTAATCCGTGAAAATGCAGGCGAATGGCTGACAGACCTCAGGCTATTTGACGTGTATCAGGGTAAAGGCATTGATCCTGATAGAAAAAGCCTCGCAGTTGGCTTGACCTGGCAGCATCCATCGCGCACTCTTAATGACGATGAGGTGAATTCCACGACGCAAAACATCCTCACCTCGCTCGAACAAAGGTTGGACGCCACGTTAAGGAAGTGACGTATGGGGGCTTTGACGAAAGCTGAGATGGCGGAACGTCTGTATGAAGAGCTGGGCCTGAACAAGCGGGAAGCCAAGGAATTGGTCGAACTGTTTTTCGAGGAAATCAGGCACGCTCTTGAAGACAACGAGCAGGTCAAATTGTCCGGTTTCGGCAATTTCGACCTTCGGGACAAACGCCAGCGGCCTGGCCGCAACCCGAAAACGGGGGAAGAAATCCCGATCACGGCTCGCCGTGTGGTCACCTTTCGTCCAGGGCAGAAGTTGAAGGCCCGAGTTGAGGCTTATGCTGGAACCAAGTCATAACGACGAGCTTCCCGTCATACCAGGCAAACGCTACTTCACCATTGGTGAAGTCAGCGAGCTGTGTGCGGTAAAACCACACGTGCTGCGCTACTGGGAGCAGGAGTTTCCTCAACTCAACCCCGTCAAACGCCGTGGAAACCGCCGGTATTATCAGCGCCAGGACGTGCTGATGATCCGGCAGATCCGCGCGCTGCTGTACGATCAGGGTTTCACCATCGGCGGCGCACGCCTGCGCCTGTCCGGCGATGAAGCCAAAGACGACACCACCCAGTACAAACAGATGATCCGGCAGATGATTGCCGAGCTCGAAGATGTGCTGGTTGTGCTCAAGAAATAAATTCCTGCATTTAAATACTTCCAGTTTTCAAAAGCTTGCGATATATTCTTGAGCGTCCCTCGAGATGAGGAACGAGTAACACGCCTAGTCGGGGCGTAGCGCAGTCCGGTAGCGCACTAGCATGGGGTGCTAGGGGTCGAGTGTTCGAATCACTCCGTCCCGACCATATTTTTCAATGACTTAGCCCAACTTTCACGAGTTGGGCTTTTTCATGTGCGTGACTTTTGCGTGACTTCTCGATTTTTCACGCCTGTTTCCTCTTCAAGATTGTCAGGACCGGTCCGCGCGAATCGGTTGCTGATACCATGTTCGCAGCTTCAATCAGATGCTCGAGTTCAGCGCCCGAATAGTGACTGGTGATGCTGCCGTTCTTGTGGCCCAGAAGTGCCTTTCGGTCTTCCTCAGTCACGCCTGCTGCGCGTAGCCGACGGCCAAATGTGTGTTTGAGGTCGTGGATCCTAATGGATGCATAACCTGGGTGAGCGGGGCGAAGGTTTTCCTCCTGCCAGAGTTTCGCCGCTCTCACCCGCGCCTTCTTCCAGGCCGAGTCGTTCATCCGGTGCACCGCGGTACCGTTGTAAGGGAAAACCCACTCCTTGCTCAGTCCACGCTGCTGCTCGATGATTGACCTTGCTACGCTGTTGAGCACGACCAGTCGCTCATCACCGTTTTTCACCCCGGACCGTTCGTGTCTGCCGCCGAAATCAGCCGGGATCAGAAATACGCTGGTCCCAAGCTCCGGTACCGCAATCTCCCAATCCCATCGCAGCTTGCAGACTTCCTGCTCCCGCGTGCCGGTGTTCACCTTGAACAACGCCATGGTTTGCAGGTGGGCTGGCAACTCCCCAAAAAGAATCGACTGCTCCTGCCATGACATTGGGTACGGCTTGCGGCTCGACTTCTTCTCTTCCAATTTCGTGAGCATTGGCACGCTATCCAGCCACGGCCTGCGCTCATCGTCTCGCCACTTCCTGGCACACAACGACAAAACCCGAACCACTCGCTCGATCGAGATGTTCACCGTTCTGTTGCTCACACCCTTCTTAACCTTGCCGTCCTCGAGCTTCTTGGTCGCCAACCTGTCCTTGATGAAAGGCACCAGGGCTTCGTCATCAATGTGGGTGAGCGGTATATCGCCAATGAACGGGTCCAACTGAGAAAGGTGGTGTGCCGATAAATTGATTGAAGGCTGGTCCTTGAACTCCAGCAGGAAGCGAGTCGCCGCCTCCCGCCAGATCCTGACCTTCTTTACGCCGTACACCTTCTGCTGGCGGATCTGCTCCAGCCTGAAGATCAGGTAGCGTTCCGCTTCTTCCCGGTCACCAGTTCCAGTGCTTTCGCAAAGTCGTTCTCCGTTGATTTTCTTGTCGATATGCCAGATGCCTTTCCTCTCGGAGAGGCCTGTGATCGATTTTCGCGCCATGATTTATCTCCTTTCAGGCGCTCGCTGCGGGGCAATTGTTGCTCCGGGGCGCGTTTTTTATCAATTGCTTTGGCCTCGACATACGCCGTCGCCCAGTCATCGAGCTCCTGCCGGTCGAAGCCGACACCGCGCTCACCTATAGAACAGACGGTCGTGCGTCGTTCTCCGAAGTTGCGGTTCAAGTAGCGGCTGCATTGTTTAGCACGCAGGGAATGTACATGGGATGGAACTCTTCATCCCAAGGTGAAGGACGTTTCATTGTCAACAGAGGTGGTGGTAACGGGGGGTTACGTGGCGATCAGTGAACGCTGATAACTCAGCCACCGGACCAACAATGTCTTACTCATATGCCGGGCTGCTCACAGTGCCGACATTGAGCGTAGGCACACCCATTCGCCTCGGGTCAGGCGGTACAGGCGCCACGTCTATGGGTGCAGCGGCGGTAGGTGCAGTTTCGCAAGCTAGCGGCGTACCGACCGGAAAGATATTAGAGGCTGGTTCAAACGCGAATGGTACGTTTATCAAGCTTGCTGACGGTACGCTGATTTGCAGATACAAATACGCAGTTATCCGCACGATGAGTAGTCCGACAGGTTCACTATTTTTTGGTGGATCTGGTGAAGGGGCTAAAAACTTTCCATACCCATTCATTGCAGCCCCCGCTATTAATATACAAGGCGCGCTGGAGACAGGCGAAGGCTGGTTTGTGCCGGGCTCCACACTCTTGAACTCCACAACGCAATGGCCTAGCGGTTATGTGTTTACACAAATTTCAAGAGGGGCAATGATTCTATCAATTGATTATGTAGCAATAGGGCGGTGGTTTTAATGAAAATTATGCTTAGTCCGCAACGTCGGGACGACACACTTGAAGTTATCAAGAATGGTGACGTTTTGACAGTTAACGGTGAAGATTTCGACTTTTCGCCAGTTGGCGAAGGCGACACTTTGCCCGCAGGCGCCATTTCATCGGGATGGTTTACTTATGAGGTTGATCGAGTGAACGGGGAACTTGAACTAACCTTAATCCTGCCAAACCCTTGGAACTATAGCCCTGAACAAGCTTTTCCGGTTTCGTTGCTTAACGTACCTGACGGCCCGGTTGCGTTTCCGTTGCCGCTTCCAGAAGTCCCTAGCGAAACCGTGAGTGAGGAGCAGGCATGAATATCGACTGGACCCAGCTCATCACCAAAGCCATGAAAGACGCTGCCGCGCTGGCCGCGCACCTGGCCGCAATGAAAACTGAACTCGGCGAGAAGAATGCCAAAGCGGCAGCGCAGATCGTCCGCATACAAGATCGAGTAGACACGCTCGGTTACGGCATCGATGCCGGCGAAGCGACCGAAGAGGACGAAGCCGAGCAGGCCGTGTTGTTGCTCAATCTCAAAGCCTGGAAAGCCTACAAGTTCGCGCTGGGCAAGGTGGCCGCCAAGGCGTCATGGCCTGCCAATCCAGAGTGGCCGGTCGAGCCAACTGTTCCGGACATTGCTGCTGACCCAATGGCTCGCACCGCTGAATTGATGTAGCGCGCCGAAGCGGCACAACGCACCCGCCACTGAGCGGGTTTATTTTTGTCCAAAATTTGAAGTCGGAGATACACCATGCCTTTCATCGTCATCAATTCCAGCAACGCCTTCGACCCAATCAATCTGGTCGAGTTTGCTACGGCTGAAGAGGCCGACGCCGAGGCTCGCGAGTCTTAGGCGCCCAGCCCTAGGCGGTGGTTGTACTGCACAGCTGATCAACACCTACAGCGCCAAGGTGACTATTATGGAGAAGCCAGTACCTGAAGTGATCGCGGAGCCAGCCAGCTGAGCGCTGTCCATGTCCACCAATTGCGGGTGATTAAATTGATTGGTGATGCCCTGACGATGGGCATCACCATATGGATTCGCTATACAATGGCGCATTACACATTGCAGGCCGCATCTTCATGATCAGAAGTAAATTTATACATTTTTATGGTTGCGCACTTGGCCTATCTATTTTAGTGATTCTGTTTTTGGTTCATCTGTATCTTGGATTTATCCCTGTTGGAGGTGGTGCTGGGTGGGATGGAAGTGTGTACCTAGACCATATTCAAAAATTGGCTGATGGGCTTCCTGTTGAGGGGGATCCATATAGAGCTATTAGGACTTCAGGATTTTTGCATCTTATTCCCCTTGCCCACATCGGCATGTCTAGGGATGGTCTGATATTTTTACAGGCGCTGTTGAATTCGGCATTGCTCTCCATTTCGGCCGCGCTTCTTTATGACGCCATCATCGCGCTTGGTGTTGGCAAGGAAAAGGCTATCACTGCCATTGCAATGCTATTGTTGAGCTGGGTGTTTTTTGTTATTCCAATGTATAACCCCGTGCTTAGCGATAATCTCGCTTTACCGCTTTGTAGTGTGTGTATTTGGTGCTGGGTTAAATCCTTTAAAGTTCCACTGTATTTGATGTGTGGATATTTCACATGGCTTTTTCCTGGGCTGTTTTTGGTGCCGCTGATATTGGCATCCTTTCCATTCGTGAGACGTGACGAGTCGTATGTTCAGATGCTTCCTGCTAAATATTGGATAGCGTCGTTTGTAGTGATTTCTTGCGCTGCCATTTATTTGTTCTTATCTCTTGTTTCTGGCCTTTCCAAGGCTGATATTATCGCTCATGGAGCTCGTGGCGACGGCGAGACTGGTATACTTGATCTGTTATTTGTTTCCGGCTTCGTGCAGGCGCTATCGCTGGTTTTATTATCTTGGATTGCCGTCAGGATAGTTTTTGATTTGCGAACTTGGCAGTCAGTAAGCGTTAAAGGCTTTGCCGTGTCGATGTCAGTAGTGGTAATAAGCTTTTGCTGTATGTTCAACTTTATTGACTTTGGGTCGGGATTTCAGGGGCCGCCATTTTTGAGCAATCTTCTTATGCAGTCTATGGCCGCGCCTTTCAAACCGTGGGCTGCACATTTTTTATGCCTTGGTGTTGTGGTTGTATTAGCTGCCTATTCATGCCTCAGATGGTCATTTGATTTGAGGTGGTTTGCACATAAAACTTTAGTTATATTGTTTTCGTGCTTTTTGCCATTCCTGATTTTTGGCTCAGAGAGTAGGCAATGGATTGGAGTTTTACCTGTAGCAGTAGTTATGTATGCGTTGATGGATACTAGTAGATCCCAGAGGGTACTTGGTTTGGTAACTTCTATTGCTTCTCTTGCACCACTTCCCTGGCTAAATAAATCAGTAGTTACAGCTTTGGATTTTGGTTTAAAAGCCCAGAGTGCTGAATGGCAATTCTACTTTGGTAGGCAAGGCCCTTGGATGTCGGTTGGAGTGTACGAGATTGGCATACTCGGTCTTGTTGCGTTTTTGTTGGCATATACATGGCTAGGTCGTCGTGCACGCCCCAAGACAATAAATGTCGGCTACAGCTGAGCCTTTTCACCAAAACCTCCCGATATAGGGATGGCCCGCCACTGAGCGGGCTTTTTTTCACCTGGAGAAAAGCATGCCCATCACCCCACAGCAGTTGCTGCAGATCCTTCCGAGCGCCGGCAAGCAAGCCGGCGTTTTTGCGTCTGCGCTGAACCTGGCCATGGACAGATACCAGATCAACACCCGGTTGCGCATGGCGGCGTTCATCGCCCAAGTGGGGCATGAGTCCGGCCAGTTCCGCTACGTGCGCGAGCTCGGCGGTGACCAGTACCTGAGTAAGTACGACACAGGCCCGCTGGCCAAGCGGCTGGGCAACACGCCCGAGGCTGATGGTGACGGCCAAAAGTACCGGGGTAGGGGGCTGATCCAGATCACCGGGCACGACAACTACCTGGCGTGCAGCAAGTCGCTGTTCGGCGATGACCGTTTGCTTCGGACCCCCGAACTGCTGGAGCAGGCTGAGTGGGCGGCGAAGTCGGCGGCGTGGTTCTGGAACTCCCGAAACTTGAACGCCCTGGCCGATGCTGGCGATTTCGTTGGCGTGACCAAGCGTATCAACGGCGGGGTGAACGGCCTGGCCGAACGCCAAGCGTTCTACACCACCGCGCTGAAGGTGCTGGCATGAGCATCTGGCTGCGACTCCTTCCTTACATAGCTGCACTGCTGATCGGCGCCGCTGGAGCCTGGATGTGGCAGGCCAATAGCTACAGCCAGATCATCGCGAACAATGAGGCGAGCCGGCAGTCAGACCTCGTCAAAATCTCCAATGCAGGCTTCGCTCAGGCCCGCCAAGCGCTGGAGAAGCAGCAGCGCGCCGAACAGGCACTTGCCGACCTAGACCAGAAAGCCCAGAAGGAAAAGACCAATGCACTCGCCGAAAATGAAACGCTGCGTCGCGCTGCTGCTGACTCTGCTCGCCGGCTGCGCATCGCGGGAAGTTGTCGTGCCAGTGGCGGGGACGTGTCCAGTTCCGCCAGCACCGCCAGCACCGCCAGCACCGCCAGCCTGGGCGATGCAGGAACCGTCGAACTCTCTGCAGGTTCTGGATTCGCTGTTTTCGATATCCGCGCCGGGATCATCGCCGACCAGGCAGCCTTGAGGATTTTGCAGGAGTATGTGCGGAACGTATGCATGGCACATTAGACAAGGGAAATTCGAACCTAGAAGGTTTCGTCCGGGGCAAGAAAACTGGTTTGGAGAGGCATATTGCGCTGGTTCAACTATATTTCTTCAAAGCTTAAGAGTTGATCTTGCCATGCGCCCGAGCAAAGGTTTTGTGGATAACTGGGTGAAAATTATCACGGTAGTAGTAGCCGTGGGGGGCTTTGTTTTTGGGGTTTTGCAGTGGCAAGTAAAGGAAGGGCATGATCGAGATCAGCGGGCCGAGGAATATAATAGATCCGAAAAGAGCCGAAAAGACGAATTCGATAAATCCGAAAAAATCCGCCAGATCGAATCAACGAGACCTTTTCTTCAGAGACAACTCGATCTCTACATTGAAACCACTCAAGTCGTAGCAAGGATCGCGACTAAAAACCTGGCTGATACATCAAAGGACCAAGCGCGATTCTGGGAGTTGTTTTGGGGAGAGCTCGCCCTTGTCGAGAATGAAAGTGTCGAATCTGCGATGGTAAACATGAGCGAGGCGATTAAGGATAAGTGCCCTAAAAGTTATCTTGAACAAGCATCACTCAGGGTTGCGCATACTATGCGTGCTTCTTTAGATAAGTCTTGGAGTATTCATGCTTGGGTGTACCCAGATAGCGCCTCATCGGAGCTATCTGATCTACCCAAAAGCTCAGGTGACCAAGCCCCTATAAAACAGTCTAAAAACGACAAAATGAAATGCGGAAAAGTTGTGGATGAGTCTTTAAAAGACGGCCTGCCGCCATCATCGGCGACCAAGAACTGATTGCGCTGGCGGCGTACCAAGCCTACGTGCGCGCAATTGCACCCGTGCTCAAATAATCGTTTTTGGCTGAGCTGTCAGGCCATCCAATATTTGGCGTAGTCGCTCAGCCTCACGCTGATGAAATCTCGCGGAGATGTCCAGGTCGAATCATAGCTTGCGAAGGGTCGCTGATTCCCCGGACCTTTCCCGCAGATTCCTCATCGCGTCATCCCGCTGCTGGATGGCTTCGGCGTGCATCTCAACCAGCTTGAAGAAGTTTTGCCGTGCCTGGCGCAACTGAAGGGTGAGTTCCTCAATTTCATTCTCGAGCATGCGCAGCTGATGTCGGCAGGTTTCAAGTGGCGTCGGGCAGCCGAGCCAATCGCTGGTGTCTTCGATTTCGTACGGGTCCATGATTGGGTCTTACGATTACTGTTTGTATATACAGCAATCGAAGCGCGTGAATTTCGCGAGGCTGAAGCGGCGGGGAGTGATTTTCGGGTGGATAAATGCCGGAGAGGTCTGGGCGAATTCTTCGGGTCGAGGGGGGATGCTGGAATTGGAGACTCGAGGGGATATGCCGAGTAGGGAAAAAACTTACCTAATTGCGTGAGTGACTTTTAAGAGGCGCGCAAGACAAAGGAATATAAATTAATGATTGTTTAAAGTAAATATTGACACTGAAAAATATAGTTTTCAAGTGTTGCATGCGACTTCTTTAGCTGATTACATATAGTTACTTAAGCGCTGGAGCACTAACGTGAACGATATTCAAAAAGTTGAAGGGCGGCTGTTTAAATATTACTCGATTGTTGCTGATGTGAGCGAGTTGACGCCAGATCAAATTAGCCACTTTCTAGAGCTACAACCTTATCCTAGGTTCCCGAAGGGCGTCACGATAGCGCACTTTCAGAAAGTACTATTCGGTGCGGGAGCAAAAATTTCATATGTATTTGAAGAGTTCGATTCCGATGTGCCTGGTCAGGCTAGTCTTGCCACGTATCAGTTTTCCCCAGTTTATGCTGGCCGGATCGCGCTTGCGGAGGAGTACTGGAAGAAAAAGTTTAGATCTGAAAAAAACACTTGGTGTTAAGAGGCTTGAAAAAGAACTTGTAAAGTATTCTGATCAAACCGTCAGCGCTGCTGAAAAACATAAGCGGGAGCTTCAAAATGCTCGTGCTAGCGAATATTTAGCCGGTCAAACTAGAGGGGTGCTAGCAGGTGTAGCGAGCGCCATCGACTATATGCGTGGATATTCAAATTTGAATACGCAGACTAAGTATGGTCCGGGGTTGATAGATGATGTTCAAGAGTGGCTGCTTGACGCCGAAGCTGGACCTTCTGGAACACCAGTGGATATTGAAACCCTTATCCTTCAGTTGGTCGAAAAGTTCACAAAGCGAAAAGAGGTGGCTGACCGGTTCAAAAAAGCTTCCAGTGATGGGGATGATCCATTGACCGAGTGAGAAATTCATCAGGCCTGCAGTCCGAGGACGGACCATTTTCTTTCACTCCGGCGTCATCATGACCGCGAGCGTCATCTTGATGAATTCTTCGTTTCTATCGATCGTTTGCAGGGCGCCGCGCACATTTCCACCGACCTCGGACGCTCCGCGCTGCTCGACCCAAAGCGTAAGCTCCATAATGGCGGCTTCTAGGGCGAGGTGGTTTTCGTTGATCTTGTAGACCAGGGAAGGGATCAGGTCTGAACTTGGCATCGCGAGCCTTCTATGTGGGAGGTCAGTTTAGCAGCAGAAATATTTGGGGGACGGGAGAAAATGAGCCGTCGGCAGAACGCCAAAGACTTGGGTCTTGGGGCTGTGGAGAAAGATGGGCGGAGGCTTGCTCCCCCTGTAAATGTTAGCTGCAGCCTTCAGAAATCCCCTATCAATACAGTATCGTGATGTAGTTGCCGGATGATTATTGTTTACTTTTCTGTCAGCCTTTTAAATTAAATATAACCTTGGCCCCAATTAGCAATATTTCAGTGTTATCAGAGTTAAACGCCGCGTGCGAAAAGTTAGCATCAAATGACACGCCCAGGGCATTGTAAATTCGCTTATTTATGTCGATGGTGAAACTTGCCTGGGAGAGCGGCTCTTCATTATATTCGTCGTTAGTTGGGATTAGAGTGTTGAGATTGACCATGTTTTCATTCAATATCACCTTGTCGCCATCCATGATCTTGAGTTCTCCGAAGATACCGTTGCATGTTTTTAAGTAAAGCTGGATACGTACGGCACTGATTGACGTACCTTCAAATACAGGCGTGCTAGTACGCAGAGTGGTGATTTGGGCAAAGCTGAACAATGATCTGGTCCGCTCGATAATAAGAGGGGTAGGAATGGAAAAATGTATTGTCATGCTTGCCGGAAAATTGGCGGTTATCAATGTGCCCTGCGGCACACGCTCCACCTTCACTATTTTTTTATCGGGTTGGTCAGGGGGAGGCTCGGTTTGTACATGGGCAGACGTTCCATGCACTCGCATCGAGATATAACGATTACTACTAATCACATCCTTGATCTTCTCAAATATCGACGTCATACGGCAGCGTCCTGTTAATACCAAAGTTTGGCGTGGGAAAATCCTGCTACGCATTTAGGCGTAGCATTTGAAATTGCGAATCCTCTGTGAAGATTTCAGCTTAGCAGGGGAGCATTAGGTCGGCTGTCGTTAGGGAGCGATTGGCAGCGTAATCCTAAAATAGTTTCCAGGATTACCTAACCAATTCAGCGTGGTACCTACCGCAGTCACTCCGGCGTCATAAGCACCGCAAGCGTCATCTTGATGAGCTCTTCGTTCTTGTCGATCGTTTCAAGGGCGCCACGTACTTTCCTACCGACTTCGGCGGTCGTACCCCGCTGCTCAACCCAGAGCGTAAGTTTCTAATGGCGGCCTCCAAAGCGAGCTGGTTTTCGTTGATCTTGAATGGCAGAGAAGGGAGCAGGTTCGAGTTGGGCATGGCGAATCCTCCGTGAAGAGGTCAGCGTAGCAGCAGTATTAGGAAGTGACGAACGGTAGGCGGGACGCCTAGGGAGGGAATGAAGCTTGTACCAAGTTTTGTACCACTGACCGTGTAATCGGGGTGTAAACCGGGTACTCCAAAGTAAGGAAGTGCCCGGATTCATTGGCCCTGCGTACTTTGCCTCACCCCTATAGAATCGCGGTGTAATTATGTTCCTGCAAAGAAACGCAAAGCCCGGAAGGTCCGCGGCTCCGGGGCTTCTATTTTCGCCCGCATCCCTTAATGCCTGGCGAACGTGGCGGCGAGAATACCAGCGTTGAATCGGTGACTCCCTACTGCGATGGGCGGATTGCTTTCGGTCGGCAGGACGCCGAAGGAGGGCAGAAGCTATACCGGCTTTGCGAGGGGCTGAAACCGACCCGTTGCCGTAATGGGATTACGACAGCGAAAATTATTATGCCAACGGGTAGAGTTACCTCCAATCTTTTTTGCCATGAGTTCGAATATGACACGCCATTGGTCTGAAGACCCCTACTGGACAGAGGCTGCTGACCGCTTCTACGAGCGTCGCGAGGAAGGGACGAAGCAGCTCGTCATTGACCTCGATGCCATCAGCGAGACGCTATACGATGGGGATGGTCCAGCATACCGAGCGCTTGAGGCCATGCTGTCGGTGCACGAGCATGAAGGCTGGGATGGATGTCGCGGGGCTCCACGAATTGTCTTGGCACTGCTGCAGATACTCAGCGAGCAGGGCCGCAACTCTAAGCAATAAATTCATAATTTTGAGCTGTAAGCGCTCGGCAGGACGCCGGGGAGGGGAACAAAGCGTGCGTGACTTTTGCGTGACTTCCTCACGCACCTATAAGCTCTTGTAGGCATTCGGTTGCAGCGAGCGCCAGTTAAAACGGCCATTACAAAGGGCTTTGCATGGTTCCTGCGTGCATGGGGTGCTAGGGGTCGAGTGTTCGAATCACTCCGTCCCGACCATTATTCCTGAGTAAAATCAGACACTTAAGCCGATCAATTAGATCGGATTTTTTGTGTCTGCGCAAAACCCGCGCAAAACTGGCGCAAAACTATCCGGCGATTTCGCTGATATTTAGGTCCGGAATTGCCTCGGACCAGATGACTTCCTCGTGGTCGCGCTGGTAGTTTTTGGTCATGACTTCGCTCGCGTGGCCAGCGATCTTCTGTCCGTCCTTTCCGGCTTTCTTGTACAGGTGCAGCGACAGCGCTCGCACTTCGTGGATTCAGCAGAACAGTGCGGGCATCCAGCAGACGGCCACTGCGTACGCAGACACCAGTGGCAAGTTGTCGACCATGTGGTCGGTGAAGATGCAGATCACCTCAGGGGGGCAGTACGTCGCAGCCGGAATCGGCCTGGGCATCGAGAACACCGGTGCCGGTCTGCAAAGCCAGTTCCTGGTGAGTGCCGATCGCTTCGCCATCGTCAACACCATTGCCGGCGGTGCCATCTCGGTTCCGTTTGCGGTACAGGGTGGGCAGGTGTTCATGAACTCGGCGTTTATCGCGGACGGCACCATCACCAACGCCAAGATCGGCAGCTAACATCAGCTCGACCAACTACATCGCCGGCCAGCAAGGCTGGATTCTCAACAAGGACGGAACGCTTGAAATCAACGGCATCGTCCCCGGCCAAGGGCGGCTGGTGATCAACTCGCTGAACGTCTCTGTTTACGACGCCAACAACGTGTTGCGTGTCCGGCTCGGCTAGCTGGGGTGAACCATGGCGTCATTTGGTCTGCGTGTTTTTGATGCAAGCGGTGGCCTATCCATGGACACCAACAGCTTCACCTACCAGGTGTTCTGGCAGGGCGTGATCGACTTCAGTGGAGCCACGCCCAGCTACACACTGAACATACCGGGCTTCAATCCGGCCAACTGCGTGTTCATGATCATGCCGACACGAGCACAAGACGTGCAGTCGGCGGAAACTGACAGTAGCGGGAACACCAAATCCTATCCGTACGTCATCACAGCAATAGGGCAGGTGATCGTCAAACCTAAAAACCCGTCAGCCAGCGCATCGACGCTCCAGACAAGGATTGTCGCCAAGGGCTACGCGGTGAGGTTCGCAACATGAGTTTTGGATTTCAGAGCATTAACGACGGCTCATTCATTCAGATCGACGCCGAGGCTCCCAGGCTTTGCATGCTCACCAAGGGGTCGTATTCGGGAACTACCAATGCATCGGGGGGGGTTGCCAGAGCCATCACAAGCCAGGACCCGCCGCTAGTGTTCGTTCGCCCTGATCAGGGGGCGATTCAGGTTCCAATATCGGTGTGGTTTACCGGCGCTCCGGGAAACTGGACCGGGTTCACCATGAAGGCATCCAGCGTCAACGCAACGTTGAGCGGCCAGTACTTCGTGGCCGCTTGGGCGTCCATGGGCACGGCAGCCTATGGGATACGGCTGTGGGACCAGAACGCTGCGCTTGTTTACGACAGTGGCGCGCCGGCGGTCGTTGTGACCTTCGCAGCAGGCAACTGGACGTATCTCGGGACCGAACAGCTTGGGGTGGGCCGTAGGTATTTCTGGGGAATTAACAAGGTGCTCGGTTCAGTCGAGTACGTCTCCTTGAACCCGTTCACCATGAACTGCCATAACGATGGAGCTGGTGGCGGGTGCGCATTGGGCGTCGATTACGCCAACGGCCGCATCATGATGTACAGCCTCGCTTTCACAGCCTGGACTGACCAAGGTCACCGCCCATTCCTCTGCGCCAAATTACTGGCCTGACTTCTTTCGCTTCGAACATATCTTCTTGGAGATACTCAATGCCCTGGCACAGATTGGGAACGGTTTCTGTCACCCAAAATTCGAGCACCGTGACCGGTGTAAATACCGCTTTTGCAGCAAACACTCGGATCGGTGATGCCTTCATCGGCCCAGATGGTCGCCAATACGAGCTTGGGAACGTCGCAAGCGATACGCTGATCTCGATCATCCCCCCCCCCCGTATTTGGGGCCGACAGTCGCTGGTGCGGCTTACGCGGTAACGCCAGTTCAGGGTTACCAAAAAAAAAGCGTGGCTGATCAGGTGCGGGATTGGGTGAACACCTACGGCCCAAAAATGGCTGCGCTGGGAACAACCGGCAACTATTATATTTTGCCGGCAATAAAGGGTGGGGTAGCAGAAAGCTTCATAACGGGTCTCATTCCTTCTTGCGAGGCTGGAAACAATATTGTTGTTACATCCGGTGCTGCCTATATTCCTGGATATGGAATTATTGTAGTCCCATCTGGTCTTAGCTTGCCTATTAGTGGTACTACAGCAGGCACGTGGTATCATCTTTACCTGTATAGCAATGCAGGTACTCCAGCTGTTGAGCTAGTTTCAACTTGGCCTTCCTCGCCTATATGGGGGCAGCCCGAACTAAGCTAGGTGATGTCGGCAGACGTTTGCTGGGTAGTTTTCGTGCTAACGCTACTGGTGGGCATTGGCCTTTTATTACTAGTAATACACTTGATGTCGTATACATGGTTGACTGAACAGGCGCCGGCTTTCTCGTTTTTTCGGCCGGTGTTTCTACGGTGCGTACGACTGTAGACTGTAGCAATGTGGTTCCGGTGACTTCTCGAAGAGTATATCTGGCAGGAACGAATACCAGCCCATCTCCAGCTCAAGTTGCCTCCATTGCCATGGATGGAATGGCAGCAGGTCTGGTTACCTTTCAACCTAGCACAAAATTTGTTATGTATGTACCAAGCTCCGCAACGCAAAAACTTAACTATGCATGGAATGTTACTCCAACATCCGGCGGTTTTTATATCGGCATAGGTGGGTGTCAGTTTGAGCGATAGCTTTCACTAATATAACGTGATGGAGACTCAAATGAAAAATTCTGTTGCAGGGTACGCTGTCACTGCGGCCGGAGGCTATCGCGCCATTGCTGGTGATATGGCGCTACAAGCTGGAGAGCAGTAGTTTGAATTTATGCCGAGTTGGGCTTTGGAACTAGCATTGAGCGCTGAAATAAATAAAATTTCCAACTCGGAACTTTTTGAAAGAATTGCAGGTGCATCCCAGATAATTCAGACGTTGCAACATTCTTTCGATATCGGTGAGATTTCAGAAGAAGAAACGAGGAAATTGATGCTGTGGAAACGTTACAGAATTGCACTGGTTAATACCCTGGATCAGTTCGGCTGGCCTGCCACCCCTGACTGGCCTACACCCCCTGAACCCTAAAGGGCTATACCTAAGGAAAAATAATCTTTTCTAGACAGATTTAGGCTTTGCTCGCATCCCCTATGGTGTTTAAATACGCCCCTTCTGGAGGAGAGGGCTCGCATGTCAAAGACCAATCATTATCAAGGCGCTGATGGCATAAGAGGGTTTGCATGCCTGATTGTGCTTTTGGTTCACGCCTCAGCTTTTTTTTTCGCCGATACATTTAAGGCGTTGGCAGGTGCAGGAAAAATCGGGGTGTGGTTGTTCTTTGTCCTGAGTGCTTTTCTGTTGACGAGCAAGTTTGAATCTAGCGGGTTCTCACGGTACTCACTATTCACGTATGCATTGGGTAGGTTTTTGAGGATTGTTCCTATCTTTACTATAGTGGCTTTTTTGTACTATTGGCTTGGCACTGCGAATATTGGCACGGCTCAAGATTTACAGAATGCCATATTGTTTAAGCAGGGATTTGCGCACTTGTGGACAATCCCGGTTGAATTTAAATTTTATGCTTTCTTGCCAATATTTGCGTTTTTATTGATATCTGCTAAACGTTTCGGTGGGGATCTCGGTGCTGCCCTTTGTGCGGTTGTTTTAGTAGTTGGGCAGCAATATTTCTGGCCGTACTGGAATTCAGTGCCAAACGGAATATCGACGCACTGGTATTTGTCAAGCTTTACGATTGGCTGTTATTTTGCGGTATCTATGGATTTTTATAGAAGGTATGTCACGGACAGTGTGGCCACGTTGGTTGCAGCCTGTGTTTTGATTCTCATGATTTTATCTAGCCCGATTATGAGAAATATCCTACTTGATATGCCGATGGATAATTGGCTTCTAAATAAGTTTGTTTATCTCAGTTTTTTCTGGGGGCTATTTGTTGTAGTCCTGGCAGATGGTAATGGTTGCCTTGGTAAAGTCATGAAGTCTGTTGTGATGAAGAAGATTGGGGCGTGGAGTTTTTCTATTTATCTTGTTCATTGGTATTTCTATGTGACGTTTGCTTTGGCGCACCCTAACAGTTTTTCGTGGATGATTATTGCCGTACTTTGCGCAATAGTGGTTGGTGCGATATTGCATTATATAGTGGAAGCGCCAATTGAGAGATTTAGGCATTCAATTCAGCTTCGGTTTAAACAGGTCGCTGTAACAGCTTAAACAAACCTATTATTTTTAAACCCGCTCCGGCGGGTTTTTTTTGGCCTGGATGAAAGTAATGACTGTGACCGAAAGAGACCGCGACATCCTCGCGCGCACGTTGTGGGGCGAGGCCCGCGGCGAATCACTGGCCGGGCAGGTCGCCGTAGCCTGGACCATCCGCAACCGCGTGAACGACGGCAAGGATCGGTCGTGGTGGGGGGAGGGCTATGCAGGCGTGTGCCAGAAGCCGTACCAGTTCAGTTGCTGGAATAAGAGCGACCCGAACTTCGCCTACCTGAGTGGCGTCAAGGCGATCCCGTTCCGGGAGCTTGTCCAAGCGCGGATTGCTGCTGACCAGGTGGTCGTCAGCAAGGTGCCAGATCCAACCGGCGGCGCCACGCACTATTACGCCATCGCCATGAAGAAGGCGCCGGCCTGGGCCGCGAAGGCCAAGCAGACATTGAAGCTTGGCGGTCACGTCTTCTTCAAGGATGTGCCGTAACTTCCACGGGGTATCAAGCTCAAGTGCCGGAGGTGTCTCGCTGGTGGGGGAAAGGGCTATCGAAAGGTTTCTCGCCGGTTAGTTCGCGGATCCTGAGAGTGAGCTCGCTGATGTGCCTGCTGTTGGCCATTAGTTCCCAGTTTCTTTTCGTCTCAATATCGGTGGCTCTGCGGTTTGAATCTGCGAGGTCGGCCTTGGCCTTCAACAGTTTGGCACGCAGCGCCCCGCATTCTTTGGTGACATCGGCATGCATTTGCACCAGGCCGAAGATGTCTTCGCGGGATTTGCGCAGTTGTAGGGTCAGTTCCTGCACCTTGTTCTCGGTCATGCGCAGTAAGTAACGGCAGGTCTCAAGCTCGGTGGGGCAGCCAAGCCAGTCGCTGGTGTCTTCAATTTCGAGGGGATCCACGATCATGCCTTATCTGTACTGTTTGGATATACAGTAATCGAGACGAGACGGTTGGGCGAGGGGGTGGCGACGAGCAGTAGAGTTTTGGATTGGATTTCGGTCGGCAGGACGCCACGGAAGGGGAACTACTGTAGGAATATACAACGCTAAGTTATTGAATCTTATAGGGTGATCTGCCGGTTTTGCATCTGCCTGTAAAATCCTGTTTTTCCTTTAATCAATAGCTTGCGTGGCTCTCAGGGTCACCTTGACATGGTGGCTTCTTAACTCACCTTTCTTTCTGGGTGATTTCGTCGGTGCCTATTGTCGGACAGAAAAATAGCCCATGCAGAGCTTGGGATGGTAGCGCGTGGCATAAATGAGCTAACTCAAAACTCTCAAACAATTATTAGCCATAATGGAGGGGAGAAATCCGAAGCTACCTGCCTAAAGGCCTTCTTATGATGAAGCTATTTCCCGCAGCGATACTCGTCTCAGCATTGCTCTCTGGTGCTCCATTTATGCGAATACAACCTATCAGCCGTACGAGGCAAAAAATGCAACATTTGAAGGGCAGGGCGGTGCAAAGCAGACCATCGATGGCGTCGATTTTTGGACGAGCGGTGAGCCGCCTCGAAAATACAAAATGCTTGGCGTTATCAACGATGATCGCATAGTCAATCCGATAAACATGAACGGCTTGAAGGAAGCGGTCGCTCTAAAAGCCAAGGAGGCCGGCGGTGACGCAGTCATCTGGAGTGGTGAGTCAAATCGACATGGCGACCGCGCCAGCTCAAAGTTTGCGGTAGTCAAATATCTTGACTAGCAATTGAACCTGAAAATCCGAGCACAATGGAGGTTAAATTGAAAATCTCGCTGGCAGTGCGTAAAGACGGGAAAGTAAGTCTCACACTCAAGGATCATGCAAAGTGCGTCATACATGTGCTAGTCGCTAATGCCGCTCCTTACCAGGCTGGCAGTCAACGTGCTCGGGCGTGGGGTGTTGTGTCTTTGATGCATGGTCTTACAGTAGAGCAGGCACACAATATCCTTGAACTTCTAGAGCCTAATATCCAAGGGAAGATTGGACGCCCACTTGGATGGCTAGCAGATGCGTGCGATCTCAATTTGGTCCAGATTCAGAGAAATGATGCGCATCAAGCGGACCCATGCGGTGCAATTGACTCGAGCTTAAGGCAGAGTGAAAACAGTCGGCAGCACACCGGGATGGTTGTGCGCAAAACCTCCTCTGGAGGCCGTGTGTTTCCGTTTGCAAAACCACAAAAAAGCGGATTTTTTGCCACCCTTAAAAGAGGTTCTATTCTTTATAAAACAATAGCTTAGCACTCTACACTCCCCAACATGGGGTGCTAGGGGTCGAGTGTTCGAATCACTCCGTCCCGACCATTTATTCTTTAAGAAATCCAGTCACTTAGCGGTGACTGGATTTTTTATGGCTCATCGTTTTTTCGCGGCCATTCGGCAACGATCGGTTGAATCCACAGTCGATTGCTGTCCTCCACGAAGTACAGGCCAGGTCCACATTTGTACGTCCAATTGCACGTTGAAGAGTCCATTTCCATGAGCCAGATTCCAAGACGCCTGTAGACATCCCGATTAGGGTCCCACCGCCGACGTCGCTTGGCATTTTTGCTCGCAAGCCGCTCAGAGCGCCGATTGGCAAGCTCAGAAATAAACTAACGCTTCCACAGTCCCGGTCAGTTGGTTTCGCGCATCACCCTGGCCGAAGGGATGCGCATCGTCACGGCCATTGAACCAGTCGTAGCGCAGTTCCGGGCGCAGTGACAGGTATTTGTTGAAGTCGTAACGCAGTCCCGTGGTCAGCGCGTTGAACGCGCCGCGGGCGGTGGAAGAGGGGAACAGGACGTAGCCGTCCGGGTCATCAAAATGCTCGGCACGTACGGAAAACGACAAGTCCTTGCGTTGCTGGTAAGTCAACACAAGGTTAGCTCCCCACCAATGTGCGCCATCAAACCCGGGTCCGGTGACGATGTCCACGGTCGACGGCTTGCCGTCACCCGATTGACGGCCATAGACCATTTCACCGCCCATCGACCACCGCTCATTGAACCTGTGCCAGCCGTTGAGCGAGTGTTGCTGTTTGAACTGGCCATCATGGGAGATCAGGCGACCGCGGGGCGTTTGTATGTCGCTGCGACTGTCGTTTTGTGAGTTACCGACCAGAAACTCATAGTCGATCCAGGTGTTCATGTCTGGCGTACGCCAACGCAGTGCACCGAGCAACGCCTTGCTGTTGTTGTTGTCGCGCAGGTTGCCCTGACCCTGGATCACGCCTAACTCGGCCCCGAACAACAGGCTGGAGTTGTTGACCAGGCGTTTGCCCAGCAGGAAGCCGGACACCGCGCCTGACTCGGTCATAAAGGCGTATGAACGGCTGGCAAACGGGTTGCGTGCGGCACGCACGTTGGGCGGGATTTCGTAGCCAAGGGCTGGGCCGAAAATGCCGGCAATGGCGGTAAAGCCGCCGGCATACGGCAAGTAGGCCGTGGCGGCGATGTTGGGTACGGCGAGGAAGTTCTGTTTGTCGCGTCGGGCCTTGTCCGGGTCGTCGTCGCCTGGAGAGTTGATGCCCCAGTGCATGTCCCAGCCGTAAGTGCGGGCTTGTTGGGCATTGCGTCCGTAGGCGGCTTCGAGCGTGAAGCCAAACGACGCCTCGGTGGGGGCAGGGCCTGGCAATGGAGTGACACGGGGGACGAAGTTGGCCTTCAATGCTTTGTCGGCAAACAGGTGCAGCGTGGCAAGCTCAAAGCCTTCATCGCCGAACCCGGCCACTGGCGTGTTGGTCTGTCCGGACTCGCGATCCTTGTGGGATGAGTTGTTGTTGAGTGAATAACCGGCATCCAGTAATCCGGATACCTTGATGCCGTAGTCGCGCTCCAGGGAGTCACCGAAAACGCTGCGAAACACAGTGCCTTCGCCGACGTCGGAGGGTTGACCGGCCAGGCAATGTCCCGTTGCGAGGGCGAGCAGAACCGCACCAAACGATTTGACGTTGATGTTCTTCATGGGGTTTCTCTTGTTCTTATTGGGGAGGCGGCCATCCACTGGCCGCTTTTTTGTGGGTACTTATTGGGTAACGGGCACAGCGGTGGTTCGATTCATGCGCCAGAAGCCAATGATGCCGATGGCCGTGATGCTGGCGGGAACGGCGGCGGCCACCAGCAGATCACTGGTCGACCACTGCAGGGACAGGAGCAGGGCGCCGATAAAAGGGCCGCAGATGCCCCCCAATCGGCCGAGTCCCAAGGTCCATCCCGTGCCGGTGGCGCGCAGCGCCGTTGGATAAAAGGTGGCGGTCATGGCATTCAGTGCGGCTTGACCACCCAGGATGCCGAAGCCGGCAACGGCAATGCTCAAGTAGGCCAGATTGATCGAGGTGTAGAAGTGGCTGAACAGCATGATGGCCACGGCGGAGACGATGAAAGTGGGGACCAGCACGGCGCCGAAGCCGCGTCGGTCGACAAACCAGCCAAGCAGCCAACCGCCCGCCAAACCACCAAGCCACATGGCTGTGCCGGCCAATACCGCTTGCGAGGGTGAATGGCCCGCGCCACTCATCAGCACCGGTGTCCAGGACGCGAGAAAGTAAACGCAGAGCATGTTCATGAAGTTGATCAGCCACAGCAACAAGGTGCCGACCAGCCTGCCATCGGCAAACAGGTGAGCGAGCGAAAGGCCTTTTTTGCGCGGTTCACCGATCACCAGGGTCGTCTGTTCGCCAATCTCAAGGCCCGGCTCAATGCGGGCGAGGATGGCCCGGACGCGGTCGAGTTGGCGCGAGCGCAGCACGCACCACTGCAGTGATTCGGGCAGTGCGAAAAGCATCAGCAAACCCAGGCACAACGGGGCGATGGCACCCAGGTAAAACACCGCCTGCCAGCCATACAGCGGAATGAGCGCTGCAGCAATGGCGCCGCCGACCAGCCCGCCGACAACCATCCCCGACGAGACCAGCGTCAACAACATCACGCGGTTGTGCCGGGGGGCGTATTCGGTCACGAGCGTGGCAACGTTGGGCACGATTGCACCCATCGCGATGCCGGTGAAAAAGCGCAATGCAAGCAGGCCATCCACCGTGGTGGCCTTGGCGGTGAAGTACATCAGAACCGCCATGACCAGGGATGCGGTCACCAGCACGGGCCGTCGACCGACGCGGTCGGCAATCGAACCCAGGGCCAGTGAGCCGATCAACATGCCGAGCATGCTGATGCTGAACACCGGGCCCAGGTTTGCTTTGGCGATGCCCCATTCGGCGATGAGGCTGGGGGCGGCGTAGGCCATGGCTTGAATGTCGAAGCCATCGACGACCATGCACAGGAAGCATTGGATGAGCACAAGAATCTGAAAGGCGCCCAAGCGACTCCTTTCGACAATCGCGCAGATGTCGAGTTGATTGTTCACGGGAATACCTCTGTTGTAATTATTTTCGGTAAGAGCGGTGTTCTGAGTGCAGGGTCAAAGCGGTTGCCGTGCCTGGGAAATCCCCCTTGAGGGCGTGGGCGAAGAAGAGTGGTTAGTCGGCGAGCCAGGCGCTGGCCTCAGCCCGCATGTCCTGCTCCAGGTCGCTGCCGCGGGTGGCGAAAACCCGATTGAGCGGGAAGCCGCTTTTCTCCAGCAGATAGGCAAGCGGTGCGTACTCTCGTGGGTAGCGCGACACGGCTTGGTGATCGATCTCAACCAGGCCTTGAGGGAAAGTGAAGCTGCCCATGTCATAGATGCTCTGACGCTTGACCAGCTTCCAGGCACCGTCGCGTTTTTCCACCAGGTCATAGAAGCGGTTGTGCGCGCTGCAGCCCAGGTTCAGATGGACGTTTTCAGCAACGATCACGGCATTGGTTTCGACGACAGCCTTGTTGCCGTTGAGGCTGACCACTGGCGTACCGATCAGGTGCTTGGTACGCAAATCAGACTTGCCCATGCGCCGGGACCCCTCGACGAACTGCGCGAACGGGCCTTCAAACCAGGTGACTTCGATGATGCCGTCCGGGTGAGCCAGGTTGGCCAGTTGATCCCATTGGCCGAGATCGCGATGAATCCAGCCAGTGATCAGATCGGTGATTTGAAGACGGTCTTCCAGGTAAGTCTGCATCGGGATGTCCTTGGCAGGTGGTGTGTTGTCGATTCAGCATCCACCTCTGGACAGATAACTTCAAATAGATTGATATGAACGATTGATCATTAAATCTGATGGAGTTACATGCCCATGGATCTGCGTCATTTGCGGTATTTCCTGGCCGTTGCAGAGGAAGGTCATTTCGGCCGGGCAGCCCAGCGTTTGCACATTGTCCAGTCTGCGCTGAGCATGCAGATCCGCGCTTTGGAAGAGGAACTCGGTGGCCCGCTGTTCCTGCGTACCAGCCGTCGCGTGGAGCTGACCGAAGCCGGGGTGCTGTTGCGTGATGAAGCGCAGCGCACACTCGATCAGGCCGCGCATGCCCAGCGTGTGGTGCAGCGTTCCTTGCGGGGCGAGATGGGGACTGTTCGTATTGGGTTCGCGGGTAACGCGGTGTTCAGTGGACGGTTGATGGCTGACGTACGCGCCTTTCGAGCGGCGTACCCGGATGCTGAAGTGATCCTGCGTGAGTTGGCGCCACAGTTGCAGGTCGAGGCCATTCAGAATGGCCAGCTGGACCTGGGTTACGCACCCAGTCATGGCGGTCAGGCTCTGGATAGCGATCTGTTGTTCGAGCGAATCGGCACGTGGCCACTGGTCCTGGCATTGCCCCAGGACCATCTCCTTGCGAACCAGAAGTCCTTGCGCGTGCCCATGCTCGGTGGCGAGTCGTTGATCATTTACGCAGCACACGGCGCCGATGAGTACATGCTGGCGGGGTTGCGAAAAGCATTGGGGCGCGAGCCCAAGGTCCAGCGCACCACCAGCACCTTGAGCGTGCTGGCGCTGGTGGCGGCCGGCATGGGGGTCGCAATGGTGCCAGCACCGTTAATGCAGGTCACCATTCCGGGGCTGATCTATCGAACATTCGACGACGTTGAACCGCATACCGACTTGCTGCTGATCAGTCGTGCCAATGAAACCGGTGGTGCGGTGCGCGCATTCCTGAGGGTTGCGCATCAGGGTGGCGTGGCGGCTGCGACGCTTATCTAGTGCGCAAGATTGCGTTGTCGATCTGTCAGGCCGCGTTCAGCCTTCCGTATTGGCCGGAGAAGAATAGTAGTGGTCGCGCCTGTTCGGCCTCTACAAGTTCGACCACCTCAGCGATGTACAGTTGGTGATCGCCGGCGGCATGGATCTGGACAACCCGCGCAACAATATGTGCCAGGCTGCCCTCGATGATGGGGACGCCCCGGACTTTGTTCATGGTCACGTTCAGCCCCTCCACGGCGCGGCCTGCGAAGTGGCCGCTGATGTGCTCCTGTTGTTCGGTGAGAAAGTTCACGCCGTAAAAGTCACCCGGCTGGATGTGCTTGCAAAAGCGTGATTCGTTTTTGATCGAGACCAGAATCAGTTGTGGCTCCAGCGACACTGAGAGGAAGGCATTGGCCGTCATACCCGCAGGCTCATTTTCCCGTTCGTAGGTCACCACTGTGACACCTGTGGCAAATCGGCCCATGACACGGCGAAACTTGGCGGTGTCATTGTGTGCATCATTCATCGTCATTCTCCATTCGTTTGCCAAGCGGCCAGTGCGCCTGACCGCGCGAGTCGTGCAATCACACCAGGGGTGTATTGGCCTCTTTGCCACACAGGATCCGACCAAACAGTTCCAGGTTGGTGGAGGTGCACACCACACCATGCAGATTGGCCACTCTGGCGTCGCGCCACAGGCGGTTGAATGGATTGGAGCTGCCTGCCAGGGAGCCGCCGCTTGCCGTTGCCAGCAAGTCGACACCTTCCCAGATCAGCTGACTGGCATAACCCGTGTCGCGGCGGATGCGCGCCCGCGTTTGCCGGTCCATCGCCGATCCAGCACAAGCGCAGGCGTCGATTTCGTCCACGCAACGCTCCACGACCAGGCGCGCGGCATCGAGCTTGGCCGAGGCCTCTCCCACCTGCAGGTGAGTGACTGCAGCCTCGTCCTGTTGGTTGTACCAGGTGTACTGGATGCCGCGGCCCGGCAGCTTGGCGAGAAATGTTTCCAGGGCTGCCTTGGCAATGCCCAGGGCGGGGAATACCAGAATGATTGCCAGCAACGGGATGAACGCGCCGCGATAAAGCGCTTCACCTTGCAAGTGGGTAGAGGCGTATTCGCCAGCGATAGCTTTGGACACCGACGCAATGCGCTCATCGGGTACGAACAGATCTTTTACTGACACCGAGGTACTGCCACTTCCCCGCAGTGCCATAGTGTCCCAATCGTGTAGCAGTGTGATGTCTGCAACCGGTATGAGGGCCAGGCCCTGATCCACGGTTTCACCCGCTTCATTGACGATTGGAATCCCGAGCAAGTCCCACTGTGCGTGATACACGCCGCTGTTGAATCCCCACAGGCCTTCTTCGATGAGGATACCGCCCGCCACACGCTTGACCTTCGCTTTGCGTGGGGACAGCACACCGCTGCTGCGCACCTTGCTGCCACTGGCGAAGATGGGATCACTGACTGTCTTGGGATACAACGTTGCGAGCATCCAGTTGCAAATATTGATCAGGGAACAGGCCCAGCCAGCCGAGGCATCACCACGGCCTATTTCACTGACCACTTCCATGTAGGTTCTGATGCTGGTTTGCAGACCGCCATGCTGGCGTGGAATCATCAGGTCGAAGGCGCCGATGGCATCAAGTTCGGCCACCGTTTTTTCGGGCAGGCGCGCCAGTTCATCGACTTCGCGCGTACGCGAACGCAAAGTCTCGACCAGACCGCTGGCGCGGGCGATCAACTCGCTTTCATGGATGTGCTCATTGATCGTTGCGTTGAGGAGGACGGAGTTCATGGCTTTTCCTGTTATTGAGATTATTGGATGAGCTTCTGACACAATAGTGACGAATTCGTCACGGTGACGAATTCGATATTAATAGAAATATATTTTTTTAGTAAAGATATAAATTAATCTATTCGCCGACGCGATTCGATGCGAAAAGGCATAACGCACATGGAAAACACGGCAACATCTACGAACGACCTGGACGCACCGCTGGATCACCGAAGCGTGACTGCCCAGCGCAAGCGGGACGCGATGCGCGCGCGAATACTGTCGGCGACCATGGACTTGCTGGAAGACCCCACCAAGGTTTCCGTCACCATCGAAGACGTCGCACGGGAGGCGAAAATTTCCCGGGGAGCTTTCTACAAACATTTTTCTTCGCTGGAGGAGGCAGTAGCAGCCATAGGCCAGGAAGCGACTGATGGCATGACGCTGCATATCCTGCCCGTGTATGACGTACTGACTCACCCGCTGGAACGCATCAGTACTGCGATGCGTCTCTTTTTGCTTCGCGCACATACTGACCGGCGCTGGGCATCGTTTTTCATCCGGGCGGACCTGGTGCAGGACCAATCGATCTTGCTGAAGTACGTGTTGGCCGATCTGGAGGCCGGCCGCCATGCCGGCTTACTTGACCTGCCATCGATGCAGGCAGGCGTCGATGCGTTGATCGGTGCGACCCTGGAAGGAGTTCGGAGCATGAACCAACGCAAAGTGGACGATCCGCAGGCTTACATCGATGCGGTCATTTTGATGGTGCTGCGCGGTTTCGGCGTGGAGAACAGGTTGGCGCATGAAGCAGTGGCCTTCTCCAGGGCGTATCTGAAAACGCGAGCTCAATCGGATGTGAATCATCCATCGAGCCCCTGAAGGGGGGCTCGCTCTGGCGATACCTGACGCTCTGGCGGCAAACCCGAATCTCAATCGTGCCAGCACCGATACCAGCCGTTTTTCTCGCTGATGTGCAACGGAGTCTGGTAGAGGTCCGAAAGGTGTGCGCTGGTCAATAGTTCGGACTTGGAACCATCGGCGACAATCTGCCCCTGCTTGATCAACACCACGCGCTCGATTTCCGGAATGATCTCGTCGACATGGTGGGTGGTGATGAGCAACGACCGGCCCTCACTGCAGAAACTGCGCAACAGCGTCAGCATGGCCAGGCTGGCACCCATGTCGAGACCGTTGGCCGGCTCATCGAAAATCAGCGCCTCGGGATGATGCACCAGCGCTCGAGCCAGCAACAGGCGTCTTTTCTGGCCTGTGGACAGGCGTTGGAACATGCAGGATTCATCCTGCGAAATCCCCAGGCTGGCCATCATGGCGCGTGCCTGCTCGAGCTGAAGCTCGGTCGGTTGCAGGTGTTCATGGCGGCCGATAGCGCCAAAAAAGCCGGAAACCACAACGTCCAACGCGCTGGTGTAGGGCGTGTAATCCTCTTGCAGGTCCTGTGACACGAAGCCGATCCTGTTCCGCAGTTGCCATAGATTCAGGCTCTCGCTGCCGAACAGCTTCAGATAACTGCCGTCCTGAGCCACCGGGTAAAGTTCCCGGTTGATCAGCTTGAGCAGGGTGCTTTTACCCGCGCCGTTAGGGCCGAGAATGGCAACGCGCTCCTGTGGCCCGATCTTCAAGGACAACTGGTCGAGCACTCGGGTCTGTTGCTGATACGCGGTGACTTTATGGAGTTCAATCATCTGAAAAACCTTGCAGGAAGTAAGCCCGGGCTAGATGCGAAACCTGTCGATGTGCCCGCGCAATCCGGCGGCCAACAGCGACAGTTCTTCGCTGGTCAAGTGTATCTGTGCAGCGCCCGCCGAGGTTTGTACGGACAGATCACGAATGCTGATCAAACTCCGGTCGATCTCTCGGGAGGCTTGAGCCTGTTGTTCTGAAGCACTGGCGATGACCACGTTCATTTGACTGATGGTCTCCACTGCAACACTAACCTCTTGCAAGGCAGCATCCGCTTCCTGGGCAATACCCAGGGTCGAGTGGACCCGTTCGGTGCTCTGTTGCATGGAGGACAGCGTGTGTGCCGCCACGCTACGCAAGGAACTGACCATGTGCTCGATTTCCTGCGTTGATTGCTGCGTCCGCAATGCCAGCGCCCGGACCTCTTCAGCGACGACGGCGAACCCGCGACCCGCTTCCCCGGCCCGTGCGGCTTCAATGGCTGCATTGAGCGCCAACAGGTTGGTCTGCTCGGCAATCGACCGTATCACTTCCAGTACACGGTTGATGCCGGACACGCTGCCGGCAAGCGCTTCGACACGATCGGCGGTAATCGAAATGCCCTCTGCCAATACCGATAGCGATTCAAGGGTTTCCATGACCCGGGCTTTTCCGGTTTGCGCCGCTGTGTCCGTGGTTCGTGACGCCAGCGCTGTCGCCGATGCGTTTCTCGCCACTTCATCGACGGCAGCGGTCATTTCATTCACGGCGGTGGCGGCTTGTTCGATTTCCTTGTTCTGCTCCTCAAGCCCGCTGTTCGCGGTCGCGATGACGCGATGAAACTGTTGCGAAGAATGCGCCAGCCGGATGGAAGAATCCATAATGCGCACTACCGTGTCGTGAAGGTGAGCCTGCATGGTCCCAAGCGCCTGAAGCAACAAGGCCGGTTCGTCTTTCCCTGTGTCATTGATGGTGGATGTCAGGTCACCGCGGGCAATGTTCTGCGCGACATGGAGCGCATCGAGCAGGGGTTGGTTGATACTTCGGGTGTAGAGCGTCGCCAGCACGATCGTCAGCAGGGCGGCCAAAGCCATCGCCGTGATGACGCCCGCCACCACTCGCTGACGCGTTTGTTGTTCGAACGCGGCGCCTTGTTGATAGTGCTGCAGGTAAAAATCCAGCAATTGACCCGAGCGTTCTCCCAGTTCCTTGGCGAATTTATCGATGGGGCCGTTCAAAATCCCGGTGGCTGCCTGGCGTTGACCTTCGGCTGCGAGCCGTATGACTTCAAGCTGTTCATGACGGAACGCATTTGACGCGTCCAGGTATCGCTGAAAAATCTCCCGTTCCGCCGGTTGCCGAAGTCGGGCGGCAAATGCCTCCTGTTGTTGGCGCACACTGTCGAGTACCTGCATCAGCGCCCGGTGATTGGCAGCCAGGGTCACCGGGTCGCTCAGCACGACCATGCGAAAGGTCATTATTCCGGCTCGATCCTCTGTGGTGTTCAACGCCGCCAGCCGGATGAGCCCAGGCACCCAGACCTCCCTGATCGCCTCGGACTCCACGCTCAACTGCCTGACCATACTCAATGCGAACAGGCCGAGCAGCAGCACGACCAAACCCACCAGGCCAAAGCCGAAAATCGAGCGCGGTGCCAACTTCATTTTTCTGAAAAACAACGGATTTTTCCTCAAAGAAGGGATCCTGGCAGGCACCCCTAAAGAGCAGGGGGGCACTGTCATGTCGAACACCAAACGAACCGGCGCCAGCTTGTGGCCGGCGCCGTTATTTCAATGAAACGCTTGAGGGATGGTTCAGTGCCGGGCGGTCGTGGCGCCTGGCACTGGCATGCGCATCTTGTGCATGACGGGGCGTGTCGTCGTTGCTCATCAACACGCCCATTCCGACATCCTGTCGCTCCCCGAATGGAGAGTGAATGCTTTACACGCTGTCGATGCCCTCGGCGGCCGGCGCAGAAACCCTCGCCGGGGCGGTTTCGCGCAAGCATGTTGCGACCAGCAATCCGACCAATACGGCGCCGAGTGCCAGGTACATCGTGTTTTCGATGCCGTGGTGCTGGGCGATGTACCCCGCGATGGCGGGCGCGACGCCACCCCCGAAAATCTCGCCGATACCCACCACCAGGCCGGTCGCTGTGGAGGTCAGCGCCGCTGGAACGGATTCACTGGTAAGCGGCCCGACCGTCATGCAGATCATGCTGAAGTTGAAAAAGATCGTCAGGAACAGCAAGGCGAACAATTTCATCGGTTCCGCTCCAGTACCCATCAGCAACCAGAGGAACACGCCGGTGGCGACAAACGAAATGAGTACCACCGGTTTACGGCCGATGCGATCGGACACGGCTGGCATGATCAGCTGCCCGAGAAAACCACCCAGGCCGATCGCCGACATCACGAAGCCCATCTGCTGCACGTCCAGGTGCAGGTAGTCCATCAGGTAGTTGGGCATCATCACGCTGATCACGAACAGGCAGGTCAGCATGCAAAACATGCCGACGATGTTCAGCCACACGTTGCGAAAGCGCAGGGCATCCAGCCAACCGGTGTGCCTGGCGTCTGAGCGGGTTTCGGCTTTTGGTGGTGTAGCGATGCGGGTTTCCCGCAGGTGCCGGTACATGGCCAGGCCCAGCAGGAAGCCCGGCAACGACACGATCACAAAAACCCAGCGCCACGACGGCACCACCAGCAAGAGTTGTGTGGCGAGAATGGGTGCAAGCCCAAGACCGAGAATCGGGAAAAAGGCCTGCTGGATGCCGATGTTCAAGCCGCGCCGGGCAGGGTGCGAAGACTCCGCCGTGGCCGCCAGGGCTGTCGGGGTAAAGGCGCCTTCGGAGATGCCCATGATCGCGCGGATCAGCAGCAATCCGCCGATACCGGTCGCCAGACCCGAGAGGCCCGCCAGCAGAGAAAATACCAGCACTGCCGGAATAAGCACTTTGCGTCGACCGATACGGTCGGACAGTCGTCCCATGAAAATCGAAGAAATACCCCAGGCCAACCCCAGGATGGCGGTCACGTTGCCCAGGTCCTGATAGTTCAGACCGAGGTCTTTCATCATCACTGGAAACAACGGCAGGATGATGAACCGGTCCAGGCCCACCAGGCCGAAACCCAGGGCCAGCAAGGCCACCGCTTTGAACTCGTATCGAACATCCCACGCGTGCTTATTGTTGTTCATGGTTGTCACTCGGATGGAGTTGAGGAAGGCAGCCATGGCGTGGCTGCCAGGGGCTTAGAAATAAATCAGCGCTTCGACCAGGCCGGTCAGCTGTGTACGGTCGCGCCCGGCCCCGAACGGGTGATCGTCGGCGTTGCCATCGAACACGTCGTATCGCACTTCGGGGCGTAGCGAGATGTACTTGTTCAGGTCGTACCGCAGGCCCGCGGTGACGGCGTTGAAGTTGCCGCGGGCGGTGGAGGCGGGCAGCAGGATGAAACCGTCGGGATCGGCGAAATGCTCCGCCCGTACCGAGTAAGAAAGATCGGGCCTTTGCTGATAGGTCAGCACCGCGTTGGCACCCCACCAGTGCGCGCCGTCGAAGCCGGGGCCGTTGATGATGTCGACGGTGCTGGCCTGGCCGTCACCGTCCTGGTGGCCGTACACCACCTCGGCGCCCATCGACCAGTGCGCATCAAACCGATGCCAGCCGTTGAGCGAGTGCTGCTGCTTGAACTGTCCATCCGGCGACACCAGGCGCGAGGTCGGTGCCTGCACGTCGCTGAAACTGTCGTTCTGCTCATCGCCGAGGATGAACTCGTAGTCGATCCAGGTCTGCATGTCGGCGGTACGCCAACGCAACGCACCGATAACCGATTTGCTGTCGTTGTTATCGCGCAGGTTGTTCCAGCCCTGGACCACGCCCAGTTCCACGCCGAGAATGCCGGACTCGCCGTTGTACAGGCGTGAACCCAACTGGACGCCGCCAACGGTGCCGGGTTCGCTGACAAAGGCGTAGGTCTTGCTGGCAAACGGGTTGCGCGCGGCGCGGATGTTCGGCGGGATTTCATAACCCAGCGCCGGGCCGAAAACCCCGGCCATGGCGGTGATGCCGGGACCGTAGGGCAGATAGGCGGTGGCGGCGATGTTCGGCACGGCAAGGAATTTTTGTTTGTCGCGCTGGGCCTTGGCCAGGTCGTCGTCACCGGGTGAGTTGATCCCCCAATGCATGTCCCAGCCTTGGGTTCGGGCGAACTGGGCGTTGCGGCCGTAGTTCATTTCAAAGGTAAAACCAAAGGCGGCTTCAGTGGGTTGCGGGCCGGGCAGCGGCGTGATGCGCGGTACCATGTCGCCTTTGAGCGCCTTGTCGACAAACAGATGCAGGCCGCCCCATTCCAGGCCTTCATCGGCGAAACCCACCAGCGGCAGATTGCTCAAGCCGTCCTGGCGTTCGTCGTGGGTCGAGCGGTTGTTGCGCGAGTAACCCGTGTCGAATAATCCCGAGACCGTGATCCCGTAATCCTTTTCCAGCGTGTCACCGAACAGGCTGCGAAACAGCGTGCCTTCGCCTTTTTCGGTGTTATCGGCGGCGTGGGTATTGAGCGTCGCGAAGGCGGCCAGAACCGCACCAAGCGTTTTCACCTTGATGTTGTGCATTGTCTGTCTCTTGTTTTTGTTGTCAGAGTCTTGAAGGGGGGGCGTCCGTGCCCCCTGGAACTCGGTATCAGACGTGGCAGGCCCTGGCCTCATTGACGACGGCGTTTTGCTGCAATTGCTGGCGCAGGGAATTGAGCAGTTTGGGCAGCGCCGACAGCTCGGCCACCCCGCCGTAGCAGTAGTAGTCCGGGCGCACCAGCAGGACCTTGAGGCCGGCCTCGGCCATGAACTGTAAGTATTTGCCGGAGACGTCGCGGTAAATGCCCTTGGCACTGTCAGAGACCGGCGCAAGCCGAACCACTTGCAGGCCGTAGTCGCGGATGAAGCCCAACTGCTGCGCATCGAGCAGCGCCAACGGGTCTTCGTCACCGCGCACCAACAGATGGAAACCGCGTCCGATGACATCGTCGTAGCGACTGACCTGGCCATCGATTTCAATCGAGCCGTGTACCCCGAGAATGCCGCGCAATTGACCGTCCTCTTGCAAAAGTCCATCGGTCAGACCGGGGAACGGCGGCAGTGGTGCAACGTTGCCGCTCAAATACGCCGCGTCACGCTCGGCGGCTTTCACGGGGTCAGACACGCAGACCACTTTGCCCATGGCCATGGAGGCTTCGATCACCGCGCGAATCTGCGGTTTGCGCTCCAGGGTGTAGCTGTCCAGAAGGCTGTTGTCGGCCAGGCCCCGCAGCAGCAGGTCCAGGCGCCAGGACAGATTCCACGCATCGCGAATGCCTGAGCACATGCCCTGGCCCATGAACGGCGGCATCACGTGGGCGGCGTCACCGGCCAGCATCACCCGGCCGCTGTTCCAGTTGGAGGCAATGCGCGAGCGGAACTGATAGACCGCGTGGCGCACCAGGTCCGCGGTGTCCGGAGTGACCCAGCGCGACAGCAGCGACCAGACCTTGTCGGTGTCTTGCAGGTCTTCGAGGGTTTCGTGGGGCAGGCGCATGAACTCCCAGCGCCGATAACCGGGCCCGCCGGGGACCATGGTGGTCGGGCGCTCGGGGTTGCACCACTGGCCGATGTCCGGCACATCCAGTTCCACGCCGGGCTTGGGTTGCAGGTCGACCACCAGCCAGTCTTCCTGGAAACCCAGGTCTTGCCATTCAATGCCCAGCGATTGTCGTACGAAGCTGTTGGCGCCGTCAGCGCCGATGACATAACGAGCGCGGACGCTTTGCTGTTCTTCGCCCAGCGAGAACTTGCCGTCTTCACGAATCACCCGGTTGAGCACCATGTCGCAGCCTGTGGCGTCCTGCTTGAGCGCAGTGGCTTCCCAGCCCTGATGGATCTGCACGTTGCCGATGCTTTTGGCTTTGCGGTCGAGGATGGCCTCCAGCGACGGCTGGTTGAACAGGTAGCCGAAGGGGCCATCGCTAATGGACTCGGCCGACCAGTCGATCTCTACCAGTACCTTCCAGTCGGCGTTGAACCACTGGTAGCGCGCCGACGGCTGGGAGATTTTTTCAAGCTCTTCACCCAGCCCCATGGAGAGGAATACACGGCGAATTTCATGATCGTAGAAAACGGCGCGCGGGAGCGGGTAGAGCGCTGGCCAGCGCTCGAAGACGGCGACCGTGTAACCCATCTGGCCCAACAGAATGGCCAGGGTCTGGCCTACAGGACCGTAACCGGCGATGGCAACATCGACTGTGGTGTGCTGATTCATGACTGTGCCTCGTGTACTTCTCAATGATTTCCGGACGTGGCCGGGCCCGTAGCGCGATCAGGAGGACTCGCGCCATGCAGGAATTCCAGGTGTCTTGGAGGGGCAGGCAGACTCAGGACGGTGCCGGAGTGCCCGCTTCAGTGTTGAAAATGAAGTTGTCCGGGACGTCCGGGCCCCACAGGTACAGGGAGTTCTCGGGCGGGTAGTCGCCAGCGGGCCATTCGCTGCCTTCGCTGATGTAATCCATATCGGCCGAGTACTCGCAGAAGGAGCCCCATGGGTCCTGCACATAGTGGAAGTAGTTCGAGCCCAGGCAATGACGACCCGTGCCCCAGCCTTTGGTGTGGCCAGCCGCGGCCATCTGCGAGGCGCCGGCACCGACTTCGTCAATGCTGTCGACTTCCCAGGCTGCGTGGTGCCAGCCCTTGGCACTGCTCTTGGCGAACGCTACCAAATGATGATCGCAGCCGTGGGAGGCGTGACTGAAGGCGATGATGTCCATCGACTTGTCGGAGAGCTTCAGCCCCAGCGCCTGTTCATAGAAATGCAGGGCGCCGAGCACGTCCGGGGTGAACAACAGCACGTGGGACAAACGCCGAGGGCGAACTTGCGCCAGGCCATCGCGCGTCGTTGCGCCACGGCGATTGGCCGGTGTATCGCTGCTGTGGTGGGCGGTCTTCTGGTCGGGCATGGTTTTGTCGCCGACCTTGACCTGCAACAGATTGCCGTCCGGATCGCGGAACCAGATGCCGGCGCCTGGGCGATCTTCAAAGCGCCCACCGGCGGCTTCGATCTGCTGGCGTAGCGCGGCGAAGTCCTGTTCGTAGCAGTTGAAGCTCAGGTACGCCATGGACTTGGAAGCGGCCGGGAGGATTTTCGCCCACACATGCCCATCGGCCGCCCGCAGCAGGAGTTGGTCCGCGCCATGCTCTACATCCAGGCCGAAGCTTTCAAAGAATTGGCAGGCTTCGTCCAGGGACGGAACGTTCAGCGCGTAATGATCAATTGAATGCACACCATGGGACACGCTCATGATTGCCTCCATTTTTAATTATTGTAGTTATTGCACGCAGGGCCTGGGGGCGGCCCTGCGCCACATTTCAAACGGTGTTGTCAGGCTTCGTCGACCACCGGGTTGACCAGCTTGCCGATGCCCTCGATGGACACTTCGACGATATCGCCAGCCTTCAGGTAGACCTTCGGATTCATGCCGAAACCGACGCCGGCCGGGGTTCCGCTGACAATCACGTCACCGGCTTCCAGGGTCACCGCTTCACTGAGCGTCGAGATGATGGTGGCCACGTCGAACAGCATGTCGTCGGTGTTGGCCGATTGTACGACCTTGCCATTGACGCGGGTTTCCAGCAGCAGGCCCTTGCCGCCAGCTGGCAGTTCGTCGGCCGTCACCAGTACCGGCCCGAACGCGCCGGTGTCATCGAAGTTCTTGCCGACCGTCCATTGCGGCGAAATGAACTGGTAGTCACGCACCGACCCTTCGTTGAACAAGGCGTAGCCGGCGACGTGTTGCAGTGCATCTTCCTTGCGAATGTGACGACCACCGCTTTTGAGGACTACGGCCATTTCGCCTTCGTAGTCGAGGGTGTCGGAAACACGCGGGCGAATCAGCGGTTTGTTGTGGGCGGTCAGGCTGGAGTTCCAGCGCGGGAACAGGGTCGGGTAGCTTGGCTGGGCGTACGGCGACTCCTTGGTGTGGTCGGCGTAGTTCAGGCCCACACACACGATCTTGGTCGGGCGCGCCATCAGTGGCAGGTAAGCGTCTTCGGCGATCTCGACCAGCGCACCGTTGGCACTGGCGCCGTGAGTGGTCAGGTCGACGCCGCGGGCCAGCAGCGACTCAAGGGATTCGGCGCCCAGTACACGCACACCTTCGGTGGTGACGACACCCAGGACAGGTTGACCTTGATTCAAGAAGCGAACGTAGCGCATGACGGTTTCTCTTGTTGGCTTGAAAGGGGTCGGTGTGGAAGGGCAGCCGACCGCGTAGTCACTAAGCTAGGCCCAATAAAATATATCGTCAACAAAAAATATATATTTTTCCAAATATGAGAAATTTCTCGATCTGTGTATGATTCGAGCAGACAACGCGTAAAAAGGAGTCAACCGTGAATTCCCCCCTGATCAACTGGCAATCTTCGGAACCCGCTGAAAAGCGCACCATGGCCTCGCAACTCGAAGCCCGGATTCGCCAGGACATCATCAATGGCCAACTGGCACCGGGCAGTCGCCTGCGTCTCAAGGAGCTGGCCGAGGCCTACGATGTGGGGGTGATTCCACTGCGCGAAGCCTTGTCGCGCCTGGCCAGCAGCGGTTTCGTCTCGGCGGCGGATCAGAAGGGCTTCAGCGTCGGGCAGATTTCCGCAGCGGAAATCGCCGACATCACGGCCGCACGGCTGCATATCGAGTGCAAAGCCCTGGCTGACTCCATTCGCCAAGGGGACGTGGAGTGGGAGAGTCGCGTGCTTGCCGCCCATCACCGGCTTGACCGCCTGACCATCGTCGAAGGCCCTGAGCGCTTGCTCAAACCGGAATGGGAAAACGCTCATGAACTGTTCCATCAGGCGCTTATCTCAAGCTGCAACTCGCCAACATTGCTGCGCCTGTGTGCGTCCCTGCGGGATCAAACCGCGCGCTATCGCTTCCTGTCGATGCACTACGCCGACAGCGCCAAGCGCGATGTGCCCCATGAGCATCGACAACTGATGGATGCCGCCCTGGCCAAGGACATCGACACGGCGTGCGAGCTACTGGCCGCTCACTACCAGACCACCACCGACTCGGTGCTCAAGCACGCACTCTTGATTCAGGGCTGATGTTTTTTCCTGCAAGGGGGAGATCAACGCCTCGACGGTGGCAGGAATGTGTCATTTCTCATCAATATTCGCCCGCCAGCCTGGAAATCGAGGCTCGGCAGGCCTCCAGTGCCTGGCGGAATTCTTCGGCGCGCATCTGAAAGCGTGAGGTGGGTGCCACGACGGCGACGGCGTGGGGGCCCATGAACGTCGGGATCAGGATGCTGCAGGCACTGATGCCCACCGTGTGTTCCTGGTGATCGGTGGCAAAACCGCTTTCACGTATCGACACCATTTCGCTAAGCAGCGATTGGATGCCATGGGTCGAGTCCGTCAGTTTTTCCGGGGATTGGCCCAATACTTCCAGGATCTGTTCGTCGCTCAAGGTCGAGAGCAGCACTTTGCCGTCCGCTGTCGCGTGCATCGGCATCGAACGGCCCATGGGGAACACCACGCGCAATTCGCGCTCGGCGATAACCCGGTCAATGACATTGGTCTGCTGTCCGCTGATGCACGACAGGGTGACGCTCTCGTTCAGCTCCTGTGACAACTCCTCAAGGGACTTGCGGGCGATCGAGATGATGTCGGTGTGGGTCTGGTGAATCAGCTGAGCGAGGGCCGGGCCGAGGCGAAATCCGCTGCCGGGACGAATGGGTTCAACCATGGCCTCGGATTCCAGGGCGCTGACGATCCGTTGCACGGTTGAACGCGCCAACCCGACTTCCTGGGCAATCGCCCCCAGGCTCAAGCCTCGCGGATGGCTACCCAACACGCGCATCACTGAACAGGCACGGGCGATGACCTGAATCCCGCCGCTGCGACTTTCGTCCATTTCGTTTTTTTCTTTCGACTCACTCATTTCCTACCTCGAGACCGGCGCGCCTGGTTTGTGGGCTGAAGCCCTGCAGCAGTTTACAGGCTGGACGGGGGTGTACCGCAATGCGGGTGCTTGCACCACGATGTGGATCGCATTACGATACATCGCATCGCATTGCGGGTCACTCGTTATGTGATCAACCCCTCTCGACTGCCAATCCCCTTGCCTGCCTCGTGCAATGCAAGGCGTTGGGCGAGCTTTCAAAGGAGTATCAAATGAATTTCAGACCCTCCCGGCGCCTTGGCTACGCGCTGCCGCTGGCCGCGTTGATCGTGGCTGGCTGCCAGGAACCACAGGACACCGTGGTCCATAAGGTGCCCGACGTCGGGGTCGTGACCCTCCAGAATGAAGATGTCCTGCTCAGCAGTGATCTTCCGGGACGAACCAGCGCCTATCGCGTGGCCGAGGTCCGACCGCAGGTCAGCGGGATCATCCAGAAGCGTTTTTTCAACGAGGGCGCGCAGGTCAGCAAAGGTCAGCAGCTCTATCAGATCGACCCCGCCAGTTACCAGGCGGCCGTCGAAAAGGCCCAGGCGAACCTCGACACCACGCGTAACCTGGCTGAACGCTACAAGCGTTTGGTGGAGAGCAAGGCAATCAGTCGCCAGCAATACGACGATGCCGACGCCAATTTCAGGCAGGCCGCGGCGGAGTTGAAGATGGCCCGGATCAATCTGGAGTACACCCGCGTTCTGGCGCCGATCAGCGGGCGCATCAGTCGCTCGAACATCACCGAAGGGGCGTTGGTCACCACGGGTCAGGTCGATGCACTGGCGTCGATCAATCAACTGGACCCGATCTACGTCGACGTGACCCAGGCCTCCACTGAAATGCTCAAGCTGCGACGCGAAATGGCGTCGGGTCAGTTGACCATGGCCGGGCCGGACCAGGTGCAGATCCAGCTCACGCTCGAAGATGGCTCGGCCTACGAGTTGCCGGGTGCGCTGAAGTTTTCCGAGGTGACGGTCGACCCGGGCACCGGAGCTGTCACCTTGCGCGCTGCGTTTGCCAACCCGAACGGCATTCTGCTGCCGGGCATGTTCGTCCATGCCCGCCTCACCGAAGGTGTGCGCCAGCGAGCGATCCTGGTACCGCAACAAGGCATCACCCGCGACCTCAAAGGCCAGGCTACTGCGCTGGTGATCGGTGCTGAAAACAAGGCCGAGCTGCGGGAGGTCAAGACCCAGCGCACCCTGGGCAACAAATGGCTGATCGAATCCGGCCTGAAGGCGGGCGACCGGGTAATCACCGAGGGCGTGCAACTGGCCAGGCCCGGCATGTCGATCAATCCCGTCCCCGCAAAAAATCTCGACGCCAACTCCGCTGTGGTCAGCGCCACCGAGTAGCGCTTGCGCCGCTCACGCTCAAGGTAATACCTATGGCTAACTTCTTTATCAACCGGCCGATTTTCGCCTGGGTGATCGCTATCGTGATCATGCTCGCCGGCGCGTTGTCGATCCTCAAACTGCCGGTCAACCAGTACCCGAACATTGCCGCCCCGGCGGTGATCATCACCGTGACTTACCCGGGTGCATCGGCGCAAACGGTGCAAGACACCGTGGTGCAGGTGATCGAGCAGCAACTCAACAACCTGGATGGCCTGCGTTATCTATCTTCGGAAAGTAACAGCGATGGCAGCACCAACATCATCGTGACCTTCGATCAGGGCACCAATGCCGACATTGCCCAGGTGCAAGTGCAGAACAAACTGCAACTGGCGACACCGCTCCTGCCGCAAGAGGTGCAGAAGCAAGGGCTGCGGGTCGCCAAATATCAGGTCAATTTCATGCTGATCGTTGGGCTCTATTCCGAAGACGGATCCATGGATGACTTCGACATCGGCAACTACATCGTCTCCAACATGAAGGACCCGATCACCCGCACCAAGGGCGTCGGTGACTTCCTGATGCTGGGTGCCCAGTACGCCATGCGCATTTGGGTTGATCCTCAAAAACTCAACAGCTACCAATTGACGTCCCAGGATGTCATCGACGCGGTACAAGCGGAAAACGTGCAGATTTCCTCTGGCTCGCTCGGCGGATTGCCCACCCATAAAGGGGTGCAGCTGAACGCGACGATTCTCGGGAAGTCGCGAATGAAAACCGCCGAGGAGTTCCGCGAGATCCTGCTCAAGGTCAATCCGGATGGTTCACAAGTGCGGGTCAAAGACGTGGCGCAGGTGGGTCTCGGCTCCGAAAACTTCTCGATCTCCGGCACCTACAACGGCAAGCCTGCCGCCGCACTGGCATTGCGCCTGGCAACCGGTGCCAACTTGCTGGATACGGTCAAAGGCGTGCGGCAAACCGTCGCCGAACTGGAACCGTACTTTCCCAAAGGCTTGAAGGTGGTGTTCCCGTATGACACCTCGCCGGTGGTGGGCGCGTCCATTCACGAGGTCGTGAAGACACTGTTCGAGGGCATCCTGCTGGTGTTCCTGGTGATGTACCTGTTCATGCAGAACATCCGCGCCACGCTGATTCCGACCCTGGCTGTGCCGGTGGTATTGCTGGGGACGTTCGGCATCCTCGCGGCCTTTGGCTTCACCATCAATACGCTGACAATGTTCGGCATGGTGTTGGCGATTGGCCTGCTGGTGGACGACGCCATTGTCGTGGTGGAGAACGTCGAGCGGGTGATGTCCGAAGAGGGCTTGTCACCCAGGGAGGCCACACGCAAATCCATGGTGCAGATCCAGGGCGCACTGGTAGGCATTGCGCTGGTGTTGAGCGCGGTGTTTGTACCGATGGCCTTCTTCGGCGGCGCGACCGGCATCATCTATCGGCAGTTCTCGGTCACCATTGTGTCGGCCATGGCGCTCTCGGTACTGGTGGCGCTGGTGTTTACCCCGGCCTTGTGCGCAACCATTCTCAAGCCCATCGATGCCGATCACCATCACAAGAAAGGCTTCTTTGGCTGGTTCAACCGCAGCTTCGATCGCGGTGCCGAGCGCTATAAAAACGGTGTGGCAACCATCGCCCGGCGCAAAGGGTTGTTCCTGGTGATTTACCTGCTGATCGTCGGTGCCATGGCCTGGCTGTTTCCACAGATTCCAACGGCGTTCCTGCCGGACGAGGATCAAGGCACGATGGTGGTCCAGGTGCAGATGCCGCCCAATACCAGCGCCGGCAGAACCCAAGCGGTGCTCGATGAAATACGCGGCTACCTGATGGAGCATGAAGGTGACGTCCTGGAGTCGGCGTACACGGTCAACGGCTTCAACTTTGCGGGGCGCGGGCAGAACTCCGGCATGTTGTTCATCGGCTTGAAGCCCTGGGAAGAGCGGGAAGGGAACGACACCTCGATCTTTTCCTTCACCCAGCGTTTGCAGGCGCGTATTTCGCAAATCAAGGACGGTACGGCGATCGCCATCGTACCCCCTGCCATCCTGGAAATGGGTAACGCCAAAGGCTTCGACATGTTCCTCCAGGATCGTACGGGCCTGGGCCACGAGACCCTGATGGCGGCGCGTAACCAGTTCCTGGAACTGGCTGCCCGAGACCCTGTGCTGATGAATGTGCGGCCCAACGGATTGAATGACGAACCGCAGTATCAGGTGGTCATCGACAACGAAAAGGCCCGTGCGCTGCAGGTCAGTATCAGCGACATCAACAACACCATGAGTACGGCGTGGGGTTCTGCCTATGTGAATGACTTCATTGATCGAGGTCGGGTCAAGAAGGTGTACGTGCAAGGCGAAATCGATTCGAGGATCTCTCCTGAAGATTTCGAGAAGTGGTACGTGCGCAATGCCCGTGGCGAGATGGTGAAATTCTCGTCGTTTGCCAGTGGCTACTGGACTTACGGCTCACCGAAACTTGAGCGCTACAACGGTATTCCCGCGGTGGAAATCATGGGCGAGCCGGCGAACGGCTACAGCTCCGGAGACGCGATGCAGGCGGTGGAACGGATCGTCAAGCAACTGCCTGACGGCCTCGGTGTGCAGTTCACCGGTATTTCCTATGAGGAGCGCCTCTCCGGTTCGCAGGCGCCGGCGCTGTACGCCATTTCGGTATTGATCGTTTTCCTGTGCCTGGCCGCGCTCTATGAGAGTTGGTCGGTGCCGGTATCGGTGATCATGGTCGTGCCCCTGGGTGTGATCGGCGCTGTGTTGGCGACGCTGATGCGGGGGCTGTCCAATGACGTGTTTTTCCAGGTCGGACTGCTGACCACCGTGGGGTTGTCGGCGAAAAACGCGATTCTCATCGTCGAGTTCGCCAAGGCCTTGCACGAAGAGCATGGAAAACCCCTGGTGGAAGCCGCGGTGGAGGCTGCGCGCCTGCGCTTGCGGCCAATCATCATGACGTCGCTGGCATTCATGCTCGGTGTATTGCCCCTGGCTATTTCCAATGGCGCCGGCTCAGGCAGCCAGCACTCGATCGGCACTGGCGTCATCGGCGGGATGATCACGGCGACGTTCCTGGCGGTCTTTTTCGTGCCGATGTTTTACGTGGTGATCTGCCGGCTGTTCGCCCCCAAAAAACCTGGCCCGGTGGAAATGCCTGAAGGAGAGCGAGCATGAAAACGTTTCGTCGCAATGCTGCGCTTTCATTGGTCCTGATGAGTGTGGGCGGCTGCTCGCTGATTCCCGACTATCAGCGGCCCGAGGCGCCGGTGGACAGTGCCTGGACGACGCCTGTCGAAAAGCGGGCAACCGGTGGGGATCGGGTGACCTGGCAGGCCTTTTTCCATGATGAACCTTTACGCCAGTTGATTACGCAAGCGTTGGACAATAACCGCGATGTGCGCGTGGCGGCGCTGAACATCGAGAAAGCCCAGGCGCAGTACCGGATCACCCGTTCGCAAACGCTGCCTTCCATCGACGGCTCCGGATCCGGCACGGCCCAGCGCTTGCCTGGTGACGTGGCAACCAGCGGTTCGACCGGCACCAGCCATCAATACAATGCCGGCATCGGGTTTACCGCCTATGAACTGGATTTCTTTGGTCGGGTCGACAGCCTCAAACAGCAGGCCCTGGAAAGCTACCTGGGCAGTATCGAGGCGCAGCGCAGTGTCAGGCTGGCCCTGATTGCCCAGGTCGCGACGGCGTATTACCAGTTACAGGCTGACCAGCAACTGTTGGCGATTGCCCGGCAGACGTTGGCGAGCCAGCAGAGTAGTTATGAGCTGGTTCGCAACAGTTACCGCATGGACGTCGCCACCGAACTGGACTTGAGTCAGGCAGAGAGTACGGTGCGCACGGCTGAGGCCAGTCAGGCGCAATTCTCCAGGGCCGTGGAGCAGGACAAGAATGCGTTGGTGCTGCTGGTGGGCAAGCCGTTGTCGGCACCCTTATTCTCGGCCGTCCAGCTTGATGCCTTGAATGTGGAGAGCGACCTGGCGGTGGGCCTTCCGTCCGATCTGTTGACCTGGCGACCGGACATCCTCGCCGCCGAACACGCCTTGAAAGCAGCCAATGCCAACATTGGTGCGGCAAGGGCTGCATTCTTTCCGAGCATACAACTGACCGCATCGACCGGTTCCGCCAGCGCCGATCTCGGTCAGCTGTTTGCAGGCGGGCAGGGTGCCTGGACGTTTGTGCCGTCGATCAACCTGCCGATTTTCAACTACGGACGCAATCAGGCCAATCTCGATGTCGCCAAGGTGCAAGCGTCGATCGAGGTGGCCAATTACCAGAAGGCTATTCAGGTGGCGTTTCGGGAGGTGTCCGATAGCTTGGTCGCGCGCGAGTCACTCGACATCCAGGTCAAGGCTGAAAGCCAATTGGTCCAGGCCAATGCCCGCAGCTATCGCCTGGCTGAAAGCCGTTATCAGGAAGGCGTGGACACCTACCTGAACGCTCTGGATTCCCAGCGCAACCTCTACAGTGCCCAGCAGACGCTGGTACTGACCAAGTTGTTGCGCATCAACAACCTGGTTTCACTGTACAAGGCGCTGGGTGGCGGGGAAGAGGTGGGAAGCAGCTCACGATAGCGACTGATTCAACACTCGGTTTCCTCCTTGGCCCATGAGCGTTTTTTGTCATGGGCCTTTTTTGGTTCGGATCTCGGTGCCGGCCTTTTTTTGCTTTCCCTCGCTTGAGCAATGGCATAGATGGGCTTCATTCCACCTAAATCGAGCGGCTGAACGCGGCCCAGTCAACGTACCAGAGTTTGCCGATCTGCTCGCCGGGCACCGTTCCGTTCCGGATGTGGTTGCGAATTGCCTGCGGGCAGAGCGGAGTGCCGCCTCCGCCCCAGCGCCGGCGCTGAAAATCGCTGATCTTGATCAGTTCTTTTTTCACAGGATGCTCCATGCCGCGTGTTGTGGCAGAAGGTGGATAGGTTTCGCTGGCAACCCACTTGATGAGTTCGGCTTCGTCGTCCGGTCTCACCTGAGTCGGCTCCAACGCAGTCCTCACACCATCCCGAGAATCTCGGTGGAGTCCATACCACCCCGTTTGGCAAGGCGCTGCAGAGATTGGCTGTGATTGCGAAGTGCCTGCTCTTCGTATGGGATGAGCAAGCGCATGGGTATCGATTTGATATTGATGCCCTTCATCACGGGCATGTTTTCGAGAGGCATAGCGATATCCTCGCCCGCCGATCAATGGCAGGCTTATGCTTTAATGAATTAGATCTTGAGTAGGGGGTAGTGATGCATAAGGTTTTTCGAAACATGGTGTTCATTTCCGGGGTACCAATGGTGATTGTTGGACTCGGCGTTTGCCTGAACCAACTACTTTGGGGTCGAAGTGTCGGTTACTTGGCTTTTGCCTTTTTAGTCTCAGGGTGCACGTTGTTGCTGATTGGATGGCTACAGAGGAACAAGTGAAATTCTCGGCCTTACCCCGGCCCCTTGTAGCAGTACACGTAGGCGAACCAGGCGAGGGTGATCATGGCGTCACCTTCTGGCCGAGCAGCACGTCGCTGACAACCTCCCGGAGCTGGGCCGGCGACCACTGGAACCGGTCGAAGTCACCACCCGGCTCAGTATTCAATATTGTTTTTTTCGCCAACCAGAATCAGGGAATCAAAATCGAAGCGGTGGTTGTGGATTGCCGAGTGCTCGAAGCAAGTGCGGCGTGGCAATTCCGGGTGCCACACGTGCAGGCGCTGCGGATGATGTCCTCGGAATCGTTTCGCTGGCCGAAAGTGGTCTGGACATCTGTCAGGCCTATGACTTCATCATTCGCGAGAACGTGCAGCGGGGCCCTCAGCAGTCCGCTCTGCAAGATGATCTTCAATGATCAACCGAGGCTATTTAACGGCATAGACTTTGCGCACATAGCGCGTGCTTTTCCATGCGCATGGCGCACCTTGTGGCACGAACACAGTGTCCCCGGTATCAACGGTCACATTCGATCCGTCAGGTGCCAGTAAAGCCACGCTGCCTTCGATCAAATGCATCAGCTCATTGAGTTTGTGTCCTCGGCCGTGACGTTCGTAAGGTGTCGAATCCCAGACGCCGACGCGCAGATTGGTTGCGGCATCTTCGAAGGTATTACGTGACCGGCATTGCGGTGTCGGGCCAATCAGTATCTGTGGCTCCGGTTCTGCTGAAGGCGACAGGATCGCCAGCGGGTCGAGCAGGGTCAGGCCGGGTGTTGGCGCTGCGGTGGTCATGGCACAAAACGCCCACTGGGTGCCAACCCGAGCTTCGATCCGCAAGGCTGTGCCGCGACCGATTACCGCACTGGTGCCGAGAGACAGTTCCAGCGTCTGTTCTTGGGTTTTCAGCGTCACGTGGCCGGAGTGGACCACCATCACTTCGGTGTGCGGGAAATCCTCGATATCAACTATTTCACCTGCGTCGACGATGCCGGCGGACACACCGTCAGTCCCTGACCAAGCGACCTTGCGACCGTCCGTGAATGGATCGGCCGCACTCAATGGCAGTTGTTTGAAAGGCGTGACGACGCGGCTGCCATCGGCGCGAGCCAATAGCAAAACAGTAGGTTGGGGCATGCGGGTGACACTCCATTTGAATGAGGGAGTAGGGTCGTGAAAATCGGGGCAAGCCAAATGCTCAGCCGATGGCTTGAGTGACCAGTGCAAACTGCCGTACACCGTTGGCCGCTTTGGGGGGGGTGCCGCGGGCCATCTGCGCCACGGTGTCGACCTTTTTGAGTCCGGCCGACTCCAGCCAATCGGCCAGACCACAATCGGCCGGAATATCGATGCGCACAAAGGCGTCCGGTACCTGGGCCAGCAGCACTGCGATCAGGTGTTGGGCCTGCTCGAGGTTTTCGGCGATCACCGGGCCGATGCAACGACCACGGCCGAACGGACGCATTAGGGCGAAAGCATGCGCCTGGCCGTCGCGCACAATGCCCACCGAATGCTCGACGACAGCGAATAGCTCGCTGAGCACTGCTTGCCGGTCCAGTCCGCTGCCGGCGTTGGCCAGTTCCAGCACCCGCGCCTGATCCACTTCGCGCAGCGGGCGGCATTCTTCACCGTCTGCCAATGGCGCAGCCACGGGCGCTTGCGCCTGGCCCTGATGCTGCTGAATTCGGCCGAATTCGACAAACCCCTGGCTGGCATAAAGTGGTGCCCCGGCCAGGGTCGCGTTCAACATCGGGGTGCTTGACTGGCAGGCCTCAAGCGCGAGTTCCATGAGTTTGCGACCGATGCCCTTGCCTTGGTAATCGTCGCTGACGATCACCAGGCCAATGGTGGTGTACTCACCTTGGGGACAGGCGAAGGCCGTACCGATCAGACGCTGACCATCGAGCACTACAAAGCCGTTGCTGACCCGTTGCAGCATGGCCCAGTCGTCGAGCCGATGGGGCCACTTCAACTGTACGGACAGTGCGTGGGCAGCAGGCAGGTCGGCGCTGCTCATGGCGCGATAGACGTAAGAGGGAAGCGGTGCGGACATGGCGAGTCTCCGATAAAGAGTGTGCGCGAGCGGCCGGTTTTCCGGCGTGGTGACGCCTGTATCCCATCTGTTTGAAAGCCTGACAAGAGGGGATGGAATATTCGGCAGATTCCGCGAAGCACAGGCCACAAGACCACACTTACTACTTAATTGCCGCCTGAGGTCGGCAGCAAATGCTTGGGTCTTTTTAACCCTATAAAAGGCTAAACCTGAGACTCACCGACTTAGGGTGGAATGTGCCATGAACAGCTTCAGTTCAGAGGGAGGCAGGCGAGCACCGCATGAACCGATGGGGAAGCTTCCGTGCGGCGCAGTTTCTGCGGGCAAAGGCGGTATACGCAGTCCGCGCAGGCTAATAAAGGTCCATAGGTGCGCATAAATAAGGGGTTTGCCCAAGGTTGGAGCGCACCGCAAAGTCTGCTGAGGGGAATGGCTAAAACGGTTATTTGTATCGAACGAAGATGACTTTTAACGCCATCTGCTGATTTCACGGTGTTGTAATGGCGGTGTGCTGCAGCGTTTCATCGCTGCCACGCAAACCAGGCAAATGCTTGTCGCGCCAATGACCTCAACGAACTTCAGGAACGCACTCAATGAGCTTTCTTCGCCCCAAATTCATTACGTTCGACTGCTACGGTACGCTGACCAATTTCCACATGGGCACGATGACGCGCGAGCTGTTTGCTGATCGCGTTCCACCGGAGCAAATGGATCAGTTCGTCAAGGATTTCTCGGCCTATCGTCTGGACCAGGTCATGGGTGACTGGATGCCCTACGACGAAATTCTCAAGACTGCCTTGGCGCGCACTTGCAAGCGCTGGGGGATTGAATACCGCGAGGAAGGCCAACTCTATTACGACGCCGTGCCAACCTGGGGCCCGCACCCGGACGTGCCGGCCGGCCTGTCGAAAATCGCCGACAAGATCCCTTTGGTGATTTTCTCCAACGCCAGTGACAGCCAGATCATGTCCAACGTCGACAAGCTTGGCGCGCCATTCCATAAGGTCTTCACCGCCGAACAGGCCCAGGCCTACAAGCCGCGGCTGGCTGCGTTCGAATACATGCTCGACAACCTTAACTGCGGTCCGGAGGACATCTTGCATGTATCCTCCAGCTTCCGTTACGACCTGATGCCGGCACACGACATGAAGATCAAGAACAAGGCCTTCGTCGCCCGTGGTCACGAAGTTCCGGCCAATGACTTCTACGGCTACCAGCAGATCACTGACATCGGTGGGCTGGCAGCGCTGGTCGGTCTGTAACGGCATCTTCATTGGCATAGGCGGATTAAACATGGGCAGTGAATCCTACTGGCTCGACACCGCACCGGCCTTCACCGGTGCACAGCTCGGTGCATTGCCCGGGCAGGTCGACGTGGCCATCGTCGGTGGTGGTTTCACCGGGTTGGCGGCGGCTCGGGCGTTAGCCCTCAAGGGCGCCAGTGTCGTGGTGCTGGAAGCCGGGCGGGTGATCGGTGAGGCCTCGGGCCGCAACGGTGGTCAGTGCAACACCGGCGTCGCCCAGGATTACGCCGGCCTCAGTGCCAGCCTCGGTGCCGACAAGGCGCGGGCCTATTATCAGGCCTATGAAAGCGCGGTGCAGAGTGTGGTATCGCTGGTGCAGCAGGAGCAGATCGCCTGCGATCTGATCCGCAACGGCAAGCTGAAGTTGGCCGCCAAGCCGATGCACTACGAAGGCCTGGCACGGACGTACGAATTGATTCGCCGGGAAGTCGATGCCGATGTCGAGTTGTTGTCCGCCGACCAGACCCGCGCCGAAGTCAATTCGGCGCAGTTCCACGGTGGTTTGCTGCAACGCAACGGCGTGCAGATGCACGTCGGGCGTTTTGGCGTCGGCTTGGCTGAAGCGGCGGTGCGTCACGGCGCGCTGATCCACCAGGGCACCTCGGTGCTGGACTGGAAAGCCCGGGCCGGCGGTTATCAGGTCAACACCAGCAAGGGTTCGCTGCACGCCGGGCAAGTATTGCTGGCTACCGGTGCCTGTCAGCACGGAGGTCTGGGCTGGTATCGGCGGCGGATCGTGCCGGTGGGCAGTTTCGTAATCGCAACCGAAGTGCTTCCCCAATCGCTGATTGACCAGTTGCTGCCAGGACATCGTGCCTATGTCACCAGCCGCATGATCGGCAACTACTTCCGCCTGACGCCGGACAACCGCTTGCTGTTCGGCGGCCGTGCGCGGTTTGCCATGTCCGACAGCGTCAACGACGCCAAGAGCGGCAAAGTGCTGCAAGCGGCTATGGCGCAGATGTTCCCGCAGTTGGCCAACGTGAAAATAGATTATTGCTGGGGTGGGTTGGTGGACATGACGTCCGACCGTTTGCCCCGGGCCGGCCAGCACGGCGGTGTCTATCACTCCATGGGTTACAGCGGCCATGGGGTGCAGATGTCTGTGCACATGGGCCAGGTCATGGCCGAAGTGATGGGTGGGAAAGTCGAGGCCAACCCATGGCGCGAACTCGACTGGCCGGCGATCCCCGGTCATTTCGGCAAACCGTGGTTCCTGCCTTTCGTGGGCGCCTATTACCGTTTCCAGGACTATCTGCATTGAGTTGATGTTGTGGCGTCACCGTCGTCTACGTTCCCAGGACGTTCCGGTCAACCGGGACACTCGAGCCTTCTTATTTTCGACAGGTACAACCGATATGACAGACAACAATAACGACTCCAAACTGATCTCCGGCCAAGAAAGCCTGCGAGTATTCGAAGGCCTCAATCGCGGCATGTCACGCCGCAGCGCGCTGCAAATGCTCGGTGTGGCGGGTGTCGCCGCCGCGGGAGCAGGTAGCCTGTTTGGTGCCGCCGGCAAGCTGTTCGCCGACGAAGCGGCTGCCCCCGGCAAAGGCAAGCCGGGTGGGCGAATTCGTGTCGCCGGCATGTCCAGCTCCACCGCTGACACCCTCGATCCAGCCAAAGGCGCGCTGTCCACCGACTACGCGCGCCACTTCATGTTCTACAACGGCCTGACCCGTTTCGACAGCCATCTGGTGCCGCAACTGGAGCTGGCCGAGCGCATCGACAACACCGATGCCACGCTGTGGACCATCACCTTGCGCAAGGACGTGACCTTCCACAATGGCAAAACCCTGAGCGCCGCTGACGTGGTGTTCTCGTTGTCGCGACACAAGGACCCTCTGACCGGTTCCAAGATCATGCCGCTGATGGAGCAGTTCACCGAGATCAAGGCTACGGGCACCAACGAGGTACAGATCCGCCTGAGCGCGCCGAACTCCGAGCTGCCGTCGATCCTTGCCGTGTCGCACTTGCTGATCGTTCCTGAAGGCACCACCGACTTCAATCAGGGCATCGGCACCGGGCCGTTCAAGGTCAAGGAATTCAAACCGGGCGTACGTTCGGTTGCCGCGCGCAACACCGGCTACTGGAAACCGGGCCTGCCGTATCTCGACGAGATCGAGTTCATCGCGATTGCCGACGAACCGTCGCGAGTCAACGCGTTGCTATCCGGCGACGTGCATATGATCAACGAGGTCAACCCGCGTTCCACCAACCGGATCAAGGCCAGCGCCAAGCACCGGGTCGTCGATGCACCATCGGGCAACTACACAGACTTGATCATCCGCCAGGATCAGATGCCGGGCAAAAGTGCGGAATTCACCCAGGCCATGAAGTACCTGCTGGACCGCGAACAGGTCAAATCCGCTGTGTTCCGTGGCTTTGCCGTCGTCGGTAACGATCACCCGATTGCACCCGGCTCGCGTTACTACAACGCTGACCTGCCGCAAAGAGTCTATGACCCGGAAAAAGCCAAGTTCCTGCTGAAGAAGGCCGGTATGGAAAGCATCAGCATGCCGGTGGTGGCGTCACCAGCGGCCACCGGTTCGGTGGACATCGCGGTGCTGCTGCAGCAATCGGCGAAGCAGGCCGGCCTCAAGCTTGACGTCAACCGCTTGCCGAGCGACGGCTACTGGTCCAACCACTGGATGAAGCACCCGCTGAGCTTCGGCAACATCAACCCGCGGCCGAACGCCGACGTGATGTTCTCGCAGTTCTTCCAGTCGAAGGCGCCATGGAACGAATCCGGTTGGCAGAACGATCAGTTCGACCAGCTGCTGATGCTCGCCCGCGCAGAAACCGACGACGCCAAACGCAGCAAGATGTACGCGGACATGCAGGCTCTGGTGCATGACCACAGCGGTATCGGCGTGCCGGTTTTCATCAGCAACATCGACGGTGTCGACCAGCGCATCAAAGGCTACGGCAGCAACCCGCTGGGTGGCTTCATGGGCTACATGTTCGCCGAGCAGGTCTGGCTGGACGCTTGATGGTGGTCAGGTAGTACGTCAGGGACAGTGCAGGAGGGTAGGCGATGAATAGCAACACGCTGTGGTTGATCGGCCGGCGTCTGGGCGCCGCGGTCGTGACTTTGTTGATCGTGTCGATGGTCGTGTTTGCGATCACGGCAGTGCTTCCCGGGGACGCAGCGCAACAATCCCTCGGGCAGTTCGCCACGCCGGAACAGGTGGCGGCACTGCGCCTGAAACTGGGGCTCGATCAGCCCGGTGTGGTGCGTTACCTCCACTGGTTGATGAACCTGCTCAGCGGCGACATGGGCCAGTCGGTGTCCAACGCCATGCCGGTCGGCGAGTTGATGGCCGGCCGAGTGCCCAACACCCTGATGCTGGCGGCCGCCACGGCGCTGGTATCGGTTCCGGTGGCGCTGATTCTGGGCATCGGCTCGGCAATGGGGCGCGGTGGGCGCATTGACAGCTTCCTGAGCTTCTTCACCCTGGCCATGGTCGCCGTCCCGGAGTTTCTGGTGGCGACTCTGGCGGTGCTGATTTTTGCGGTGAATCTGGGCTGGTTGTCGGCGCTGTCCTATGCCAGCGACATCACTTCACCCTGGCAATTCATGCGCACTTATGCCTTGCCGGTGATGACTTTGTGCTGCGTCATCGTTGCGCAAATGGCCCGCATGACTCGGGCGGCGGTGATCGATCAACTCGACAGCCCTTATGTGGAAATGGCCCGGCTCAAAGGCATAAGCCCAATGCGCATCGTGCTGACCCATGCCTTGCCTAACGCAATCGGGCCGATTGCCAATGCGATCGCCTTGAGCCTGTCGTACCTGCTGGGTGGGGTGGTCATCGTCGAGACAATCTTCAACTATCCCGGCATCGCCAGTTTGATGGTCGATGCCGTTACCAACCGTGACATGGCGCTGGTGCAGGCCTGCACCATGCTGTTCTGCACGGCGTACCTGGGGTTGGTGCTGATTGCCGACCTGTGCGCGATTCTGTCCAATCCGAGGCTGAGAAACCAATGAACAATCTCATTGTTAAATCGACGCCTGCGACACCCGACCTGTCGGTTGGCAAGGTGTCACATGGTCCGGCCTGGCTGGGTCTGATCGGGGCTGCAACCTGTGTCATCTGGTTGCTGGTGGCGATCTTCGGGCCGTTGCTGGCGCCGCACCCGGTGGGCGAAGTGGTCTCCGACAATGTCTTTGACAACATCAGTGCCCTTTACCCGTTTGGCACCGACTACCTGGGGCGCGACATGCTCAGTCGCGTTCTCGTCGGCGCACGCTTCACTGTTGGCCTGGCATTGATTGCGGCAGTGTTGGCCAGTGGCTTGGGCACCGGTTGCGCGCTGCTGTCGGTGGTTTCGCCCAAATGGCTGGACGAAGTCATCAGTCGCTTGATGGATGCCTTTATCTCGATCCCGAGCAAGATGCTGGCGCTGATCATGGTCTCCGCCTTCGGATCTTCCGTGACCTTGTTGGTCTGTACCGCTGTGCTGAGTTTCACCCCCGGCGCGTTCCGCATCGCCCGCAGCATGGCAGTGAATATCGAAACCCTGGAGTACGTACAAGTCGCTCGCACACGTGGCGAGCGCCGGTTGTACATCGCTTGCGTGGAAATCTTGCCCAATATGCTCAACCCGGTGCTGACTGACCTGGGCCTGCGCTTTGGTTTCATCGTGTTGCTGCTCAGTGGCATGAGTTTTCTTGGCCTCGGTGTGCAACCGCCCGATGCGGACCTCGGTTCGCTGGTGCGGGAAAACATCGGCGGCTTGAACCAGGGGGCGCCAGCCATCGTGATCCCGGCCCTGGCCATCGGCACCCTGACCATCGGTGTGAATCTGTTTATCGACAGACTGTCGTCCCGACGTAGTCGCCGTACGGGAGGCCATTGAAATGAGTGAATTGATTCGAGTCCAAGACCTGCGCGTGGTCGCGTGTGGTGAGCGCGGTGAAACGGAAATCGTCAAAGGCGTGAGCTTCGCCCTGAAAAAAGGTGAAGTCCTGGCGTTGATCGGTGAGTCCGGTTCCGGCAAGACCACCATCGCACTGGCGTTGCTGGGTTATGCCCGGCGTGGTTGCCGGTTATCTGGCGGCGTGGTCCAGGTCGGCGAGCACAACATGCTCGCGCTGAGTGAGCAACAATTGCAGGGGCTGCGCGGTAATCGGGTGTCGTACATCGCGCAAAGCGCGGCGGCGGCGTTCAACCCGGCGAAGAAACTGATCGATCAAGTGGTGGAAGGGGCGTTGATTCATGGCCTGGGCACCCGCGTCGTGCTCGAAGCCAAGGCCGTCGAATTGTTCCGTGACCTGGCCTTACCGGACCCGGACAACATCGGTCAGCGCTACCCGCACCAGGTCTCTGGCGGGCAGTTGCAACGGGTGATGGCGGCCATGGCACTAATCAGCGATCCGTTGCTGGTGGTGCTCGACGAGCCAACCACCGCCCTTGACGTGACCACCCAGATCGACGTGCTGCGTGCCTTCAAACGTGTGGTTCGGGAGCGTGGGGCGACAGCGGTCTACGTCTCCCACGACCTGGCAGTCGTCGCGCAAATGGCCGATCAGGTCGTCGTGCTCAACGGTGGCCAGATTTTCGAACAGAGCGCGACCGCGCCGCTGCTCAAAGGCCCGGCCCACGAATACACCCGCAGCCTGCTGGCCGCCGCGCGGCCGGACACGACGATTCGTCCTCCCTGCGGTGTCGCTGAAGACGAACCGCTGCTGACCATCAAGAGCCTGACCGCCGGCTACGGCAACAAGAACGCACAAGGCATGCCGTCGATCCGTGTACTGGAAGACATCGACCTGACTGTGCGCCGGGGCCAGGCCATCGGCGTGATCGGTGAGTCGGGCTCGGGCAAATCGACCCTGGCGCGAGTGGTGGCGGGCTTGTTGACGCCTGCGTTGGGTGGCTTGACCTTCGATGGCCAGCCACTGGGTGGCTGCCTGTCCGAGCGCACTGACGACCAGTTCCGCCGCATCCAGATGGTCTTTCAGAACGCCGACACCGCGCTCAACCCGATGCACAGCATCAGCACCATTCTGAGCCGGCCGCTGAAGATGTATTTCGGCCTCAAGGGCGCGGCGTTGCGTGAGCGTATCGGCGAGCTGCTGGATCTGGTGCGCTTGCCCCGGACCTTGGCCGAGCGCCGTCCAAACGAACTGTCCGGCGGGCAAAAACAACGGGTCAATCTGGCCCGGGCGCTGGCCGCCAAACCGGATCTGATCCTCTGCGATGAGGTGACCTCGGCGCTGGATACCGTCGTCGGTGCCGCGATTCTCGAACTGCTGCGCGACCTGCGTCAGCAACTGGGGGTTTCGTACCTGTTCATCAGCCATGACATTTCCACCGTGCGGGCCCTGTGCGACGACATTGTGGTGATGTACAGCGGTCGCAAAGTCGAGGCGGGCAGCCGCCAGTCGTTTACCCAGGCACCGTTCCATCCATACACGGATCTTTTGATCCATTCGGTGCCGGAACTGCGCCAGGGCTGGCTGGAAAACTGTGGGACCAGCTGCGGCGAGTTGCCGTCAATTGGCCCGAAAGCCAACGTGTCGGAACTCTGCACTTTCCTCAGTCGTTGTCCGGTGCGTGTTGATGGCCTGTGTAATCGAGTCGCCCCGAACCGACGGATCGTCGACGGCGGCAGTGAAATCCTCTGTCACCACGATAGCGCCGAATTGCTGAAAACCCAGCAGGATCTGATCACCATGACTCAGGGAGCCTACGCATGAAAGGGCGTTTTGTGAGGTTGGCGGAGCAGGGTCGACCGACCGTCAGCTTGAGGGTCGACGGCGCGCCCATCGAGGCGCTGCAAGGTGACACCCTGATGGTGGCGTTGCTGACCCAGGGCAACGTGTTGCGTCAGTCAGAGTTTGATTCAGGTCGGCGTGCTGGTTTCTGCCTGATGGGCGCATGCCAGGATTGCTGGGTCTGGACCCGCAGTGGCGAACGCCTGCGGGCGTGCTCCAACGAAGTCCGTGAAGGGCTGGATATCGTCACCACACAACCGGAGGCGACATGGCCACTGCGCGGTTGAGTTCCAGGAAAGTTGTCATCGTCGGAGCCGGGCCGGCCGGTATTCGCTGTGCCGAGACCCTGCTGACGGCTGGCATCAAGCCTATTTTGATCGAAGAAAATCGCCGCGATGGCGGGCAGATCTACCGGCGTCAACCGGAGGGCTTCACCCGGGACTACAGCGCACTGTACGGCACCGAAGCCACCAAGGCCCGAAACCTGCACGAAAGCTTCGACCGCTTGCGCGAGCGTATCGACTATCGCCCGAACACCTTGGTGTGGAACCTGACGCCAGGGCAACTGCATTGCGTCAGCCAGGGCCACCACTCGACGGTGGATTACGACGCGCTGATCCTGTGCACCGGAGCCACCGACCGCTTGATGCCGATTGACGGGTGGCAGTTGGCGGGCACCTACAGCCTTGGGGGCGCGCAGATTGCGCTTAAGTCCCAGGCGGTTTCGATTGGTCACAGTGTGGTGTTCATCGGCAGCGGTCCGTTGCTGTATCTGGTCGCCACTCAGTACCTCAAGGCGGGCGCCAATGTGGCGGCGGTGCTCGACACTTCGCCGCTGAGCAAGCGTATCGGTGCGTTGCCAAAATTGCTGGCGCGCCCCGGGGTGCTGTTCACCGGGATGAAACTGCTGGCGCAGCTGTATCAGGCGAAGATTCCAGTGCACTTGGGCATTAAACCGCAGCAAGTGCAGGGCGATGCGGCCAGCGGGGTCAGCGGCGTGCGCGTACTGACCGCCCGTGGCGAGACGTTGAATGTGCAGTGCGATGCTGTGGCCCTCGGTTACCACTTGCGCCCGGAAACCCAGTTGGCGGATCTGGCCGGTTGCCGCATGCGCTTCGACGACGCGTCTGGCCAATGGTGGCTGTCGGTGGATGAAGAAGGTCGGACCACGGTCAACGGTGTGTATGCCGCCGGTGACGGCTCGAAGATTCGCGGTGCCGACGCTGCCGAACATGCCGGTCGCCTCGTGGCGATGGCATTGCTGGAAGATCTGCAGCAACCGGTGAACGCAGGCCTGCGTGACGAACAACGCCAGGCGTTGGCGGTGATGGACCAGTTTCGCCTCGGCCTGGCCCAGGCGTTTCCCTGGCCTGCCGAACAAGCCAAGGCCTTGCCCGACAGCGCCATCATTTGCCGCTGCGAGATGATCAGCGCCGGTGAACTGCGCCGTACCGTCAGCGAAAAGGGTGCCTGCGAGGTTAACCGGGCCAAAGCGTTCAGCCGGGTCGGCATGGGCCGCTGCCAAGGCCGTTACTGCTCCCAGGCCGGGGCCGAGGTGATTGCCGCCGCCGCTGGCGTCAGCGTGCAACAGGTCGGTCGGCAACGGGGGCAGGCCCCGGTCAAACCCTTGCCGATGACCATCATTGAGGAGCCCTCATGAAACCGCAAAAAAGCGATGTCCTGATTATCGGCGGCGGCATCATGGGCGCGGCGTCGGCCTTTTTCCTGCGCCGGCGTGGACACTCGGTGACCCTGCTGGAGCGTGACCAGATCGGTCAGTACGCCAGCGGTGTGAACTTCGGCAACGTCCGGCGCCAGGGCCGCTACCTGGGGCAACTGGAATTGGCCAACCGTTCCTGGGCGTTGTGGAAACGTTTGCCGGAACTGATCGACGATGACCTGGAGTTCATCGCCAGCGGCCACATGCGTGTGTGTTATCGCGAAGACGAAATTGTTGAGTTGGAGGCCTACGCCGCCGCACCGGAAGCGGCGCAACTGGACCTGAAAATCTATCGCGGCGCCGAGTTGCACAAACGCTTTCCGTTCCTTGGGCCGGACGTGAAGGGTGGCTCCTATGCACCCCACGATGGTCACGCTAACCCGCGACTTGCGGCTCCGGCGTTTGCCCGGGCGGCGCGGCGTCTCGGAGCACGCATCGAAGAACAGACGGAAGTGGCCGAGGTGCAGAAGGTTGGCGGCGAGTTCAGCGTGACCACCACCGATGGTCGTCAATTCAGCGCCGCTCAGTTGCTGATCACCGCCGGTGCGTGGGGGCAGAAACTGTCCGAACAATTCGGCGAACCGGTGCCGCTGGACACCCACGGCCCGCAAATGGCGGTGACTGAGCCTGTGCCTTACGCCTTGCCGACGGTGATTGGCGTGTACACCAAGATCCCGGAGGAGGTGATTTACTTCCGGCAGATCACGCGAGGCAATATCGTCATCGGTGGTGGTTATCGCAGCAAACCGGACATGCTCAATCGCCGGGCCTACGTTGAGCCGCGCAGCATCCTCAACCAGATCCATCAAATGCGCCGCCTGCTGCCCGGCTCCGAGAAGCTGAACATCATCCGGGTCTGGAGCGGTATCGAAAGTTATCTGCCTGACTCCCTGCCGATCATGGGCACCAGCGGCACCGTCGATGGCTTGTTCTACGCGTTCGGATTCTGCGGTCACGGCTTCCAGCTCGGCCCGGGCGTCGGCGACGTGATGGCTGAACTGATCAGCACCGGCAGCACCAGCACGTTGATTGAGCCGTTCTCCATACGCCGGTTCGCCCATTTTGCCGAACTACGGAGCAAGGCCTCATGAAACCCCGTGTATTGGATATTCTCAAACGTTTGATGGCCTTCGACACCGTCTCTTGTGAGTCGAACATGGCCCTGATCGAATACGTGCGCGACCTGCTGCTGACCAAAGGCATCGAGTCGCTGATCGTCAAGGACCAAACCGGGAAGAAGGCCAACCTGTTCGCCAGCACCGGTCCCAAGGAGTTGCCGGGGATTCTGCTGTCCGGGCACACCGACGTAGTACCGGCCGAGGGGCAAGCCTGGACCTTTCCTGCATTTGAGGCGACGGTACAGAACGGCAGGATTTACGGTCGTGGCAGTTGCGACATGAAGGGATTTATCGCACTGGCCATCGACGCGATGCTCGATGCGGCCGACCACTCTCTGAGTCGACCGCTGCAACTGGCGTTGTCCCATGACGAAGAAATCGGTTGTGTCGGCGTGCGGCGTTTGCTGGACGTGCTGCACCTTACGCCGGTGCGACCGTTTTTGTGCCTGATCGGTGAGCCGACCAACATGCAATTCGTCCTCGGGCATAAGGGCAAGGGCTCCTATCGGACTTACTGCCGGGGCCTGGAGGCGCATTCCTCGCTGGCACCGCTGTCGGTCAATGCCATTCACGTGGCGAGTGACTTCATCGGGGTGCTACGCCAGAGCCAGCAGCAACTGCGCGAGCAGGGCGCCCAGGATGCCGACTACGACGTGCCTTATAGCACCGTACATGTCGGGCAGATTGGCGGTGGCCGTGCGCTGAACATCGTGCCTAACCTGTGCACCCTGGATTTCGAAGTACGCAACTTGCCGGCGGATAATCTGGAGCAGATCCTGGCGCAGATGCAGGAACACGCCGAAGTGATCGTGCGCGAGGCTAAAAAGCTCTCCAGCGTGGCGGCCATCGAGATCGAAACCCTCAACGTCTACCCAGGCCTGGACACCCACCCGAGCGTCGAAGCGGTGCGCTTTTTGAAAAACTTCGCGGCGCCGGATACCGGTACTGCAAAGGTTTCGTTTGGCACCGAAGGCGGATTGTTCAAGCAGCGTCTGGATGTTCCGGTGGTGGTCTGTGGCCCGGGTTCGATTGAACAGGCGCACAAGCCGGATGAGTTCATCGAGATCAGTCAGATGGAGGCCGGGGAGCTGTTTCTGGGTGGATTGCTCGGTTCACTGAAACTGTGAGAACCCTGTGGGAGCGAGCCTGCTCGCGATAGCGTCAGAACAGTCAACCGCTTCATCGACTGCACCAACCCAATCGCGAGCAGGCTCGCTCCCACAAAAATTTGTGTTTATCTGACAAATATAAATCTGCCGTTCCACCGCCATTTTCAGCATCCGACACTGTCCGAAAAGCGCTTTCAGCATCCTCATCCGCTACGTCTCCCTAGACTGGAATCTGTCTCGGATCAGGACTCGACCATGCTCAAGAATCGTTTGAAAGACCCCAGCCTTTTGGCAGAACTCGCTTATGTAGACGGGAAGTGGATTGGCGCCGAGGACGGTGCGACGCTGGACGTCTTCGACCCGGCCAGCGGTCAGTTGCTCGCTCGCGTTCCGGCCATGCAAGGCGCGGAAACTCGGCGTGCCATTGAGGCGGCGGAAAAAGCCTGGCCCGCCTGGCGTGCACGTCCGGCAGCAGAGCGCGCGGCGCTGCTGGAGCGTTGGTATCAGGCCATGATCGACAACCTCGACGACCTGGCCTTGATCATGACCTGTGAACAGGGAAAGCCGCTGGATGAAGCCAAGGGCGAAATTCGTTATGGCGCCGGCTTCGTTAAATGGTTCGCCGAAGAAGCCAGACGGGTCTACGGCGAAACCATGCCTGCCCCCACCGGTGACCGTCGACTGTTGACCCTCAAGCAACCGGTCGGCGTGTGTGCAGCGATCACCCCGTGGAACTTCCCCAACGCGATGATCACCCGCAAGTGCGCACCGGCACTGGCTGCGGGTTGCCCGATCATCGTCAAACCTTCGGACCTGACGCCGCTGTCGGCCCTCGCGTTGGCGGTACTGGCCGAGCGCGTCGGCATTCCGGCAGGGGTATTCAACGTATTAAGCGGCATGCCCGCGGGCATTGGCGAAGAGCTGACCGGCAACCCGACAGTGCGCAAGATTTCCTTTACCGGTTCTACCGCCGTGGGGCGTTTGCTGATGCGCCAGAGCGCTGAGCACATCAAGCGCTTGAGCCTGGAGCTGGGCGGTAACGCGCCATTCATTGTCTTTGACGATGCGGACCTCGAACAGGCCGTTGCCGGGATCATGCTCAGCAAGTTTCGTAACGCCGGCCAGACCTGCGTCTGTGCCAACCGGATTCTGGTGCAGGACGGCATCTATGAGCGCTTCGCCCAGCGTCTGGTCGAGGAGGTCGGCAAGCTCAATGTTGGCAATGGCCTCGATGCCGACGTGACCATCGGCCCGTTGATCAACAAGGCCGCCGTGAGCAAAGTCGCGCGGCACATCGACGATGCCCTGAGCCAGGGTGCGCAGTTGCTGTGCGGTGGTATTCCCGACGGTGTCAGCCAGTTCGTGCAACCCACGGTTCTCGGCGAGGCCCACGCCGGCATGCTGCTGGCGACCGAAGAAACCTTCGGCCCGGTAGCGCCGTTGATGCGTTTCACCGACGAAGCCGAAGCCCTCGCGCTGGCCAACGCCACGCCTTACGGTCTGGGTGCCTACTATTTCACTCAGGATCTGCGTCGCTCCTGGTGTTTCGGCGAGGCGCTGGAGTTCGGCATGGTTGGCCTCAACACCGGGATCATTTCCATGGAAGTCGCACCGTTCGGCGGCATCAAGCAATCGGGCCAGGGCCGTGAAGGCAGCAAATACGGCCTGGATGAATACCTTGAAGTCAAAGCCTTCCACATCGGCGGGTTGTAATTCACAGACACGGGGAGGCATAACTGATAGACAAGGTATTCAAGATCGCGCGATTGCCGGCGATGGCATGGGCAAGAAGTCTTTTGCAGGCGATCGAATGGGTGAGCTGACGGACCGATCACGCCGGATCTGGGCGGGAAGGGCTCGACTCAGGATCTCGGCAAAGCCATCGCCGACATCACACCGCGACCGCTGTGGGAGCTGGCTTGCCAGCGATGAAGCCGGAACATTCAGCCTCTTTGTTGACTGATCCACCGCTATCGCTGGCAAGCCAGCTCCCACAAGTCCCGTGTGTGCTCGCGATATTCGCGGCACCACAAAAAGCCGTGCGGATATTCAGTAACCCTGGTGGCGGTCGATCTGACCGGCCATGGGCTCGCCGCGTTCGAACCGTCGGAGATTCTCCAGCAACACCCCAAACGCACTTTCAGGCTGGGTCATTGCCGCAATATGCGGCGTCAGCAGAATCTGCGGATGGCTCCAGAACGGATGATCCGCCGGCGCCGGTTCTTCCTGCAGTACATCCAGCACCGCGCCACTGAGCTGCCCGCTGTCCAGTGCCTCCAGCAGGTCACTTTCCACCAGATGCCCACCACGTCCCATGTTGATCAGCGCCGCGCCGTGGGGCAGTTGTCGAAATAGCTGACGATCAAGAATGCCCTGGGTCTGCTCAGTCAGCGGTAGCACACACAGCAGAATGTCGCACTGACTGAGAAACACCGTCAGCTGTTCGCGACCGGCATAACAATCCACACCCGCTATGCGATGGGCGCTGCGTGCCCAGCCTTTCAACGCGAACCCCATGGGTTGCAAGGTGGCGAGAATCTGTTGCGCCTGGGTGCCGAGGCCCATCACGCCCACCCGGCGCCTGGCCGACGGTTGCAGCAGGTGCGCCTGCCAGCACCGGGCCATCTGCTGCTGACGATAACGCAGCATGTCCCGGTGCAGGCTGAGCACGGCAAAACTGGCGTATTCGCACATGCCGCGAGTGATGCCGGGGTCCAGCAGGCGCACCACTGGCAGGCTCTCAGGCAAGCGAGCGAGGTCCAGTTGATCGACCCCGGCGGACAATGCGAACAATACCTTCAGATTCGGCAGCAACGCCTCGATATCATCCGGTGCCTGCCACGCGGCCAGGTACTCGATGTCTGTGGGGTCGCCAATATCCGGCCAGGCGCGCCATTCGATATCCGGTGCGTGTTCGGCAAACAGGGCTTTCCACTGTTCGCCGCGCACAGGGTCAGCTTTGTAAAGCAGGGCCATGGTCAATTCCTGAAGGGATGAAAGTGGTCCCATCATCGCGCAACGCCAGCGCAGGATGTGTCGAAAGCGTTGGGTTAAACGGGTTGCGCCACGTCGGATCGGTGGGACTACAGCAGATTCGGCGGGCTGAAGGAATCTGCCGTTTAGCAGGGTGAAAACAGTGGAACCGGATTTCTCAGGGGCCAAGTTCGGCGTAGTTCGTTCCGAGCAAGCCTTAATCTGAACACCATCTGCAATCACCTCCGGGCTGCCGGACTCACGATGGGAAATGCCATGAACAGCAAAGTCGACCAAACCCCTCATTTGCTCCGTCAGCGCGATCAGTTCGTGCCGCGGGGCCTGGTGACCGCTCATCCTTTGGTGATTGATCGTGCCCAAGGTGCCGAATTGTGGGATGTGGATGGCAGGCGCTACCTGGATTTTGTCGGGGGTATCGGTGTACTGAACATCGGCCACAACCACCCTAAGGTGGTTGCGGCGGTTCAGGCGCAACTGCAAAAAGTATCCCATGCCTGCTTCCAGGTGGTCGCCTATAAGCCTTACCTGGATCTCGCCCGGCGCCTGTGCGAAATGATCGGCGGTAAAGAAGCCTACAAAGCCGCGTTCTTCACTTCCGGTGCTGAGGCCGTGGAAAACGCGGTGAAAATCGCCCGAGCTCACACTAACCGTTCGGCGGTGATTGCCTTCCGTGGCGGTTTTCATGGACGGACCCTGCTCGGCACCACGCTGACCGGCATGAGCCAGCCGTACAAACAGAACTTCGGGCCGTTCGCCCCCGAAGTGTTCCATACGCCGTATCCAAACGCTTATCGCGGTGTCACCAGCGAAATGGCGCTCAAGGCGCTGGACGAACTGCTTGCCACCCAGGTTGCGCCGGAGCGGGTCGCGGCGATCATCATCGAACCGGTGCAGGGCGACGGTGGTTTCCTCTCGGCGCCGAAGGAGTTCCTTCAGGGGCTGCGGGCGCTGACGGAAAAACACGGCATCGTGCTGATCCTCGATGAAATCCAGACCGGGTTCGGCCGTACCGGCAAGTGGTTCGGTTTCCAGCACGCAGGCATCCAGCCAGACCTGGTAACCGTCGCCAAGAGCCTGGCCGGTGGCTTGCCGTTATCCGGTGTAGTCGGCAAGGCCGAGATCATGGACGCGCCATTGCCCGGTGGCTTGGGCGGTACCTACGGCGGCAACGCGTTGTCCTGCGCGGCGGCACTGGCGGTCATAGAGGCTTACGAAGAGGAACAGTTGCTGGCGCGCGGTGAAGCGTTGGGCGAGCAATTACGCCAAGGACTGCTTGGCTTGCAGTGTCGTCACCCACAAATCGGCGATGTGCGCGGCACCGGTTTCATGCTCGCGATTGAGTTGATCAAGAATGACGAAGCCCGTACACCGGACGCCGATCTGAACCAGCGGCTGATCGATGAAGCGCGTAAGGGTGGCTTGCTGGTGATTAAGTGCGGCGTGTGCCGCAACGTACTGCGCTTCCTCGCGCCGTTGGTGGCGACCGAAGCACAGGTCGACGAAGCGGTGCAAATTCTGGACGCGGCATTGGCGCGGGTATTGAACTGACGTCCTGCCGGCTCGGGGCGGTGCCGCAAGGCATCGCTCGTGAGCATTTGTGGGGCATGGATTGATCGAATGTATCATCGGAGGCTGTGTACACCATGGGGCTGACTGATTATCGAGCGCTGGTCATCGATTGCGATGAGGTCCTGGTCGATCGCGACTCGGGGGTCTGGACGGCGTTGCAACCGCTGCTCGACAGCCGGGGTGGGCACCCGGACAAGGAACAGGTGCTGGCTGAATACAGCGAGGTGGTGCGGGCACTGTATCCACGCTTTGGCGAGCTGGGTTTTAGTGGACTGTTGTGTTTCGCCCACCGCCAGTTGGCCGAGCGCTGGGGGCTGAAGGCCAGTTGGGAGGAGGGCATGAGTTTCGCCCGTTCGGTGGCCAGCTGGTCGTTGTTCGAGGACGCACCGGGGGCAATGTTGTACCTGCGCAAGTTCTATCGCCTGCTGGTGAAAGGCGACCGGGATGCCGAGGATCGCGGATTGCTCTGTGAGCGTTTGGGGATCATGGCCGACGACTTGATTTCGTTGGCCAGCGACCCATTCCAGGATCCGCAATGGCTGAAGGCGAACGCGCTTGAGCCCGCGCAGATCCTGCAAGTGACCCGGCCTTCAGCCAGTCGACAGGCAAGTATCGATGTCTGTCTGATCTGCCGCGGTCGGGTCAAACCGCCGACGCCTTGTGCTGCGGATTACTGCATCAACAGCATGGCGGACCTGGTGACTCAACATCAACTGTCTTTACGGCGCTGATTTTGCTAGAAGATTGTCCTACAAATGGCAGTCAAGAGGTACTCAATGGAAGGTTTAGTCAAACTGGACCGCATCGACATCAGCATTTTGGTCGAGCTGCAAAAGGACGGGCGCATGACCAATGTCAGCCTGGCCGATGCCGTTGGATTGTCGGCCAGCCCCTGCCTGCAACGGGTCAAACGGCTGGAGTCGGCCGGGTACATCTCCAGCTACAAGGCACACTTGAACCTGGCGAAGATCACTGATTCGGTCACGGTCTTCACCGAGATCACCTTGAGTGACCACAAGCGCGAAGACTTCGCCAAATTCGAGTCGAATATTCGCCTGGTGGACGAAGTGCTCGAATGCCATTTGATCAGCGGTGGCTACGACTACCTGGTGCGCTTCATGACCCGCAGTATTCAGCACTATCAGGAGGTCATTGAAAGCCTGCTGGACAAGAACATCGGCATCTCGAAGTACTTCAGTTACATCGTCATCAAATCCCCCGTGCTCAAGGACGGTGTGCCGTTGCGTAAGTTGCTGCGGCACTGACCTGGGTGGCACTCCAATTCCCGAATCAACTTCCTGTGGGAGTGAGTTGTTTTGCAGTGCGTATTGCACCATGTCAGGGCGTTGAGCCGTTGCAGTCTCATGTCACGCTTCATCGTGGTGCAAGGCGCATAAGGGGGCAGTTAACTGCCCCCCTGGAGTGCGACCGTTTCGGTGTCGAAAGGGCCCAGTGCTTTATTCACCCGAATTAATAGAAGAGTCTGGAGATTCACCGAATCCAATGATTGCTTTGGTTTCCAGATACTCTTCAAAGCCGTAGACCCCGTATTCACGACCATTGCCAGATCGCTTGTAGCCACCGAAAGGCGCCATTGGATTCCAGGCGGGGTAATTCAGATGCACTTGTCCCGCGCGGATACGAGAGGCTACGGCGCGTGCGAGTTCCAGGTTCTGAGACTGAACGTGGGCACCCAGCCCATAGACCGTATCGTTTGCGATAGCGACGGCCTCATCGATTGTTTCATACGCAATGATGCACAGTACCGGCCCAAAGATTTCTTCCTGAGCGATCCGCATCGCTGAATCGACCTCGGAGAAAACAGTCGGTTGGGTGTAGAAGCCCGTTTCATAACCCGGCACGCGTCCTGGTCCGCCGCAAACGAGCTTTGCGCCTTCATTCAGGCCAGCCTCGATCATTGTTTGTACGCGCTTGAACTGGGGCTCGTTGGCAATCGGACCGAGTACAGTCTCTTCAGATTGCGGATCACCGACGATGATCGCATTGGCGGTGGCAGCCGCTAACGCTTCGACTTCCGCCAGCCTTCCCCTGGGAACAATCATTCTTGTCGGGGCGCTGCACGACTGTCCTACGTTGCGAAACGCAGACATCACGCCCAGTGGCACGGCTTTGGCGAAGTCGGCGTCGGGAAGCAGCAGGTTCGGCGACTTGCCTCCCAGTTCTTGAGTGACGCGTTTTACCGTAGGGGCGGCCGCTTGTGCGACCAGCGCGCCAGCCCGGTTTGAGCCAGTTATCGAAATCATATCGATATCGGCATGCGCAGCCATGGCTCCGCCGACCTCGGGACCACTACCATTCACCAGGTTGAAAACCCCTTGTGGGAGACCTGCGTCATGCACTATCTGTGCAAAAAGCAGGGCGCTCAGAGGTGACAATTCACTTGGCTTGAGGACCACTGTGCATCCGGCAGCAATAGCCGGTGCGACTTTTGCGGTGATTTGATAAAGCGGCCAGTTCCACGGTGTGATGAGACCGCAGACGCCTATGGGTTCGCGTTCAATCGCGGTGCCGCCTTCAACCGTTTGGAAACGATAGGTGGACAGAAGATCCCTTGCGACCCGAACGTGTTCGGCCGCCAGAGGCACTTGCATAGCCCGTGCGAAGCCGATGGCAGCGCCCATTTCCAGAGAGAGGGCCTGCGCAAGAGCTTCTTTTCGTTCAAGGATGAGCTCGTAGATCTTTCCAAGCACTAGCGCACGTGACGCAGCGGAGGAAGAAGACCAGCCAGGAAGCGCTGCACGCGCCGCAGCTACTGCCCGATCAACGTCCGCGGCAGTCCCGCTTGCTACCTCTGCAACAACGGTTTCACTCGCCGGATTGATCACCGGCAAACTGGCAGGACTTGCTGGAGCAGACCAACGACCGTTGATATAAAACTGCTGTGACCTTTGCGGATCAACGCGGTAGCTATTCGAAGATTGTGTTGTCATCCAGCTAGCTCCTTGGAGCGGTGATAGGCGCTGCAAACAGCAGAGCCGGGAGGTTGCGACTCAGAGCAGCGCTGTGACGATCCATATATTCCCAGGGCCCTGTTACCTGAATAAGCTAACAAAACACCCCAGGCAAAATATGCCGTTGTTGAAGTCGGCAAGGGAGAATCTGCTGTATCTCACGGGCTAACTTTGTATCTACGCGCAAATCCCCTGGCTTTGGTCCGATCAGTATCAGAGTAACCTGCAGGCCCTTGGCTACTTCAGTGGCGCAGGGGCGGTGTTATTGGAGTCAAAAGGTTTGCCCCATGGAGAACTGGAACACTTGCGTGTCGGCATCCTCGGGCGTTCGAATCGGGAACGCCAGGTTGGCGCTCAAGGGACCCAACGGACTGTACCAGGTAACGCCAATACCTACGGAGCTGGCCATCTGGTCGAGGTCGACACCGTCGCACCCCTGGGTGGTGCTCAGGTAGCACTTGTTGGAATAGACGCTGCCGACGTCCCAGAACACCGAGGTGCGCAGGGATTTGTTGTCTTTGATGAAGGGCATCGGGAACAGGTATTCCACTCCGCCGGTGATGAGGATGTTGCCGCCCAGGGCGTCGGTGTCCCGGTCTGAGTAATACGCTTGCCCGGCACTGGCATAGGTACCGGTGGCCGGGGTGTTACGCGGGCCGAGGGTGCCGCTTTTAAAGCCGCGAACCGAACCCTCGCCACCGGCGGTGTAGTTTTCATAGAAGGGCAGGCCGTCGGTTGAGCCGTAGCTGTTGCCATAGCCGAGCTTGGTATGGAAACGCAGCGAGGTGGCTTCGCTGACTGGCAGGAAAGCCTGCCCGGTGTAATCGATCTTGTAGAAGCTCAGGTCACTGCCGGGCAGCGTCACCATGAGGTTCAGGTTCTGCGAATGTCCGCGGGTGGCCAATATGCCGCGGTTCAGGGTCGACTCCGACCAGCCGAGGCTGGCCTTGAAGTTGGTGAATTGCTTGCCCTCACGTTCGATAAAGTCGTAGATCTCATCGGCGCTGTAGGTCCCTGGCTCGAGACTGTCATGTTGCGCGCTCAGGCCGAAACTCATCCGTGACGTTTCATTGATGGGGTAGCCGAACGTGGTACCGGCACCATAGCTGTTGATGGCGTAGTACGAAACGCCGTTATCGTAGTAGTCGCTGTAATCGGTCGCGCTGTAGAACAGGTTGTAACCCAGGCTCACCCCGTCGGGGGTGAAGTAGGGGTTGGTAAAACCGAAGTTGTACTTGCTTTGGTATTGCGAACGGGTAAGGCCGACGCTGGCATAGTTGCCGGTCCCCAGGAAATTGCTCTGGGTGATCGAACCCCCGAGGATCAGGCCCGCGCTCTGGGCGAAACCGACGCTGGCGGTAATCGAACCGGACGCCTGCTCTTCAACGCCGTAGTTCACGTCCACCTGGTCATCGACACCCGCCACCGCCGGGGTTTCGACGTTGACGTCCTTGAAGAAACCCAGCCGCTCCAGGCGGGTCTTGGACTGGTCGATCAGGTAGGTCGATGCCCAGCCACCTTCCATCTGGCGCATTTCACGGCGCAATACCTTGTCGTCGGTCTTGGTGTTGCCACGGAAGTTGATGCGGTTGACGTAGGCACGCTTGCCCGGATCGACGGCGAAGGTGATATCAACCGTTTGGTCGCCATCGTGGGGCTGAGGCACGCCGTTGACGTTGGCGAAGGTGTAACCCTCGTTACCCAGGCGACGGGTGATCAGGTCGGACGTGGTGGTCATCAGCTTGCGCGAGAACACCTGGCCTTTCTGCACCAGCAGCAGGGACCTGACCTGCTCTTCGGGGACTTTCAGGTCGCCGCTGAGCTTGATGTCGCCAACCCTGTACTTATGGCCTTCGTTGATGTTGACGGTGATGTAGATGTGTTTCTTGTCCGGTGTGATCGACACCTGGGTCGAGGTGATGTCCATGTTGATGTAGCCGCGGTCCAGGTAATAGGAGCGCAGGCGCTCCAGGTCGCCGGAGAGTTTTTCGCGGGCGTACTTGTCGTCGTTCTTGAAGAACGACAGCCAGTTGCTGGTCTTGAGGGTGAACTGATCGGTCAATTGCTCGTCGCTGAAGACAGTATTGCCCACCACGTTGATGTGCTGGATGGTCGCGACAGAGCCTTCATCTATGTTGATTTTCAGGCCCACACGGTTGCGCGGTTGTGGCACCACTTCGGTGTCGACGGTAGCCGAGTAGCGGCCCTGGGCGACGTATTGGCGCTGCAGTTCGTTACGCACACCTTCGAGGGTGGCGCGCTGGAAGATCTCGCCTTCGGCCAGGCCGGATTGCTTGAGGCCCTTCATCAGGTCCTCGGTGGAGATCGCCTTGTTGCCCTCGATCTCGATACTGGCAACTGACGGGCGTTCGACCACGGTGATGATCAGGACATCACCGTCACGGCCCAGCTGGATATCCTGGAAGAAACCGGTTTTGAACAGTGCCCGGGTGGACTCCACCAAACGCTGATTGTCTGCGTCATCACCGACGTTCAACGGCAATGCGCCGAACACGCTGCCAGCAGAGACCCGTTGTAGGCCGTTGATGCGAATATCGGAGATTTTGAAGCCTTGGGCGTGCGCAAGTGTGACATTTAGCAAGAGGGCAACCGTGCAGAGCAGACGCGAAAAATTCATCAAGATCTTTTTCCAGGACACATCGACAAGCAGCGTAGGCGGGCGCGGATATCTCAAGACAAGACGAGGTACCGCTGGGCGGGCAGGCTGGTGGAGTGCAAGCATAAAAGCTCGGTGCGTTTGGTGCGGTTAACCAAGTGTCAAGTTAGGTAAAGGTTTGTGTAAGGCCATGACGCTGCGCGGTGCGCGGGCGATAATGGGCTGATACCCACTCAAGAGCTCTCCATGATTTGCGTATTGCTAGTTGACGACGACCAGGAACTGACTGGAATGCTCAGCCAGTACCTGGAGCGCGAAGGCTTCGAGGCGACGGCGGTGCACTCGGGCGAGGAGGGTGAAATTCATGCGCTTTCCGGGCGCTACAGCATCGTGGTGCTGGACGTGATGCTACCCCGCCTGTCGGGCATCGAGGTGCTCAGGCGCATTCGGGCCGTCAGCCAGGTGCCGGTGGTGCTGCTGACGGCCCGTGGCGACAACATCGACAGGATCACCGGCCTGGAACTGGGCGCCGATGACTATGTGCCCAAGCCCAGCTCGCCGGGTGAACTGGTGGCGCGGTTGCGGGCGATCATGCGCAGGGTACAGCCGGCGGACCAGCCCGCCACGGAAGTGATCAGGACCGGCCCGCTGGTGTTGTGGCCCGGCAAGCGCCAGGCCCATTGGCAGGGGAGCGAGCTGGGCGTGACCAGCACCGAATTCAGCTTGCTTGAAGAACTGGCGCGAAACGCCGGGCAGGTCGTGAGCAAACAGGATCTGTCGCTCAATGCGTTGGGCTGTCCCTTGACCCGCTACGACCGGCGCATAGACGTGCACATCAGCAGCATCCGCCAGAAGCTGGGCCCGCGCCCCGACACCAAGGCCTGGATCCAGAGCGTACGTGGCCTCGGCTACCTGTTGATTGCCGAATGATGAAGCCGGGTCGCCTGTTCTGGAAACTGTTCCTGGCGTTCTGGCTGGCTACCAGCCTGACGTTCCTGGTCGGGCTGGGCATTCTGGTGCTGGGAAATTTCGGCCCCGGGGATCCTCATCTGGAGGCGATCCTGGCCAGCGAAAAACAGCTGCTTGAACAATTTGGCATCGAGTCCGGCCGACAGTTGCTGACGGTGTGGGAGCACCCGGACGACCAGGCGATTGGCGTGTACGACCTGGCAGGTCAGCTGCTGGCGGGATCGCCGGTTCCGCATCCGGCCTATGAACGATCGGTCATCAGCAAGGAAGGTGTCGCGCTGTCGCTCAGATCCTCACAGTCTCCCGGCAATGCCGGTGACAGAGGGCCCGGGCGCTCGATCCCGTTGATCATCGGCACGGTGATGAGTGCGCTGTTCAGCGGGTACCTGGCGTACTACCTGGCCTGGCCGCTGGCCTATCTGAGACGGGCGATGAGCGACGTGGCACAGGGGCGTTTCGAAACCCGGGTCAAGCCGATGATGGGCGGGCGCCGCGATGAAATCGTCGATCTGGCCGAGGACTGCGACCGCATGGCCAATCAGCTGAAACTGCTGGTGCAGGCCCAGCAACACCTGTTGCACGACATCTCTCACGAACTGCGTTCTCCCTTGACGCGCATGCAAGCGGCCATCGGGCTGTTACAGCAAGACCCGGCACGCCAGGAAATGGTGGAGCGCATCGAGCGTGAGTCGGTGCGCATGGACACGTTGATCGAGGCATTGCTGACCCTGGCACGCGTGCAGGGCCGCCCCGACAGTATCGAGCGCGAGCCACTCGATATCATTGAACTGCTGGTGGGGATTGTCTAGGACGCTCAATTCGAGGCCGCCATGAAAGGCTGCCGGGTCAGCCTGCAAGCGTGTCCAGCCTTTGTCAGTCGCGTCAGTGGCGAGCTGTTGTACCGGTGTTTCGAGAACGTCATCCGAAACGCCGTGCGATATACCCGGCCGGGCACGACGGTTGTCGTGTCGGCCGAGGTCAATCCCGGCACACACTGCCTGAGGGTCTGGATCACCGATCAGGGGCCGGGTGTTGTAAGCGAACGGCTGCAGAGCATTTTTCATCCGTTCGAGCGCGGTGTGAGCGAAGCGTGTGCCGGTTTCGGACTGGGCCTGGCGATCGCCGCAAGAGCCGTGGAAATGCATGGCGGCACGATCAGCGCACGTAACGAGCCATCCGGGGGGCTGACCGTGGAAATCAACCTGCCGGGCCTGGTCTGGTCTTTACACGAAATTACATTGGCTTGACGGCCCTGAACGCATCACCTCAGTAGACTTCCCGCTCAAACTTACTCAGCGTTTGCTGATGTCCTGGTGAAGTCATTGAGCGGAGGTGGTGATGTTTCTGGTCCATAAAAAGGGATTCGTGTCCGGCAAGAAAATGGTCGACGGGCTGGTGCCCTATGATTTTTTTTGCGAAGACAACCCGGCCATCAACCTGTTCGTGTTTACCGGCTCTGCCACGCCGGGCAACGCGGTGGAGGAACAGACGCTCTGGGGCTTTACCCGCCTGGAGCGTTTCGAGGCGTTGACCGGCACGCTGGTGTCGAACAAAAAGAATGCCGGCTGGTTTCAAAAGGTCAATGTGCTCACCGGGCCAGCCCAGAACGGCACCCAGGGCGTGAAGTTCCAGCGGGTGCTGAAAATCATCAAGCATCTCGGTGTGTCGGATCGCGTCGCCAACAAGGCGCATTACGAGATCCAGACGGACGAAGGCGACACCTACTTCACCCGCCCGCCTACTGCGTCAGACAGCGCGCAAACCATCATCTATGCGGCGGATCAGTAACGAGCTGAAACCGGTAGCCCACGCCATACAACGACTCGATGGGATTCTCCCCCGGGCAGGCCTGTTCGAGCTTGCGCCGCAGATTTCGAATATGGCTGTCGACCGTGCGATCGGTCACCACTCGATGATCGGAGTAGATCTTGTCGAGCAACTGATCCCGGGAAAACACGCGCCCTGGCGAGCGGGCGAGGGTGCTGAGCAATCGCAGTTCCAGAGGCGTCAGGTCCAGTGCGATACCGTCGAGGACGGCCTTGTACTGCTCTTCATCAATCTGCAGGCGCGATGGCGCAGACGCCAGAAGGTGCGGGCTGCGTCGCAGGATGGCCTTGACCCGGGCGACGACTTCACGCGGGCTGAAAGGTTTACAGATGTAGTCGTCGGCACCCAGGTCCAGTCCGAGCAGGCGATCCACTTCCTCGACCCGGGCGGTGATCATGATGATGGGCACCGCACTGAAGCTGCGCAGTTCCTTGCACACTTGCAGGCCATCACGTCCGGGCAGCATCAGGTCGAGCAAAATCAGTCGGGGCTCACGGGCACGCACCACCGGCACCACGTCCAACCCGTTGTCCAGACACTGGGTCGGGTAACCGGCAGCGCTCAGGTAGTCGCGCATCAGCGCGGCCAGTTTGGGTTCATCTTCAACGATGAGAATCGGCGTGTCGTTGACCATGGTTCAGGCATTCCGTGGCAGGCGCAGGGTCAGCCAGAGGCCACCCAGGGGCGAGTGATCGGCCGTCAAGCTGCCGCCGTGGGCCAGGGCGATGCTATGACAGATTGCCAAGCCAAGGCCGGCGCCGCCGCTGGCACGATTGCGCGAGGCTTCGCCGCGGTAGAAGCGCTCAAACAGCCGGGGCAATTGTTGCGCTTCAACCCCGGGGCCGGAATCGAGGAACTCGATGCGCACGTCGTCGCCCTCGATTGCGGCGCTGATGCGCAATACGCCGCCCGGGTCGGTATACCGCACAGCGTTCTCCAGCAGGTTGCCAAACAGTTGTTGCAGGCGCTTGGGATCGGCCTCCAACCGCAGCGGTTGCGCCGGCAGGTCCAGCTCCAGGCGCAGCTGCGCGGCGTTGCAGCGTTCCTGAAACATGGCCGCGCTGTTTTCCAGCAAGTCGTTGAGCACGCATTCGCTCTTGCGATAGTTCAGGGCGCCGACGTCCGCCAACGACAGCTCGTACAGGTCGTCCACCAGTTTACTGAGCATACCGACTTCACCCTGCAGCGACTTCATGGAGGCTTGATCGAGGGTGCGTACGCCGTCCTCGATGGCCTCCAGTTCACCACGCAACACGGACAGCGGGGTGCGCAGTTCGTGGGAGACATCGGCCATGAATTCCCGGCGCATCTGTTCGTTGCGCTCCAGCGTGTAGGCAAGCTGGTTGAAGTCGCGCGCCAGTTGGCCCACTTCGTCGCTGGACGACACGGTCACTCGGTTGCTGTATTCCCCGGCGGCCAGTCGATGAGTGGCCGCGGCCACCCGTTTGACCGGATCAAGCAGGGTGCGGGCGATCCACCAGGCGATCAGCATCGCCAACATTAACGAGAGTACACCCATCCCCAGGCTGGCCCGCAGTTGATACTGCTGAAACCGTTCGCCGCCTGCTTCCGTTACGCTCTGGAAGGGGGTAACGGCCAGCCAGCCGACGGTTTTGCCGGCCACTTCGATCGGGCGCAGCAGGGCGTCATCACCGATCGCGGGGTAGCCGGTCACGCGTTTTTTTTGCTGATCGAGCAGGGCAATGCGGAACAATGCACCTGTCAGATCGGAGGATGAAGGAATCCTCAATTCGTGGAACACCTCTTCGTCCTTCGGCTCCGGCCGCATGATGTCGAACCAGCGATCGGGCTGGTGCCGCAGGAATTCCCAGCTGCCCTCGCGCTCGTAGGCGCTGGCCAGGCGCGGCAGGACCGGGGCCATGCGCTCCAGGGCCTGTTCATTGAGGTAGCCGAGAAAACCCCGGCCAAAGCTCCAGCTTGTGGCCAGGCCCATGCTCAGGATGACGAACAGCACGCTGGCCAGTACGGCTACGAACAGCTTGGTGGAGATGCTCAGTTTCATGGGCTCGGGCAGGTCGGTGGATGGCCCGGTCATTTAGGCCCTGACGCGACGAAGATTCAAGCTCGGCGGGCAATCTTCAATTTTCCTGCACATTTGCCTCGCAGTATGGCGCATGGCTCAAGCCACCCCGTCTTGCAGAGGCAGATATGTCGACCAAACTTTTCGCCAAATCCCTGGTAACCGCCGCGGTTGTCCTTTCCCTGATCATTTTGTTCGTGCTGAGCGGTTGCTCGGCCGGCGACGCCACGCCGGTTGCCGCCGTGCCCAAGGTGTCGGTGATGGTCGTGCAACCTCAGAGCCAGGCGCTGACGACTGAGCTGGCTGGGCGCACCCAAGCGTTCACGGTCGCCGAGATCCGTCCCCAGGTCGGCGGTATCGTCCAGCAGCGCTTGTTTGTCGAAGGCGCCGACGTCAAGGCCGGGCAGGCGCTGTATCAATTGGATGCGGCGCCGTACAAAGCCGCATTGGCTGAAGCCCAGGCGACCGTGGCAAAAGCGCGCGCCACGCTGAAATCCGCCCAGGCCACCGCCAGGCGCAATGCCCAACTGGCGAAGATCGATGCCATCAGTCAGCAAGACAACGAGGATGCCCAGGCCAGCCTGCTGACCGCCCAGGCGGAACTGCAAGTGGCACAGGCCGGAGCGGATACCGCGCGCATCAACCTGGCGTACACCCGCATCAGCTCGCCCGTGGGCGGGCGCATCGAAACGTCGACCGTCACCCCTGGCGCACTTGTCGTGGCCAATCAGGACAGCGCACTGACCACCGTGCAGCAGTTGGACCCGATCTACGTGGACGTCACGCAATCGACCAGCGAACTGTTGCGTCTCAAGCGCGATCTGGCCAGCGGTGCGTTGCAAGGCAGCGCTGAGGGCGAAGCGCGGATCAGCCTGAAGCTTGACGATGGCAGCACCTACAACCACGAAGGCCGCTTGAAATTCAGCGGGGTCAGCGTCAATCAGGGCACCGGCACCGTGATCCTGCGTGCCGAGTTCGACAATCCGGAGCATCTGTTGCTGCCGGGGATGTATGTGCGGGCGGTACTGGAGCAGGCCTGGAATGACCAGGCGATCCTGATTCCGCAGCAGGCCGTGAGCCGCGACGCCAGCGGTGTGACCTCGGTGTTGCTGGTGGTCAACGGCAAGGTGGAGCAGCGTGTGCTGACCATCGATCGCGCCGTCGGCAATCAATGGTGGGTCACCGCCGGCCTCAAGGCAGGTGAGCAGGTGATCGTCGAAGGAGGGCAGAAAGTCCGGGTAGGCGCCGAGGTGTTGGCGCAGAACACCGGCACCCGTGGGCGGACACTGCAAGCCGCCCCGACGGCCATAGCGCAGGAGGGTTGAACATGGCGCGCTTCTTCATTGATCGACCGATTTTTGCCTGGGTCATCGCCATCGTCATCATGCTCGCCGGGGCGTTGTCCATCAGCCGCTTACCGCTGGAGCAATACCCGGATATCGCGCCACCGACGGTGCGGATTTCCGCGACTTACACCGGTGCGTCGGCCAAGACCGTGGAAGACTCGGTGACCCAGGTGATCGAGCAGCAGATGACGGGGCTAGACAACCTGACCTACATGTCGGCCTCCAGCAGCTCGGCAGGCAGTGCCGAAATCAACCTGACGTTCGATGCCGGCACCGACCCCGACGTCGCGCAGATGCAGGTGCAGAACAAGCTGCAGCAAGTCGAGTCGAGACTGCCGCAGTCTGTGCAAAGTGAAGGCTTGACGGTCACCAAGGGGGGTTCGGATTTCCTGATGATTGCCGCGCTGGCCTCCGATAACGAAGCCGTGACCGGCACCCAGATCGGCGATTACATCTCCAGCACCTTGCTCGACTCCATCAGCCGCATCGACGGTGTTGGCGATGTACAGACGCTGGGTTCGGGATATGCCATGCGCATATGGCTGGACCCGTCCCTGCTGGAAAAGTACGCACTGATGCCCTCCGATATCAGCGCCGCCCTCGAGGCGCAAAACACTGAAGTGTCCGCCGGTCAGCTCGGCGCCTTGCCAGCGGTGAAGGGGCAGCAGTTGAATGCCACGATCAGTGCTCGCAGCAAGCTGCAAACCGCCGAAGAGTTTCGCAACGTCGTGGTCAAGTCCTCAAGTGACGGTGCCGTGGTGTTGCTGGGGGATGTCGCGCAGGTCGAGCTTGGCAGTGAAAGCTATGACGTGAATTCCGCGCTCAATGGCAAGCCCGCTGCCGCCATGGGCGTACAGTTGGCCGCGGGCGCCAATGCCCTGAGCGTCGGTGAGGCGGTGAAGGCCAAGCTCAAGGAATTGGAACCGTTCTACCCGACGCAAATGCAGCTGAAAAACGTCATTGCCTATGACACGACGCCCTTTGTCAGCCTGTCCATCGAGGAGGTGGTCAAATCCCTGGGCGAAGCCATTGTCCTGGTGGTGTTGATCATGTTCCTGTTCCTGCAGAACCTGCGCGCCACCCTGATCCCCGCGATCACGGTGCCGGTGGTGCTGTTGGGCACGTTCGGCGTGTTGGCGCTGTTGGGTTATTCGATCAACACGCTGACCATGTTCGCCATGGTCCTGGCCATCGGCCTGTTGGTGGACGACGCGATCGTGGTGGTGGAGAACGTCGAGCGGGTCATGGGCGAGCAGGGGCTTGGCGCCCTGGCCGCCACGCGCCAATCGATGGATGAAATCACCAGTGCCCTGATCGGCATCGCCCTGGTGCTGAGTGCCGTGTTCATTCCCATGGCGTTTTTTGGTGGTTCCACGGGGATTATCTACCGGCAGTTCTCGGTGACCATCGTTTCCGCCATGGTGCTCTCGGTGTTGGTGGCGATGACGCTGACGCCGGCCTTGTGCGCGACCTTGCTCAAGCCGTCCGATGCCCAGGGCCATGGTGCCCAAGGCGGGTTTTTCGCCTGGTTCAATCGCACTTTCGAACGCAGCGCTGAGGCCTATCGAGGTCTGGTGGGCGGTATTTTGCAGCGCGGGCACCGCAGCCTGCTGGTGTATGGGCTGGTGGTACTGGCCATGGCGGCGGGGTACGCCAGCCTGCCGACCTCGTTCGTGCCGGACGAAGACCAGGGCATTCTCATGGCTCAGGTGCAACTGCCGGTAGGCGCCACCGACAGTCGCACTCAAGCGGTGATGCAGCAGTTCGAGCGCTACATGCTCGAACAACCTGAAGTCGAGGCGCTGATCAGCATCACCGGCCTGGGCATGGGCGGCAACAGCCAGAACACCGCACGTGCCTTTGTTCGGCTCAAGGACTGGAGCGAGCGGTCGGGGGCCGGGCAGGATTCGGCGTCCATCGCCCGGCGCGCCACCCAGGCGCTGGCGGGCATCGGCGATGCCAACGTGTTTGTCATGCAGCCACCGGCCGTGCGCGGCCTGGGGCAGAGTTCCGGTTTCGACCTGCAACTCAAGGATCTCGGTGGCCTGGGGCACGACGCCCTGGTAGCGGCTCGCGAGCAGTTCATCGAGTTGGCGAAAAAAGACCCGCGACTGCAGGGTGTGCGCAGTAACGGTCTGGACGACACCCCTCAGCTCAAGGTCCATATCGATGATCGCAAGGCCGGTGCCCTGAGCCTGAGCACCAGTGATATCAACGCCACCTTGTCGACCGCCCTGGGCGGCAGCTACGTCAACGACTTCCTCAATCAGGGGCGGGTCAAGAAGGTTTATGTCCAGGGCCAGGCGTCAGCGCGCATGCAGGCCGCGGACCTGGATCATTGGTTCGTGCGCAACAGCAACGATGAGATGGTGCCGTTTTCCTCCTTCGCCAGCAGCTCGTGGAGTTATGGCTCGCCGTTGCTGGAGCGCTACAACGGCAGCGCTTCTTTGGAGGTCGTTGGCGATCCGGCGCCGGGCGTGAGTTCCGGCGCGGCGATGGACGCGGTGGAAGCGATCATCAGGCAATTGCCTGAAGGCATCGGTTACGAGTGGACCGGGCAGTCGTATCAACTGCGCCTGTCCGGTTCCCAGGCACCGCTGCTGTACGGGATTTCGGTGCTGTTCGTGTTTCTGTGCCTGGCTGCCCTTTACGAGAGTTGGTCGGTGCCGTTCTCGGTGATGCTGGTGGTGCCCTTGGGTGTGGTCGGCGCGGTGTTGGCGACCCGTTTCACGGGCTTGAGCAATGACGTGTACTTCCAGGTGGGACTGTTGACCACCGTGGGGCTGGCGGCCAAGAACGCGATTCTGATCGTCGAGTTCGCCAAGCATCTGCAAGAGCAGGGCAACAGTCTACGGGAGGCGACGTTGACTGCCGTGCGCCAACGACTACGGCCCATTCTCATGACATCCCTGGCCTTCATGTTCGGCGTGCTGCCACTGGCATTGAGTTCCGGCGCCGGTTCCGCCGGACGCCAAGCCATCGGCACCGGCGTGCTGGGCGGCATGTTCAGCGCCACGGTACTGGGGATCTTCTTCGTACCGCTGTTCTTCGTGTTGATCCGCCGCCGTTTCGGCCGCGTTTCCACGGCTTCGACCTCCGTCCAATCCGCCCAGGCAGGTGACGCATGATCAAGTTTCACTGGCCACTGCTGGCCGTTCTCGCGCTCGGCGGCTGTGTCAATCTGGCGCCTCGGTATGAGCGCCCTGAAGCGCCTGTCGCCGAGCACTGGCTGCCGGCTGCCAGCACCCCCAAGGGGCAGGTGGCCGCCGACATCCAGTGGCAGCAGTTTTTCACCGACAGCCGTCTGGCGCGCTTGCAGTCCCTGGCGCTGGCCAACAATCGCGACTTGCGCCTGGCCAGCCTGAACATCGAAAAGGCCCAGGCGCAGTACCGCATCCAGCGAGCCGCAGCCTGGCCCTCTATCGATGCGGGCGTCAGCGGCACTCACAGCCGTACACCGGGGTCCTTGTCCAGCAGCGGCACGGCGGCCAGCAGCCATGACTACAGCGCGCAACTGGGGCTGAGCAGTTATGAAGTGGATGTGTTCGGGCGGGTACAGAACCTTCAGGACGAAGCGCTGGAAGCCTATCTGGCGCTGACCGAAACCCGGCGCAGCACTCAGATCAGCCTGGTGGCCGAAGTGGCCACGGCGTGGCTGACCCTGGCGGCGGACAACGAACTGTTGCAGCTGGCCGAGGAGACGTTGCGCAGTCAGCAGGCGACCTACGAATTGACCCAGCGCAGCCACGCGTTGGGCGGCTCTTCCGGCCTGGCCCTGGCGCAGGCGCAAACCACCGTGGAGTCGGCACGGGGCGACGTGGCGGTCTATGCAAGCCAGATTCTCCAGGACCGCAATGCCTTGCGCCTGCTGGTCGGCAGCGCCATTCCCGAAGACCTGCTACCCGGCACTCGCCTGCAATCAGCCGCGCTGTTGGTTGAGGTACCGGCTGAGCTGCCATCCAGCCTGTTGCAACGCCGCCCGGATGTCCTGGCGGCCGAGCACACGCTCAAGTCGGCCAATATCGACATCGGTGCGGCCCGCGCGGCATTCTTTCCCAGCATCAGCCTGACGGCGAATGCCGGTTCCGCGAGTTCGGCCTTGTCCGGTCTGTTCAAGTCCGGCAGCGGCGCGTGGACGTTTGCCCCGAGCGTCAGCCTGCCGATCTTCGATGCCGGCAGTAACCGCGCGACACTGGACGCGGCCAAGGTCGAACGCGAGATTCAGGTGCAAACCTACCAGCAAACCCTGCAGACGGCGTTCAAGGAGGTGGCGGATGCCTTGGCGGTGCGCAGCACCCTGGATCAACGCCTGGCGGCCCAGCAAGCGCTGACCGACGCCAGCCGCAAAAGCTTCGAACTGGCCGACGCACTTTACCGCGGCGGCTCGCAAAGTTACCTCGAAGCCCTGGATGCCCAGCGTTCGCTCTACAGCGCGCAGCAGGACCTGATCACCCTGCGTCTGGCCGAGCAAAGCAATCGGGTGAACTTGTACAAGGTGTTGGGTGGCGGTTGGAATTGACGGCATCGACCGCGCCAACAAAACCCGCGGATCAGTTGTACATGCCTTTTAGCCCCTCGCCGTACCCTTAACAGGTGACGCGAGGGGCATCGCTTCGTTACGCAGCGTGGCGCAACAATTCGATCAATTGCGCATGCAGGGCGCGATCGCCGCAGGCCACCACGGCACCGCCATTGTGGGCGGGCCCGCCGTCCCAGGAGGTCATCACGCCACCCGCACCTTCGATGATCGGGATCAGAGCCTGTACGTCGTAAGGTTGCAAGCTGGCTTCGACGATTACATCCACGAACCCCGAGGCCAGCATGCAGTAGGCATAGCAATCGCCGCCGTAACGCAGCAATTGCGCCTGAGACGCCACGGCCTCGAAAGCCTTGCGCTGCTCAGGTATATCGAACATGTCGGGCGTGGTGCACATCAACCTGGCCGAGGAGAGCCCGGAGCAAGGTCGGGTCTTGAGCGGTGTGCCATTGCGCCATGCGCCCTCCGGCGTGCCGATGTAGCGCTCCCCCGTGAAGGGCTGGTTCATCACCCCCAGCACCGGGCGTTGGCCATCGTTGAGGGCAATCAGGGTTCCCCACAGCGGCAAGCCGGTGATGAAGGCGCGAGTGCCGTCGATGGGGTCCAGCACCCAGGTCAGTTCGCTGCTGCCAAGGGTGGCCGCTTCTTCTTCGCCGAGAATGCCGTGGGTGGGGTAATGGCTGCGGATCAACTCGCGCATGGCCCGCTCGGCGGCCTTGTCGGCGACAGTCACCGGGTCGAACCGCCGACCTCCCTTGTCCTCGACTTCCAGCGTTGCGCGGAAATAGGGGGCAATGGCCGACGCGGCGGCATCGGCCAGTTGTTCGGCAAAGGCTTGATACTCAGCGAGTTGATCTACGGTCAGGGGCATCGAATGTCACCTCCATTGGTGGGAATGGTCGGGATCATATCCGATGCGCAGCGCGCTCGATCACTCGAGTGACGCATGGGCGGCAGATTTCACTGCTCGATTCAACCACGGGGGCGCGAAGTGTTGGCCACGATGGGCCCTGGCGAAAAGTTGTCTCCTCAAGGGGACATGTCTTTGGCGCCACACCCCTTAAAGTCCTCTGCAATTGCGAACCGGCTCACGCCAATAAACATAAAAACCCGGAGATGCATTGCGATGCACACACCACTCGCCGAGCCTCGCCGCTCAATATATTTCGATTACCAGGTTTTCCCTGCCCACACCGCCAGCGTAAATGCCGACGGGGTCGAACGCCGCCCCGTGGTCATTGTCGGTGCCGGGCCCATCGGCCTGACCACGGCCCTGGACCTGGCGCGATACGGCATCCCGTCGATCGTGCTGGAGTCTGAGCGTCAGGTCAGCGAAGGCAGCCGCGCCATTGTGTTCACTCGCCGTTCCCTGGAAATCCTGCAGCAGGTCGGTGTCGCCGATCGTGTCACGGCAGCGGGATTGGGCTGGCGCTTCGGAAACTCGTTCTACCGCAACCAGCGGGTGTTTCGCATGGAGGCCCCACAGGATCCGGACGACCGCTTCCCACCGATGACCAACCTGCAACAGCCTTGCCTGGAGCAGTTTCTGGTCGACGCCTGTCAAGCCAACCCGCTGATCGAATTGCGCTGGGGCAACAAGGTCAATGCGCTGCTTCAGGCCGAGGGCTACGCGACCCTGGACATCGATACGCCGGCCGGTGAATACGTACTGGAAGCCAACTGGGTGATTGCCGCCGATGGCGCGCGCTCGGCCATTCGCAGTCTGCTCGGCCTGCAACTCGAAGGGGCGTCCTATGAAGGGCGCTTCGTGATTGCCGATATCAAGATCGACCTCGACCTGCCCACCGAGCGCCTGGCCTATTTCGACCCGCACTGGAACCCCGGCAACACCGTGCTCATGCACCGCGAGCCGGGCAATATCTGGCGCATCGACTATCAGTTGCCGCGCGACGAAACGCCGGAGCAGGCCTTGTCCGCCGACTCCCTGCGTGAGCGCATCAATGCACAACTGGGCATCGTCGGGGTGCAGGACCCGCAATGGGAAATGGACTGGTGCTCAGTGTATTCGGCGCGGGCCCTGACCCTGCCCGAGTACATCCATGATCGCGTGATCTTTACCGGCGATGCCGCGCACCTGCTGCCGATCTTTGGTGTTCGCGGTGCCAACACCGGTTTCCAGGACTGCCACGACCTGGGCTGGAAACTGGCACTGACCATCAAGGGCGTGGCTGGCCCAGGCCTGCTCGCTTCCTATAGCGCGGAGCGGGTAGGGGCCGCGCGGGAGATCATCGCCGAAGCAGGGAAAAGCACGCGTTTCATGACCCCGCCAACCCCGGGCCATTGCCTCGTCCGGGACGCGGTATTGTCACTGTCGCTGACGCAGGAATTCGTCCGCCCGCTGTACCACTGGCGTACCTCGCGGCCCCATGACTACGTTGATTCGGCGCTCAACTGCAAGGTCGACGATAACGGTCGCTACACAAGCGGTCCACACCAGGGCGCACCGCTGTTGAACATTCGGCTCGGTGATGACCAGTTCTTGTTCGATCAGCTGGGCGCGTCGTTCTACCTGTTGTACTTCACCGATGCCACTGAGATACCGAGCGATATCCAGGCCCAGGCGCAATCGCTGCGCGAGCAAGGTGTGCCGCTGCAAATACTGGCCGTTGCCGGCAATCGGCAAACCGGGATCCGCGGGGCGGACGGGCTGATCGACGATCACAGCGCGCACCTGCGCAACAAGTATGGCGCGATGACGGGCAGTGCGTATCTGGTGCGTCCGGATCAACACGTTTGCGCGCGCTGGCATCAACTCAACGGCCAGGCCCTGCGCGAGGCCATCGAAACGGCCTTGGGCAATGAGTGAGGACAAGAGCATGGAACACAAGCAACTGAGCATTACCGACATTGAAAACATCTACGACCAGCTCGCCGATGCCCTTGATCAAGCCGCTGAGGGCAAGCGTGAAATGTTCCTGGTGAAACTGGCGCTGCTGAGTGCCCACGCACTCGGGGATGCCGAGCAATTCCTGGCGTTGACTCGCACGGCGTTGCAGGACCTGTAGTCAGCACCCCTGCATCCGTGCAATTGCCGCCGGCTTGTCTGTTCAAGCCGGCGAGCCTTCCTATAACAAAAATCGGGAAGTCCCCCAATGACTCGCAGTCATAGTGTCAGCGCGACCCCCTCGGCGGTGGCGAGTGCTCAAGACCGCTACCAGCAGGTCTGTAAAAAGGTCTCGAAAAGACTGATCGGCTTTTTGTTCGTCTGCTTCGTGCTGTCGTTTCTGGATCGCATAAACATCGGTTTCGCCGGCCTGACCATGATGGGCGACCTGGGCCTGAGTGGCACGCAATTCGGCCTGGCCTCCACCTTCTTCTACATCGCTTACATTGCCTGTGGCATCCCCAGCAACATCGCCCTGGCGCGCATCGGTGCGCGCCGCTGGATCGGCAGTCTGATGATTGCCTGGGGGCTGGCGTCCACATGCACCTTGTTCGCCACGGACGCCACCTCGCTCTACCTGCTGCGCATTCTGGTCGGGGTGACCGAAGCGGGTTTCCTGCCTGGCGTGTTGCTGTACCTGACCTTCTGGTTTCCCGCCGCCTATCGGGCCCGCGCCAATGCGCTGTTCATGATCGCGATGCCGTTTACCGCGGGTTTCAGCGCGGCATTGTCGGGGCTGATCCTGGGCTTGGATGGCACGTGGGGGTTGAAGGGCTGGCAATGGCTGTTTCTGCTCGAAGGCCTGCCCTCGATGCTTATGGGATGCGTGGTGTTCAGTTACCTGGATGACCGTCCGCAACAGGCGAAGTGGCTCGACAGCGAAGAACGGCAACTGCTGCACAACGCACTGGAGGCGGATCGTAACGCTGCACCGGCCGCCGTCTCGGGAGATGCTCGCAGTGTGTGGGCCGAACTGGTCTCACCGCCAATCCTGCTGTTCTGCCTGGTCTATTTTTGCCTGGTCAACACCCTGGCAATGATTGCGGTATGGACGCCGTTGATCGTAAAAAGCTTCAACACCGCCAACAGCAACGAGCTGATTGGCTTTCTGGCGGCGATCCCGCAAGTCTGCACCATCATCCTGATGATCGTCTGGGGCCTGCATTCGGACCGTACCCGTGAGCGACGCTGGCATCTGGTGCTGCCCATGCTGCTGGCCGGGGCAGGTTGGATACTCACGGCACTGTCGAGCGCAGCGCCCTTGCAACTGCTGGGGGTGTGCATGGCTGCCAGTGGCTCCTACAGCGCCATGTCGATATTCTGGACCACGCCCGACCAGGCGTTGAGTTTCCGTGCCCGTGCCGTGGGCATCGCGGTCATCAATGCCGTGGGCAATATTGGCTCGGCGGTCAATCCGCTGGTGGTGGGCTGGTTGAAAGACCTGACCCAGAGCTTCGGCTCAGGCTTTGCCTATGCGGCCATCCTGATGATCCTCGGGGCGCTGCTGGCCTTGCGCCTGCCCATAGCAACGCCAGAGGCGCCAGGGCCTGAACGCTGAAGGGTGATAAAGTACCGGGCACGAGCTTTTGGCAATCACGACAAAACCTGTGCCCGACACTCAGAGAGAACTCGTCATGCAGTACTGGCCCTTACGCCCCGGCAGCAGTGAACACAGCCTCAATATTGGCCACACCGCCAATCTGCTCGCCAGGATTGGCCTGAACCGCAGCAAGTTCCTGGCGGCGGATCTGCTGCAGGTCATCGGCCCCGCTGTACCGTTGGCCCAGTGCACCATCTTCGCGTATCCCAAGCGCCGTAACCCCCAGGTGTTCTCGTTTGCGGATCGGGCGCGGGAAGTGTCGCTGCCGGTGATTTCCAACAAGTATGTCCAGCGCTTCTTTGGCCAGGATGGCAACCAGCTGGCCATGAGCCAGAGCAGCGGCGGGCACAACACCATCGTGCAGCGCCAGTCCATCGAAGACATCGCCCCTGGCGAGTACCGGCGCATCTGTTACGAGCAGCCGCAGATTTCCGAGCGGGTGGCCTTGCTGACGCACTGCGAAAGTAACCGCTGGCTGTCGGTGAATTTCTACCGTGGGCGTGAGCATGGACGTTTTTCCGAACGGGAAATGAACTACCTGGAAACCGTCGCACCGCTACTGATTCAATCCGTGCGCCTGCATTACCACGCTTACCTGCAGGCCAACGAGATGCCCCTGTTGTTGGCCGAGCGGGTGATCAGGCAACAGCACGTGGAGCTGACCGTTCGTGAGCAGGAGTTGTTGCGCCTGATGTTGAGCGGTCTCGCTGTGGAAGACATCGCCGAACAACTGGGCGTTCGTCCCGTCAGCGCCGCGACCTATGCCAAGCGCCTGTACCGCAAGCTGGGCATCAATGGCCTGCGTGAATTGTTCGGGCTGGCCACTCGGGCGGAGTGGGCCTGAACCCGCTGACACGGGCCACGTTTTTTGCGGTTCGTGGGTACGCTGACCACTTTCCTGTTCAGTGAAGGGACCGTTGGTATCAGCTACAGTTGAGCAATCAGCCAGAAAGGGGGAAGTTCATGACTTGCCTGATTTGCAACGACCCCGCAGTGGCAATTGATGTCGATGCTGATTATCTGGAAAGGGTGTGCCAAAAGTGCGGACACTATCGGATCACCGCTGCAGCACTTGTTTTAATCAAAGCCCATGGCTGGCGCTTCGACGTAGCACTGACTCGCAAGTGGCTCGCTGATCAACAAGGTTCTGGAATGATTCCAACCATCGATTCGCACCAGGTGGCTCGCTTGATCGACGTTTAGAACTTCATGCTGCTGCGGCGGTTTGGCGAAAGACGGGGTCAAGCCTCGGCGGTGGAGGGGGGGAATCGTCTACAGTTAGGTGTTGAGCCAATGGAGGTAGATATGGAGTGCCTAATTTGCGATGAGCCTGCTTCGAACGTCGATGTGGGTGATGATTACCAGGAAAGAGCCTGCGCCAAGTGCGGACACTATCGAATTACTCATACAGCGCTTGTGTGGATGGAAACCCATGGCTGGCGATTCAACGTGAAGTTGACTCGGGAATGGCTCGCACATCAACAGGGCTCGGGGCTGATTCCGACTATTGACTCGCAGCAGGCGAGCGTTCTGATCCAGGTTTAAAGTGCCGCCATCGCTGCCTCGATGATTCGTTGCCCAGCCAGCATGCGTTGCCAGCCATGTACAAAGTCAGTCGGTGGTTGCCCGGTCGCTTCGAGTCAGCGGGAAACGGCACAGCGGCAAGGGTCTCGCTGGTGAAGCTGAAGACTCACGCGTCGCTTTGCCCGACGCTATGGCGAAAGGCATTCGGTGTCTGGCCAGCGAGGCGGCGAAAGAAGCGTGAAAAATAAGTCGGGTCACTGAAGCCCAGGCTGTCGGACAACTGGCTGATGCTCATGTTGGTGTACGTCAGATTGCGCTTGGCTTCCAGCAGCAGGCGTTGGTGAATGACCTGCAGCGCGGTTTGCCCGGCCAGTTCGCGGCACAGGGCGTTCAGGTGCACGCTGGAAACACCGATGCGCTGGGCGAACACTTCCACCGACAGGTGCTCGCGGTAGTGCTGCTCGACCAACTTGATGAAGTGGCTGAGCAAATGCTGGTCGCGTTCGCCACGGTTGCTCGGCGGCGTGCTGAGTTGACGGTGGCGACTGATCCACACCATCAGCACACTGACCAGCGAGTGCATCAGCACGTCGCGCGCCGGTGCGCTGCTTTCGTATTCCTGAAGCAGGGCGGCAAACAGGGTGTTGATATAACGACGATCGCGCCCGACCGGGTAGCACCCGCAAGACGCCAGGACGGTCAGCGGTGCGCCCAGTTGCGCCTCCAGCCTGGCCACCAGCGGCGCGCCGAGGGTGAGCACATAACCCTCTATTTTTTCCGAGAACTGAAAGCCATGCACGGTCAGCGGGGGAACGACCTGGATGGCTGCTTCCAGCACGTCACTGCGCTTGCCCTCGATCTCGACCACCGCCTGGCCACGTTGCACATAGAGCAGCTGGAACAGGTCGGCGTGACGGTGAGGCTTGATCTCCCAATGGTGCAGGCTGCTGCGTTTGGGGATGGATTCACAGTGCAGCAAGTCCGGGGTGGACCACGCCTTGTTTTCACCATACAGCTTGAACACCGGGATGTTATTGACGCTGGGTTTCATCGTGCTCGGCGACCTCGAAAATGGAAAATGCATCGTGTGTCGAGTCGTTCGATAATCGAACAAAATTTGTAAAAGTGCAATTTTCCTCTGAAAAAGCACCTTTTATTCCAGGTTTCCTCAGTAAAAATGCAGGAGAGAAATATAACAACTAAATCCGGTCGCGGCTTGCCAGCGGTTGGAGCGCACATCAGAGATTAAAATAATGAAAACTCAGGTTGCTATCATCGGCGCCGGCCCTTCCGGACTCCTGCTCGGCCAACTGCTGCATAACGCCGGCATCGACAACGTCATCCTCGAACGCCAGACACCGGATTACGTCCTCAGCCGCATTCGTGCCGGGGTGCTGGAGCAAGGCACCGTCGACCTGCTGCGCGAAGCCGGTGTATCCGAACGCATGGATGCCGAAGGCCTGGTCCACGAGGGCGTCGAGTTGCAGGTGGCCGGCAAGCGCATTCATGTCGACCTCAAGGCATTGACCGGTGGCAAGACCGTCATGGTCTACGGGCAGACCGAAGTCACGCGCGATCTGATGGAGGCCCGCAGCGCCCAGGGTGTGCCGATCATCTATTCGGTGGAAAACGTGCAGCCCCACGACATGAAGGGTGCCAACCCCTACGTCACCTACGAGAAAGATGGCCAGACCCACCGCATCGACTGCGATTACATCGCCGGGTGCGACGGCTTCCACGGGGTCGCCCGCAAGAGTATTCCCGACGAGGTGCTCACCCACTACGAGCGCGTGTATCCCTTCGGCTGGCTGGGCTTGCTGTCCGACACGCCACCGGTCAACCACGAATTGATCTATGCCCACCACGACCGTGGTTTCGTGTTGTGCAGCCAGCGCTCGCTGACCCGTAGCCGTTACTACCTGCAAGTGCCGCTGACCGACAAGGTCGAGGCGTGGTCCGACGAGCGTTTCTGGGGTGAACTCAAGGCACGCCTGCCACAGGACGTGGCGGACAAGCTGGTGACCGGCCCGTCGCTGGAAAAGAGCATCGCGCCGCTGCGCAGCTACGTGGTCGAGCCGATGCAGTACGGCAAGTTGTTCCTGCTCGGCGACGCCGCCCACATCGTGCCGCCAACCGGCGCCAAGGGCTTGAACCTGGCCGCCTCGGACGTGTGCTACCTGTATCGCATCCTGGTCAAGGTTTACCAGGAGGGGCGTACCGACCTGTTGGAGAAATACTCCGAATTGGCACTGCGCCGCGTCTGGAAAGGTGAGCGTTTCAGCTGGTTCATGACCAATCTGCTGCACGACTTCGGCGAGCACAAGGACGCGTGGGACCAGAAGATGCAGCAAGCCGACCGCGAATATTTCTTCAACTCCCACGCAGGCCTGGTCAACATTGCCGAAAACTACGTGGGGCTGCCCTACGAAGCGATCGAGTAGTCGAGGGGATGCAGTGTCTTTACAGGGTGTGAACTGCGAACTCGATACGCAGTTCACCAAACCCGGTGATTTCGCCTGATCAAGGATTCACAAAATCCTGATAGTTGGCCTTGGTAATCAGCTGATAAGGAATGGTCAACTCTGCTGCAATGGGTTCTTTCCTGATCATCTTCAGTGCCAGGTCAATGGACCCGACAGCCTGGCCCTTGTTGTCCTGATAGACAGTCACCAGCAATTGCTCCTTCTTGATCGCGTCCAGGCCGGCGGGGCCGCCGTCGCTGCCGCCGACCAGGATGTCATGGCCTGGGCGCATTCCGGCCTGGGTGATGGCCATGGCTGCGCCAATGGCCATTTCATCAGCGTTGGCGACCACCGCATCAATTTTTTTGCCTGAGAGAATCCAGTTGTTCATCAGGTCCATGGCCTTGCTGCGTTGCCACTCGGCGCTTTGTTCTTCAACCACATGGATGTCCGGATAGCTCTTGAGCACTTCCTTCACGCCTTGGGTGCGATTGTGGGTGGCGTTGTTGGAGAGCAGGCCGAGCATGATCGCCAGATTGCCCTTGCCGCCCATTTTTTCCGCCAGGTAGCGCATCTGCATCTCACCGGCCTTTATCTCATCCGAACCCACGTAGCCGACACCGGGCGGCAGTTCGGCCTGGTCGGGGCGGCGGTTGACATAGACCAGGGGAACGCTGGCCTTCTGCGCCTCATTGGTCATCCTTTGCGTCGCAGCGGTATCGACCGGGTTGACGATGATCGCGTCCATGCCCTGGGCGGTGAAGTTCTGCACCTGGTTGAGTTGGCGCACCACATCGCCCTGGGCATCTTCGAATTGCAACGTCACTCCCGGCAGCTCTTTGGCGTGGGCGGCCATGTAGTCGCGCATCTGCGCCAGGAACACATCGTCCACCTGGGCGATGCTGACACCGATGCGGGTGTCGGCTAGTGCCAAGGGGGTAAAGAGGGCGGCAAAGAAGTAGGTCAGGAGTCTTTTTTTCATGGTTTCAGTCCGGTTTTGTTGTTGTTCTTGAACAGTTTCGAAATGGAGTCATGCCTGGCGTTTGGCGCTCATCTGCGCTACGCGATCGGCAAAGGTCGCGTAGGTCCAGCGTTCCCTCAGCGCCTGCCGCATCAGTTGCTGACCGGTCTGTGGGGCCAGGCCATGCAGGGGCGGGTCGGTGTCCAGGTTGGTGGGAAAGGAGTAGCCGTCGGCGGTGCAGGCAATCACCGCGTCCAGCTCTTGCGTGTCCAGTACCTGATCCGCCAAGCGCTGCAGCAGGCAGGGATAGAGCGCCAGCATCATGCGTTCGCGGTCCACGCTTTCCATCGGCTTGCCGAATGCCGAGGAAATTTGCAGCAGGTTGGCCATGCGCTGGCGGTCCGGCGTTTGATTGGTGCCGGCGGCGTGAAACAGTGCCGGGTTGAAAAACAGCAGGTCGCCCTTGTTCAACGGCAGCTGTACTGCGTGCTGTTGGAAGTAGTCGATGAATTCCGGGCGGCGCCAGGCCAGGTAACCCTGAGCGTATTGTTGGGAAAATGGCAGCAGCAGGGTCGGGCCGGTTTCCAGCGGCATATCGGAGTGGGCCACGGCTCCTTGCAATGTCAGGTGCTGCGACAGCGCATGCAGGGGCAACGGGAAGCGCTCGACGATGTCCTCGGTCTGGAAGCCCAGGTGGTAGTCACGATGGGGCTGTTGGGCCTGCCCTCCCGGGTGTACCACGTTGACCTGGGCCGTCACCTGAAAACCGGGGCCCAGCCAGGCTTCGGCAATCAGCCCCAGTAGCGGGTTGGCGTAGTACTCGACAAAAGACGACGGCGATTGCAACGCCGCCTTTTGCAACGAATTCCAGATGCGCCCGTTGCTGCCGGCCGTGGCGAAGTGATCGGCGCTGAGACCCTGGGCGGCTTCCTTGGCGAAGATGGCGTCGAACACCTGGCTGTGGCGATCCACCACATTCAGGTCGGCATAACCCTGGCGTACAACCATGACCCCTGGACCGTCGCGAAACAGCCGATGCAATTCATCCAGCACCTGCCCGCGATCGCCTTCGCGTAAAGCCTGCGCCTGATAGATCGGCACGTTGCCTTGCACTTCACTGCAGTGGGGGTAGTCCCGGGGATTGGCGTGTTGCCCGCAGAGTCTGGCGAAGTCCTGCAACTGCACTGAATCGGCACGCACAAACACGGTGAGCGGCGGGTTCATAACGCTTCACCCGTCAGGCTCAGTGGGCTGGCGGGGCGCGGGGCGGTGTCGTCGCCGCAGCCGATCACACCTTGTTCCAGGTCGATGACGGTGCCGGTCATCATGCCCGATTCGCGCGATAGCAGGAACGCAACGCTCTGCGCCACTTCCTCGGGTTTGAGCAGGCGTCCAAACGGCTGCGCGCGCTCGACAGTCGTCAGCCAGCCATCCTCGGCACCATGGTAGCGGCGCTGGATTTCGTCTTCATGGGGCGTGTCCATCCAGCCGATGTTCAGACCGTTGACCCGGATGCGGTTGTGCAGGGCGCTGAAGGCCACGTTTTTGGTCAGGATCGACAAGGCACCCTTGGACGCCGAGTAAGCGCTCAGGTAAGCCGGCCCACCGTGGCTGACGATGCTCTGGATGTTGACGATGGCGCCTTCCACGCCTTGGCTGATCATCAGTTTCAGCGCTTGCTGCATAAGGAAGAACGGTGCTCGCACATTGACCGCGAACAGGCGATCGAACAGTTCAGGGGTGGTGTCGAGGATGCTGCCGCGATCAGACATGCCGGCGCAGTTGACCAAGCCATGGAGGGTACCGAAGCGAGCGCGGGCGGCGTCGATCACCGCTCGGCAATCCTCGACTCGCTCCAGGTCGGCCTCGACGAAAAATGCCTGGCAATCGAGTTCCGCCAACTGGCGCACCTGGGCCTGGCCCTGATCGGCGCGGCGCCCGCAAATGATCAGGCCGGCGGCGCCCCGGCGCGCCAGGGTGTGGGCCACTGCAGCACCCAGGCCTTGGGTGCTGCCGGTGACCACAAAGTACTGGCCACTGAACGAGGTAGTGAGGTCGGTTTGAGGCATGGGGGTTCTCCTGGATTCTTGTTGTTGTCCGGCTCGACGCCTGGCGAAACAGAGACTAGCATCGGCAAAACCTCAGTAATGCCCGAAAAGACCTCAAGAAAACCTCAGGCTTAATACGATGCTCGAACGTGCCAAACACTTTTCCATGAAGCAGATCGCCACCCAGGCGGGGGTCAGCAAGGCGACGGTTGATCGCGTGCTGCACCAGCGCGGCAGCGTGCACTATCAGACCCAGCGCCGCATTGAGCAGGCCCTGAGCGAACTCGAGGCTCAGGAGAAAAATGGCTTGGCGGCCGGGCGAACTTTTCACGTCGATGTGATCATGCACACGCCACAACGCTTCAGTGCGGCGGTGCAGGCGGCCATGACCGCGCAATTAAGCAGCCTGGCGCCGTTTCGCATCGCGCCGAGGTTTCACTTGTTTGAAGAAATCGAGCCACAGGCGATGCACGACCAGTTGCTGCGCTGCGCAAGCACCGGCAGCCAGGGCGTGGTGCTCAAGGCCGCCGACGAGCCGGCGGTGAACCTGGCAATCAAGCAGTTGGCCGCAGCCGGAATTCCGGTGGTCACGCTGGTCACTGACCTGCCGCACAGCGAGCGCATCGGCTATGTCGGCATGGACAATCGCACGGCCGGGCAGACCGCTGCCTATTTGCTGTCGCGGTGGCTGGCACCACAGCCACAGGACGTTGCCGTGGTCATCGGTAGCGAGTTGTTTCGCGGTGAAGAAGAGCGGGAAATGGGCTTTCGCATGTGGCTGCGCAACCGCGCCGCGCATTTACGAGTGCTGGACATCAGCGGTGGCTACGGCGTTTACGAACGCACCTTTGAACGCGTGATCGAGGCGCTGAAACAGCACCCCGACCTCAAGGCGGTCTACAGCGTGGGCGGGGGCAACCTGGCGATTGTCGATGCGTTCGCCGCGATGGATCGGCCACTTGAGGTGTTCATCGGCCACGACCTGGACGAGGAAAATCGCCAATTGCTGGCTGAGGAAAAAATCGCAGCGATCATCGACCACAACCTGCAGATCGATGCTCGCCACGTGTTCCTGCATATCCTGCAATTTCATCGGCTGTGGAAGGCCGGGCCGATTGCGTCGTCACAGGTGCAGATCGTCACACCGTTCAATCTGCCGTACTGACCTCACTGACGGTGACCCAGCGCTGATCCCGAGCCGCCACCCGAATCGCCGTCGCCAGCCGCTCCACTTCCAGGGCTTGCGCGAAATCGGTGCCGGCTTGTCCTTGGCCGGCCAGGGCCATGATCAACTCATGCACTTCCAGCGTCTTCAACTCGTTGTAGCCCAGTTGATGCCCCGGCGCTGGACTGAACGCGGCATACCCGGGCAGGTTCGGCCCGGCCAGCAAACGCTGGAAACCCTCCTGGTCGGCGCGGCACAGGCGCAACTCATTCAGACGCTCCTGATCGAATGACAGGGTGCCTTGGGTGCCACTGATCTCGAAACTCAGGTGATTCTTGTAGCCGTGCTTGAGCCAGCTGCTGCTGAAGGTGCCGCGCGCGCCGCTGGAGAAACGCAGCAACGCATGGGCCTGATCGTCGACGGCAATGCTGCGTTGTTCGAGGCTACCGGCGGTGGCCGGGCGCTGGCGGTGTACGGTCTGGGTATCGGCGCATACCGCTTCGACATTGCCGAGCAGATAGCGCGCCATGCCCAGCAAGTGACTGCCCAGGTCCGCCAGCGCGCCACCGGCATGCTCGGTCTCACAGCGCCATGACCAGGGGGACGCTGGATCGGCCATGAAGTCTTCGCTGAATTCGCCTTGGAAGCTGATGATTTCGCCGAGCTTGCCGCTGTGAATCAACTCCCGCGCCAGGCCGATGATCGGGTTGTGCTGGTAGTTGTAGCCGACACGGGTGACCACACCGGCATCCTTGGCCGCCAGGTGCATGGCGTTGGCCTGTTCAAGGCTCACCGCCAGCGGTTTTTCGCAGTACACCGACTTGCCAGCGGCAATGGCAGCCATGGCCATGGGGTAGTGCAGGTGGTTGGGGGTGGTGATGGCGATCAGGCTGACCTTGGGGTCGTCGATCAATTGCTGCCAGTCGCCATAGGCCTGCTCAAAGCCCCAGGCGGTGGCGCAGGCTTGGGCACGAACGGGATCGGCGTCGGCCAGGGCGGCGAGGCGAAGCGTGAAGGGCAGCTCGAATGCCGCGCTGACGTTGCGAAAGGCCAGGGCATGGGCACGGCCCATGAAGCCCGTGCCGATGAGTCCGATTCCGAGTTCGCGCATGACAGGATCCTTTGGTTTTTGTTTTCAGGAAGCCTGTTTATAGAATAAAAATTCCTTTTCATCAATTATGGAATAAATATTTACATGTGATCAGTCTTCGAAGCCGACCTGTTCGTGAATCTCATCGACCTTCAACTCCAGTCGATAGGCCACGGCGATAAACAGCGCCTGGCACAGGCACAGGGTCGCGCTCAACGAACGGAACGCAAACGAACTGCCTTCGTTGACCAGCAATACGGTGTTGGCGCGCTTGGCCAGGGGCGAGAGATTGCTGTCGGTGATGATCAGGGTTTTCGCTTGGTGATGCTGGGCGATGCGCAGGCAGTGCTGGGTTTCCTTGCCGTACGGCGTGAAGCTGATGGCGATCACCAGGTCATTGGCGCGCACACTGCGCATCTGCTCGCGGTAGCTGCCGCCAAGCCCCGAGACCAGATGGATGCGCTTGTTGGTGTGTTGCAGGTTGTAGACCAGGTAATCGGCCACCGCGAACGAACGGCGCACGCCGACCACGTAGATGTTGTCGGCATTCACCACCAGGTCCACGGCCTTGTCGAAGGCCTGGTCATCGAGTTCCAGCCCCAGTCTTTCGATGCCCGACAGGGTGGCGTTGATGCATTCGCGCGCCAGGTCGCCGCCGCTGGCCTTCTGCGACTTGTTGCTGATCATGCTGCGAATGCGCTGCTGGTAGTTCTGCACCGGCGTGGTCTTGTGGGTGTAGGCCTCGCGGAACAGGGCCTGCATTTCGCTGAAGCCGCTGAAGCCGAAACGCTGGGAAAACCGCACGATGGCCGACGGATGCACTTCGCACTCGCTGGCGATGTCGCTGATGCGGTCGACCATGATCCGGTCGCTTTGCTGGCTCATGTAGCTGGCGATGCGTTTGAGCTGGCGCGGCAGGCTTTCGTATTCATTGGTGATGAGCTGCAGCAGGCGCTCTGCATTGATCGGGGGGGTGACGAGGTCGCTCTCGGGCGTGCTCTCGGTCGTATCCGGCTGATCGGTGCGGGACATTGGGAAATCCTTCTGGCTTGTTCTTATAGGGACGATCTTTCACCTCGTCCCCCGACAATAGGTGGGCTGAGCGCAGTCTACAGGGTCGGCCCGGATAAAATCTTGAGCTTGCAGCAGTGTGAAGCCTGCTGAAACGATGCACTGCATCTGGAACGCTTGTACTAAAGCTTATTGGAAAAAATATTCCACGTAAAAAATATTTGGAATAAATATTGATTGTTCGGTCCCGGTCGTTTTAGTCTGCCTCCACCAAGAGTGTTCGGCGCGGTCATCGCTTCGAGCGCAGGCTGATAAAAATAACAGGAGCCAGCATGGGCCAGACTCGTTTTGCCAGTGGGCGTCAATTGGATCTGATTTGCCTGGGGCGCCTAGGCGTCGACCTCTATGCGCAGCAAGTCGGGGCGCGGCTGGAGGATGTAAGCAGCTTTGCCAAGTACCTCGGCGGCTCGTCCGCCAACATCGCCTTCGGCACCGCGCGGTTGGGGCTCAAGTCGGCGATGCTGAGCCGGGTGGGGGACGACCATATGGGGCGCTTCCTCGTTGAATCCCTGACCCGTGAAGGCTGCGACGTCAGTGGCATCAAGGTCGACCCGGAACGCCTGACGGCGATGGTGCTGCTGGGTCTCAAGGACCGCGAAACCTTTCCCTTGGTGTTCTACCGCGAAAACTGCGCCGACATGGCGCTGCGGGCCGAAGACATCAGCGAAGCCTTCATCGCTTCCAGTAAAGCCCTGCTGATCACCGGTACCCATTTTTCCACCGATGGCGTGTACAAGGCGAGCATCCAGGCCCTGGACTATGCCCACAAGCACAACGTCAAACGGGTGCTGGACATCGACTACCGCCCGGTACTCTGGGGCCTGGCCGGCAAGGCGGACGGTGAAACCCGCTTCGTCGCCGACCAGAACGTCAGCCAGCATGTGCAGGAAATCCTCCCGCGTTTCGATCTCATTGTCGGCACCGAAGAAGAGTTTCTGATTGCCGGTGGTTCCGAAGACTTGCTCACGGCGCTGCGCAATGTCCGGCGAGTGAGCGACGCCACCCTGGTGGTCAAGCTCGGCCCGCAAGGCTGCACAGTGATTCATGGTGAGATCCCGGCCCGTCTCGAAGACGGTGCGATTTATCCCGGTGTGCGTGTGGAAGTGCTCAACGTGCTGGGGGCTGGCGACGCCTTCATGTCGGGCTTCCTCAGTGGCTGGCTGGAAGACGCCAGCGATGAGCGCTGCTGCCAGTTGGCCAATGCCTGCGGCGGTCTGGTGGTCTCGCGCCATGCCTGCGCCCCGGCGATGCCGACCCGGGCCGAACTCGATTACCTGTTCAACAGCCCGGTGCCGATTACCCGGCCGGATCAGGACGCGGTGTTGCAGCGCCTGCATCAGGTCAGCGTGCCGCGCAAGCAGTGGAAGCAGCTGTTCATCTTTGCTTTCGACCATCGCTGGCAACTGGTGGAACTGGCCCAGGCGGGTGGTCGTGACCTCAACGCCATCAGCGAACTCAAGCAACTGTTCATCCGGGCCGTGGAACGGGTCGAAGCCGATTTGCAAAAGCAAGGTATCGAGGCCGATGTCGGGCTGCTGGCCGATCAACGTTTCGGCCAGGACTCACTCAACGCCGCAACGGGTCGCGGCTGGTGGGTGGCGCGGCCGGTAGAAGTGCAGGGCTCGCGGCCATTGGCCTTCGAACATGGTCGCTCCATCGGCAGCAACCTGATCGCCTGGCCACAGGAACAAATCATCAAGTGCCTGGTGCAATTCCACCCGGACGACGAGCCCATGCTGCGCCTGGAGCAGGAAGCGCAGATCAAGGGTTTGTACCAGGCATCCCAGGTCAGCGGTCATGAGCTGCTGCTGGAAATCATCCCGCCCAAGGATCACCCCTCGACGCACCCGGACGTGTTGTATCGCGCCCTCAAGCGCCTCTACAACCTGGGTATCTACCCGGCGTGGTGGAAGATCGAAGCGCAAAGCGCCCAAGAGTGGAAGCAACTTGACGAACTGATCCAGGAGCGCGACCCGTATTGCCGAGGCGTGGTGCTGCTGGGCTTGAATGCCCCGGCATCGGCGTTGGCCGAAGGCTTTCAACAGGCCAGCCAGAGCCAGACCTGCCGCGGATTTGCCGTGGGGCGGACGATTTTCCAGGAGCCGAGTCGCGCGTGGTTGGCCGGGGAAATTGACGATGAGGCGCTGATTCAGCAGGTGCAGGGCACTTTTGTTGAATTGATCGATGCCTGGCGTACTGCCCGCGCTTGAGGAAACACCGCGCGATCCTGTGGGAGCGAGCCTGCTCGCGATAGCGGACTGACAGTCAACATTAACGTCGCCTGATACACCGCTATCGCGAGCAGGCTCGCTCCTACAGGGTTTTGTGTCGTTCTTAGTGATTTATGTAAAACAATAAAAGGTGCAGCCATGCCCGCTATTCGAATTGGCATTAACCCGATTTCCTGGAGCAACGACGACCTGCCGTCCCTCGGTGGCGAGACGCCATTGAGCACCGCCCTGAGCGAAGGCAAGGAAATCGGTTACGAAGGTTTTGAACTCAACGGCAAATTCCCCAAGGACGCCAAAGGCGTCGGCGACGTGTTGCGGCCCTATGATCTGGCGTTGGTATCGGGCTGGTACTCCAGTCGCCTGGCCCGCCGCTCGGTGGCCGAGGAAATCGACGCCATCGGCAGCCACGTCGAGCTGCTCGCCAGCAACGGTGCCAAGGTGCTGGTCTACGGAGAAGTCGCCGACTCGATCCAGGGTCAACGCATTCCACTGGTGGAGCGTCCGCGTTTCCACACTGAACAGGCCTGGCAGGAATACGCCGACAAGCTCACCGAGCTTGCGCGTTTCACCCTGTCCCGGGGCGTACGCCTGGCCTATCACCATCACATGGGGGCTTACGTCGAATCCCCGGCCGACATCGACAAACTGATGGCCTTGACCGGCAGCGAGGTCGGCCTGCTGTTCGATTCGGGCCATTGCTACATGGGCGGCGGCGAACCCTTGCAGGTGCTGCGCAAGCACATCGAGCGCATCTGCCACGTGCATTTCAAGGACGTGCGCAAACCGGTGGTGCAGATGGCGCGCAACAACCTGTGGAGCTTCCCGGACTGCATCATCAACGGCACCTTCACCGTGCCGGGGGATGGCGACATCGACTTCGCTGAACTGCTGGACGTGCTGCTGGCGGCCGATTACCACGGCTGGCTGGTGGTCGAGGCCGAGCAGGACCCGGCGGTGGCGCCGAGTTATGTCTACGCGAAAAAAGGCTACGACACCTTGCGCGCGCTGCTCGACGAGAGGACTGCACGATGAGCCTGCTGGTCAAAAGCAATGCCCGTGGCCGGACCATGGTCGAGTTGGGCAAAGGTGAGCTGCAATACGTCGGCTTCGCCGCCTACCGCTTGAGCCTCGGCGAGAGCCTGCCGGTCTCGGCCGGTGACAAGGAACTGTGCCTGGTGCTGCTCAGCGGCCGGGCCAGTATCAAGGGTGAAGCGCCGGTGCACGGTGCGTTCGACTGGGACAACCTTGGGGATCGCCAGTCGGTTTTCGAAGACAAATCCCCCTTCGCTGCGTACTTGCCGCCTGGCAGTCAGGCCCAGGTGGTGGCGTTGAGTGATGTGCAAATTGCCGTTTGCGCCGCGCCCGGTTCGATCACCGGTGATATCGGCCCACGCCTGATCAAACCTGAAGCCATGAAACGCAGTGTGCGCGGCAAGGGCGCCAACACCCGTTACGTCTGCGACATCCTGCCAGACACCGAGCCCGCCCATTCACTGCTGGTGGTTGAAGTGCGCACGCCGTCCGGACACTCCTCGAGCTATCCACCGCACAAGCACGACACCGACGACCTGCCGCACCAGAGCTTTCTCGAAGAAACCTATTACCACCAGATCAACCCGCCCCAGGGCTTCGTGTTCCAGCGGGTGTACACCGACGATCGCAGCATCGACCAGGCCATGGCCGTGGAAAACAGCGACCTGGTGGTCGTGCCCAAGGGTTATCACCCGGTCAGTGTGCCGTACGGCTACGAGTCGTATTACCTGAACGTGATGGCCGGCCCGAAACGCGTCTGGCAGTTCCACAACGATCCGCAGCACAGCTGGCTGCTGGATCTCTGAATTCCACCGTCTGAATTCCACTATCTGCAGGGAGAACAATAACGATGAGCGACGTCCAGGTTGTAGGCCACTACATCGACGGTCAAGTGCAAGACACCGGCAGTGAGCGGTTCAGCAATGTTTTCAACCCGGCCACCGGCAGCGTGCAGGCCCGGGTCGGGCTGGCCAGCGAGAAGACCGTGGACGAGGCAGTCGCATCGGCCCTCAAGGCATTCCCGGCCTGGTCCGAGCAATCGTCCCTGCGCCGTTCGCGGGTGATGTTCAAGTTCAAGGAGTTGCTCGACCGCCATCACGACGAACTGGCAGAAATCATCAGCCGCGAACACGGCAAGGTGTTTTCCGATGCCAAGGGCGAAGTTACCCGTGGCATCGAAATCGTCGAATACGCCTGCGGTGCGCCGAACCTGTTGAAAACCGAATTCAGCGACAACATCGGCGGTGGCATCGACAACTGGAACCTGCGCCAGCCCCTGGGCGTCTGCGCCGGGGTCACGCCGTTCAACTTCCCGGTGATGGTGCCGCTGTGGATGATCCCGCTGGCGCTGGTGACCGGTAACTGCTTCATTCTCAAGCCGTCCGAACGCGACCCGTCCGCCAGTTTGCTGATGGCGCGGTTGCTGACTGAAGCCGGTCTGCCGGATGGCGTGTTCAACGTGGTCCAGGGCGACAAGGCTGCGGTCGACGCGCTGCTGCAACACCCGGACATCGAAGCGATTTCCTTTGTCGGTTCGACGCCGATTGCCGAATACATCCACCAGCAGGCCACCTCCCGGGGCAAACGCGTGCAGGCCCTGGGCGGGGCGAAGAACCACATGATCGTCATGCCCGATGCGGATCTGGATCAAGCGGCGGATGCCCTGATCGGCGCGGCGTACGGTTCGGCCGGTGAGCGCTGCATGGCGATCTCGATTGCCGTGGCGGTCGGCGATGTCGGCGACCAGCTAATTGCCAAACTGCTGCCGCGCATCGATCAGCTCAAGGTCGGCAACGGCCTGCAGGGCGACACCGACATGGGGCCTTTGGTGACGGCCGAGCACAAGGCCAAGGTGGAAGGTTTCATTGACCAGGGTGTGGCCCAGGGCGCACAGCTGATTGTCGACGGTCGCCACTTCAAGGTGCCGGGGGCCGAGAATGGCTTCTTCGTCGGTGCGACGCTGTTCGACAAGGTCACGACCGAGATGAGCATCTACCAGCAAGAGATTTTCGGCCCGGTGCTGGGCATCGTGCGGGTACCGGATTTCGCCAGTGCCGTGGCGCTGATCAACGCCCATGAATTCGGCAACGGCGTGTCCTGCTTCACCAGCGACGGCGGCATTGCCCGCGCCTTCGCCCGCAGCATCAAGGTCGGCATGGTCGGCATCAACGTGCCGATTCCTGTGCCCATGGCCTGGCACTCGTTCGGTGGCTGGAAGCGCTCGCTGTTCGGCGACCACCATGCCTACGGCGAAGAAGGCATTCGCTTCTACAGCCGCTACAAAAGCGTGATGCAACGCTGGCCCGACAGCATCGCCAAGGGCCCTGAATTCAGCATGCCGACCGCCAAATAATTCGCTTATACGGAGAACAACAAAAAATGAGCAAACCCCTGCGTTTCGCCCTCAACCGTATGGTCGCACCCCGTTTGTCCCTGCCGGCGTTCATCGAGTTGGCGGTGACCCTCAAGGCCGACGCCATCGAGATCCGCAACGATCTCAAGGGCGTTGAAATCGAAGACGGCACCGCACCCGAACACGTGCGTCAATTGTGCGCGGCCAAGGGCATCACCGTGTTGTCGATCAACGCGCTGTATCCGTTCGATGTGTGGAATGACGAGCGCCGTGCACAGGCCCTGAAACTTGCCGCCTATGCCCGCGATTGTGGTGCGCAGGGTTTGGTCATGTGCCCGCTGAACGAGCGCACTGATCCACGTACCGAGGCGCAGCGTGCGTCCGGCCTGCGCACGGCGTTGAGTGAACTGGCGCCGATCCTGCGCGATCACGGCATCCTTGGCTTCATCGAGCCGCTGGGTTTCGAAGAGTGCTCGCTGCGGCGCAAACGCACGGCAGTGGATGCGATCAAGGCCATCGGCGGGCTGGATGTGTTCCGCCTGGTGCATGACACCTTCCACCACCATCTGGCCAGCGAACATGAGTTTTTCCCTGAGCTGACCGGGCTGGTGCACATCTCCGGGGTCGAGGATGCCGAGGCGCCGCTGGCGACCATTCGTGACGGCCATCGGGTGCTGGTGGGCGAGGGCGACATCCTCGGCAATGCGGCGCAGATCGATACCTTGCTCGGTAGCGGCTACAGCGGCTACCTGTCGTTCGAACCGTTTGCCGACAGCGTGCATGGGTTGGCGGATATCGAACGGGCGATCGGCGCGAGCATGGATCACCTGCAGAAATCCCTGGCCTGATGGAGATCCCCACAGGGACCGGATTGCATTCACAAAAAGGTGCAAGCATGACCACAACAAGACTGACCATGGCCCAGGCCCTGGTGAAATTCCTCGATAACCAGTACATCGAGGTCGATGGGGTCCAGAGCAAATTCGTCGCCGGGATCTTTACCATCTTCGGCCACGGCAACGTGCTGGGTCTGGGCCAGGCCCTGGATCAGGACAGTGGCGACCTGATCGTCCATCAGGGCCGCAATGAGCAAGGCATGGCCCATGCCGCCATCGGGTTCGCCAAGCAGCATCTGCGGCGCAAGATCTACGCCTGCACTTCATCCGTGGGGCCGGGCGCGGCGAACATGCTGACCGCTGCCGCCACCGCGACAGCTAACCGCATTCCCTTGCTGCTGCTGCCTGGCGATGTCTACGCCTGCCGCCAGCCCGACCCGGTGTTGCAGCAGATCGAGCAGTTCCATGACCTGAGCATCAGCACCAACGATGCATTCAAGGCGGTCAGTAAATACTGGGACCGCATCAACCGTCCCGAGCAGTTGATGACGGCAGCGATCCACGCCATGCGTGTGCTTACCGACCCTGCGGAAACCGGCGCCGTGACCCTGGCCCTGCCGCAGGACGTGCAGGCCGAGGCTTACGATTATCCCGATTATTTCCTGCAAAAACGCGTGCACCGCATCGAGCGTCGCCCAGCCACCGAAGCCATGCTCGGCGATGCACTGGCGTTGTTCAAGGGCAAGCGCAAGCCGCTGATCATCTGCGGTGGCGGAGTCAAGTATTCCGGGGCCAACGCCGCATTGCAGGCCTTTGCCGAGCGCTTCGACATTCCGTTCGCCGAAACCCAGGCCGGCAAGAGCGCGGTGGTCTCCAGCCATCCGCTTAATGTGGGTGGCATCGGCGAAACAGGTTGCCTGGCGGCGAACCTGCTGGCCAGGGACGCTGACCTGATCATCGGCATCGGCACCCGCTACAGCGACTTCACCACCGCGTCGAAGTCCTTGTTTGCACACCCCGGGGTGCAATTTCTCAACCTCAATATCAGCCCCTGCGACGCGCTGAAACTCGACGGCGTGCAATTGCTGGCGGACGCCAGAGCCGGTTTGCAGACATTGGGCGAAGCACTGGGGGATTATCGCTCGAGCTGGGGCGATCATCCCCGCCAGGCCAAGGCGCAACTGGATGAGGAAGTCGATCGCCTCTATCAGCTGCAATACCAGGCCAAGGATTTCGTCCCGGAAATCAACGACCACCTGGACCCGGCCGTCCTGCGTGAATTCATCGAGCTGACCGGTTCCTGCCTGACCCAGAGCCGTGTACTCGGCGTGCTCAACGAAACCCTGGCCGACGACGCCGTGATCGTCGCTGCAGCCGGGAGCCTGCCTGGCGACTTGCAGCGCAGTTGGCGCAGCAAGGGCGTGAACACCTATCACGTCGAGTACGGCTATTCCTGCATGGGTTACGAGGTCAACGCTGCGTTGGGCGTGAAACTCGCCGAGCCGGATCGTGAGGTCTATGCGCTGGTGGGCGACGGCTCCTACATGATGCTGCACTCGGAGCTGGCGACCTCGATTCAGGAGCGACGCAAGATCAACGTGGTGCTGCTCGACAACATGACCTTCGGCTGCATCAACAACTTGCAGATGGGCAACGGCATGGACAGCTTCGGCACCGAGTTCCGCTTCCGCAACCCGCAAACCGGCAAGCTCGATGGCGGCTTTGTACCGGTGGATTTCGCCATGAGCGCGGCGGCCTATGGCTGCAAGACGTACAAAGTGACCACCGTTGACGAGCTGCAGGCTGCACTGGCGGATGCGCGCTTGCAGACGGTGTCGACGCTGATCGATATCAAGGTTCTGCCCAAGACCATGATTCACGGCTACCTGTCCTGGTGGCGGGTCGGCGTGGCGCAGGTTTCCACCAGCGCCCGCACCGATGCGGTGGCCAAGACACTGAACGAACGACTGGCAAAGGCCCGTCAGTACTGATTGCCCCTGAAACCAACAACAAGTCTTCACAGGAGAATGTTCATGTCATTGCTCTCTAATTCACTGCGGATTGGCGTTATCGGCACCGGGGCCATCGGCCAGGACCATATCCGTCGTTGCAGCCAGACCCTGCTCAATAGCCAGGTCGTGGCGGTTACCGACATCAACTTGCAACAGGCGGCCAAGGTCGTTGCCGATTTGAAGCTGACCGCCGAGGTTTATCCCGACGGCCATGCGCTGATCAACGCACCGGAAGTCGAGGCGATCCTCGTGACCTCCTGGGGGCCGAGTCACGAGGAGTTCGTGCTGGCAGCGATTGCCGCCGGCAAGCCGGTGTTCTGCGAGAAACCGCTGGCGGTCACTGCACAAGGTTGCCGCAAGATCGTCGAAGCCGAAGTGGCCCACGGCAAGCGGCTGGTACAGGTCGGTTTCATGCGTCCGTACGACGAGGGTTATCGGGCACTCAAATCAGTGATCGACAGTGGCCAGATCGGTGAGCCGTTGATGCTGCATTGCGCCCACCGTAACCCGACCGTGGGCGAGAACTACAAGACCGACATGGCGATCACCGACACCCTGATCCATGAGCTGGACGTGTTGCGCTGGTTGCTCGACGACGACTACGTGTCGGTGCAGGTGGTGTTCCCGCGCAAGAGCAGCAAGGCGCTCGCGCATTTGAAAGACCCGCAGATCGTGCTGCTGGAAACCGCCAAGGGCACGCGCATCGATGTGGAAGTCTTCGTCAATTGCCAGTACGGCTACGACATCCAGTGCGAAGTGGTCGGGGAGACTGGCATCGCCAAACTGCCGGAGCCGTCCCAAGTTCAATTGCGCAGCGGGGCGAAGCTGTCCAACGCGATTCTGATGGACTGGAAGGATCGGTTCATCGCCGCGTATGACGTTGAGTTGCAGGCGTTCATCGATGGCGTGCGGGCCGGGCAGGTTGGCGGGCCTTCGGCGTGGGATGGCTTTGCGGCGGCGGTGGCGGCGGATGCCTGTATCGAAGCACAAAATAGCGGCCAGATCGTAAAAGTCGGCCTGCCAGACCGCCCACACTTCTACGGCTAACCACAACCCCCCCTGTGGGAGCGAGCCTGCTCGCGAATGCGATCAGACCGTCACATGAATGTTGGATGCAAAGCCGCCATCGCGAGCAGGCTCGCTCCCACAAGGGCCGTCAAGGGTTCACATAACAATAAGAAGGAGTTGATTCATGCGCATCGGACTTGTCGGATACGGCCATGGCGGCCGATTTTTCCATGCTCCACTGATCAGCAGCTTGCCGGGTGCAACCTTCGTCGGTGTGGTGACCCGTTCAACGGAGCGGCGCCAGTTGCTGGCGGCAGAACACCCTGGCGTGCCGGCCTTCGACAGCATCGGCCAACTGGTCGAAGTCGGGGTTGATGTACTGGTGGTGTCCACGCCGCTCAAAGGGCGTCCGGCGCTGGTGCTCGACGCCATTGAACACAATGTGGCGGTGGTCAGCGACAAGCCGTTCGCCGCCGACGCGCAGCAGGCGCAAACCCTGATCACCATGGCTGAACGTCAGGGCGTGCAACTGAGCGTCTACCAGAACCGGCGCTGGGACTCGGACTTTCTCACCGTGCGCAAACTCATCGAGTCCGGTGCGCTGGGCCAGGTTAGCCGTTTCGAGTCACGGATCGAGCGCTATTCACCACAGTCGGTGAACAACGGCAGCGGCGGTGGTTGGCTGCGCGACCTGGGCAGTCATCTGGTGGATCAGGCGCTGCTGCTGTTCGGCCCCGTCACCCGGGTTTATGCCGAACTGGAGTACCTGGAAAAAGGCCAGGCTTTCGACAACGGTTTCTTCATGTCCCTGACCCATGCCAACGGCGTGATCTCGCATTTGGGCGGTAGTTGCCTGCAAAACACACCTGGCCCGCGTTTTCGCGTGACCGGCACCCAGGGCTGCTACAGCGTCGACGGCCTGGACGGGCAGGAGGCGTCGGCTCTCGCCGGGCTCACACCGAAATCCGAAGGCGAGCGCTGGGGCGTGGAAGAGCACCGACGCTGGGGCTGGTTCGAACAGGGCGAAGTGCGCGAAAGAATTTCCTCCGAGCGTGGTTGTTGGAATCAGTTCTATTTACAGCTACAAAGCGCGTTGCAGAGCGGTGGCCCACTGCCGGTGGACGCCCGTGATGCACTGGCGACCACCCGCGTGCTAGACGCTGCGCGGCTGAGTTCCGAGCGCCATCAGCTGGTGCAACTAAGCCCCTTCGAAAGTCATCGAACAAAATCATAATAAAATTCTAAAATCTGTTGATATGGAAAATATTTTCCAATAAAGTCATTTCCAGCGAACTGCCTCGCACCCGGCCCCAACTCTTTTCCCGCTTGTCCGCTTACTGAAATCGTCACGCCTTATCCATAAAACCAACAAAAATGTGGAGAAAGACCTTTCATGAAGACCAAGATCCGTTTCGCCTCACTCGCCTTGTCCCTGATGTTCGCCAGCGGCGCTGCATTCGCTGACATGAAGATCGGCGTCAGCATGTCGCAGTTCGATGACACCTGGCTGACCTACCTGCGTGAGTCCATGGACACAAAAGCCAAGTCCTATCCCGATGGCGTCAAGCTGCAGTTCGAAGACGCCCGCAGCGACGTGGTCAAGCAACTGAGCCAGGTCGAAAGCTTCATCAGCCAGAAAGTCGATGCCATCGTGGTCAATCCGGTGGATACGGCCGCGACCAAAAAAATCACTGAAGCTGCCGTGAAGGCGGGCATCCCGCTGGTCTATGTCAACCGTCGTCCCGATGACCTGAACCTGCCCAAAGGCGTGGTCACTGTCGCCTCCAACGACCTGGAGGCCGGGCAGATGCAAATGCAATACCTGGCCGACAAAATGGGCGGCAAGGGCGACATCGTGATCCTGCTGGGCGACCTGGCGAACAACTCCACCACCAACCGCACCAAGGGCGTCAAGGAGGTGCTGGCCAAGTACCCGAACATCAAGATCGAGCAAGAGCAAACCGGCATCTGGTCGAGGGACAAGGGCATGACCCTGGTCAATGACTGGCTGACCCAGGGCCGCAAGTTCGACGCGGTCGTCTCCAACAACGACGAGATGGCCATTGGTGCCGCAATGGCCCTGCAACAGGCCGGCGTGGAAAAGGGCAGCATCCTGATCGCCGGTGTCGACGGTACGCCTGACGGATTGAACGCGGTGAAGAAGGGGGCTCTGGTGGTGTCGGTGTTCCAGGACGCCAAGGGCCAGGCGGACGGTTCGATCGAAACGGCAGTGAAAATGGCCAAAAACGAAGCGGTAGAGCCGGCCGTCTGGGTGCCGTATCGCTTGATCACGCTGCAAAACGTTGACCAGTTCAAATAGTCCGTCCGTTCAATAACAACAATAAACACGCAAGGTGGCACCGCGACCTTGCTGATGGAGTACCTGATCATGTTCGCTTCAGCGACTGCTTCGAGCACCCCGTTGATGGGTGTGCAGCCAACCGCAACACCTGTCGATGAGCCGTACCTGTTGGAGATCGTCAACGTCAGCAAGGGTTTCCCCGGTGTGGTGGCCTTGTCCGACGTACAACTGCGGGTACGCCCCGGTTCCGTGTTGGCCCTGATGGGCGAGAATGGCGCGGGCAAATCCACCTTGATGAAAATCATCGCCGGCATCTACCAGCCCGACGCTGGCGAACTGCGCCTGCGGGGCAAGCCGGTGGTCTTCGAAACGCCCCTGGCGGCGCTGCAGGCCGGGATTGCGATGATCCACCAGGAACTCAACCTGATGCCGCACATGAGCATCGCCGAGAACATCTGGATTGGTCGTGAGCAGCTCAACGGTTTCCACATGATCGACCACCGGGAAATGCACCGCTGCACGGCGAAGTTGTTGGAGCGCCTGCGCATCAACCTTGATCCAGAGGAACAGGTCGGCAACCTTAGCATCGCCGAACGGCAGATGGTCGAGATCGCCAAGGCAGTGTCCTACGATTCCGACATCCTTATCATGGACGAACCGACTTCGGCCATCACCGACAAGGAGGTCGCCCACCTGTTTTCGATCATTGCCGACCTCAAGAGCCAGGGCAAAGGCATCATCTACATCACCCACAAAATGAATGAAGTGTTCAGCATCGCCGACGAAGTGGCAGTGTTCCGCGACGGCGCCTACATCGGCCTGCAACGCGCCGACAGCATGGACGGCGACAGCCTGATTTCGATGATGGTCGGGCGTGAACTGAACCAGTTGTTCCCGCTGCGCGAGACGCCGATCGGCGATCTGTTGCTGTCGGTGCGCGATCTCAAGCTCGACGGCATTTTCAAGGACGTGTCCTTCGATCTGCACGCCGGCGAGATCCTCGGCATTGCCGGGTTGATGGGCTCGGGGCGGACCAACGTCGCCGAGGCGATCTTTGGCATCACCCCGAGCGACAGCGGCGAGATTCGCCTCGACGGAGAAGTGGTGCGCATTACCGATCCGCACATGGCCATCGAGAAGGGCTTCGCCCTGTTGACCGAGGATCGCAAACTCAGCGGCCTGTTCCCGTGCCTGTCGGTGCTGGAGAACATGGAGATGGCGGTGCTGCCACATTACGCCGGCCACGGTTTCATCCAGCAAAAAGCCCTGCGCGCCCTGTGCGAAGACATGTGCAAGAAGCTGCGGGTGAAAACCCCGTCGCTCGAGCAATGCATCGACACGCTGTCCGGCGGTAACCAGCAGAAGGCCTTGCTGGCGCGCTGGCTGATGACCAATCCGCGAATCCTGATTCTCGACGAGCCGACCCGCGGCATCGATGTCGGTGCCAAGGCCGAGATCTACCGGCTTATCTCCTACCTCGCCAGCGAAGGCATGGCGGTGATCATGATTTCCTCGGAGCTGCCGGAAGTGCTCGGCATGAGCGATCGGGTCATGGTCATGCACGAGGGCGACCTGATGGGCACCCTCGACCGCAGCGAAGCGACCCAGGAACGAGTGATGCAACTGGCCTCGGGCATGTCCGCGGTTCACTAATGGATGCCGGCGCTGGCGCGGCCAGCGTCGACGATGCGATAGAAGGGTGAGTGGTTATGAATGCGATACTGGAAAACAAGCCAGCAACGGTACCGGTCAAGAGTCGTCGGCGCTTTCCGACTGAACTGAGTATTTTCCTGGTGCTGATCGGCATCGGCCTGGTGTTCGAGGTGTTCGGCTGGATTGTGCGCGACCAGAGTTTCCTGATGAACTCCCAGCGGCTGGTCTTGATGATCCTGCAAGTGTCGATCATCGGCCTGCTGGCGATTGGCGTGACCCAGGTGATCATTACGACCGGCATCGACCTGTCGTCCGGCTCGGTGTTGGCGTTGTCGGCAATGATCGCCGCCAGCCTGGCGCAGACCTCGGACTTCGCCCGGGCGGTCTTCCCGTCGCTGACTGACTTGCCGGTGTGGATTCCCGTCATAGTCGGGCTCGGCGTCGGGCTGCTGGCAGGAGCAATCAACGGCAGCATCATTGCGATTACCGGGATCCCACCGTTCATTGCCACCCTGGGCATGATGGTCTCGGCCCGTGGCCTGGCGCGTTACTACACCGAAGGCCAGCCGGTGAGCATGCTCTCGGACTCCTACACGGCCATCGGTCACGGCGCGATGCCGGTGATCATTTTCCTGGTGGTGGCGGTGATCTTCCATATCGCGTTGCGCTACACCAAGTACGGTAAATACACCTACGCCATCGGCGGCAACATGCAGGCGGCGCGTACCTCCGGGATCAACGTCAAGCGCCACCTGGTCATCGTCTACAGTATCGCCGGGTTGCTGGCGGGATTGGCAGGCGTGGTCGCTTCGGCCCGTGCCGCCACCGGCCAGGCCGGGATGGGCATGTCCTATGAGCTGGATGCGATTGCCGCCGCGGTCATCGGTGGCACCAGCCTGGCGGGCGGGGTAGGGCGCATCACCGGCACGGTCATTGGTGCGCTGATCCTTGGGGTGATGGCCAGCGGGTTCACGTTCGTTGGGGTCGATGCCTATATCCAGGACATCATCAAAGGCTTGATCATCGTGGTTGCGGTGGTCATCGACCAATACCGCAACAAGCGCAAACTCAAGCGCTGAATTTGACTGCAATACAGCGAGGGCCTGTTCTGGCCCTCGCTTCGCAATTCCCCCCCTCCTGCAAAGCAAAATCTGCTTCTTATCGAATCCAGGCAATCAACCGGTGCATCCGGTAGCGGTCGCGGCCACCCAGGTTTTCGCCCTTACTGTAGGAGCCAGCGGTGCGGCGATCCGACTTGCCGGCGAAGGCGTCCTGACAGCCAATGCGGATTTTGTTGACTGCGTACATATCCATTCCTGCGGTAACGGCCACTTAGGGTTTCGCCCTTACGGCGAGTCACTTGGGAAACCTGTAGGAGCCAGGCTTGCCGGCGAACCAGGCGCTGCGGTGTATCTGTTGTACCGCGTTATCGTTCTTCGCCGGCAAGCCTGGCTCCTACAGGGGATCAGCTACACCCGTAAAAGTCAGGTCGGCTTTAAGGCCGCCTCGCTTTTGTTTTTGATCTGGGTGCCCCGTTAACCACGATGGCCGAACGCAGGCATTGCGCAGTGGGGAAACCGGCAGGACGCCGGTTTAGCCGCGCTGGGCCATGGATGGCCCATCGCGGCGACCCACGGAGCAATGCCGGAGAGAGGGCATGCCGAGCCTAAGCGAGGCACCGAGTGGTGGGGCAAAGCCTTTTGGTTCCTTTTTGGCGTTTGAAAAAGGGACTCGCCGTAAGGGCGAAACCATAAGTGGCCGTTACCGCAGAAATGGATATGTAATCCGTCCCCCCCCCCCCCCCCCCCGCAATCCAGTGCGTTTAGTCGGCATACCGCACAACACGATTCACTCAACGAAAAACGCCGCTGATTCCTGACGGGATCAGCGGCGTCAATGGTAAGAGTGAAGCGCTATTTATAATGTTGCTCGTACAAGGCAACCTGCTCCGGCGTGATCAACTGAAAGGGCACCCAGACATCCGTCTCGACCGGCTCACCCTTGACCATCTTGATCGCCGCTTGCAGTGCGGTGGCCGCTTGGGCCTTTGGGTCTTGAAAAACCGAGGCAACCAGCATCCCGCGCTTGATCGCCGCCAGGCCGTCGGGCAGGCCGTCGATGCCGACAATCGCAATCTCGCCCCTGGTTTTGCCGGCCTGCTGCAGAGCCATGGCGGCGCCGATCGCCATCTCGTCATTGTTGGCGACGATGGCGTCAAAACTCGTCCCGGCCAGCAGCCAGTTACTGGTCAGGTCCATGCCTTTGTTGCGCTGCCACTCGGCGCTTTGCTGTTCGACAACCTTGATCCCGGGATAATCCTTGAGCACCTGTTTGACGCCTTCGGTGCGGTCGTGCGTGGCGTTTTGCGCGAGGTCGCCCATGATGATCGCGAGGGTGCCTTTGCCCCCCAGTTTTTCAGCCAGGTAGCGCATTTGCAGTTGACCGGCCTCAATGTCGTTCGACGCCACGGTGACAACGCCCTTGGGCAGCACGCGTTCATCCGGGTGGCGGTTGACGTAGACCAGAGGCGTCTGCGCTTCGACGGCGGCGCGGGTCATGTTGGCGGTGGCGGCGGTGTCCACGGGTAGGACGATGACAGCATCGACTTTCTGGTTGAGAAAGCCCTGGACCTGATTAAGCTGGCGAACCACATCGCCTTGGGCGTCCTCGAACTGAATCTGGATGTTGTCCTTTTTCGCAGCTTCCTCCAGGCCGCTGCGGACATAGGTCATGAAGTTGTCGTCGACCCTGGCGATGCTGACGCCGACGCGATAGCTGGCGGCGGCCCATTGGCTGAAGACGAGTAGCAGCGTGGCAAAAAGAAGTGAGCAGCGACGCATGATGGTTTTCCTTTTGTTGTTATCAGTCGACATTCATCAAGTTCAAGTTGCTGGCGCGCTCGGAATCAACGTCTGAGCGCGCCGCAGGTTCCTCACTCCAGCGTGAACGCTTGCCGGAAACGTTCGAGTGCCGCTTCGCTGTCGCCGCTGGCCCAGCCCTCCAGCCCGACGACACCGGTGTATCCCATGCCGAACAAGGCTTTGGCAATGGCCGGGTAATGGATTTCGCCAGTGCCCGGTTCCATGCGCCCGGGCACGTCAGCGACCTGGATTTCGCCGATGGCGCTGCCGGCGCGCTGGATCAGTTCGATCAGGTTCCCTTCGCCAATCTGCGCATGGTAAAGATCCAGGTTCATCTTCAAATGCGGGCTGCCCACAGCCTCGATCAACGCCAGGGTATCGTCGGCGCGGGCGAACGGAGTGCCGGGGTGGTCCACCTCGGTGTTGAGGTTTTCCAGCAGGAACACTCGGCCGGCGTCTTCGCCCAGGCGAGCGATTTTTTCCAGGGTCTTGCAGGCGCTCAACCACATGTGCCCGGTGGTGTGAGCCACCGGTTTGACTGGCAAACCTTGATCGCCCAGGCCTGTTCCGTGCAGGTTGAGACTCGGGCAATTCAGTTGGGCGGCAACGGCCAGCGATTCCCGTGCGCTGTCGAGCAGGTGCTGGATGCCGTCGGGATCGGTCAGGTTGCCCGAGATGTAGCCCGTCATGGAGGTGAAATCAGCGCCGGTGGCCACAAGCGCCGGGATGTCTTTGTGCGTCCAGTCCCAGATTTCGGCGCTGAAGCCCAGCGCGTGAATGCGTTTGACCCGTTCGGTGAACGGAAGGTCGAGGAACACCATTTCGGCACTGATCGCCAGTTTGAATGGAATGAAGCTCATGAGTGGGCTCCTTGTACGCGCACCGCCTTGCCTTGCTGGAAGGACTCGATACACGCCCGGGCAATGGCCAGTGCCGCGCGGGCATCTTCACCGCTGGCGAGTGGTTTTTCGCCGCTGCGCAGGCAGTCGACGAAATGGTTGAGCTCGGCCACGTAGGCATCACGCAGCAGGTCGGTGTCCAGGCGCAGGGTGTCGGCCTGGATGCCAGTCGCCAGGTAACGAACCAGGTCAGAGTCATTGACGCTGCCCATGCTCAGCATGCCGGCGCTACCGAACACTTCGCCCCGAACGTCGTAGCCATACACCGCCTGGAAATTCGCCTCGGCGGTGGCGATGGCGCCGTTGTCGAAACGGATCGTGACCACCGCGGTGTCGAGCAAACCCTTGTCCTTAAAGTCTGGAGCGATCAGGGCATCGGCCATGACAAACACTTCGACCGCTTCGGCACCAGGATTGAGGTAGCGCAGGGTATCGAAGTCATGGATCAGGGTTTCGAGGAAGATCACCCACTGTGGTGAGGCGGCGGGGTTGTTCAGGGCCGGATCGCGGGTCAGCGAGCGCAGCAACTGCGGCGTACCGATCCGGCCGGCGACCACATCGAGGTGGGCGGTGCGGAAGCTTTTGGCAAAGCGGCGGTTGAAGCCGACCTGCAGCGTCACTCGCGCATCGGCAGCGGCGGCGATGGCGCGGTCGGCTTCGTCCAGGGTAATGGCCATGGGTTTTTCGCAAAACACGCCTTTGCCGGCGCGGGCCGCACTGATCACCAGTTCGGCATGGCTGCGGGCCGGGGCGGCGATCAATACGCCGTCGATCTGCGGGTCATCGAGCAATTGCTGAGGGTCGGTGTAGACCCGCTCCACACCCAGCTCTGCGGCGAGGCGAGCGGCCTGGCCAGGTGTCGGGTCGGCGATGGCGGCCAGGCAGGCACCGGGAATGTGCCGCGCGGCGGTCACGCCGTGAAAGCTGCCCATGCGGCCGGCGCCGATGAGGCCCAGGCGGATGATCTTGGATGTACTCATGAAATGACTCCCTTTTATTGTTGTGCAATGACTCGACAGCAGGAATGTCCGTGCTGGTACAAAGCCGGGGAGCAAGCGTTGTGCCAATATTTAAGTGTTTGATATTTAAGGAGTTAATAAGGTGCGTTGGAAATACATGTTCAATCTGATGACATGTCTATACTGACATGTCAAAAACGTGAACATAGGAGCGAATGGTGATCCCACAGCCGATGGCCTTCAGCGAGCAAGACCTCGATTACATAACGGCGCTCGGTCCGGCGTCGTTAAGCGAAGGCCCCATCGCTGCGCTGGAGCAAGCCTGGCTGGCGTGTCTGGAGGGTCGCACCGACAGACCTGCCGGGGTCAGACAGATTATTTGGGATTCCTGGTTGCGCAGCGTCCGTGCCGGCCTCGATCCCGATGATGGCCAATACCGGTTTGTCTTCCCCGACGTACTGGCCGCAACGCTGGCGGCCAATCGTGTGTTGATCACTGCGGCGGCGGAGGTCATGCGAGGGTTGCTCGCCTACAACCCCCGGGGCCATATCAATCTGACCGATGCCGAAGGGACGACGCTGTATTTCTGCGGCCTGGACCTCACCCCGGTGGGCAGCCGGCTGCTGGAGTCGGTACAGGGCACCAACTGCACAGGGCTGGCGCTTGCCGAAGACCGCTTGATGTATGTGCTGGCCGAAGAGAACTTCGGCGTCGGCCTGCGTCGGCGGCGCATGCATTGTGCCGCCGCGCCGATCCGCGATGCCCAGGGCCGGACACTGGCCATGCTGACCCTCACCGCAGAGCCCGGCTGGTTCCATTTCCATACCCTGGGCACCGTCCAGGCCGCCGCCGAAGCGGTGTCGCGGCAGATGGCGCTGCAGGCCCTGCTGGAAGAACAACAAACCGTGCTTGAAGTGCTGAACGAGGGGCTGGTGGTGCTGGATGAGCGCGGCTGCATCAAGGCGCTCAATCGCTATGCGCGGCAATTGTTTCACGTGGGCCTGGAGTTGCTCGGCAGTCCGTTCCAGCGCCTGGGTCGCAGCGAGCTGACCAGCGAGATTCTGCTGCGCGGCGGCAAAGGGCAGCAGCATGAAGGGATAAGAGACCTCGATTGCACCTTCGAGCTGCATGATCGCAGCCTCCTGGCCTGCCTGGTCTCCGTGTGCCCGCTGGAGCAGGGCGGGCGCATCGTTTCGCTGCGCGAGAACCGACGCATCCGGGAAATTACCCGGCGGATCATCGGCACTCAGGCCAGCTACACCTTCGAAACCATTCAGGGCAGTTCGCGAGCCATTCAGGATGCGTTGCACTTGGGAAGGATCGCCAGTCGCAGTGACTCGACCACACTGATCCTGGGCGAAAGCGGCACTGGCAAGGAGCTGTTCGCCCAGGCGATTCATAACGGCAGTGACCGCTGCGGTGGTCCGTTCGTGGCGGTCAATTGCGGGGCCATTCCGCGAGATCTGGTGCAGAGCGAATTGTTCGGGCATGTCGAGGGCGCCTTCACCGGATCGGCCCGTGGCGGTTCGGCCGGCAAGTTCGAATTGGCCGATGGCGGTACGATCTTCCTCGATGAAATCGGTGACATGTCGTTCGATGCCCAGGTCAGTTTGCTGCGCGTCTTGCAGGAAGGCGAGGTGACGCGGGTGGGCGCGAAAAAGTCCCAGCAGGTGAACGTGCGCATCATCGCCGCCACTCACCGCAACTTGAGTCAGGCGGTGGCCGAGGGGGCTTTCCGTGAGGATCTGTATTACCGGCTGAATGTGTTGAATCTGACAGTTCCACCACTGAGGATGCGCCGCGAGGACGTGCCCTTGCTGGCGCAACATTTTCTTGCTCGTTGCGCACGCTCACTGCGCAAATCGGTGCAGGGCATCTCGCCAGAGGCGCTGGATATACTTTGCGCCTACCACTGGCCAGGCAATGTCCGTGAGCTGGAAAACACCCTTGAACGGGCGACCAACCTGGCCGTGACCGAACTGATCCAGCCGGGTGATTTACCGCTTGAAATCAAGCAAAGGCCGCGGCCGTCTGCGCCGGGAAGTCTGCCCGAACCCCGGGCCGCACTGGACCTTGGTGCCCATGAAATGAATGCGATCATCGCGGCCCTGAAGGATACCCACGGCAACATTCGGCTGGCCGCCAGGCAGCTGAATGTGTCCCGTGGCGGTTTGTACAACAAGATGAATCGGTTCGGCCTGAATGCCGAGGTTTTTCGTTCGGGCCCCAGCCTGTGACGGGGCAAGAAAATCAAAAGCCAAAGCGAGGGGGCCTGACAGCCGACCTGACTTTTGCGGGTGTACCCGACCCCCTGTAGGAGCCAGGCTTGCCGGCGAAGAACGATAACGCGGTACAACAGGCACACCGCAGCGCCTGGTTCGCCGGCAAGTCGGATCGCCGCACCGCTGGCTCCTACAAGGGATTTGCGGTATCTGCAAAAGTCAGGTCGGCTGTCAGGCCGCCTTGCTTTGGTTTTTGACTTGGGCGCCCCGTTAACCACGATGGCCGAACGTAGGCATTGCGCAGTGGGTAAACCGGCAGGACGCCGGTTTAGCCGCGCTGGGCCAAGGATGGCCCATCGCGGCGACCCACGGAGCAATGCCGGAGTGAGGGCATGCCGAGCCTAGGCGAGGCACCGAGTGGTGGGGCAAGAGCGTTTGGTTACTTTGCGCTTTTCAAAGTCACCCGCTGTAAAAGCGGAACCATAAGTGGCCGTTACCGCAGCAATGGATAGGTACTCAGACAACAATCTCCCACAGCTTTGACGCGGCATGGATCAACGCTGGTAGAGGCGCCGATGGTGATAGTCACAGGCTCAGGGCGCGACAGAGCCGCTCCACCTTCAGCCTCGAGCGTTTTCCGAGGTCATGATCTGCAACGGAATATGGACCCGATGCCGAACCGGATCGAAGTCCGGCGTGGTCTGCAGTTCCACCAGCAAGTCGACCAGCGCTGCCGCCAGCAATCGCGGCTGGGAGTCGATCACCACGCTGATCAAGCCCTGGGCCAGAGCCTGGCGCGACAACTCGGTGGATTCCTGCAGGATGCAACAGAGGTTCGGCCGCTTCGGTAACTGCGACAGGGCACTGATGATGCCATCGCCGCCCCCGCCGACCACGCACAAACCCCGCAAGTCGTCATGGCGCGCCAACAGTTCCAGCGTGGCTTCTTCGGTGACGTCACAGTTGTCCAGGTTGATCACCGCTTCGAGTGGCTTCAACCCGGGTGCGTGCTCCTTCAGATAACTGTGCAGTCCCTCCACCCGAGCCTGATGGCCGAGAAAACGGTGGCCGCCCAGCAGGACCCCGACGCTGCCTTTCTGGCCACCGCAAGTATGAGCCAGCAGCCATCCCATGGTGCGTCCGACGACATGATTATCCTGACCGACGTATGGCTCATTTGCCGCCTCGTGGATGTCGGACAGCAGCGCGATCACTGGCACGCCCGCGGCCCTGATCTGCGCGATGGCGGCATTGATCAACGGGTGCGCGAAGCTGACCACCGCCAAGCCATCGCACTGCACCGCCAGTTGTTCGATCTGGGCAATGATGGCGCCGGGTGTGCGATCGAAAACGTACTCGAATTGACAGCTTAAGTTGGCGCCGGCCTGGCGCTGCGCCTCTTCGGTGATGGCAGCGGCAACGTTGGCATAGAACGCCTGGGCGGTGCCAAGCAACAGGATGCCGAAACGATAGCTGGGGCGCCGTTCGCGGATCCGCTGGCCGATCAGCCTGGCCGCGAAATAGCCGACCGCCTCGGCGGCCTGGAACACCTGCTCGGCGGTAGCCGGGTTCACCGCAGCCCTGGCATTGAGCACCCGGTCTACGGTGGCGACACTCAAGCCGGCACGCTCGGCGACCGTGGCGATGGTTGGGCGTTTAGTGTTGTTCATGGCGGCCCCCGCAAGCGCCTTGATAGAAAACTATCAAGCTTCAATGGGCCTGGATGATAGCTTGATAGGGAATGTATTCAAGGGCTTGAGGGCAATCTTTGGGCTCTCTATCGTTTCCCAAGCGATGTGATAGCGCATCCAGGCAAGTGCCTTAAACCATCAAGCTTGCGGAGAACAATAAAATGCCTGAACAACACGCAGCATCTGGAAAATCCGCTAAACCCGCGCCTCGGGATTATCGGTTGACGGGGCCCGAAGCGGCCAAAGCCGCGCAAAAAGGCCTGGTCTCGGCCAACTGGTATCAATCCCCCATTCCCCGTAAACGCATGAAGGAGTTAATGCAGCGCCGCGACGGCCCGGCTTTGCGCGATACCGCGATCTGGTTGCTGGCGATGGTCGCGACCGGGTTCGGCGGTTATTGGTTCTGGGGTTCATGGGCCTGTGTTCCGTTCTTCTTCGTCTATGGCCTGCTCTACGGCACCGCGTCCAATGCCCGTTGGCACGAAGCCGGTCACGGGACGGCGTTCAAAACCCGCTGGATGAATGATGCGGTCTACCAGCTGTCGAGCTTCATGTTCATGTTCGAACCCCAGGTCTGGCGCTGGAGCCACGCTCGTCACCACACCGACACCATCATCGTCGGTCGCGACCCCGAGATTGTCGAGCCGCGTCCGCCGAGCCTGGTCATGATGGTGCTGAGCCTCTTCAGGATGCCTTATGCAATCAAGACGATGTGGTCGGTGTGCCGGCATGCGACCGGGCGAATGGCTGGGGAAGAGCAGACCTTCATCCCTGAGTCCGAGTGGCCCAAGGTGCAAAGGGACGCGCGCGTCTGGCTGGTGATCTATGGGCTTGTCGTGGGCGCGGCGCTGTACTTGCAGAGCTGGTTGCCGCTGATGTTCATCGGCCTTCCAACCTTGTATGGCGGCTGGCTCTCCTACCTGTTCGGTCTTACGCAGCATGTCGGACTGGCCGAAGACGTGCTCGATCACCGCAGCAACTGCCGAACGATCTATATGAACCCGGTACTGCGTTTCATGTACCTCGACATGAACTATCACCTGGAACACCACATGTATCCGATGGTGCCTTTTCATGCACTGGCGCAGCTTCACGAAGAAATTCGCCACGATTGCCCGCCACCTTACGCCAACCTGTACGAGGCCTTCCGGGAGATCATCCCGACGATCTTGAAGCAGCGAAAAGACCCGAACTATCACATCCGCCGGCCTTTACCACCGCGTGCAGAACCTGCCGCAACCGTCCAGGCACCCGCTGAAACAACGCCGGCCTGACACCTTCCTGGCTGTACCACTACAAGAGAAAACGCCATGACCGATCAATGGATCGATGTCTGTGCCGTGGGCGAAATAAATGAAGAGGACGTCATTCGTTTCGACCATGGCCCGCACACCTATGCCGTCTACCGCTCTGCAGACGACGAGTTTTTCGCCACCGCAGGCCTTTGCACCCACGAGTCCATCCACCTCGCAGACGGCCTGGTGATGGAGCATGTCATCGAGTGCCCCAAGCACAACGGACGCTTCGACTACCGCACTGGCAAAGCCCTGGGCGCGCCGGTGTGCGTCAACCTCAAGACCTATCCGGTGCGGGTCGAGGCGGGGCGTGTCCTGCTCGCAATCACCGTTTAATTGCAGGGAGTCTGTGCCATGAGTTCCATCAATGCTCCACTGGTTATCGTCGGCGCCGGGCACGCGGGTGGCCGCGCGGCGCTGACCCTGCGGGCGGAAGGTTATCGCGGTCGCCTGATCCTGATCGGCGACGAATCCCACCCTCCCTATGAACGTCCGCCGCTGTCCAAAGGGTTGTTGCAGGGCACGGTTGAACTGGCGACTTGCACTTTGTGCGATAGCGCCCAACTCGCCGAACTGGACATCGAGCACCTGTCCGGCAACCCGGTGAAAAACCTCGACCCGCCGCAGCATCGATTGCAGTTGGCCGACGGCAGTTGGTTGCATTACGCCCGCCTGTTGCTCGCGACCGGGGGCAGGGCGCGGCTGCTGCCCTCCGTGCCCGGGCATCTGCCCAACGTACTTTATCTGCGAACCCATGACGAGGCGGTCGCACTGCGCGATTCGCTGCAACCTGGCGCCCGATTGGTGGTCATCGGCGGTGGCTTTATCGGCCTCGAGGTCGCCGCGACGGCCCGTGCCCTGGGTTGCACGGTGACCTTGCTCGAAGCCGGGCCGCGCCTGGCAGGTCGCGTCCTGCCGGAGCGATTGTCCAATGTCCTGCTGGAACTGCATCGCCGTCAGGGCGTGGATGTCCGGCTGAACGTGGCGATTGAAACGGTGCAGGGCGCAATCCGCGCTGAAGCGGTGCAGCTGGCCGACGGCCAGTTGTTGCCCTGCGACCTGGTCGTGGTGGGCATCGGCATGCAACCCAACACCGGGTTGGCCGTGGCCGCCGGGTTGCAAGTGGGTCAGGGCATTCGCGTCGATGCGCAGCTGCGCACCAGTGCGCCGGACATTTTTGCAGCAGGTGATGTCTGTGAATTTCCTCTGCACCCGCAAGGGGGTTTCCAGCGTCAGGAAACCTGGCGCAACGCCGAAACCCAGGGCCGTTACGCCGCGTTGAACCTGTTGGGGGGCGAGCTGCCCTTCGAGGTCATTCCCGGCTTTTGGTCCGATCAGTACGACTGGGGGCTGCAAACCGTAGGCACCATCGCCAACACTGAACCAACGGTAAGCCGGGCATCCCCGGGCGGTGGTTTCCTGTTGTTCTACCTCGATGCCGAACAACACCTGCTAGGGGCTTGCGGCTGGGGCCAGGGCAATAGCGTGGCCAAGGACATCAAATTGTGCGAACGGCTGATCGCCAGCCAAAACGTGCTCTCGGTGGTCGCTTTAGCCGATGCCGATGTATCGCTCAAGCAATTGTTGAGGAACTGACATGCGCGAATTCCTGGTGTTTCAGTCCTTGTGGGCCATGCAAGATCACCGTGGCCAATGCGACCTTTCCCTTGAAGCGCAACTGGATAAAATCGCCGCCGCCGGTTTCGACGGGATCACCGATCATTTCTGGGTGGCACCACAGGCGGCACGCCTGAGCGCCGCGGCCAAGGCGCAAGGCCTGCAAATCGAAGGTCAACTGTTCCCCCGGACCGTGGATGATCTGGCGGCCGCGCTCGATGTCGTCTCCCGCTACGGCTGCCACCACCTCACGCTACAGGCAGACGTCCGGCCGCGCACGCTGGCGCAAGCCATCGAGCTGATCGAAGGCTGGCAGCGCCTGGCCGAGCAGGTGGACTTTCCAATCCTGCTGGAGACTCACCGATATCGCCTCACCAGCGACCTGTTGTTCACCCTCGACATTCTCGCGCAAATGCCCGACCTCAAGCTGTTGGCCGACTTGTCCCACTATGTCGTGGGCCGGGAATTGCCTGAGTCGGCTACCGCTGAAGACGAGGAACAGATCCATGCCATCCTGCGCCACAGTTGGGGTTTTCACGGCCGGGTCGCCAACGGCGAGCAGGTCCAGGTGCCCTTGAGCTTCGCCCAGCATCGACCCTGGCTGGAACGGTTCCTGGGCTGGTGGCGCTACGGAATCGAGGATTGGCTGGCCCGACCAGACACGCCCGCCAGCCTGTCTTTCACCTGCGAGCTCGGCCCGCCGCCTTATGCGATCACGGGTGCAGATGGGCATGACATCACGGATCGCTGGGCGGAGGCATTGATGTTGAAGGAGCTGATGCGTGGGATCTGGAACGATTGCCAAGTGAGATCGGCTACATTGAAAGTCTGATTTCACTGATCCGATCAATGATTGCCGCGAGCATGGACTTCAGTCTTCAGGGTCAGTCTCTTCTTCAGGTTTACACCGGGCAATCAGCTCTGCGAGGGTTTCGGCTATGAAGTTCGCGTTTCCGGTAATCACCGCCAGATGTTCCTCGATACGGTTGGACACTTGCGAAGCGCCGCGCTGATCAATCCAGATGCTGAGCTCCTCAACGGCGCAGCTCAAGGCCATGATGTTCTGGTTGAGACGATAGAGCAGGGCGGGGGTGGGATCGTCAGGCATGGCCGTTCCTCCAGTGGGTGGGGCCTCCTTCATGTGAGGAAAGCTTAGCAGGCAAAATGTCTCGCATGACCTGGGCGAAGGATCCAAGGCGCAGACCGCAAAAGAAAAAGCCCGACACTAGGTCGGGCTTTCCAATCACGTAGCCAAATCCCTTTGGCTGACTGCAGTGTGCATGGCCAGTGTGACGAACGCGTGACGGGAGTGCGCACATCACGTGCAGGCCAGATTTTGTCTCAATGGAGCGTCTTGCGACTCTCTCCAATCCTGATCCGGTCAAGCGCCCGGTTTAATGCGTCCAAGGCATCGAGGAGGGCTTTGGCCTCAGCTTCCCTGTCATCCCCCCATAATCGTTCAGCCATTTTGTTCAGGGCCTGGATAGCTCTTTCAATGTCCGCAGCGGTTGCTGTTGGAGTTTCTGTCTGGCGCTTCTTTGACATGGTCAAAATTTCTGTAGTAAGGGCTCGACAACGCCGACGATCCTGAATTTTCGGCGCACATCCCATAAGGATAAGCTGGGTAGCTGTCTGGTGTTGCCGAATTCATCCTTGAATCTCCATGATGCCTTGCAAGGCCGCCACGTGGCATAGTTGCAAGCAAGGTCGGGGTGATTCGGTTTGTAGAGTTTTGCAAAAGGCGCTCCGGTGCCCTATGCGCAATTTAGTCAATGCAGGAAATGTAAATGAGCGATGAGATTGATATTCCAGAGCCCGAGCACGACCATCTGCTCGATCACGAATTCCACGATGAGGAACCTTGGGTTGAAGTAGACGCTCAAGGCATTCTTGACGATGAAGACGAAGAAGAGGATGACCTGGACTACCTTGATTCGATTGATCAAGAAGACCAGGACGACAATATCTAACAGTTTGATGAATCCGGGACTTAAAAAAGCCCGCGCTGAGCGGGCATCTGAATGTTCCGAACTGATTCAGGCACCTGATTCCGGGTCGCTCGCGGGCAGGCCGCGAGCTTCCTTGTCATTTTCGTCCTGATCGTTCATCTGTGGGGCGGCGTCAGGATCGTCGACGCGACCGCGTTGTCCTGCTACCGGATGCTCACCCGACACTGAGTCATTGGCATTCACATCCGTCATCTCTTCATCGACAGGCGCTTCATCGTCCGGCGGCAATGGCACCTCGGCCCCATCCTTCCTGGGGTCATGGCCGGTTTCGTTGTCCGTTGTCCGCGTTACGTCCTGCTGCGACCTGTTGCCCAGTGCATTCTCGTCAATGTCCATGCTGGTTCTCCGTTCTGATGCGCGGGATGTCCGTGCTTGTACATGAGAGACAGCGGCGCATTGCGAGTGCCGGGCTTTGGACGAACGGCGAGTCTGGTCTAGACCGGAAGGCTTTCAACGCTCCCAATCGAAACCCGGTTCAGGATCAATCGGCGGGTAGCACTCCAGCGTTGCGATATCCAGCAATGTGAAATGACCGTCCATCCAGCCGCCTGTGTCGATGTGGTACACGTTGCCGAGCACTACCGCTTGCTTGAGTGGAGTATGGCCGACCACCAGGGCGCGAAGTCCTTCGACGCCTCCGGTGTCCCCGATCTGGATCCGGGTGCGTGACCACATGCAGCGCAGCTGCACCAGTCGCAGCTGCTTGTCGCTTTCAGGCGATTCGAGTTCGTTGCGCAGCAGATCCCATGACGGCACGGGGCAATCGGCGTGAATGATCCCGACCAGTCCGCCAGGCGTCTCGATCTCGATGGCAATCGGCAGCTCGGCGAACTGCAGCGCGAACGCTTGCTGCTCGAACGGCGACAGCTCGGTGAACCATGATCCGCCGTTGCAGATCCAGCTGAAGACGTCGCACGTGTCGAAGTGCACCACGAAGTCGTCATGGTTGCCGCACACCGGGTGAAACCATGGCTTGGCAAGCCAGTCCAGGGCGTCTCTGCACTCGGGTCCACGATCGATCAGGTCTCCGACGCTGAACAGGCGGTCGACAACAGGATCGAAACCGACCGCATCCAGCGCAGCTTGCAATCGGGTGAAGTGCCCATGAATGTCACCTGCCGCGAAATCCCGACCAGCGGTGTTTGCAGCGAAGCGCTGGATGCGCGGCACCTCGATGGTTGGGGTCATGGGGTACTCCGGTGCGGCAGAAGGCGTTGCTTTTGTTACTGCTCGATCATCGCTTTAGCATGCGCCAGGGTTGTGGCCTGTGTCACAGTGGATTGTTTAAAATTTGGCATGGCTTCGCTTCGAAGCGTCTACATTCCAGGGAATACTCCCTTTCTGAGAGAACGGATATGTTCAGAAAACGCTCGTTGATTGTCGCTATTACGTGTATTGCATTGGTTTCTGGCTCCGCGCCGGCATTGGCCGATCCAGGTAATGGCAAGGGGCAGGGAAACGCAAAAGGCAATTCGCAAAACAGCCAGGAGCATGGCAACCAGGGCAACAAAGGGAAGCATTCTGGAGGCAGTGATTGGGACAATGGCCCCAGCATCAATCGGGGAAGTATTATTGGCATTGTCGATGGGCATCGGGACTACTGGAGCCCCGGACCTGCGTTACCGCCCGGCATTCAAAAGAACCTTGCCCGAGGTAAACCGCTTCCGCCGGGGATTGCCAAAAAGCTCGATGGCCGGCTGATCGGCAGTCTGCCTCATTATGACGGGTATGAATGGCAGCAGGCGGGCACCGACTTGATACTGGTGGCGATCGCTACCGGTCTGATCTATGAAGTGCTCAACGGCGCTTTCGATTGATTTCTGTTGGCGCATTCCGTCCGTCGCGAGACTTGGAACTGTCAGGGGGTTTACGCGTCATAAGGTACGCGTAATCAACCCTCACGGAAGCAATCATGCTTTTTAAAAACAAGAGTCTCGTTGCTGTAATGTCATTCGCCATGATGCTTGCAGCTGCCCCCTTACTCCCTGCTGACCTGTCCATCATGAACGCCGCCTATGCGAAAGAAGGTGGTGGTGGTGGTGGTGGTGGTGGTGGTGGTGGTGGTGGTGGTGGTGGTGGTGGCGGCGGCGGCGGAAATGGCGGTGGCCACGGTGGCGGAAACGGCGGTGGTCACGGTGGCGGCAATGGTGGCGGCCACAGTGGTTCGGGTCATTCCGGCAGTAACGGCCGTGGCGAGGGATTGAACAGTGATCATGCCGGCAAGTCGGTTCGCGACCACGGCATCAGTGGCAACCATTACGGCAGTGATCGTAATAGTGACAATGGCCACGGCACCACGACTTCAGGCATTGCCCACTCCAAAGATACGCGCGGCCTTGATAAGGCCAGGGCTATTTCGGCGTCGACGCCGGGCGATCACAACTCGAAGGGACTGAGTAAAGCCGGCGCGCCAAAAAAATCCCATTGAGCGGAAACTACCGGGCAAGCGACTTTTTAGCGGCCAGGCTTTTACAAAAAAATCCCGGAGACGTCTGTTTCCGGGATTTTTTTTGCAGCGTAGGTCGGTAAGCGTTTTACGCAGAGCTCTCGAGGATCAGCAATAAGCAGCTAGTCTTCACCTTGGTGTTGCAGGCTCTTGCCGTGTGGACAGGAGACTGCTTTCCAGCGCAGGAGCACAGCGTATGTCCAGAATCCTCTTTTTGATGTTCGCCGGCATGGTCATGTGCGCCAGCCAGGCTATGGCTGACCCCCTCAAGATCGGCATCATCGGCTCCGGTAACGTCGGCGGTACGCTGGGAACGCTCTGGGTAAAGGCCGGGCACTCGGTCATGTTTTCCTCTCGCCACCCCGAGGAACTGACGGATCTGGTCAATAGCGCCGGCCCCAACGCCCAGGCGGGCTCGGTGAGCGATGCCGCGACATGGGGCGAGGTGATCGTGTTAAGTGTTCCCTATGGCGCGATGCCAGAGCTGTCCGAACAGCTCCAGGGCAAGCTGGACGGCAAGGTGGTGTTGAGCACCAGCAACCCGTTCAGCGGCCGTGACGCAGAGGTCGGGCGCAAGGCGCTGGAGATGGGTGTCGCCTCGGCGGACCAGCAATATCTGCCCGGAATACGCCTGGTGCGGGCGTTCAACGCCATAGGCTATGCCTCGATGAAAGACCAGTCCGGCAAAGACAAGGCGATTGCGATTTTCGCCGACGACGCCCAGGCCCGGGACATGGGCGCCCGGTTGGTGCGCGACGCCGGGTTTTTACCGGTCATTTTCCCGCTGGCGCGAGCCAATGAAGGTTTGCCGGGCGGCCCGTTGAGCGGCCTTTGGAACGAAGCCGAACTCAAGAGCAAAGTCGGTCTTTAGGAGAAATCCACCATGGCTTGCGCAAATCTGTTGGCCATTGCCTGGGGTGTGTTGTTTTGCACGGCAGCGTTCGGTCAAGGGGCGGCAGACACCGATCACCCACCGGCAATACTGCCACTGGAATCCGAAACGGCCCCAAGGCTCATTGCCTATCCGCCGCTTGCCGAGCCGCTCGCTCGCGGCGTGGTCATTATCCAGTATCGAACAGAGCAGGCCAGGATCATGCCGGTATTCGGCAAGGCGGCTGCCGATGTATCGCCACGCCTGGGTCACCTTCACGTGACCGTCGATGACTGGAAAGGTACATGGGCGCACACCAGTGAAGACCCGATCATCCTGGTCGGACTGACTCCCGGCGCCCACAAGGTCCTGCTTGAAGTGGCCGACCCGACGCACAGGATACTCACCAGCACGACAGTGAGTTTTACCGTTCCGGACAAGCAACTCGCTGCCACCCCTCACGCTGGCGATGGTCATGCGGTAAAACCGTAATCGTCGACGGGTTACTGGCGTACGTTCTGATACAGCATCAATCGCGAGGTTTCATGCATGGCGCGGGTCAACCGTGACAGTCGCTTGAACTCCTCGGGGTTTTGCTCGGCGACGTTGTCCAGCGGCGTCGGTGAGGCCAGGTCATGCAGGGTTGGCGAGCTGCCGTCGTGCTCCATCTGCACCATGTAGTGTTGCGTCACGCCGGCAATCAGCGGGAAGGTGCCTTCACGCAGCACCAGTGGAACCACGCGTTCGCCTTCGGGCGCGGGCTGCTGGATATCGCGGCCCATGCCGCTGTTGCGAAACTCCAGGCCGGCCATGCCCGCCACGGTTGGCAGCAGGTCCACCAGGCCGACGGCTTCCTCGACCTTGCGCGTTCCGATCAGGCCTGGCGCGTGGATGATCATCGGTACCGCGTTGCTTTCCAGGCCCAGTTGCTCGTAGGCCGGGGCCAGGAAGGGGATCTGGGCAATACGGGTGTTGTGGTCGCCGAACAGCACGAAAATGGTGTTTTCGTACCAGCCGCCGGCCTTGGCGATTTCCATCAGGCGTCCGATGTTGAAGTCCAGCAGGCGCACGGCGTTGTATTGCTCGACACTGCGCGAGCCTGCGGCCTGGACCTGTTCCAGGGTAGGGTGCTTGACCTCGAACCCGTCATTGCTCTTTGGAATCGTGAAGGGACGATGGTTGCCGGCCGTTTGCACATAGGCGAAGAACGGTTTGTCCTTGGGCAGCGCTTGCAGGATCTGGTCGGTTTCCTTGAACAGGTCCAGGTCCGAGATGCCCCACACATCCACCACCGGGGATTTCCAGTCGCGCTCGTCGAACAGGCGAACGCCGTCGATGCTTTGCCGGATCAGGGCATTCATGTTGGCCCAGCCGGAGTTGCCGCCAATGGTGTAGATCTTGTCGTAGCCGGTGAAGGCATTGATCAGCGTGTTTTGCCGGGTGATCAGTGGGTTACGCGTCGCGGTTTCCTGTCGAGTGACGTCAGGCACCCCGGTAATACTGGCCCAGACGGTTTTGGCCGTCCCCGTAACCGGCACATAGAAATGCTTGAAGAACCAGCTCTGCGTGGCCAGGCGATCGATGTTGGGCGTTGGGTTGATCGGGTTGCCATAGGCCCCGACGGCGCTGGTGCCCAGCGACTCGAGCATGACGAACATCACGTTCGGTGGCCGCGAACCGTTGATTTTGTAGGTTTGTGGCGCTTGGTGGCGGACGAAGTCGAGGGTCTGCGGATCAGGTTTGTCGACGCCCAGATAGTGGGCCATCACTGCGTAATGTTCGCGCACCTGTGCTTCGTCATAGCGCGACTGGCCGACCTTGACGGTGTCGTAGAAGAAGATCACCGGGTTCAGGCCCAGCGCGGCGATCTGGTTATTGCCTGAGAAGAACGCATCGCTCCAGCGCAGCGGCACAGGGTTTTCGAGGTTCAGGTGTTCGACACGACCCAGGATACCCAGCAGCACCAGCACCACCATCACCGCACCGCCCCATGTCGCGGAGAGCGGGTGAATGGTTTGGCGCGGGCGGTCCAGCGTGACGCGTTCCAGGCGCACCAGGGCCAGAGTCACCAACGCGACGGTTGCCAGCCAGCCCAGTGAGATCCAGATGACCGGGTAGGTTTGCCAGACCATGTCACGGGATATTTGCGCATCCTCGATGAAGCGCAGCACCGTGGCGTTGATCCTTACGCCGAGGTAGGCGTAATGGCCAAAATCGATGATGTAGATCAGCAGCACAGCGCTGAGGACGGCGACCAGGTACAGGCGGGCGATGCCACGCAGTAGGCGGCTGCGGACAAGGTTCCAGCGCGGGATCCAGGCCAGCAACGCCAGCGGCAGCATGACCAGGATGGCCAGGCGCAAATCGAATCGAAAGCCGATGCCCAGGGTTGTCAGCACATGATCGTCGCCCAGGGCTTTGGCGTCGAAACCGGAAAAGCCGAAAAAGAACACCACCCGCAGCAGTGCAAACAGCACAAAGGCGATCGCTGTTGCGCCCAGCCAGTAATGCAGACGTCTCGATTTCAGCCAGCCCATGCCAGTTTCCTTGTTAAAATTTCGTTGAATTTCAAGCGCTGCGCAGGGTGATGAGCCGGCGATACGCCCAACGTGTCCCTAGTATCAGCAGCGCCAGGCAGCAATACAGGCCCAGCAGCGGATCGACCAGGTAATCCCAATAGTTGTGGGAAGGCTTGATCCCGACGAGGAAGGCCAGGGTCGCGCAGGTCAACATCACCACGGTCAGGTAATGACGCAGGTAGAACAGGCCCAGCGTCATCAGTGCGACGAACAACAACAGGGGCCGCGGGCTGTAACCCCGCCGGTAAGGGTCCAGGTCGCTCAGGCCCAGGGTTGCCGGGTACAGCACCAGGGCCAGCGCGGCGAAGAGGATCAATACGCTGACTTGACCCTGCCGCTCAGGCGGTAACACACCCAGCCTGCGTAAACACCCCCACGCCATGAACACCATTGAGGTGATCGCAAGGTCATCGATATGGCTGCGCAGGTAAGCGGCCAGCGACAACCCGCCCAGCGGTATGAAGCTGGCGGCCAGCAAGGCAAGCAGCAGGGCGATGCGCCAGCCCCTGTTCAGGCCAAAAGACGGCAGTAACAGGAAGATGACCATCGCGAAGCTGGCATGGGCCTGCCACAGGTTAATCATTGGAGACGCTCGGCCAGCCAGGCATCGTTGAAGGTGACGTGCTTGATGAAGGTGTTGTTCCAGGAATAGACCAGGTGGTACATCCCGTCGGGACTGCGGATGAAGTAGGGGTATTCATATTCAAACTCACATTCCTGGCTTTTACACACACGTTTGTCGAGGTTGGCGAGGAATTGCGCCTCCAGCGCCCGGCGCAGTTTGCCACTGGAACCACGGAACTGTTTGCCGATGATTTCCTTGTAGACCAGAGGTGTGTACGGATCGCCTTCTGGATCCGGTGATTTGTCCAGGTCGTGCAGCAGGCGCCAGTCGTCCATTTTCGAATCGGTGACATACAGGCTCAGCTTGAAACGCCCCTCCTGCAGGTCATTGAGCGCTACCAGCAACCCGCGGTCTGGCGTGGCAACGGCCGCCAACGAGGAATTGGGGTTCGAAGGCACCAGCGGATAAGGTTCGCTCCAGTTTTGCCCGGCGTCTTCCGTGCGGCTCGCCAGGACCCGGTGGTGGGTGTCACCTGCATAACGCAACAAGGCGATGCCGCGCTGGCCATCCAGCGGGACGATCGCCGGCTGTAATGAGTTGTTGCCGTGGCTAATGCGGAATTTATCGATCACCACACCGTCTGGGCTCAAGTACAGGTATTCGGCAAACTTGCCGAGGAATTCGTGGTAGACCGGCAGACCGATGGAGCCGTCGGCGTGAAACACCGGTGCCGACCGGACCAGGGTGCTGATGTTCAGGAAAGGTGAAGTGATCAATTGGCGCGGCGCCGACCAATGCCCGCCAAAGTCGTCTGAAACCATCACATTGACCGCGCTACCGGCCCAGCCGCCCATGGATACGGAAACGTAGAACAGCCACAAGCGGTTGTCCGGCGCGAGGGCAATGACCGGGTTGCCCAGTTTGCGGATGTACTTTCGCGTGCTTTGCTGGGTTGAGTCCCGGGTCGCCATGACCTGCTCCTCCCCCCACTCGCCGGTACTCAGGTTGAAACGGGCGGAACGCACCTGCACATCGGCTGCGCCTTCGCGGGTGCCAGCGAACCAGACTGCCATCAGGCTACCGTCAGGCAAGGCAGTGACCGCCGCGGAATGCACGAAGTCCACCAGCCCGGAGGAGGCGAAACGGCTGGTATAGATGGGCTTGGCTTCCTTGTCCGCCACAGCCGAGGCGGGAGCGGTCAGGGCAAAGGGCGAATGCTCGGGGGCCGGGTGGGTGATCCATGCAGCCGCGAACAGGCAAACCAGGGCAAGGTAGATGCCGAATGCAGGAATGCCGGGAAATTTGATGCGCATGATTGAGCCTTTGGCATTTCAAGGCCCATTAGAACACTCAACCCCACACTTTAGTGCATTATTGGATTGTAAGAATTTTTGTTGCGCAGGCTGTTGTCTGCAAGTTGAGTGAGCGCACCAAGGGCGATTTTTTTCAGGGTCGAAAAAGCGTGCGCCACGTGAACACCTGCCTGTTGTATTTGCCAACGGAATCATTGAGTTACTGAATGGTCATAGACAGGGTTTCAACGCCATGGGGGATTTCCTACGGCCGAAACCCTCTCACCCCCCCCCCGACCTTCAGGATGCTCAAATGAAACGCGCAGTAATGATGACCCTGGCCCTTTCCAGCCTGCTCTTGCTGGGAGGCTGCGGACCTCACTGGGATGACGGAGAAAGGTACGGTCGATATCACGATCATGATCATCGCCGTGGCTATGACCGGGATGACGATGATCGAGGGTATGACCATCGATACGATCGTCGTGACGATGACCGCGACAACCGTCGTTATCGCGATCGTGACGACCGGGACGACTGATACAGTCAGCGTCTTTTGAAAGAGGGGTAGGGGTCGATCAGCTCCCCGACTTGCTACCTCTCTGGTTGTCGCCGTCATCCTCCGACGCTGCGTCTTTTTTCATGGAGTGCGCGTCGGCACCGGCGTTTGAACCCGCCGCTTCCTCGCCCTTTTTATCGGCCTTTTCTTCGTTGGATTCCGGCTGGTTGAGCCCGGGAAGTGCCGAAGGTGGAATCGTTGCATCCTCGGTTGTTTTCTCGTTGGCCTGCACGTAAAGCGGCGAAGCCGACAGCAAGCCCGTGAGCATGAGAGTGGCGAGGGTTATGTTCATCTTTTGAGTCTTCCGTGCGAGGGGATGTACTGCATTGGAAGGCCGACTCATGGGAAGGTGCGTAGTGGCGGACGAGCGGCAAGGCGAGGGGAGTCGTACGAATTTCTCTTGTTAGGGGCTGGCTTTTCGGGTCGCCGCATCGCAGCGATGGCGGCCTGACAGCCGACCAATCGCTCGCGGCTGTACCCGTTTTACTGTAGGAGCCCTGCTTGCCGGCGAAGGCGGCCTGACAATCGATGATTGTCTTTCAGGTGTACATATCCGTTCCTGCGGTAACGGCCACTTAGGGTTTCGCCCTTACGGCGAGTCACTTGGAAAAGCCCCAAGTAACCAAGGGCTCTTGCCCCTGGCGATCGGCCCCTCGCTGGGGCTCGGGGTACCCTCGCTCCGATCCTGCTCCGTGGGCCCGCCGCGATGGGGCAAGAAAATCAAAAGCCAAAGCAGAGCAAAAGCAGAGCGAGGCGGCCTTAAAGCCGACCTGATCGGGAGCCGCGCATTTCCCTGTAGGAGCCAGGCTTGCCGGCGAACCAGGCGCTGCGGTGTCTCTGTTGCACCACGTTATCGTTCTTCGCCGGCAAGCCTGGCTCCTACGGGGGATCGGGTGCACCCGCAAAGTCAGGTCGGCTTAAGGCCGCCTCGTTTTGGCTTTTGATCTGGGTGCCCCGTTAACCACGCTGGCCGAACGCAGGCATTGTGCAGTGGGTAAACCGGCAGGACGCCGGTTTAGCCGCGCTGGGCCATGGATGGCCCATCGCGGCGACCCACGGAGCAATGCCTTCGTTACGGCATGCCGAGCCTAGGCGAGGCACCGAGTGGTGGGGCAAAGCCTTTTGCTTACTTTTTGGTGTTTGAAAAAGAGAGTCGCCGTAAGGGCGAAACCATAAGTAGCCGTTACCGCAGCAATGGATATGCACCCAGACAACAATCTCCCACAGGCTGTGACGCGGCATGGATCAACGGCCTGATCGGGTGGTGTTCGCGTCAGTCGAAAAAATTATCGAATGGTTGGCGCCTACGCCTCGACGCGGCGATCCGATAAGCCGAATCCTTTATTGACGCATCCGAAATTTCACGGCCGCCAGATCTCAACATCCTTCGCATCCACCGCCTTGGGCAACAAGCCTGCGGCAAAAAAAGCGTCGGCGATTTTCTGCTGTTCTCCCAACTCATCGCTTTTCACCGGCTGCACCTGATAGCTGCGATGGGTGTTGGCGCTCTCGACGGTGTCTACCCCAAGGTTGCCCCATTGCGGGCTGAGCACCTGGGCCGCTTCACGGGGGTTGGATTTTACCCAGCTACCGGTCTTGTCCAGTTGCTCGTAGACCACCTTGAGGACCTCCGGGTGCGCCTTGGCGTAGCTCGTGCTGGTCAGGTAGACCTCGGTGTAGGTGCCATAGCGGGTCAGGTGCAGATTGACGTCGAAGTCATGGATCGCCCAATCAGCCGAGAAAATCGCCTTGCTGCTGGGGGAGGTCTTGGTGATCAACGCTCGGGCCTGGCGCCCCATCAGTTGATAACTGCTGTTCAGGGCGGTGAGCAGGGACGGGGTCTGGTCGACGCTGAGGATTTGCGTGTGGTTGTAGTTCAGTGCTGCGGTCCATCGCACCGAGCTGAACGCATTGAGGTTCTGCCGGTAGTTACCCACCACATCGACCCCGGAGGTACGCGTACTGGCGCCATTGGTGAAAAACTGCGCCCCGGGGGGCGCGGGCACGCCAATACTGTCGAGCAGGGCGGCGACACCCGGGCCCTGGAAGCGTTCGCTGAGCGTGACCTGTTGCAGCGTTTCGCCAAGGCGTTCGAGTGGGCCCGGCAGAACCCCGACGAGTACGCGCGGGTCTTCGCCAGGGTCAATGATATTCCGCTGGACGTCTCGCAACGCCTGCGCAGCTGGGGCGATGAGTCGCTGTTGCCGGTCGAGCCACAGGATGTGCTGGCCTTGCAGCAAGTCGATGACCTGTTCGTGGAAAAGAAGATCTTTCCCCATCGCGTCGACGTCGAGAAGCTCATGGATACAGCGCTGTTTTCCACGCCGTTCCTGACACAGACCCAACCCGCGCGCTAGCGTGGGTTGGCATTACAGGAGGCGACCGGAAACATCACTTTTTCGGCGCTTTGTTGCCGGGCGGGATATGCAGGTAGGACATCACGCTTTCGGTCAGTTCGGTCGCCAGCTTGACGGCTTCCTTGTTGCGAGCCATCACGCCCGCCACCAATCCTTCGATCAGGGCAAGTACGGCGATGTTGGAACTGGTCAGCACCGGATGGTCGGCCGGGGCGAACAGCACGTGTTCGGCAATGGCGGTAAGCGGGGAGGCGGGTGAGTCGGTGATCGCCAGTACCGAGGCGCCGCGCGCGTTGGCGAAACGTGCGAGTTGCAGGGTGTCGAGGGAGTAGCGCGGCAACGAGATCGCCAGCAACACGTCCTGATCGGTGATGGCGGCCAGCCGGTAAGCGGCGTTTTCGTTGCCGCCTTCCATGCTGATGGCGGTAGCGTCCGCACAGAAGGGCATCAGGGTCGAGGCGGCGAGACCGGCGAAGTACACGCTGTTGCCAAAGCCCAGGATGTAGATTTTCCGCGCTTCGGTCAGGCGTGTGACGAACGCCTCAAAGGTCTCGGCATGGTTGTTGGTCGCGGCCGTGGCGAGGTTGCTGCTGGCGCTGTGGATTTGCTCATGCAGGCCAAATGCACCACCCGGTCGATGCGCCAGTTCGTTGCGCAGTTTGTCGACCGGCGACACCATCTGCTGCAACGTCGCCACCAGCTCGGCCTTCATGCCGGTGTAGCCACCCAGGTTCAGCGCCTTGGCCAGGCGATTCACCGCGGCGGGCGAGGTGGAGGTTTCATGGGCCATTTCTTCGATGGTCAGCGTCGCGGCCCGGAGCGGGTGACGCAGGACAAAGTCCGCCACCTTGCGCAGTGACGGCGGCAGATCGGAAACGATTTCCGCCAGTTTGCGCATCACTGGCGCGGCATAGACCGTGGTGTCTTTCGAAGGGTTCGGCATATCCGGCTCAACAGTTCCTGAGGGTTGGAGATGGGGCGGGCGCAAACCCCCTGTAGGAGCGAGGCTTGCCCGCGAAGAACGATGACGCGCAATACCTGAAACACCGCGGCGTTCCCTTCGCGGGCAAGTCGGAACGCCGCCCGCTCGCTCCTACAGGTATGTGCACGCGAGTGTATCTGATGCCGACCCTCGGTGTGCGCAGATGGCTTATTTCAAGCTTCCAGCCAGAAACTGACGGAGGCGTTCGGACTGCGGGTTGACCAGCACCTCGCGCGGATCGCCCCGTTCCTCGACCTGGCCCTTGTGCAGGAACACCAGCTGGTTCGACACCTCGCGGGCAAAGCCCATTTCGTGGGTCACGACCACCATGGTCCGGCCTTCCAGCGCCAGATCCTGCATGACCTTCAGCACTTCGCCGACCAGTTCGGGGTCGAGTGCCGAAGTGGGCTCGTCGAACAGCATCACCTCCGGCTCCATGGCCAGTGCCCGGGCAATCGCCACGCGCTGTTGCTCACCGCCGGACATATGCGCCGGCCAAGCGTCCATGCGGTGCGCCACGCCGACCTTGTCCAGATAGTGCTCGGCCTTTTTCCGCGCTTCTTTTTTGTTGATGCCCAGTACATTCACCGGCGCTTCCATGACGTTTTCAAGGGCACTCATGTGCGACCAGAGATTGAAGTGCTGGAACACCATCGATAACCGCGAACGCATGCGTTGCAGTTGTTTGGGTTCCTCAGCCTTGAGCCCGCCGAGCTTGTTGCTCACCAGCTTGAGCTGTTCGCCATTGAGCACGATGTTGCCGGCGTTGGGCTGTTCCAGCAGGTTGATGCAACGCAGGAAGGTGCTTTTGCCCGAGCCGCTGGAGCCGATGATGCTGATGACGTCACCGGCTTTCGCCTCCAGGGACACGCCCTTGAGCACTTCGTGGCTGCCGTAGCTTTTGTGCAGATTGTTTATTTCCAGCTTGTACATGGTTCCGACTCTCTGTTTGTCAGTCGCTGAGCAAGCGGCCTTGGCGAATGGGGGTATTGCCGGCAATTTTCGCCAGCCACAGGCCGGGCTGGGCGAAGCGCAGGCGTTCGCGGGCATAAAGAATGCCGTCGGTGCTGGCGCGCACCACGCTGTGCTGGTCGGTGAGCGGATCAATCACCTCGAACAGCGGATCGCCGACCTCAACCCGGGCACCCAGCGGTTGCAGGTAACTCACCACCCCCGGGTGTGGTGCGTAGGCGTACTGCGCACCGGCAAAGGGTGTCGCCTCACACTCGCCCGGTGGCGCCGCGGGCCAGTCACCGCTGATCAGGCCTTGCTCGGCGAGATAGCCGAGAATGGCTTGCGCGCTGTCGACACAGGTCTCGCGTTCAGTGTCCGCCATGCCGCGCAATTCGATAGTGGTGGCCGCACACGCCAGGGGAATGTTGGCTTGCGGGAAGCGCGCGGCCAGTTGCAGCCAGGGAAGTGCGCAGGCTTCATCGAAAGCGTTGCCGCCTGCAGCCTCGGCCAGCAGCGCAACGCCGGCACCGAGGCGGGCGGCCAACGAGCGCAAGCGTGGCCAGTTTTGCGGCATGGCATACAGCAGCATGATCGACTCGAAGTCGCAGTGCAGGTCCAGCACCACATCGGCATCGCAGGCGTGCTGCAGCAACAGGCGACGCAGGCCGTCGAGCTCCGAGGTCGCCGCTGGCAAGTTGGCGAGGGCATGACCCATGGCGCGGCGGATCAGGTCGACGTTGGCATCGGCATCATCGCCCAGTTGACCTTCCAGTCGCTGCGCCACGTCATCGGCCAGTTCCGGGAAATCGCGATTGAAGTTCTTCCCGCTGGAGAATTCGAAGCGACCTTGATGGGTGGCCTGGAACATCTGCGCGATGCCGATCGGATTGGCCATTGGCACCAACTCGATCACTCCGCTCAGGCGGCCTTGCTCTTCCAGTTCCAGCAGGCGGCGCTTGAGTTCGACGGCGACGCGCATCCCCGGCAATTCGTCGGCATGCAGGGAGGCCTGGATGTAGGCCTTGCGCGGTCCGCTGCCAAAACGCAACAGCGACAGCTTGCGCTCCGTGCCCGAGGCACTCCACGGCAAGAGGTATTGAATGTGCTGCATAAGGCTCCTTAGTGCTTGCGCGGTGCCAGGTAGGCCAGCCAGCGGCGCTCGGCCAGCTTGAACAGGCGAACCAGGATGAAGGTCAAGGCCAGGTAGATCAGGCCCGCGGTAATGAACGCCTCGAACGGCAAGTAGAACCGCGAACTGACCGTTCGCGCGGCGCCCGTGATATCGACCAGCGTGACGATCGACGCCAGGCTGGTGGTTTGCAGCATCATCAGCACTTCGTTGCTGTACTGCGGCAGCGCCCGGCGCAGGGCCGACGGCAGGAGAATCCGCCGGTACAGGGTCAAGCGCGACATGCCCATGGCCCTGGCGGCTTCAATCTCGCCGTGGGCCGTGGCCTTCAAGCTGCCAGCCAGCAGTTCGGCGCTGTAGGCACTGGTGTTGATCGCAAAGGCCAGGCAGGCGCAAAACGTGGCACTGGACAGGTACGGCCAGAGCGCGCTTTGGCGTACCGCTTCGAACTGCGCCAACCCGTAATAGATCAGGAACAGTTGCACCAGCATCGGCGTGCCGCGAATCACGTAGGTGTAGAGCCAGGCCGGGAAGTTCACCAGCGGTGAACGGGATACGCGCATCAACGCGACGGGAATCGCCAGCACCAGGCCGATGGCCAGGGAAATCAGCAGGACTTTGAGGGTCACCAGGGCGCCATTGAGGTACAGCGGCAGGTTTTCCCAGATCAGGTGGTAGTCGAGAATCATGGCGGTGTTCCCCGTTACAGTTCAGCGGCTTTGACGCCGACCGAGTAGTGTTTTTCCAGGTAGCGCAGCACCAGCAATGACACGCTGGTGAGCATCAGGTAGAGCGCGGCAACCGTGAGGAAAAAGGTGAACGGCTCATGGGTGGCGTCCGCCGCGTTCTTGGCCTTGAACATCATGTCCTGCAGGCCGATCACCGAGATCAGCGCGGTGGATTTGGTCAGCACCAGCCAGTTGTTGGTGAAACCGGGAATGGCGAAACGGATCATCTGTGGCACCAGGATCCGCCAGAACACCTGCAAGCCACTCATGCCATAGGCAGCGCCGGCCTCGCCCTGGCCCTTGGGGATTGCCATGAAGGCGCCACGAAAGGTTTCCGAGAGATAGGCACCAAAGATGAATCCCATGGTGCAGACGCCCGCGATAAAGGGATTGATGTCGATGTAGCGGGTGTAGCCCAGTGCGAGGGCAAGGCGGTTCACCAGATCCTGGCCGCCATAGAAGATCAGCAGGATCAATACCAGGTCGGGAATCCCGCGGATCAGGGTGGTATAGCCTTCGCCGAGTACCGCCAGCCATTTGAACGGCGACAACCGAAAGGCGGCGCCGATCAGGCCCAGGGCAATGGCCATGGTCATGGAGGTCAGGGCCAGGTTGATGGTCAGCCAGGCGCCATCGAGAATGCTCGATCCGTAGCCGTGGAGCATGATGAAGTTCCTCAAGCGAGCGCCGCGAGGCGCGCGAGACAAGCCACAAGTGGCGCCCGCAGGGGCCGGCGCCAGGGTTTCGGATGGAGGCTTATTCGCCGTAGATATCGAAGGCGAAATACTTGGCCATCACTTGCTGGTACTTGCCATTGCTGCGGATGGCGTCAATCGCCGCACTCAGGCGTGCGACGTTCGCGCTGTCGCCTTTGCGCACCGCGATCCCGGCGCCCCTGCCGAAGTATTTGGGGTCGTTGATGTCGGGCCCGACCAGCGCAAAGCCCTTGCCCAGGGGCGTCTTGATAAAGCTCTCATCGGTGTTGACGATGTCGGCGAGCGTGGCATCCAGGCGACCCGCCGCCAGGTCGAGAAAGGCTTCATTCTGTGAGGAGTAGCGAACGATCGAGACGCCGGCCTGCTCAAGCTGCTCAGTGGCGAAGCGGTCATAGGTCGAAGAACGCTGGACGCCAACTTTCCTGCCCTTGAGATCGACCAGCGGGTCGTTGATCACGTTGCCGGCCTTCATCGCGAACTTGCCCGGCGTGTGGTAGTACTTTTTGCTGAAGTCGACCGACTTCATGCGGTCGTCAGTGATCGACATCGACGACAGCACCGCATCGATCTTGCGCACTTTCAGCGACGGGATCATGCCGTCGAATTCCTGGATGACCCACTCGCATTTGACCTTCATTTCTTCGCACAGCGCGTTGCCGATGTCGTAATCGAAACCACTGACGTTGCCCTCTGGCGTCTTGAAGGAGAAGGGCGGGTAGGCGGCTTCGATACCGATGCGCAGGCTGTCCTCGTCGGCATGTGCCAGCAGGCTTGCGGCGCACAGTGCCAGAGCACCTAGAAGTTCTGTCTTGTTCATATTGTTGACTCCCTGGATGAGGTGTTTGGGTGCTGCGGGGAACGGCCGTCCGATCTGGCGAGGGCAACCGTTCCCGGGATTCTCTAGGCTATAAATGGCACATAAAATTTCATTAATCAAACAAATGAAAAAAAACATATCAGTGCGCGACGAAAAATTGCATGCCTGCACTGTCACTATCGGCAGGACGAAATCGGGGAAGCCTGAAGTGCAACCGCTCAGGCTGGCAGGATGGCAGTAGCAGGTTTTAGCGGATCCAGGGAGGGGTGAAGCAGGGTGGTACGCGGGCACAAATGCGCCCAGTGACTCGCGGGGAAACGGTGCCCCGCGTTGTCACTTCCAACGGAAAATCCAGCGTCTCAAATTTTGTACTTGATCACGATCCCTTTGAGTTTGCGGCCATTGACGGTCTGTACGTCGCGAGCCCATAGCGGCCCGTTGAGGTAGGCACCTACCGGCTGGATATGGTCATAGACCACTACCACGGCATCGCCACCGAGCTTGGCGGATTCTTCCCGCAGTTTCTGTTCGACCTCGGTAATAGGCGGGGCGGGGTCGACGCTGGCGTCGATCAGAATTTCCCCCAGTCGAATGTGCGGGCGAAGGGGCTCGGAGCGCAGCACCACGACTTCACTGGGCAGGGTCGGTGCGGGATGTTCCACGCCGACGTAGGCGGTGGTCTGGGCATCGACTGTCGCGCAACCGCTGAGTGCCAGCAGGGCGGCGGCGAGCCCTCCCGCCAGCAGCGACAGTTTGAAACGGGTGGACCATGACGCGTCATGGGTTTGCATGGTGGTGTCCTCCGAAGGGCCGCTGCCACGGGGGTGGCTTGTTGACGGTAGCAGACGGCCCGGGAGTTTCCAGAATGCACGACCGTTCCAGCTCAGGCTTGAACAGTGTCGTTGCACGCGCTCTGTTACTGGTCCTTCTCGCAGTTGATCATCCACGACACGCCAAAGCGGTCGACCAACATGCCGAAACGCGCGGCCCAGAAAGTGGCCTCGAGCGGCATTTGTACCTGGCCGCCTTCGGCCAGGGCTGAAAACACCTGTTCAGCCTCCTTGATGCTGTCGACATTCAGCGAAATCGAACAGCCGCTCATCTCGTCGGTGGGGCGGTCAGGGGTGGTGTCCGAGCCCATGATCGCCTGGTCGCCCACGGCCAGGCGGGTGTGGATGATCAGATTGTGCAGATCCTTGGGGACATGCTCGGCGGCAGGGGTTTCGCCGAAGGTCAGCATGGCTTCGATCTGCCCCTTGAGGCTTTCGGCATAGAAGGTGAACGCGGCTTTGCAGTCGCCATTGAAGATCAGGTAGGGATTGATTTTCATGATTGCGCTCCCGGTCAGTGGAAGGTACACACCGGATTGGACGCTTGGTTCAAGCGCGAATTCCGACGGCATCGACTGGGCAAGCAAAGCGCTAAATCGCGGCGGGAGCCTGGGTATTTTTAGATATTTTCTCGATAGGGCGCGCCAGGCTTATAGCCTCGCCCGTGCGCCGTGGCGCCAGCAAGCGCTCGATGGCGCCGCCGACCATGTTTTCCAGCAGTTCATCGTGCTCGCTTTCGTCCAGCGAATGGACGGTCAGCCAGCAGGGAGCGCTGTTGAGCAAGGCGGCGATGGCATGACCGGCCGCCAGAAGCCCCGACTCACTGAACCTCGACCGGGCGCCGAGGATCACCATCAATTGGCGTTCGTACTGCTCGCGCAACTGTCGAACCCGTGCCTGTTGCTCTTCGTTCAGGCAATCGCTGTCGCGTTCCACCAGGCGAAAATGCCAGGGCATCTCGCGATGCAGGTTCAGGTGTGCGCGGATCAGTCCGTTGATGCGGTCGCGTTTGGCCGGCGCCTGTTGCTTGATGCGCCCCAGCGTGGCCAGCAACTCTTCGTAGAATTCTTCGATCAAATCCAGCAGCAGGTGCTGTTTGCTCGGGTAATGGTGATACAGCGAGCCTGGGGACAGCCCCAGGCACGTGGCGAGCTCACGCATGCCAACCTGACCGAAACCCTTGCTGGCGAACAGCTCCAGCACCTTGTCCCGGTATTCGGCGAAACGCGAGCAACGCTCAGGCATAGGCATGGAAGCCGCGCCCCGTCTTGCGTCCCAGGTAACCGGCGGCGACCATTTCCTTGAGCAATGGCGCTGGGCGGTATTTGCTGTCGTTGAAGCCGTCGTAGAAGGCTTGAAGGATCGCCAGCAGCGTATCCAGGCCGATCAGGTCCGCCAGGGCCAGCGGGCCGATAGGCTGGTTGCAGCCCAGGCGCATGCCGGCGTCGATGTCCTCGGCACTGGCCAGGCCTTCCTGCAAGACCAGGATCGCTTCGTTGATCATCGGTACCAGGATCCGGTTGACCACGAACCCCGGGCGGTTGCCGGCGGTGATCGCGGTTTTGCCTAGGCGGGTCGCCATGTCCAGCGCCAGGGCGTGGGTGGTATCGCTGGTTTGCAGGCCGCGAATGACTTCGATCAGGCCCATCACCGGCACCGGGTTGAAGAAGTGCAGGCCGATGAAGCGTTCAGGCTGGCTGACACTGGCCGCCAGCTGGGTGATCGACAGCGACGAAGTGTTGGAGGCGATCACGCACTCGGCGCCGACCTGCGCGGCGATCTGCTGCAGCACCCGCAGTTTCAGGTCGAGGTTCTCGGTGGCGGCTTCGATCACCAATTGCGCATCGTGCAGGCTGCTGTAGTCGGTGCTGGTGCGGATCTTGTCGAGGGCGGCGTTTTTTTGTTCGGCGCTCAGGGTTTCCTTGGCGACCTGGCGGTCCAGGTTCTTGCCGACGGTGGCGAGGGCTTTTTGCAGGGCAACCTCGCTGATGTCCAGCAGGGTCACGTTGAAACCGGCCAGGGCGCAGACTTGCGCGATGCCGTTGCCCATGGTGCCGGCGCCGATCACGCCAATGTTTTGCAGATTCATGTTGCCGTCCTTTCGATAAACCCTGCGATACCTTGGCCGCCGTGATGGCCGAAAGCGTACTATTGCCACGAGTCTAGAGCCGGCACGGTGGTTGGCCTATGCCGAAACTGTTCAACGGCACTGATGTTTTTTGCCATTTCGGGTGATGGGGAGCGAAGCGTTCGCATGCGGGAAAAGGACTCGGTAGCCGCCTACTTCGTGCAGGCGATGATCCACGGGCTGGGAGACGATCCACAGCGTGTACGGGCTGTGCTGGAACAGGCCGGAATCGATCCGGCGCTGATGCAGGACCCCACGGCGCGGGTGTCGGCCAATGCTTTTGCGGCGTTGTGGCTGATTCAGATCCGCGAGCTGAATGACGAGTTCTTTGGGCTCGACTCCCATGGCATGCCGCCGGGCGCATTCGCCCTGATTTGCCGCGCCTTGATTCAGGAGCCCGACCTGCACAAGGCCATGCGCCAGTGCCTGGCCAACTTCGCCCTGTTCCTCCAGGACTTTCGCGGCACGCTGACCGTGCGCGGCAAACGGGCGGTCATCAGCCTGGACAGCCAGGCGGTCAACGAAGACGTCAGCCGTTTCGGCGAAGAGACGTTCCTGGTGTTGATGATCAGCCTGCTCTGCTGGCTGGGCGGAAGGCGCATCCCGATCGACCGCGCGGACTTTCGCCATGCACGCCTGTCACTCAGCGACGACCGTCTGCTCTGGGGGCCGAACCTGACCTTTGGCGCCGAGCGCACCGAAATCGAGTTCGCCAGCCATTACCTGCGCCTGCCGGTGGTCCAGGACCTGGCGTCGCTCAAAGTGTTCCTGCGCACCGCGCCACAATGGCTGGTGATCCGCTTTCGCAACCAGCACGGCCTGGCTTCCCAGGTACACCAACGCTTGCGCAACACCCACTACAGCCAGTGGCCGACCCTGCAGGCCTTTGCCCTCGAACAGCACCTGAGCCCCAGCACCTTCCGCCGCAAACTGGAGCGCGAAGGCTGTTCCTATCAGGAGATCAAAGACGAAGTACGACGCGCGGTGGCATTCGAACAGTTGCGCGAGAGCCAGGCCAGCATCGGCGATATCGCCGAACAACTGGGTTTCCAGGAGCCGAGTGCGTTCCACCGGGCGTTCAAGAAGTGGACGGGGGAGAGTCCGGGACGGTATCGGGCGCGGTTTCAGGGGGAACGGCTCGACCCGGCGGAGCCTTTGGCGTGAGCCCGGTTTTTGCCCGCTTCACTTCGTTACTCGACCAGTCGCGGCGTGCCTTGCTGCTGGTCTGGGGCACCTCACGCGGTTTGTTCCTCGGCCTGGTGCTGGCAACGCTGATTGCCGGTGTGCTTCCGGCGCTGGCGGCGTGGCTGGGCCAGCGCATCGTCGACGCCGTGGTTTTCGCCATGCAATTGCACGCGCAGCAGGGCAGTGCGCCGTTGTGGCCGGTGGTGCGCTATGTGCTGCTGGAGGCGGGTGTGCTGGCCTTGCTGTCCGGCGCCCAGCGGGCGCTGTCGGTACAGCAGTCGCTGTTGCGGGTGCAGCTGGGGCAGAAGGTCAACACGATGATTCTGGAAAAGGCCCAGACGTTATCGCTGGTGCAGTTCGAGAATTCGGAGTTCTACGACAAGCTGGTGCGGGTTCGCCGCGAAGCCTCGACCCGGCCGTTGGCGTTGGTGATGAAGTCGCTGGGGCTGATCCAGAACATGATCGTGTTGATCAGCTTCGGTGTGCTGTTGGTGCATTTTTCGCCCTGGGCGCTGGTGTTGCTGGTGGTCGGCGCGTTGCCGGTATTTTTTGCCGAGGCGCACTTTTCCGGCGATGCCTTTCGCCTGTTTACCCGCCGCGCGCCGGAGAGTCGGCAACAGAACTACATCGAGACGCTACTTTCCCACGAGGGCTATATCAAGGAGGTCAAGCTGTTCGGTTTCGCGCCGCTGCTGTTGCAGCGTTACCGCGACACCTTTGCCAAACTTTATGCCGAGGACCGGCGGCTGACCCTGCGTCGCGATGGCTGGGGATTTGTCCTCGGCCTGCTCGGCACCGCAGCGTTCTACCTGGCTTATGCCTGGGTGGTGGTCGATGCCGTCCACGGCAGCATCAGCCTCGGCCAGATGACCATGTACCTGGTGTTGTTCAAGCAGGGACAGGCGGCGGTGAGCAGCAGCCTGAGCGCCATCAGCGGTCTGTACGAGGATGGCCTCTACCTGTCGAGCCTCTATGAATACCTGGCCGAACCCGTGGTTGCCGACACCGGCCATCTGACGGTGGGCGCGGTGCCTAGTGATGGCTTGCGCTTCGAGAACGTTGGCTTCCGTTACCCGGGTGCCAGTCGCGCTGCACTGACAGGCATCGACCTGCACCTGGTGCCCGGGCACAGTGTGGCGCTGGTGGGGGAGAACGGTTCGGGCAAGACCACGCTGATCAAGCTGTTGACCCGGCTGTACCGTCCCGATCAAGGCCGCATCCTGCTGGACGGCAGCGATCTGCAGGCCTGGGAGGAAGATGCACTGCGCCGGCGAATTGGGGTGATCTTCCAGGACTATATTCGCTACCAGTTCTCCGTAGGCGAGAACATCGGCGTGGGCGACACACTGGCGTTCAAGGATGAGCAGCGCTGGCAGCAAGCCGCCGCCGAAGGTATGGCCGCGCCGTTCATCGAGCGGCTCGATCGCGGCTACGCCACGCAGTTGGGGCGCTGGTTTGCCGGTGGGCTGGAGCTGTCTGGCGGGCAGTGGCAGAAAATCGCCCTGTCGCGGGCCTACATGCGCCGCGACGCCGATATCCTGATCCTCGACGAGCCGACCTCGGCACTCGACCCGGCGGCGGAAGCGGCGGTGTTCGAGCATTTCAGCCAGCACACCCAAGGCCGCATGACCCTGCTGATATCCCACCGTTTTTCCAGCGTGCGCAACGCCGACCACATCATCGTGCTGGATCAAGGCCGCATCCTTGAACGCGGCGATCATGCCACGCTGGTCACGGCAGGCGGGCGTTATGCGCAGTTGTTCGACCTGCAGGCGCGGGGCTATCGATAATCCTCAGGAATCCTGGTCGCCCCGTGAAGTCGTCGGCCCGGCGATCTGCGGTCTTGCCCGCATCAGGCCTTCCAGTGCCTGGCGATACTGGCTGCCGCCCAGGCTCATGCTGTTGTTGTGCGTGCCGCCGGGTATCAGCAACAGGCGCTTGGGTTCGTTGGCCGCATTGAACAACTGCTGGCTGAACCGCGACGGCATGAACTGATCGGCCAGGCCATGGACCACCAGCAATGGCATGTCGATGTCGACGATCTTGTCGATGGAGTCGAACTTCTGCGACAGCAACCAGCGTACCGGTAGCCAGTTTACCGGCAAGTTGTTGCCCGCCACTTCGGTGACGGCATCGCCAAGGGAGGTGAAGGTGGACTCGATCACCAGGCCGCGCACCGGGACCGGGCTTTTTGCCTTTTTCGCCTGGGCGGCCAGGTCCGCCGCCAGGTCGATGGCCACCGCACCGCCCAGGGAGTGGCCGTAGATCAGCCGTTTGCTGGCGTCCGGTTGCATCGTTGTGAAACGTTCCCAGGCGGCCCGGGCATCTTCGTAAACGCTGGCTTCCGAGGGCAAATCACCCTGGCTCTGTCCGAACCCGCGATAGTCAATCGCCAGCACTGAATAGCCCATGGCCCGCAACTGCTCGATGCGAAAGGCCTGGCCAGTCAGGTTCCAGCGCACGCCATGCAGGTAGAGGATCGACGGCGCGTCGCGGCGCGCAGCCGGCCACCACCAGGCATGCAGGTTTTGCCCGGCCTTGAAATCGGCGGGCTTGATGTCGAACTCCTGCACATCCCGAGGCAAACCGCGATACCAGCCGGCCGTGCCCGGTTCGACGCGAAACAGCAGCTCGCGCTCTTTGTACTGGAGTGCGCCGCAACCCACCGGCAGGCCGACGATCAGCGCGGCCATGCACAGTAGCGGCAGCCAGCGCAGGCGCAGACGGGTGAGGAGGGCAGAGGGCATCGGGTGGCTCACCGGTACGGACATGAAGTCCGCGTTTTAACAGATGCGCCCGCGGGATGGGGAAAAATGCGACTTGTGGAAGTGAGCCCGGCTCCGGGCGGCGTTCCGACGATGGCGGTGTGTCAGTCGACATCGATGTTGTCTGACACTCCGCCATCGCGAGCAGGGCTCACTCCTACAGGTTTTTTGCTCGGCTCTTTAGTCCACGCGCAGCACGATCTTGCCGATGTGGTCGCCGGCCTCCATCCGCGCATGTGCCTGCGCCGCCTCGGTGAGCGCGTAAACCTGGTCGATCATCGGCAGGCAACGCCCGGCCGCGAGCACCGGCCATACGTATTCGCGCAACTGTTCGGCGATCGAGGCTTTTTCTTCCCGGGTGCGGGCACGCAACAACGACCCGGTGATCGTGGCGCGTTTGCCCAGGATCGCCAACAGGTCGACCTCCTTGGCGAAAGCGCCGCCGAGGAAGCCCAGCATCACCAGCCGACCTTCCATGCCCAATGCCGCGATGTTCTGGTTCAGGTACGAACCGCCCATGATGTCGAGGATGACATTGACGCCCTTGCCGGCGGTTTTTTCCTGGATGACCTGGACGAAGTCCTGATCGCGATAGTTGATCGCTTCGGCGCCCAATTGGCGGATGACCGCGCACTTTTGCTCACTGCCCGCGGTGGCGAATGCCTTGATGCCGAATTCGCGGCACAACATCAACGCGGTGGTGCCGATGCCGCTGGTGCCGCCGTGGATCAGCGCGTGCTGGCCCTTGCTGGCGCCGCCCATGTCGAACAGATTGGCCCACACGGTAAAGAAGGTCTCCGGCACCGCCGCCGCCTGCACCCAGTCCATGCCTTCGGGTATCGGCAGGGCCTGGCTGGCCGGGACTACGCAGTACTGGGCATAGCCGCCGCCATTGGTCAGCGCACAGACCTTGTCGCCGACGATAAAGTCGCTGACGTTCGCGCCCACGGCGACCACTTCACCGGCCACTTCCAGCCCCGGAATCGGGTTCATGCCGGGTTTCATCGGGTACTTGCCGGCGCGCTGGATCACGTCGGGGCGATTGACCCCGGCGGCGTGCACGCGGATCAGCACTTCACCGACCCCCGCCGTGGGCACTGCCACCTGGCGCGGTTGCAGGACTTCAGGGCCACCCGGTTGGGTGATTTCAATCAGGGTCATGTCTTTAGGCAAATTCATTTCATATTCCTGTTTCGAGAATCTTTTGAGCTTCATGGGCAACTGGCCTGAACCAGAGGGTCAGGTCGATTCATCAAGCGCGCGGCCAACTCCAGCAACAACGCCACGACAATCGCCCCGGCCGCAATCACGAACATCAGTCCATGGTGGCCGCCGCTGGCATTGAACAGGGCCGAATAAGCGAACCCGGAAATGGCCTGGAAGGTGGCGAAGGACACCGTGGCGCGACTCCACACCACCTGTTGCTGATGATGCCCGGGGACCAGTTCGTGAACCCGCGCCAATGCCAACGGCACGATGCCCGGTGGGAACGAGCCGAGGATCAGTGCCAGCACAGCCAATGTCGCGAAGGAGCTGGAGACCGACAGCAGGGCCACGGCAATCGCCTGCACCACCAGCACCAGGCGGATACTCGGCTTCGCGCCCAGTTGATCCGCAAGAAAACCATAGCTCACCGGCCCGATAATCGCGCCGAGGCCGTACATCACCCAGATCAGCGCGCCGATGTGTTGCCCGGCGCCGAGGCCGCGCGCCACGTAATCCACCAGGAACACCATGGCCGGCACCAGCCCCGCGGCCATGAGTGCGTATTGGGCGAACAGCAGGTAGACACCCGGGTGGGTGCGGGTCGGCGTGGTGTGGGTTGTCGCGGTCATCGTGGCCTGGGGTGCCGCCGACGGCCAGCCAAACCAGCTGATGGCGGTCAGGACCAGTGCCAGCAAGCCGAGGCCCAACCAGGTTTGCTGCAGGCCCAGACTCAACAGCGGCGGGACGATCGTTCCCGACCCGGCGATACCCAGCCCTATGCCGAGAAAGATCGCACCACTGGCCAGGCCTTTGCGTGAGGCCGGCACATGGGGCAGTACCGTAGCCGCCACCAGCACCATGATCGCGCCGCCGGCAACGCCCGAGAGCAAGCGCCAGCCGAAGAACCAGCTCATGGACAAGGGAAAAGCGCAGGCGAAGAACGACAGGGTGACCGCCAGCATCATCAGGCGCAGCGCGGTTTTGTTGGACGTGCGACGGGCCAACGGATGGCCGATCAGTGCCCCGACCAGGTAGCCCACCAGGTTTGCGGCGCCGAGGTACACCACGTCGCCGGCGGAAAACCAGTGGGCCTGGATCAGCGAGGGGATCAGCGGCGTATAGGCAAAACGCGCCAGGCCAATGCTGACCAGGCTGGCGCACAGGCCGGCAAGGATCGGCAGCCAGAACGCGTTGCGTGGGGTGTTCGAGGGACTGGGCATGGATGCTCTCCTGCTAGTTTTTCACTGGTGAACAGCTTAACCACCTTTACTGATGCACTTACGCAGCGAATTCGCGTTATGGTGATGCGTAAATGCATCGGAGGGAGAAGCCCATGAATTGGGATGACGCACGGGTATTTCTCGCGGTCTGCCGCGAGTCAACGCTGCGCGGTGCCGCGCGGGTGTTGGGTGTCGATCAGGCCACGGTCGGTCGGCGCATCACTGCGCTGGAAAAATCGTTGAGCGCCACGCTGTTCCTGCGTACCTCCGACGGGTATGCGCTGACCGCCGTGGGCGAAGCGGCCATGCGCGCGGTCGAGAAGATGGAGCATTCGGCGCTGGAACTGCAGCGGCGTATCCAGGGCCTCGATGACCGGCTGACGGGCACGGTGCGCGTGACCACCACCGACTCACTGGCCATCGACTTCCTGATCCCGGCCGTCGCTCGCCTGCATCAACGTCACCCCGACGTGCGGGTGCAATTGGACGCTTCGACACAAATCCTCAGCCTGGCCAAGCGCGAAGCCGACATCGCCGTGCGCAATACCCGGCCGGACAACCCGGACCTCATCGCCCGGCGAATCGCCCGTTGGCCGGTGGGCCTGTTCGCCTCGCGAGCCTATGTGGATGCCCACGGTATACCCGAGCCGGGGTCGGCATTCGAAGGGCACGACCTGGTGGTGTATCAGCCGTATTTGCAGGCTGGCAAGGACATGACGCTGGTCAACGAACCTGTGGTGCGCGGGCGGATCGCCGCGAGCCTGAATTCCAGCCTGCTGGTGCGGCGATCCATTGCCGAGGGGATCGGGATCGGGGAAATTTCGGTGTACGTCGGGCAGAAAGATGGGCTGGTCCGACTGTGGCCGGAGCGCACGCGGACGTTGCCGTATGACGTGTGGCTGGTGACCCACGCGGACCTTCGACATACCGCGAGGGTCCGTGTGGTGATCGAGGAGATTGTCGAAGGGTTTTCCGGGGCCAATGTATCGGCGTGAGATTACGGCATTTCCGGCAGCTCTTGCGGCCGCAGGTCGAACACCAGTACTTCAGCATCCACCCCATTGTTCAAGGTCAGCAGCTGTTCTTCGCGAATCCGCACACCGTCGCCTTCCTGCATCGGCACGCCGTTGAGTTCGACGCGACCGCGAGCCACATGCACGTAGGCATAGCGATTGGCCGCCAGTTCCAGCGTGGCACTTTCCTTGCCATCGATCAGGCCGGCATACACCCGTGCATCCTGGCGCACTTTCAGCGAGCCCTGGGCGCCGTCGGGGGAGATGATCAATTGCAGGCGACCGCGTTTCTTCTGGGTGCTGAAATGTTCTTGCTGATAGCGGGGCTTGGCACCGCTGACGTCCGGGACGATCCAGATTTGCAGGAAGTGCACGGGCCGCGAGTCCGAGTGGTTGTACTCGCTGTGCGCCACGCCGCTGCCGGCGCTCATCAACTGCACATCGCCAGGACGGATCACCGAGCCGGTTCCCAGGGTGTCCTTGTGTTCCAGCGCGCCCTCGAGCACATAGGAGAAAATCTCCATGTCGCGGTGCGGGTGCTGGCCGAAGCCTTTGCCGGCGGCCACGCGGTCATCGTTGATCACCAGCAGATCGGAAAAACCCTGTTCTTTCGGGTTGCGGTAGCTGGCGAAGGAAAAGGTATGGAACGACTTCAGCCAACCGTGATTGGCCAGGCCACGATCCGATGCTTTGCGAAGGGTCAGCATGATGAAATCTCCTGTGGGGACGTTGATTCGTCCGAGTGAGGAGAAGGTTAATGTTAATCGATTGATGCAATAAGTAGATGAAAACTGAAATACTGTCTCCTTCAGGTTGACAGTAATGTACGGACGACGCTCGGTCCACACTTCGGCATACTGCACAGCATTGACCTTGTGGGAGCGAGCCTGCTCGCGAAGCGATGTCACATTCCACGATGAATGTGACGGTTAGACCGCTATCGCGAGCAGGCTCACTCCTACAGGGGGCGGTGTAAGCATTCCTTTTTTGATTCCAGTGATTTTGAACCCATGAAAACCGTAGCAATGGTGTTGTTCCCCGACTTTCTCCTGCTCGACATGGCCGGGCCCATGGAGGTGTTTTCCATTGCCAATCGTTATCTCAAGCCCGCCGACCACTACGTGCTGACGACCATTGGCACCGAGCCCGGCGCACTGCGGGCGTCCAATGGCGTGAAGGTGCAGGCGGACCTTCCTGTCGAGCAGGCCTGTGATGGCTTCGATTTGTTGCTGGTACCCGGTGGTCCCGGTGCCTACAACGAAAAACATCCGCCCTTGCTCGAGTGGCTCAAGCGCAACGTCAGTCGATCGAAGGCCTATGGCTCGATCTGCACCGGAGCGTTTGTGCTGGGGCACGCCGGTTTGCTCGACGGCTATCGCGTGACTACCCACTGGCATTACACCGAACGCCTGATCAAGGCATTCCCCAGGGCGACGGTTGAGACCGACCGGATTTACGTCGAGGACCGCAACCTCATCACTTCCGGCGGCGTCACCGCCGGCATTGACCTGGCGCTGGCGGTAGTCGCCCAGGACCATGGCAAGAAGGTCGCCCAGGACGTGGCCAAGGTGTTGTTGGTAGTCATGAAACGCCAGGGTGGCCAGGCGCAGTTCAGCCCGTTGATGGCGGCGGTGGCCCCCCATGAAACGGCCATCACCCGGGTGCAGAACCATGTGCTCGAACACCTGGACGAAACCTTCAGCATTGAACGCATGGCTGGCCTCGCCAACATGAGCCCGCGGCATTTCGCCAGGGTCTTTGCCCGGGAAGTGAACATGACACCCATGGAGTTCCTGCAAAGCGCACGCATCGACTGCGCCAGGAACCTGCTTGAAACCGGTGACTTGCCGCTCAAGACCGTGGCGTTCAAAAGCGGCTTTGGCAGCGTGCGCCACATGCGTTTCCTGTTCGCTGAAAAGCTCGGCCTGACCCCGAGCCAGTACCGCGAACAATTCAGCTAGCGCCCATGTCCGTAGTGCGCACCCTAATGGCCGTGACGCTCCCCACGTGGCTGTTGTACCGTCACCCGGGCCTGCCAAGATACCGCTGAACTCATTGCAAGGAAGGTACGGAGCCTGGATGGCCTCACGTGCCGGGCAGGTTTCCAGCGGGTGAACGTGGATGAACAGCCTTACAAACCCAACCAGCGACACGGTGCTGCACTTCGGCCCCTACGCGTTCCACCTCCATCAACGACTGGTGTTGGAAGGTGATCAACCGTTGCGCCTGGGCGGGCGCGCACTGGATATCTTGCAGGTGCTGCTCGAGCATGCAGGCTCGGTGGTCAGCAAGGGCGAGCTGATTGCCCGGGTCTGGCCGAGGTCGGTGGTCGAGGAAATCAACTTGCGCGTGCATATTGCGGCGCTGCGTCGGGCATTTCGTGATGGGCAGGACGGGCATTGCTACATCGCCACTGTTCCCGAGCGTGGCTACAGCTTTGTCGCGCCGGTGCGCCAGGCGATGGAGCTTACGCCTTTGACCCGCGACGCCGTTGCGGCTCCTCCACACAATCTGCCGGCGCGACTCACGCCCGTCACCGGTCGCGATGCCATCGTCGGCAGCCTGGTGCGGCAGTTGCCGGTGCGCCGTTGCATGACCCTGGTCGGGCCCTGTGGCATCGGCAAGACCACCGTTGCCCTGCGAGTCGCCGAATTGCTGTTGCAGCACTATCGCGATGGCGTGTGGCGGGTGGATCTGGCGATGATCGATGACCCGGCGCAGCTGGTCGATCATCTGAAGCGCACCTTGCAGCTGGGCATCGGCACGCCCCTGGACGCGTTGGGACAATGGCATGCATTGCTGGTTTTCGACAATTGCGAACACCTGCTTGAAGGTTGCCGGACACTGGTCGAGGCGCTGCTGAATTCGGCACCTCGCTTGTCGATTCTCGTCACCAGCCGTGAACCGCTGCGAGCCAGCGACGAAACACTCCTGCCTTTGCCGCCGTTGCTGGTACCACCCGCGTCGGCATTGTGCAGTCTCGATGAATTCATGGGCTATTCGGCGGTGCAGTTGTTCGTCAGCCGTGCCCGCGCCCGCCAGCAAGGATTTGCCCTGCGTGAGCAGGACCTCAAGGCCGTGCGCGAAATCTGTCGGCGACTCGATGGTTTGCCCTTGGCCATCGAGCTGGCGGCGGCGCAGATCGATGCGCTGGCGCTGGTGGGAATGCAAGCGCAACTGGATAACTGCTTTCAGATGCTGACCCAGGGGCGACGCACGGCAGTCCCGCGGCACCAGACCCTGAAGGCGGCCCTGGACTGGAGCTATGAGCGGCTGACACCGATGGAGCAAACGGTGTTGCAGCGTCTGGCGGTGTTCAAGTCGGCGTTCACAATGGACGCGGCGATGGCCGTGATCAGTTGCGCGATGCTGCCGCCGTCCAGTCTGGCCGGCGTCATGGAAGGCCTGGCGCATAAATCGCTGCTGTCGCTGGAGCTGGTCCGCGGCGTGACCCGCTATCGCTTCCTCAACACGACACGCTGTTATGCCCTGGAAAAACTCGAACAGAGCGGGGCGTTGCGCACCTTCGAAATGCGCTACGCCGGCTACGTCAGTCATACCCGCCGACCTTCAGCCAGGCAGGTGAGCCTGCAGCTCGCCGAGTAACCGCTGCACAGCGACCAGGTCCGGCGTGGCATGGCCTTCGGTAAACCGCTGGTAGATCGGCGACAGCAGCTCCCGGGCTTGGCGGTAGCGGCCCTGGCGCTGCCAAAGCCGCGCCAGCGAGGTGGCGCTGCGCAGCTCCCAGGCCAGGGCGCCCTGGGCTTTTGCCACGTTGAGTGCCTTGATCAACAGGGTCTCGGCGGCACAGTTTTTTACCGGGCACTCGGCAGCCAGCAAAGCATTGGCCCTGGCCCGCAGAATCTCCGCGGTGCTCCAGCCTGCCACGCCGGTCTCGGCGCGTTGCAGCAAATCGTCATCGACCAGGCCGCTGTCGAGGGTGACCATGATTTCCTTGATCAGACCCACACCCGGGCGAGGCAGCGCAGGGGCCTCGGCACTGTCGATGACCTGCGCATAGTGGCGCGCCCAGGTGTAGAACAGCAGCACCGAGTGTTTCTGCGCTTGTTCCAGCAACAGGCGCAAGAGTTCGCGAGCGGTTTGGCCGTCGCCGTTGTAATGGGCGATCAGGCAACCCGACAGCGCCAGGGTGTAGCAGATCGATGTGCCATGGTTGATCTGCAGCGCAACGTCCAGCGCCTGCCGGGCCGTACGCCAGGCTTGCTCGGGTTGGCCCTGGACCCAGAGGATGCGGGCAAGGATGGTCAGGGCCGCCACGCTCTGGTCGTACTGCACGCCAAACCCGTGGGTGAAGCGGTTGAGATGGCCGCTGTGGGCCATGCGCTGGATCACCTCTTCGGCGTTCATCCGCGCCCGTTGCTGATCGCCGGCAAAGTGCAGGGTCAGCACGCGCAAGCGATGGGTGCTCAAGGACAGCGCCGCGTCGCGATGCAGCCCCAGTCGGTCGAATTGCTCGCTCTGTTCCAGGGCCATTTGATAATGGCCGCAACTGAGGTTGACCGCCAGGTGCCCGGAAACGGCGCGCAATTGTCCGGCCACGTCGTTGCACTGATTGGCAAGGGCCCGGGCGCTGACGAAGGCTTCGATGGTTTCGGCAGTGCCGCCCTGGGCGTGGTAACAGGTGCTGCCCAGGGCCAGTTTCAGCAGCATTTTCAGTTGTGGGCAGGGTTCTGGCGCTGCATCGAGCAGCGTCAGGGCCTTGCGCACATAACCGCCGTACTCGTTGAGCAGCGACAGTTCCTGCCACAGCGGCGTGGACGTCGCGGTCAGGCGGATGGCCAGCGCATGCGGCCCTGACGCGGACAGCCCCCAGTCGAGCGCCGCACGGATGTCTTGCAAGCCGCGGGCATAACGTTCGATCCACTGCCCGGTGGGAATCTGTTCCCAGTCGTTCTGAGCCTGCTGCATCAGGGCCAGGCATCTTTGGGCGTGGCGGTCGCGGGTGGCGGGCAGTTCAGCGCTCTGTTCGAGTTTTTCCAGCGCATAACTGCGGGTGGTGTCGAGCAGGCGGTAGAACACCTCTTCGTCCCCGACGTCCACGTTCAGCAGCGACTTGGCCACCAGTTGCGTGATCGAGCCAAACACCTCGCGCGGTTCAATGTGTTCGCCAACGATCACCGCCGCTGCCGATTCCAGGGTGAAGCCACCGCGGAAGATGCCCAGTCGACGCAGGCAGGTTTGTTCGCAGGCATTGAGCAGGTTGAAGCTCCAGTCCAGCGTCGTGCGCAGCGTCTGATGCCGGCCCAGGGTCGTCTGGCTGCTGTGGGTGAGCAGACGAAAACGTTCCTGCAATTGCGTCAGCAAACCCTGCAGGCCAAGGTTCGCGACTTGCGCAGCCGCCAGTTCCAGGGCCAGCGGAATGCCGTCCAGGCGCCGGCAGATGTCGATCACCAGCGGCAATTGGGCGTCGGTCAGCTCAAAGTTGTCGTGGTTGGCCATGGCCCGCTCGACAAACAGCTGCAGCGCGGAAAAACCCAGGGCCTGGGTGCGGTCCAGCACGGCGATGGGCGGGGGGCAGTCCAGTGATTCCAGGCGCTGCACGAATTCACCCTCGGCGCGCAGGCTCTCGCGGCTGGTGGCCAGGATATGCACCTGTGGCGCGCCTCTCAGCAGGCTTTCACACAACAGCGCCACGCTGTCGATCAGGTGTTCGCAGTTGTCGATCACCAGCAACATATGCCGGTCGCGCAGGAACGTGGCGAGGCTGTTCATCGGTTCGCTGTCGTGCAGGGACAGTTCCAGCACGGCCGCCAGATGACCGCTGATCATCGACGGATCGTTGATCGGCGTCAGGTCCAGCAGGCGGATGCCGTCGCGGTAGCGGCCGATCAGTTGCTCGGCAACGCGCAGGGCGACGGTGGTCTTGCCGATGCCGCCGGGGCCGACGAGTGTGATGAAGCGCTGCCGTGGCAGGTGCGCCATCAGGCTGTCGACCAGCACCTGGCGGCCGATCAGGCGGGTGCGACGCAAGGGCAGGTTGTGGCCACTCGATTCAACGGTGTCGCTTTGTGGGCCTTGCCCGGCATGTCCCAGCGAACACGGCGCAACAAAGCTGTAGCCGCGCTGGGCCACGGTGACGATGTAGCGCTGGCCGGCCTGACCGTCACCGAGGGCTTTGCGCAGAGCGGCCATGTGCACCCGCAGGTTGATCTCTTCCACCACGCTGTCGGGCCAGATTTGCGCCATCAGGTCTTGCTTGCTGACCACCTTCCCGGCGTGTTCCAGCAGGATCAACAGGATGTCCATGGCGCGTCGGCCCAGGCGCAGGGGGCGCTCGGATTCCATCACCAGACGTTGTCCGGGGTAGATCCTGTAGGGGCCGAAATGCACAGCCTGTTCGGGGGCGAAGGTCAACGGGTCACTCCTGCATGCATGCGTCTGGAACGCGCTTTTCGAGCATATTCCTCAGGTTTTTGCCGCCGTGCAATGCGCTGCGCGGGTGACTGTTGTTCAAGTGCATTGAATGTTGAGTATCAGGTAAAGCCGGGCGTCCCGTGAACATTGGTCGGGGACGCGGTAAACCGTTCCGTCGGGACTTTTGCCGTGCCAGGGAAAATTAACAACGTTTAACTCGTCGTGCGTCCGGTCTACGCCCAAAACTCTGCCTCTTCAACTTCCACCGGTCGTGTGGAAGCCAGCTCACGCCCACAAAGGACGCCGGAAATGAGCAAGGTGGTGGTGGTCTATCACAGCGGTTACGGGCACACCCGGGTCATGGCCGAAGCCGTGGCCCAGGGTGTGCAACGGCACGTGGGCAGCACCTGCCAACTCATTGCCGTCGAAGACGTGGACGAACACTGGGCGTGTCTGCACCACGCCGATGCGATCATTTTCGGTGCGCCGACCTACATGGGCAGCGCTTCGGCGGCCTTCAAGGCCTTCATGGAGGCCACGGCGGCGTTTTACCTGGCGCAACCGTGGCGCGACAAACTGGCGGCCGGCTTTACCAATTCCGGCTGCCTGTGCGGCGACAAACTCAACACCTTGCTGCAGATGGCGGTGTTCGCCGCCCAGCATTCGATGATCTGGGTTGGCCTCGACCTGCTGCCCGCACGCTCCGCCACGGGCGTGTTCGAGGGGCAAATGAACCGGCTGGGCAGTTCGTTGGGCGCCATGGCCCAGTCGAATGTCGAACAGTCCCCCGACCTGGCACCTCCCGCCGAGGACCGCTGCACCGCGGCACACCTGGGCGAGCGCGTGGCGCGGCTGGCCGAACGAATGGGCCGCGCATCCGATTGATTGACTCAAACCCCACGTAAGGAGCACGCCCCATGAGTACGTTCACCACCCGCGACGGCACCGAGATCTATTTCAAGGACTGGGGGACCGGTCAGCCGATCGTCTTCAGTCACGGTTGGCCGCTCAATGCCGACAGTTGGGAATCGCAGATGTTGTTCCTGGCCGACCAGGGTTACCGCGTTATCGCCCACGACCGCCGTGGGCACGGCCGTTCCAGCCAGCCGTGGTTTGGCAACGACATGGACACCTACGCCGATGACCTGGCGCAACTGATCGACCATCTTGACTTGCACAACGTCGTGCTGTTCGGCTTCTCCACCGGTGGCGGCGAAGTGGCGCGTTATATCGGGCGTCACGGCACCGAACGGGTGGCCAAGGCCGGGCTGATTTCCTCGGTGCCGCCGCTGATGCTCAGGACCGACGCCAATCCCGGCGGCCTGCCGATCGAAGTGTTCGACGGCATTCGCCAGGCGTCGCTGGTGGATCGCTCGCAGCTGTACAAGGACCTCGCCAGCGGCCCGTTCTTCGGCTTCAACCAACCTGGCGCCACGCCGTCCCAGGGCATGATCGACTGGTTCTGGATGCAGGGCATGACCGCCGGCCACAAGAACGCCTACGACTGCATCAAGGCCTTCTCGGAAACCGACTTCACCGAAGACCTGAAGAAGTTCGACGTGCCGACGCTGGTGGTGCACGGCGACGCCGACCAGGTGGTGCCGATCGAGGCCGCGGGTATCGCTGCGTCAGCGCTGGTGAAAGGGTCGCAGCTGAAGGTCTACCCTGGCGCGCCCCATGGCTTGACCGACACCCACAAGGATCAGCTCAACGCCGATCTGCTGGCCTTCCTCAAGGGTTGATGTACGTCGCGATGGCGCCCGTGAGGTCGCCATCGCCGGCTACTGCGCAATTGTTTGTGCGGGTGAGGTGGGGAGGGCACGTACTGTGCGGCAACGCCAGGCAAACGGATTGATGCCTTCGCTGCGGGTGAACATGTGGCAGAAGTGCGCCTGGTCGCAGAAGCCGCATTCGAGGCTGATCTGCGTCAGGCTCAGGTCAGTGTGCTGGATCAGCAGCTTGGCCCGGGCGATGCGTTGTTGGCGGATCCATTCCTGGGGCGAACAACCGGTGCTGCATTTGAACGCACGGGAGAAATGACTGCGCGACAACGAACAGGCCTCGGCCAGTTCGGTCACTTGCAGGGTTTCGCCGAGGCGCTCGAGGATCAGTCGCTTGACCAACCGTTCACGCTGCGGGCTGAGGCCGCTGGTGCTTTTGCCTTGTGTTTGCGCGACTGCCGCGCGGGCGGCGCTTTGCTGCAACTGAGCCATGGCGAATGTCCGTGTCGGTAGGCTTCATTCTTGAACTCCAGGGCTCTGGCGTGCGAGTTAAACGTTGTTAATTCCTCGTCCGGGGCGGGCAGTCTTGGGTAAAGTCAGACACAATCTGCCTTGCGCCTGGCTCAACACAAAAAGGAACCGTGCCTATGAACCGTAACGATTTGCGCCGCGTCGACATGAACCTGTTGGTGATTTTCGAAGCCTTGATGTTCGAGAAGAACCTGACCCGCGTTGCGGAAAAACTGTTCATGGGCCAGCCGGCCGTGAGTGCGGCCCTGGGGCGGTTGCGCGATCTGTTCGACGACCCCTTGCTGTTGCGCAACGGTAGAAGCATGGAGCCGACGGCGCGGGCAGTGGCGATTCTCAAGGAGCTGCAACCGGCGATGGACACCATTTCCGGTGCGGTCAGTCGGGCCAAGGAATTCGACCCGGCGACCAGTTGCGATGTGTTTCGCATTGGCCTGTCGGACGATGCCGAGTTCGGCTTGTTTCCGCCACTGCTTAGCAAGCTGCAGGAAGAAGCGCCGGGCATTGTCGTGGTCGTACGCCGGGCCAATTACCTGTTGATGCCGGCCTTGCTGGCGTCGGGGGAGATCTCCGTGGGCGTCAGCTACACCACCGACCTGCCGGCCAATGCCAAGCGCAAGAAACTGCGGGATATTCCCTGCAAGGTGCTGCGCGGTGACAAGCGACCGGGGACGCTGAGCCTGGATGAATACTGTGCGCGTCCCCATGCGATGGTCTCGTTTTCCGGGGACCTGAGCGGCAATATCGACCTGGATCTGGCGAAGGTTGGCCGCACCCGCCGTGTGGTGTTGGGGGTGCCGCAGTTCAGTGGTTTGCGCGCGTTGCTCGCCGGCACCGAGATGATTGCCACGGTGCCCGATTATGCCGCTTGCGCGTTGGTGGAGGGGTGTGGATTGCGCGCTGAAGATCCGCCGTTCGAGATTGCGGCGGCGCAGTTGTCGATGGCGTGGAGCGGGGTGCATGACAATGATCCGGCGGAGCGCTGGTTGCGGTCGCGGATCAGTCAGTTCATGTCTGAGCCTTTGGCGGTTCCGGCTTGACCTTGGCGGCCTGGTAGCCGACCAGGTTGCTGGTTGTTTGAGTACATATCCGTTGCTGCGGTAACGGCCGCAGGCGGTTTCGCCCTTACGGCGACTCACTTTTTTTTCAAACGCCAAAAAAAAGTAAGCAAAAAAAGGCTCGCCCCAAGCGTCCGGCCCCTCGCTAGGGCTCGGCGTTCCTTCGCTCCGGCATTCATCCGGGGGCATCGCCCTCCGGTTGGCTTCGCTGGCACCTACATGCGATGTGTTCGACTCCGTCGAACGGCGCTGCGCGCCAATCCCCGGATGAACACCTCCACTCAGCCTCCCGAAGGGGCCGGCAGATCAAGATCAAGATCAAAAGCTGAAGGCGAGCTAACGCTCGGCCTGATGAGTGGTGAAGAGCGGGTGGATGTGCGCCGATCCACTGTAGGAGTGAGCCTGCTCGCGATGGCGGCCTGACAGCCGACTATACCTTTCTGGATGCACCCAATCTCCTGTGGGAGCGGGCTTGCTCGCGAATGCGGCCTCACAGCCGACCAACATCTGGCAGATGTACCCATCCCCTGTGGGAGCTGGCTTGCCAGCGATGGCGGCCTGACAACCGACCAATCTCTTACGGCTGTACCTGATCTACTGTAGGAGTGAGCCTGCTCGCGATGACAGTGTGTCATTCAACAGTGATATCGGCTGACACTCCGCCATTGCGAGCAAGGGCCTGTCCCGTTCTGTGGATTCGCGTCCCCCGCAAAAACAGCACGTACATCCAATTTTTTCCTTCCCCGCCCCGGCACCATCCAACTCAATACCAGCAATCAACCCCCTGCGGTTGTTTGTTCGCCCCCCAATATTGTCTCGCCGGAGCCCTGCGTCATGCCTGATTCCAACGTGCCCGACTCGCCTTTCGAGGAAGTCGTGACCCTGGTCATCAAACACCGGGTCAAGGCCGGTTTTGAAGTGCCCTACGAAGCCTGGCTGCGCAACATTGTCAGTATCGCCGGACAGCAGGAGGGGCACCTGGGCGTGGATGTGATGCGCGGCAAGAATGCCGGGCTCGATATGTACACCTGCGTCTTGCGCTTTTGCTCTACCGACGCAATGCAGCGCTGGCTCGATTCGTCGCAACGCCAGGCGCTGGTCAAGGAAGCCACGCCGATGCTGGCCGACGGCGACCAGACCGAGGTCAATCCGCTCAACGAGTTCTGGTTTACCCCGCAGGCCGAGTCGGGCTCGCCGGCGCCGCGCTGGAAGCAGGCCGTGGTCACGCTGCTGGTGATCCTGCCGCACACGTTGTTGGTGCCGTTGCTCTGGGGGCCGTTGTTGCAACTCAACGCCTTTCTCTCCCATTACGTGGTCGCGACCTTCCTGATCACCCTGACCATCGTGCTGTCGGTGGTGTACCTGTTCATGCCGATGGCGACGCGCTTGTTCGCGCCCTGGCTGTCCTCATCCACTTCGCCCAAGGAAACGCGATGAACGCCGATCTGATTCTGTTCAATGGCCAATTTCATACCGTCGACCGTGAGAACCCACACGCCACTGCGGTAGCCATCCGTGATGGCCGCTTTGTCGCGGTCGGCAGCGATGCCGAAGCCATGGCGTTGCGTGGCTCGGGCACGCAAGTGATCGACCTCAAGGGCCGTTGCGTGATTCCCGGCCTCAACGACTCGCACTTGCACCTGATCCGTGGTGGCTTGAACTACAACCTCGAACTGCGCTGGGAAGGCGTGCCGTCGCTGGCCGATGCGCTGCGCATGCTCAAGGAGCAGGCCGACCGCACACCGACGCCGCAATGGGTGCGGGTGGTGGGGGGCTGGAACGAATTCCAGTTCGCTGAAAAGCGCATGCCGACCCTCGAAGAACTCAACCAGGCCGCGCCGGACACCCCGGTGTTTGTCCTGCACCTGTACGACCGGGCCTTGCTCAACCGCGCGGCCTTGCGCGTGGCCGGCTACACCCGCGACACACCGAACCCGCCAGGTGGCGAGATCGTGCGCGATGCCAATGGCAACCCCACCGGCATGCTGGTGGCGCGCCCCAACGCGATGATCCTGTACTCGACCCTGGCCAAGGGGCCGAAGTTGCCGCTGGAGTATCAGGTCAACTCGACGCGCCAGTTCATGCGCGAACTCAATCGCCTGGGCCTGACCAGCGCCATCGATGCCGGCGGTGGTTTCCAGAATTATCCGGACGACTACCAGGTGATCGAGCAGTTGGCCAAGGACCAGCAGCTGACCATTCGCATCGCCTACAACCTGTTTACCCAAAAGCCCAAGGAAGAGCTGGCGGATTTCCAGAACTGGACCGGCAGCGTCAAGTTGCACCAGGGCGACGACTACCTGCGGCACAACGGCGCCGGGGAAATGCTGGTGTTCTCGGCGGCGGATTTCGAAGACTTCCTCGAACCGCGTCCGGACCTGCCACAAAGCATGGAAGACGAACTGGAGCCGGTGGTGCGCCACCTGGTCGAGCAGCGCTGGCCGTTCCGTTTGCACGCCACCTACGACGAATCCATCAGCCGCATGCTCGACGTGTTCGAGAAGGTCAACCGAGACATTCCGTTCAACGGTTTGCCGTGGTTCTTCGACCATGCCGAAACCATCACTCCCCGGAACATCGAGCGGGTGAGGGCGTTGGGTGGCGGCATCGCGATTCAGGATCGCATGGCGTTCCAGGGCGAATATTTCGTCGAACGCTACGGTGCCAAGGCCGCCGAAGCCACGCCACCGATCAAACGCATGCTCGCTGAAGGTGTGCCGGTCGGTGCCGGTACCGACGCCACGCGGGTGTCGAGCTACAACCCCTGGACCTCGCTGTACTGGATGGTCAGCGGTCGCACCGTGGGTGGCCTGGCATTACACGCCGAGGGCCTGTCGCGGCAGACCGCGCTGGAACTGTTCACCCACGGCAGCGCCTGGTTCTCCTCCGAGCAGGGCAAGAAAGGCCAGATCAAGGTCGGGCAACTGGCGGACGTGGCGGCATTGAGCGCGGACTTTTTCAGCGTCGACGAAGAAGCGATCAAGTGGATCGAGTCGGTGCTGACCGTGGTCGGCGGCAAGGTGGTGTACGCCGCCGGTGATTTCGAAAAGCTTGGGCCAGCGAGCGTGCCGGTGCTGCCGGACTGGTCGCCAGTGGTGAAAGTCCCGGGCCATTGGCGGCCGAATTCGCCGTTGCAGGCCCAGGTTCACCAGTGCAGCGGGCCGTGTGCGGTGCATTCCCACAGCCATGAGCGGGCACGCCTGTCGAATGCGCCGGTCAGTGATTTCGCCGGTTTCTGGGGCGCCTTCGGCTGCTCGTGTTTTGCCTTCTGACGAATACCAATAAGCGCCGGCCTCCTGGCCAGGCGCCACAAGCGACAACCATCCACCAAGGAGTTTTTTCATGAGCAACGTTCCGTACTCTCGCTTGAACAAAGATGACGCTGTTGTGCTGCTGGTCGATCACCAGACCGGCCTGATCTCGCTGGTGCAGGATTTCTCGCCCAACGAATTCAAGAACAACGTGCTGGCCCTGGGCGACATCGCCAAGTTCTTCAAACTGCCGACCATCCTCACCACCAGCTTCGACAAGGGGCCAAATGGTCCGATCGTGCCGGAGCTCAAGGCTCAATTCCCCGAGGCGCCGTTCATTGCCCGTCCAGGCCAGATCAACGCCTGGGACAACGAAGATTTCGTCAAGGCGGTGAAGGCCACCGGTCGCAAGCAACTGATCATCGCCGGTGTAGTCACAGACGTGTGCGTGGCGTTCCCGACCCTGTCGGCCATTGCCGAAGGTTTTGAAGTGTTCGTGGTGACGGACGCTTCCGGCACCTTCAACACCACCGTGCAGCAGGCTGCCTGGGCCCGCATGTCGGCCGCCGGTGCGCATCTGCTGAACTGGTTCTCCGTGGCCTGCGAGCTGCAAGGCGACTGGCGCAACGATATGGAAGGCCTGGCCAACCTGCTGTCCGAGCGCCTGCCGAACTACCGTAACCTGATCAACAGCTACACCACGTTCACCGCCAAGTAAGACCGCACCGCACCTGTAGGAGCCCGGCTTGCCGGCGAAGGCGTCCATGAAATCGCCATCGCCGGCAAGCCGTGCTCCTACAGTTTTTGCGTGGGACCCTGAATAGGGTGCCGAAACGAGAATAAAACGCTATAAAAGCGGGTGACTGTCAATCAAGGCATGACAATGAACCCGTTCGAAGATATGCGTATTTTTTGCCAGGTGATGGACTCCGGCAGCTTCACGGCCGCCGCCGATCAACTGGGGCTGTCCAAGCAGTTTGTCAGCCGACGCTTGATGCAACTTGAAGAGCGACTGGGCGTGCGGCTGCTCAATCGTTCGACCCGGCGGCTGGATGTCACGCCATTGGGGCAGAGCTACTACGAATCGGCCCTGCGCTTGCTGGGTGAAGTCGAGCAGGTGGAGCAGGGCATCGCCGGGCAGACCACCGAGCCGCGCGGGACCTTGCGCGTGAGCGCGCCGCTGTCGTTTGCGCTGGCGCACCTGGGGTGCCTGCTGCCGCAGTTTTTGCAGCGCTATCGGGACGTCACGGTGGAGGTGGACTTGAGCGATCGCCCGGTGGATCTGCTCGGCGAAGGCTATGACCTGGCACTGCGCATCGGAATACTGGAAGACTCGACGCTAATCGCGCGGCGCATCGCCTCCATCCAGCGGGTGTACTGCGCCAGTCCGGCTTACCTGGCAGAGCGTGGCACGCCGCTCAAACCCGAAGATCTGCACCAGCATGACTGCCTGCCATACGGCCACGGGCGTCAGGTGCAATGGCGCTTCGAAGGGCAGGGCAAGCCGTTGGTGGTCAACGTTACGGGACGGATGCGGGTCAACAATGGTGAGTTGCTCAAGGACGCGGCGATTGCCGGGATGGGGATTACCTATTTGCCGACGTTCATCGTCGGTTCGGCATTGAAGGACGGGCGGCTGGTGGCGGTGCTGGATGAGTTTCGACCGCAACCGCTGACGTTATCGGCGGTGTATCCGCAACATCGTCAGTCCTCGCGACCGGTGCAGGCGTTGATCGAGTTTTTGCGCGAGCGCCTGGACGATTCGCACAACCCCTTGTAGGAGCGAGCCTGCTCGCGATGGACGTCAACGATGACACGGGCTGTCTGAATGCCCGCGTTGTCTGGACGTTTTTCGCGAGCAGGCTCGCTCCTACAAGGGTTTGTGCACGTCAGTTGACGCGTTTGTCGTCACCCGGTTCGCCACCGACGTGGACACCACGATCGTCACCCGGCTCGCCAGCGGCATGCAGGCCGCGATCGTCACCCACTTCGCCGGCGCGGTGCACGCCGTGGTCGTCGCCTACCTCGCCGGAGCGGTGCACGCCGTGGTCGTCGCCTACCTCGCCGGAGCGGTGAACCCCATTGTCGTCATGCCCGGCCTGATGCACGCCATGGTCGTCACCCGGTTCGGCATGGGTGCCGCTGCGTCCGGAGTTCGAGGCTGTGCTGCCGGAATGCCCGGAAGCATGGTCGCTGCCGCTATGACCGCTGCCGGCGCTATTGCCGCCGTGGCCACCGCCATTACCACCGCCGCTGCCACCACTGCCGCCGTGGCCACCACCGTTGCCACCGCCACCGCTGCCTCCACCGTGACCGCCGCCGCCACCACTGCCGCCACCACCGTGACCGCCACCACCGCCACCACTGCCGCCGCCACCGTGACCGCCACCGCCGCCCCCACTGCCGCCGCCACCACCGTGACCACCGCCACCACCACCACCGCCACCGCCACTTCCGCCTTCTTTCGCCTGAGCGCTCGATACCCCGGAGAGGCTGTCCGGAATCAGGACGGTAGACGCCGATAAGATCGCGCCAATCGCTACTGCCAGTAATAGCTTGTTGATGTGCATGTCGTTCTCCGTCTTCTAATTCAAGTTGGAACGTTGATGAACATTGCAACGTGCTGCCATATTCAGTGGGTAAACACGCCAAGGTGCCGCTTTATTCGTTGTGATGTTGAAAAAAGACTGCGACTTCCCGCGCAGGCCCGTCCCAGAGGCATCAGTGGATGCTTGAAGCCAGCTCGAAAATCGGGATGTACATCAAAATCACGATCACCCCGATCAGCAGGCCGATGAAGGTCATGAGCAAGGGTTCGAACAGGCGTACGAACCATTCGATCCAGCGGCTGATTTCTTCGTCGTAAAAGTCGGCGCTGCGCTCCATCATCTGCCCGAGGTTGCCGGACTGCTCGCCGGCGCGCAGCAGGCGCAGGGACACCGGGGTCACCAGGTGGTTGAGTTCCAGCGCCGTCGACAAGGATTGCCCCTCGCGCACCCGTTCGCAGGCCTGGTCCAGGCGCAATCGGGAGGCGGGAGTGAGCAGGTTGCGGACCATGCCCATGGCGGTGACGAGCGGTATGCCGCCCTGCAGCAAAATCCCCAGGGAACGGTAGAAACGCGCCAGTTCGTACATGAAGATGCGCTGGTGCACCGCCGGGAGTTTTTCGATCAGGCGGTCCAGGCCCCGACGAAAGGCCGGTTGGCGCTGGAGGAAGGCGAGGGCGATGACGATCGTCGCCAGTGCGCCAAAGAATTCACCCTGGTGGGCGTGCAGGAACATGCCGCTGCTCATCAGGATCTGCGACAGCCACGGCAGGTTCGACCCCAGCCCTTCGAACACCAGGCTGAAGCGCGGCACCACATACCCCATCAGGAACAACACCACGCCACCGCCCACCACCAGCAACAGCATGGGGTAGATCGACGCGCTGACGATCTTCTGGCGAACCTCGTCCATGCGCTGGCGATAGCTGACATAACGACCCAGCGCATCGCCCACGGCACCGGTTTTCTCGCTGGACTGGACCAATGCCACGTACAGCGGCGGGAACACCGCCGACAATTGGGCCAAGGCCTGGGAAAACGATTTGCCTTCATACAGCAGGCGCACCAGTTCACTCAGGGTCTTGCGGGCCTGTGGCGCATTCTCTTTTTCCGCCAGGCTTTCCAGCGCATCGATCAACGGCAGGCCGGCATTGAGCAGGGTGGTCAGTTCCTGGCTGAACAGCACCAGGTTGAAGGTCTCGCGCTGCTTGAGGCGCAGTGCCCGCCAATGCCTCTCGGCGTGCAGGCTGACTACCCGCAGCCCCTGGTCTTCGGCGATGCGCCGGGCTTCGCTGTCGCCCGGCGCCTCGACGGTCATTGAAACCACACCGGCCTTGCCTACCGCCTTGAGGTGAAAACGCATGGTCGCCATTCCCCTCATTGCCAGCTGGTGACTTCGGCGTTTTCGCCTTCGCCGCCGGGTTGGCCGTCCTTGCCCATGGACAGCAGGTCGTACTCGCCGTTTTCCCCGGGGTAGCGGTAGGTGTAGTTACGGCCCCACGGGTCCTGCGGCAGTTTTTTCTGCAAGTAAGGGCCGGTCCAGCGGGTTTCGTCGCTGGGGGCGGTGACCAGTGCCTGCAAACCCTGCTCGGTCGACGGGTAATGGCCGACCTCCAGGCGGTACAGGTCCAGGGCCTTGCCCAGGCCTTCTATTTGCGCCTTGGCCACCTTCACTTCGGAGCGGCCCAGTTGCGCGAAGTACTTCGGCGCGACGATGCCGGCCAACAGCCCCAGCACCACCAGCACCACCAACAGTTCAAGCAATGTGAACCCGCGCTCGGCTCGAAGGGCAAAAGCACGCGGGGCGAAACGCAGACGCTGTTTCATGATGACCTCACACAGTCGGCAGAAGGGTCGCGACAAAGGCTTATGCAATTGCCATGCACAGGCCCGGCCCAGCGCCGGACATCCCCGTGCAACCCCCGTATTACGGCCACTTGCGCTTTCGGCACAGTGCTTGCGTATGGCTGATACACGACCGGCCATTGGGGCATAACCCCCATTTTTCGGGGGCCGGTCACGGGAGGTAGAACAATGAAAACTCTCACCACAGGACTGCTCGGCGTGATGCTGCTGGCAGGCACGGCGCAGGCCGATGTATTCGTTTCCAGGGACGCCAAGGGCGACTTCGTCTTGTCCAATGTCCATCGCCCCGGACGCCAGTACGAACGGGTGGTCCGTGATGTCGAAGCGAAGGTGGCCAGCCTCGATCAGCAGCCGCAGATGATCGCCGCCAGGCCGTATGCCGAACTGGTATCAAAGGCGGCCACCGACAACCAGCTGCCGGCGGCGCTGCTGCACGCGGTGATCCAGGCCGAATCCAGCTACGACGCCAGCGCCGTATCACCCCAGGGCGCGGGCGGGCTGATGCAGCTGATGCCCGATACCGCCCGGGAGTTGGGCGTGAAAAACGTCTACGACCCCAAGGCCAACATCCAGGGCGGGGCCAAATATCTCAAGCGCCTTATGACCATGTTCGACAACGACATCGCCCTTGCCGTTGCCGCCTACAACGCCGGCCCCCAAGCGGTGCTCAGCCGTGGCGGCGTGATCCCGCCGTTCGCCGAAACCCAGCGTTATGTGCCCAGCGTGCTGCGCCAGTACCGGCGTCTGCAGGGGCTGGCAGCGGATGCCCCGTTGTGACCGCACAGCCTGGGGCGGGTTTCCCCAACATTGGGGCATGGTGGCCCCGGCAAAAAAGTGGGGAATAAATGGGGAATATCCCCCGATGAATTAAGTGGCGACTGTAACTGTTTGAAAAACCGATAGATTTTTTATGGCATACAGATTGCTCAAGGGGTTTTGTCGAGAATTATTCCCTGTGAGCGCCCACAGCGAGGCCCGTGATCATGACCGGCATATTCCACGCTCCACCCCTGCTCAGTTTCCTGCTGTTCGCAGCGTCCATGCTTGGCGTCGAGCTGGCCGAGGCTGCCGCGCGTTGTGAACGCAACCTGGTGGCCAACGTCGTGACTCTCGACCAGCCGCTGATGTTCAACCGCCTCGGTGCGCAGAACGTCAACGGTATGATGTTCGCCCTGCGTCGCGATGTGGTCGATGACCATGACATCTCTCTGGCCCAGGGTGGAGCGGCGGTGCCGGGCAAGGTTTCGCTGCGTCCCGACAAGCGTCCGCGTCCGCTGGTGCTGCGGGTAGCCGCCGGTGACTGCCTGACCATCAATCTGCAGAACCTGCTGGCCTACCAGGCCAACCCCGGTTCCCATGACGGTGGCGAAGAAGAGGAGGAGGGCGAGGAAGAAGAAGGCATCGAAATCGGCAACAACGAAAACTTCAAGGTCGACGAGCAAGTCGCCGACCGCCATGTCGGTTTCCAGGTCAACGGCATGCAGGCGGTCAACAGCATCGATGACATCGCTTCGTTCACCGGCCGCAATGCCAACAGTTTGATCGCACCGGGTGCCAGCCGTTCCTACACCCTGTACGCCGAGCGTGAAGGGGTGTTCGCCGTCAGCAGCCGTGGCGCAACCTTCGGTGGCGAAGGGGCGGCCGGCAACGTGGCCAACGGTTTGTTCGGCCAGGTCGTGGTGGTGCCCAAGGGCGGTCGCACTTACCGCAACACCGTGACCGAAGAAGAAATGCGCCTGGCCACCACCGGCCGCACCCCGGCCGGCCAGCCGATCGTCGATTACCAGGCGCGTTACCCGCAACGTGAGCCATGGGTCCGTGAAGGCAAGGCCGGCACGCCGATCATCAACATGGTCGACGGCAATGAAATCATTTCCAGCGAAAGCGACGCGATCGTCATGGGCAGCAACGCCGATGGCAGCTTCCCGCCCTCGACCTATCCGCTGGAAGCCGTGGGCAAACGCAACCCGGCGCTGCCCAATCGTCTGGAGCCGTTCCGCGATTTCGCCTCGCAGTTCCAGGATGAAACCGCCGCGACCCAAGCTTTCCCGGCCTACTGGGCGGACCCTGTGATGGCCCACGTGCTGGAGCCGACCCGCGATTCGTTCATGATCAACTATGGCTCTGGCGGCATGGGTGCCGAAGTGGTTGCCAACCGTCTCGGCGTAGGCCCGATGCACGATTGCCTGTCCTGCGCCTACGAAGAATTCTTCCTCAGCTCCCACACCGTCGGCGACGTGGCGATGCTGGTGGACGTACCGGCCAACGCCGGCCTGGAAGGCATCACCCCGGGACAGACACCGAACGCCGATCAGGTGGGCGTCAAGGCGACCATGGCGCTGTATCCGTCCGAGCCGTCCAACGTCAACCACAGCTACATCGGTGACTTCGTCAAATTCCGCAACACCCACAACGGCCATGAGCAGCACATCTTCCACCTGCACGGGCATCAGTGGCTGTTCAACCCCAACGATGACAACTCCGACTATGTGGACGCCCAGGGCATCGGCCCGGGTGCCGGCTACACCTATGAAATCGCCAACGGCGGTTCGGGCAACCGCAACCGGGTAGCGGGCGATGCGATCTATCACTGCCACTTCTACCCGCACTTCGCCCAGGGTATGTGGGCCATGTGGCGGGTGCACGATGTGTTTGAAGAAGGCACCAAGCTGGAGGTGTCGCAACAAGGATCGGACGGTTTCCACAGTGAGCCTTATGCCCTGCGCAGCGGTAAACCCGCCGCGGGTGCACGGGCCTTGCCCGATGGCGAGATCGTTGCCGGCACGCCGATCCCGGCGGTGGTGCCGCTGCCTGGCAAAGCCATGGCACCGATGCCAGGCAAAGTCGCGGTCGTACCGAAAATCGGCGAAACCCTGGTGGCCGCCCACAACGATGACGACGATGATGAAGAAGACGACGATGACGGCGAGCACCATGGCGGCAGCGGTGGTGCCCAGGCCATCGGTTCCCTGGCGCTGGTGGATCGCAGCGAAGCCAACCGCAACGCCGATGGCACGCTGAAAAACCCAGGCTACCCCTTCTGGATCGGCGGCATGGAAAGCTCGGTCGGCCAACGCCCACCGACCCCGCCGCTGGACATGCTCGACGCTGCCACGGCGCAGGCCTTGAAAGCGACCGGCAAAGCCTTGTGGGCCAACCTTGACCCAGCGCAGTCCGGTGGCTGGGACGGTGGCCTTGGGCGCCATTCGCTGGACGGCGTCTCTGCCGGAGGCGAGGCCGAAACCATTACCACATCGCTGGATTTCTCCAAGACGGTGACGCGCGCCAAACCGATCTACCTGCCGGAAGAGGGCACCGAAGTCGAGCAAGCGGCCATGGCGTTCCACGCCAAAAAGGACCACCCAAGCTTCGCCCTGCTGCCGGGTAATCAAATCGTCGCACGGGCCTTCCGCACCAACGGCGCCTTGCCGATGGCCGGTGCGCCGTTCTACGAACCGTGCATGGACGACCGGCAGAAACGCCTGAGCAGCAGCGCCGGCACCGGTGAATTCAACAGTGGCGAGCGGCTCGACGGCATGTCGTTCATCGGCTCCTCGAGCTTCACCGCCGACCGTCCGCGCATCTACAAGGCGGCCAACATCCAGTTCGACGCGGTGTACAACAAGGTCGGCTACCACTTCCCGCAAGCGCGCATCCTGGCGCTCTGGGAAGACGCTTGGCCTGTGATCACCAAGCAGCGTCCGCCAGAGCCCCTGGTGATGCGCATGAACACCTTCGACTGCGTGCAGTACCAGCAAACCAACCTGGTGCCGGCCACCTATGAGATGGACGACTATCAGGTACGCACGCCGACCGACGTGATCGGCCAGCACATTCACCTGCCGAAGTGGGACCTGGTGTCTGCCGATGGCTCGTCCAACGGCTGGAACTACGAAGACGGCGTACTCTCCCCAGGTGCGGTACAAGAACGCATCCACGCCATCCGCGAGTTCAACCAGTGCCAGGGTAGCGATCCACGCGATGGCACACCGGCCTGCCCGAAAGCCAAGAACCACCCGTACTTCGGCCAATACGGCCGGGCCGACTGGGTCGGTGCGCGTACGGCGATGCAGCGCTGGTTCGTCGACCCGGTGGTCAACGCCAAAGGCGTCGACCGTGGCCTGGGCACCATCTTTACCCACGACCACCTCGGCCCATCGACGCACCAACAGATCGGCCTCTACGCCACCGTGCTGGCAGAACCTGCCGGCTCCACCTGGTTCCACGCCGAAACCGGCGAGCCGCTGTACAGCGGCGCGCGTCAGGACGGCGGGCCGACTTCGTGGCAAGCGGTGATTTCCACCGGTGACCTGGACGGCGACGGCAAGAACGACAGCTTCCGTGAGTTCTTCCTCGAATACAGCGACTTCCAGCACGCCTATGAAGCCGGTGTGTACGTGGGCGCCGGGCCTGACGGTAAACCCAATGCGCAAAGCTTCCCGGCTACCGCCGACAGCTTCCGCTACGCGATCAACCCGCCTGTGCGTAACAACGCCAGTACCTTGCTCGACGGCATTCTCGAAGTGCAGGGCGGCATGGTTCCCGGCTGCCCGAGCCGGCCATGCCCACAAGCCATCTCGGTCGATGACCCGGGCATGTTCGTGGTCAACTACCGCAACGAACCGCTGGCCCTGCGGGTGTATGACCCGTACAAGGTCGGCCCGGACGGCAAGCGCGGCATGCAGGCCGACGGCCTGGGCGGCGACCTGGCGTACGCCATGCAAAGCCGTACCGACCGTGCGATCCCGGCGATGAACCTGGCGCCGAACCTGATCACCGCGGCCACCGGCCCAACCGGCGGCACCACGCTGTTCCCGCCGCACATCAACAAGGGCGGCGCCGAACCTGGCGACCCGTTCACCCCGATGCTGCGCACCTACACCGGCGACAACGTGCGGCTGCGGGTGCATGCCGGCGGTCACGAAGAGGAGCACAACGTCACCCTGCACGGCGTGAAGTGGCTGCAAAGCGGTTCCGGTTTCGGCAACAGCTCCAACTCCGGCTGGCGCGCGTCGCAGATGATCGGCATCTCCGAGCAGATGGGCTTCATTGCACCGGTCTCGATGCTGTCCAGTTCGGCCGCCACCACCGGTGACTACCTGTACTCGATGGACGCTTCGATCGAGGGTTACTGGAGCGGGATCTGGGGCGTGATGCGCAACTACACGGCGCAACGCAACGATCTGTTCGCGCTGCCCAACAACGCCAAGCCGACCGGTATGCGCAACACCGTGGCCTTCGACGGCGTTTGCCCGCGGATCGGCGCCAACCCCAACGGCATCGGCACCCGGCCGACCCCGCAACGCAACTATGAAGTGGTCGCGGCGCTGGCCAATGACATCCTCGGCAATCCACTGGGCTTGACCATCGGTGACCCGGCGGGCCTCGGCATGCATGTGGGCGGGCCGTTGAATCCGGCCGGCGGTACCCTGGTGCTCAACTCGCGTACCGTGAGCATTCCACAGGTCACCGTGACCGACCCTGAAGACGGTGAAACCATCACCATCGGCGGGCAAAGCGGGCCGCTGCATGATCCGACCGCGATCCTCTATGTGCGCAAGGCCGACCTCGACCCGGCCACCGGCAAGCTCAAGCCCGGTGTGCCTGTCGAACCCCTGGTGCTGCGCGCAGCAGCCGGTGACTGCATCAACATCACCCTGGAAAACCGTCTGCCGAGCGTCATGCCGGACCTGACCCAGACAGCGGTGATGCAAGGCATGGTCAAACGTGATCGCAACAGCGGCAGCGGTTCGACCACCTTCAGCAACAACCTGATGCGGCCGTCGAGCCACGTGGGTCTGCACGCGCAATTGCTGGCGTACGACATCACCAAATCCGACGGTACCAACATCGGCGCCAACCCGACCCAGACCGTGCCACCGCGTGTTGGCAACAGCGGGGCCTACCCGACCCGTACCTATCAGTACTACGCCGGGCACCTGGAGCGTGAAGGCAAGCCGATCACGCAACTGGGGCGCAATGTCGACAACATCAATGCCACGGCGATCGAGTTCGGCGGCTTGAACATCACCCCGGCGGACGTGATCAAGCAGTCGCAAAAAGGCCTGGCCGGGGCGATGAGCATTCTGCCGGTGGGCGCCACCTGGGTTGACGATACGCGCAAGGTCAATGCAACCGTCACCGCCCCTGGGCAAACCACCTACCGCGACTTTGCGATGGTCTGGCAAAAGGCCTTGAACACTCGCTGGGCCAATGGGCGGCCGGTGGAAGGGATTGCCGCGGAAGGGTTCGGCGTGCCGACCGATCCGCAGGACAACTCGAGCATGGCTATCAACTACAAGACCGAACCGATGTGGTACCGCTTCGGCCTGGCCCCGGATGCACCCTTCGGCCATGCCGACGGCGCGGGCTACGGCGACATGGCGAATGCGCACATGGCCTACAGCAATGCGCTGGTGGGTGGCGATCCGCAAACACCGGTGCTGTACGCCAAGCCGGGGCAGCCGTTCCGCACGCACATCCTGATGCCTACCGGCGGTAGTCGCGGTACGACCTTCCAGCTTGACGGTCACGTCTGGTCGACCAACCCGTTCCTGTCGGAGAAGAGCGATACCGGTGGCTACCCAATGAGCACCCCGGGCGTGGGTTCGGTGAAGTTCGGCTACAACCCGATGTCGATGTACATCGGCGCCCACGAGAGCGTCCTGCCGGCAGCGCACTTCAGCTTCATGCTGCCGAGCGCCGGTGGGGTCAACGCGATACCGGGTGACTACCTGTTCCGCGACTACGGCGCCTATGGCAACACCTCCGGGTTGTGGGGGCTGTTGCGGGTGACCAATGACCCGGAACCGGCGCCAGCGCCGTAGGGCAGGAAACAACGCAACACCTGTGGGAGCGGGCTTGCTCGCGAAGGCGGAGTGTCAGACACATCAATGCTGGATGTGCTGGCCTCTTCGCGAGCAAGCCCGCTCCCACAGGAGGGCGGTGAAGCAGGCATAGATCTGAAGGGGAGAGGTGACATGAACAGGACCATCAAAATCGCCAGCGTTGCCCTGGTCGTCGGGGTAGCGCTGATCTGGCTCGGGGTGTGGCGCACGTCGCCTCCAACCCAGCTCAGCGACATTGCGCTACCCGACACCTGGACCGGCCAGACGCTTGAGCGTGACGGCGTGTCGGTGGCGCTTGAGGTGCGGCCGCTGGCCCAAGGCGGCGTGTTGCGCGAGGGTGAATTTGCCGACGTGCGCTTCAAAGTCACCGACAAGGCCTCGGGCCAACCCTTGGCGGGCGTCGCCCCCGGCGCCTGGATCGACCCCGAAACCGTTGCCGCCGACCAGGCCCAGGGCCGCGAACAGAGCTGCAAGGCCCGGGTCGGGGTGTTCCTCAAGTCGAGTATCGGCGCACGGCCGCTGCTCGATCTCAACAGCTACTTCCTGATGGTGATGAACCGCGATGCCAGCGTCTCGGTGGTCGACCCGTCCGTCTCGGTGGGTGGCATCACCAGCACCATGACCCGCATCGATATCAAGCAACCGCCGATGGATTGGGTCACCCCCCGGGACAACAAGCGGGTATTCGTGTCGATGCCGACGGCGGGTGAAGTCGCGGTGATCGACAGTGAACAATTCAAGCTACTCGACTCGGTGGCCGCCGGCAGCAACCCGGTGCGCGTGGCCTTGCAACCGGACGAACGCCTGCTGTGGGTCGGCAACAATGCCCCGTCGGCCGAGCTCTCCGGGGTCACAGTGATCGACACCGCCAGCCTCAAGACCCTCAAGCACCTGGCGACCGGCAGCGGCCACCACGAAATCGCCTTCAGCAAGGACAATCGCTTCGCCTTTGTCACCAACCGCGACGACGGCACAGTCAGCCTCATCGATGTCGCCACCTTGACCATCGTCAAGCAGCTCAAGACCGGTTCGCACCCGCTGTCGGTGGTGTACTCGCCACTGTCCGGCGCGGCCTACGTGGCCGACGGCAAGGACGGCACGGTCACCGTGGTCGATGCGGCGAACCAGTCGGTGCGGCGGGTGATCAAGATCAAGCAGGGCCTGGGCCCGATGGGCTTCAGCGCGGACGGCCGTTTCGGCATCGTGCTCAATACCCTGGAGAACCAGGCCGCGGTAATCGACGCGGCCACCGATTCGCTGATCCATGAACTGGACGTGTCCGCCGAACCCTATCAAGTGGTGTTCACCAAGGCCTATGCCTATGTGCGCGGCCTGGCCTCGGCCAAGGTGACGATGATCAACCTGGCCTCCCTCGGTGAAGGCCGCAAGCCGATCACTCAGGGCTTTGAAGCCGGAACACAACCGCCGCGGCTGGCTGGTGACCTGCCGCTGGCGTCGAGCCTGGCAGTGTCGCGGGACGACAACGCGGTGTTTGCGGTCAACCCGGTGGACAACACCACCTACTTCTACGCCGAAGGCATGAACGCGCCGATGTCCGGCTACCCCAACCGCGGGCAAGTGGCACGGGCGGCACTGGTCATCGACCGCAGCCTGCGCGAAGTCGAGCCGGGGCTGTACAGCGCGCGGATCAAGCTGCCGGCGGCGGGGCGCTTCGACGTGGCGTTCCTGCTCAACCAGCCCAACATCATCCATTGCTTCAGCGCCGTGGTTGAGCCGAACGACAAGCTCGGCCCCGTCGCCGGCGTGCCGAAAGTCGAGTTCATGCTCGATAAGACCACGGCCGCCCTGGGCAGCCCTTATGTCGTGCGCTTTCGCATCGTCCAGGGCAAGCAGAAGGTCCAGCGCAGCGGGGTCAAGGACGTGCAGGTGCGCTACTTCCTGGCGCCCAGTTCACGGCCGCAGTACGTCGCGGCACTGGACGTCGGCAACGGCATCTATGAAGCCCCGGTCACCCTTGACCAGAAAGGCGCCTGGTACCTGCACGTGCGTGCGGCGTCCCTGGGCGCAAGTTTCGACGACCAGACTTTTGCCAGCGTTCGGGTGACACCCGGCCAAGCTCATTGAAGAGGACATCGACATGAACCGATTCGCACATCACGGACTGCTGACACTCTGCCTGTTGGCCGCCAGCATCGGCCAGGCCCTGGCCCATTCGGCCGATGAACATGCCGGCCACACCATGGCGGCCAAGAGCTCCAGTTCCGATACCGCCCAGGTCAAGTTCGCCGACGTCGCGCTGGTGGACCAGAACGGCAAAAGCGTACGCCTGGAAAAAGACCTGGTGGCCGACAAGATCGTGGTCATGAGCTTTATCTACACCAGCTGCACCACGGTCTGCCCGGTGGTGTCCTCGATCATGGGCAAGGTGCAGAAACAGCTGGGGGCACGGGTCGGCACCGAGGTGCAGCTGGTGTCGATCAGCATCGATCCGCAGCGCGACGACGCCAAGCGCCTGAACGAATACGCCCGCACGTTCCAGAACGGCCCGGGCTGGAGCTGGTTGACCGGCTCCACGCAGTCGGTCAACGAAACCCTCAAAGGCCTGGGCAGCTTCAGTGGCGACTTCAAGAATCATGCGCCGCTGATCCTGGTGGGGGACGGCAACAGCCGCCACTGGACCCGCTACTACGGCTTCACCGACCCGGCCATATTGACCCGGCAAGTGGAGAAGCTCAGCGGTGAACGCAACGCCCACGCCAAACACACCGCCATCGCCATGGAGCATCAACCATGAGACTTCTCGACTGGATCGCCCTGAGCCTCTGCTCCTGCCTCGCAAGCTCCCTGGCCTTGGCCCATGAAGGGCATGAACAAGCGGCGCCGGCCTCCGCCACGGTAGCGGCCGCCGCGCAGCCGGCCGGTGGCACCCGCGATGCCAAGACCTGGTTCACCGACACGCCGTTGCAGGACCAGAACGGCAATACCCTGCGTTTCTACAGCGACGCGCTGGAAAACCGCGTGGTGCTGCTCAATGTGATTTTCACCAGTTGCACCGATGCCTGCCCCCTGATCACCCAGAAACTCAAGCAAGTGCGCGAAGTGCTGGGCGACAAGGCGGACGGCATCACCTTTATCTCCCTTACCAGTGATCCGCTGCGGGACACCCCGGCGGTACTCAAGGCTTATACCTTGAAGCAGGGCGTCGATGAGCCCCACTGGCTTTTTCTTACCGGCGACAAAGCGCAAATGGACCTGGTCCTGGGACGTATCGGCCAGGTCATACCGTCCCCCGAGCAACACTCCACCCAGTTGATCGTCGGCGACGTGTCGAACAAGCGCTGGAGCAAGATCCGTCCCGATGCCCCGGCCGCGGCCATTGCCCAGCGCTTGCAGTTGCTGGCAATGCCCGTGGCCGGCCGTTGAGTCCGGGCCATGAAAAACGCCCTGATCCTCGGCCTGCTTATCCTGGGAAGCCTCAGCCTGAGCGCCCAGGCGTTATCGCTGACGCCCAGCGAAAGCGCCGGCAAACGGCTGTACCGCGAAGGTGTATCGGCCAGTGGTGAGCCGATCATGGCGCGGATCGGGGCGGCGGGCATGCTACTGCCGGCCACCAGCCTGCCGTGCGCCAACTGCCACGGCAGCGATGGCCTGGGGCGCCCGGAAGGCGGGGTGCGGCCGCCGGATTTGAGCTGGTCGCGGCTGACCAGTACCTACGGTCAACAGCAGGTCAACGGGCGCGCCTATCCGGCCTACACCGAGGGCACGTTGGCCCGTGCGGTCCAGGAGGGGCGCGACCCGGGCAACAACCGGCTCGATGCGGCGATGCCGCGGTTCGTGCTGTCGATGAACGATCAACGCAACCTGACGGCGTACCTCAAGCGCCTGGCCGATGAGCGCGATCCGGGCCTGAGCCCCGACAGCCTGCACCTGGGTACCTTGCTGCCGAGTTCTGGCGTGCTGAGCGAGGAGGGTCTTACCGTGGCGGCGGTGCTCAGGGGCAGCGTGGCGCGGATCAACGAAGCCGGGGGGATTCACGGCCGGCAGGTGCGCCTGACCATCCTTGATCCCGGTCCCGACCGTGTCAGCGCCGAACACGCGCTCGACCAGTTGATCGAACAGGAACAGGTGTTCGCGCTGGTCGCACCGCTGGTGCCGGCGCTGGATGCCGAACTGGCGCCGCGCCTGGAACAGGCCGGCGTACCCCTGATCGGCCCGCTGTCATTGCAGGGCACGGCCCAGGCCAGCCGCCAGATTTTCGAACCGCTGCCGGGGCTGCGTGAACAGATGATCGCGCTGGCCAACTACGCCGCCACCAGCCTGCGCGTGTTGCAAGGCCCCACGTTGATCGCCTACCCGAACGATCCGGGCCAACGACTGGCAGCCGAGAAACTTGCCCAGTACCTGCAGGACAACGACTGGCAGAAAGTGCGCCTGCAACCCTACGAGTCGGCGCAGGACGAGTTGCCACTGGGCTCGCGTTCAGTGTTCTACATGGGCAGCAGTGGCGGTTTCAGTCGCCTGGCCGAGCGCTTGCAGACCGCGGGCCAGGTGCCCTACCTGTTCGCCGCCTCGAATCAGGTGGCGGGCGATCTGTTGCAGGTGCCCAGCGGTTTTTCCCGGCGGGTGTTCCTGGCCTATCCGTTCGTGCCCAGCGACTGGACGATGACCGGGCGCACCGCCCTGACGCAACTGCGCGAGCGCCAGAAGCTCGGCGGCGAACACGCGGTGCTGCAGGTCGGTGCCTACAGTTCGATGATGCTGCTCAGCGAGGGCATGAAACAGGCGGGCCGCGATGCCAGCCGGGAAAAGCTGATCAGTGCCCTGGAAGCTTTGCATGACTTCGATACCGGCCTGACCCCGCTGATCAGTTTCGGGCCGGGTCGACGCCTGGGCCTGAACGGCGCCCATGTGGTCACCGTGGACCTGCCAGACCAGCGCTTCTATCTGGTCGCCCCCTACAAACCCATTGCCGCCATGCCCTGATCCGGAGGCCGAAGATGAAACTTGCGACTGTGTTGGTGCTGTTGACCCTGTGGGTGCCCGCCGCGTTTTGCAGCAATGGCCCGGCGGTGGCGCGGGTCAATGGCGAGGAAATTTCCCAGCTGCGCCTGGAGCGCTATTTCGCCGAATACCTGGAGGATCAGGGCCGGGCGGTCGCCAGCATCCGCAGTCCCAGCGCCTACAAGCAGCTGCGCAAGGCGGCGCTGGACGCCCTGATCGACAAGGAGCTGCTCTGGCAGGAAGCGGTCAAGCGCGGGGTGGTGGTCAGCGATGCCACGGTGCACGACCAGGTGGCCCAGACCCGCCAGGCCATGGGGGGCGACCAGGTGTTCGCCCGGCGCCTCGAAGACGCAGGTTTCGATGAGGCCGGCTACATCGAGTACACCCGCCGTGACCTGGCGGCGCAACAGATGTTTGCCGAACTCACGAAGGTCGGCGAGCCGGACGAACAGCAGGTGCAGGCGTTTTACCAGGAACACCGCGCCGAAATGAACCGTCCCGAGGAGATCCAGGTCAGGCATATCCTGATCAAAGTGCCTCAGGGTGCGGATGCTTCCACAGTCGAAGCCGCGAGACTACGCTTGGAGGCAATGCGCACCACGATTCGTGAAGGTGCCGATTTCGCCAGCGTCGCCCGCAGCGGTTCCGAAGACGCTTCGGCCAGCGCAGGCGGCGATCTGGGGTACTTTACCCGGGGGCGCATGATGCCCGAGTTCGAAGCCGCGGCCTTTGCCCTGGCACCGGGTGCAGTCAGCGAGCCGGTGCGCACGGCGGTAGGCTGGCATTTGATTGAGCTGCAGAACCGATTGGAGGCTGCCGATGTCACACAAGAGCAGGGACTTGACATGGTTCGGGCTTACCTTGCCCGACAGAAACAGCTCCAGGCTCGTCTGCAGGCCTTGGCGCAGCTGCGCGCAAGCAATCGGATCGAACGGATTGACGACGAGTGAGCTTTCCCCAACTGTGGGGGAAAGCGTCGATGCGCATCCGTTCGCTTTCCCCCGCTTTTGGGGGGTGGGGCATGTGGACGCAAAGGCATTGCTTTTAAATTCAAGGACATGAATACATAAAATTACCGGCACTCAGCCTGGCATGAAGTGTGCGTTAGACCTATCAAGGCGCGCACTCCGCCAGGTTCGGAACCCGGACCTGCGGTTTCAAGGAGTCCACCTTGTTAAACAAAGTACTGGTTGTTGATGACGAACAGCTGCTTGCTGAAAACCTCCAGGGTTACCTGCAGGCGCAAGCGCTGGAAGTCCGGATTGCTCACGACGGTGCGCAAGGAATCGCTGAAGCAGGCGATTTCGCACCCGATGTGATGGTGTTCGATTACCGCTTGCCCGATATGGAAGGCTTTGAGGTGCTCGATGCCATCCGCCAGAACAGGAAGTGTCATTTTGTGCTGATCACGGGGCACCCCACCGCAGAGGTTTGCGAAAGGGCCCGGCAAATGGGAGTCAGCCACATCCTGTTCAAACCCTTTCCGTTGGCGGAACTGGCGCGTGCAGTACTTGACCTTCTGGGGCGCCAGCGCGAACCCAAAGCGGGTGTGAGCAGTAGCGAAGGCTTTGTCGAACGACGCCAGAGCAGGACCGAAAGTTTCCCGCTGCAGTTGTACGACGGTAGTTGGGTGCTTGCAGATCGCCGACGAAGTAACTCGGCCTCCACAGCGCCAGACGACGAACAATTGCTCACCGGGGAGTAATGGCGCGACAAGAGGTTCCGGCATCCGCCGCAATTGCTCGCCGCGCCGACAGGGCTCTAAGCCCCGGGTGTTGGAGAGCAAGCCATGGATCGTCTTACCCTTGTCGTCGATGTGCCACCGCTGGATTGTGTACCGACCCGGTTTTCCAGTGAGCAATTGGCCCAGGCCCGTTCCCGGGCCGGCAGTTCCGGCGAGCGCATGCTCGAAGCCCTCGGGGTGCTGTGCGACCTGGCCCCCATGCCGTTCATCCAGTGCCTGGGCGCAACCCTGCACTACCCGGTGCTCGACACCGACAGCCTGTTTCAAGCCACCCCGGTGTTCGACCGGGTCACCCTGGCCCAATGCCTCAAGCGCGAATTCATCCTGCTGCGTCACGACGACGCGGTCATCGGCGTGTTTGCCGACCCCTTCGACAGCGCCCGCCTGGCCTGGATCGACGACTGCCTGCACGGCGCGCCGCTGTACCTGGTGCATGCCGACGACCTGAAAGCCTACCTGGCGCGCCACGAAGAGAGCTTCCACGCGGTGGAATCGCTCAACGCCCAGGCCGACGGCAACACCGAGATCGACACCCTGCAAAGCCTGTCCCTGACCAGCATCAGCGAAGACTCGAGCGTGGTGGTCAAGCTGGTCAACTCGACCCTCTACGACGCGCTGAAAATGCACGCCAGCGATATCCACCTGGGCACCACCGGCAGTGGCCTGGTGATCAAGTACCGCATCGATGGCGTGCTCAACAACATCAGCAAGATCCAGGGCAGCGAGTTCGCCGAGCAGGTGATTTCCCGGGTCAAGGTCATGGCCGAACTGGACATCGGCGAAAAGCGCGTACCCCAGGACGGTCGCTTCAAGATCGGCATCAGCGGCCGGCAGATCGACTTCCGGGTGTCGATCATGCCGAGCATTTTCGGCGAGGACGCGGTGCTGCGGGTGCTCGACAAACAGGACCTGGCCGACAAGGTCTGCGGCGTGCAGTTGCAGGCCCTGGGCTTTGAAGAGGAAACCCTGCGCCAGCTGCGCCGCCTGGCTGCCGAACCCTACGGCATGGTGCTGGTCACCGGCCCCACCGGTAGCGGCAAGACCACCACGCTGTACGCGATGATCACCGAGATCAACCACGGCGTGGACAAGATCATCACCATCGAAGACCCGGTGGAGTACCAGCTGCCCGGCGTGCTGCAGATCCCGGTCAACGAAAAGAAAGGCCTGACCTTCGCCCGCGGCCTGCGCTCGATCCTGCGCCACGACCCGGACAAGATCATGGTCGGTGAGATCCGCGACCCTGACACTGCCCAGATTGCCGTGCAATCGGCACTCACCGGGCACCTGGTGTTCACCACCATCCACGCCAACAACGTGTTCGACGTGATCGGCCGTTTCACCCAGATGGAAATCGACCCCTACAGCCTGGTGTCCGCGCTCAATGCGGTGCTGGCCCAGCGCCTGATCCGCCTGGTCTGCGCCAGTTGCAGCAGCGCCTATACCCCGAGCGAAGAAGAGCTGGAAACCTCGGGGCTCGATCCTCAACAGGTGGCGCATTACCACTTCGTCCATGGCAAGGGCTGCGGTCATTGCCGTGGCACCGGCTACCGCGGACGTAGCGCGATTGCCGAGCTGCTGCACCTGGACGACGAGCTGCGGCAAATGATCGTCGAACGCCAACCCATTTCGAAAATCAAGGCCCACGCCTGCAAACGTGGTTTGCGCCTGCTGCGCGAATCGGCGCTTGAACTGGTGCAACAAGGCCGGACCACTCTCGAGGAGATCAATCGTGTCACTTTTATCTCGTGAGCGTTATGTCGCCGTGCTCGGCGCCAGTGGTGTCGGCCTCGGTCAGCGTCAGGGTGGCGACACCCTGTGGCTGGGCAGCGTCGGCTTCATCGATGAAGGTTTCATGGCCTGGACGGTCGCCCTGGAGACCCTCGACCGCCTGCTGGGCGAACATGCCCGCGCCGGTGCCGAATTGACCGTGGTGGTCTCCGGCCACTTCAGCCGGTTTTGCCTGGTGCCCTGGAGCGAGCAGATCAGCAGTCCTGATGAACTGCGCGGGTTTGCCCAACTGTGCTTCGAAGACCTCTACGGGGCGGCGAACCAACCCTGGAGCCTGGTGCTGTCGGCCGAGCCCGCCGGTTACGACCGGATCGCCAGCGCGCTGCCGCAAGATCTGCTCGAACGCCTGCGTGCCCTGGTCAGTGGTCGTGGTCTGTGCCTGCGTTCGGTGCAACCGTACCTGATGGCGGCGTTCAATCACTTCGACAAAAGCTTCGACGCCGGCGACTTCCTGTTCGTGGTTGCAGAACCGGTGCGCAGCGTGATGCTGCTGGCCCGCGAAGGTCGCTGGACGGCGGTGCGCTCGGTGGGCAGCAGCGACAGCGACGCCGCACTGAGCGCGCTGGTCGGTCGCGAATGCCAGTTGCAGGCATCCACCAGTGAACGGCCGCTGAACGTCTACCTGCATGCGCCAGCGCGCATCGACTCGCACCCTGAAGTGCCAGGCGTACAGCTGCGCACCCTCGAAGAAGGCCGGACCAGCGTACGCGACAGCCTGTACGTCATGTCCCGGACGGTGGCCTGACATGCGCCCCCTGATGCTCGACTTTCAGCCGCGTCGCCGCTCAAGCCCCCTGGGCTGGAGCCTGCTGGCCGGTGGCGTGGTGCTGGCGCTGACCTGCATCGTCATTCAACAACACGTGAGCGGGGAGGCCGAACAACAGCAAGGTCATCTGCAAACCACCCAACGCGTACTCACCGGCGACACCGGCGGCAAAGTCAGCCTGAGCCCGGCCGAAACCCGCGAGCAGGCGCAGAACCTGGCCGAAATGCGCAAGGTATCGCAGCAGCTGCGCCGGCCCTGGGAACGCCTGTTCGCCACCCTGGAAGCCATGCCCCGGGACAACATCGCCTTGCTGACCCTGACCCCGGATGCCCGCAAGGGCCAGGTGCGGATCAGCGCCGAGGCGCGCGACCTGGACGCCATGCTCGACTTCCACCGCCGCCTCGAAGCCAGCGACGAGCTCTCCGACGTGTCGTTGCTCAGCCACGAAATCGTCGCCAACGTGCCGGAACACCCGGTGCAATTCAACTTGTCGGCTACCTGGGAGATTGGCGATGCAAATCCCTAGATTGATCGTCCACGAATACCTGCAAGGCCTGGGCGTGCCCGGCCTGGCGGGGCTGGCAATGTTGGTGCTGGCGCTGGCCTACGGCCTGTTCGGCCTGTTGCCGGACTGGCAGGCGCTGCAGCACCTGAGCCAGCAGACCCACGAAGCCCGTGAATACCTGGCCAAGGTCGAGGAGGGCACGATCGCAGCGCCTGTCGTGCCGCAACGCCAGCTCGATGACTTCCGCAGCAAGCTGCCGACCCAGCCCCAGGCCACCGTCGCCATCGACAAGATCTACGCGCTGGCCGCCCAGGAACGCATCACCCTGTCCCGGGGCGAGTATTCGCTGGGCATCGATCCCAAGACCCACCTGGCGCGCTATCAGATCCTGTTGCCGGTGCGCGGCAGCTACCCGCAACTGCGGCGCTTCATGCACGCCTTGCTCGGCCAGTTGCCAGCGGTGGTGGTGGAAGACCTGGAGTTGCAACGCAAGAAGATCGCCGACACCGACCTTAACGGACGGATCCGCATGACCCTTTACCTGTCGAGGTCATGATGAACAGCAAACGTGCAGTGGGTTGGGTGGCGTTCCTCGGCGTGGCCGCGGCGCTGACCTGGTTGCCCGACTACTTCAAGCAGGGCGACGACAGCGATGTGGCAGTGGCCGCCGTGGCCACGCCGGGCAAAGGCAAGAGCCGTGGTGCTTCGCCAGCCGCGCAAGCCGCCGCGCCTGTGGCGATCAAGGACCTGAGCCCGGCGGGCGACCTGTTCGCCGCGCGCAGCTGGAAGGCCGCACCGACCCTGGCCACCGTCACCGAACAACCGATCAATGTTGCACCGGTGGTGCAGGTCCCCACTGCACCGCCCATGCCGTTCCAGTTCATCGGCCGGATGCATGACCGCACCGACCTGCAAGTGTTTTTGCAAAACGGCGAAAAGATCTACGTCGTGCGTAAAGGGGATGTGATTGACGAAACATGGAAGATCGAGGGCATTTCCGATCTGGAACTGAGCCTGGTCTATTTGCCTCTGCATTTGTCCCAGACCTTGTCTGTGGGGAGCGCGCAATGAACAAATCCCGTTTGCTGATGAGCCTGTGTATCTGCGCAGGGCTGGCTGCCTGCAGCTCGGCACAGGTTGCCAAGGAAGAAGCCTCTGAGCTGATCGAGCAGGGCCAGTACGAAGCCGGCCTGGCCCGGATCGAGGAGGGCCTGCGGGAAAACCCTCGCGACACCGAACTGCACATTGCCCTCAACAGCACCCGTGCCCGCGCGATCACGGCGCTGCTGACCCAGGCCGACATGGATCGCACCCAGCGTGATTTCGCGTCCGCCCGCATGGGGTACGGCCGGGTGTTGACCATCGAACCGAACAACCGCCGCGCCCAGGACGCCCTGCGCCAGCTCGAACACATGCGCAGCCTCGATGAAAAACTCGAACTGGCCCGTGGCGACCTGCGCCGCGGCGATATCTACGGCGCCGAGCGTCAAGTCAGGCAGATTCTCGAACTGGACCCGACCAACGAAGGCGCCCTGGAACTGCAAGGGAATATCCGCCTGGTGCAGAGCCGCAACGTGGTGGCCTATCCGCAACTGCGCACCAAGCTGGACAAGCCGGTGACCCTGGAATTTCGCGACGCCAACCTCAAGACCATCTTCGAAGTGCTGTCCCAGGTCGCCGGCCTGAACTTCATCTTCGACAAGGACCTGCGCCCGGACATGAAAGCCACCATCTTCGTGCGCGACGTGCGCATTGAAGACGCGGTGGAACTGCTGCTGCAACAGAACCAGCTGCACCAGAAAGTGGTGAACGAAAACACCTTGCTGATCTACCCGGACTCGCCGCAGAAGCTCAAGGATTACCAGGAACTGGTGATGCGCACCTTCTACCTGACCAGCATCGATGCCAACACCGCGTTGAACATGGTCAAGACCATGCTCAAGACCCGCGACGTGTTCGTCGACGAACGCCTCAACACCCTGACCATGCGCGACACCGGCGACGCCGTGCGCATGGCGGAAAAACTCCTGCAGTCGCAGGATCAGTCCAACCCCGAAGTGGTGCTGGAAGTGGAAGTGATGGAAGTCGCCACCCAGCGGATCCTCGACCTGGGCCTGCAATGGCCGAACACCTTCGGCGTGATCAACAGCGACGGTAGCGCGGTCAGCGTTCTCGACCAGCTCAAGGGCATCAACTCGAGCCGGATCACTATCCAGCCCTCGCCACAGGCCAAGATCAACGCGGCGGACAAGGACATCAATACCCTGGCCAGCCCGGTGATCCGCGTCAGCAACCGCGAACAGGCACGTATCCACATCGGCCAGCGCGTGCCGATCATCAGCGCCACGTCGGTGCCCTCGACCCAGGGACCGGTGATCACCGAAAGCGTGACTTACCTGGACGTCGGTCTGAAACTGGAAGTGCAGCCCACCGTGCACCTGAACAACGAAGTGGCGATCAAGGTGGCCCTGGAAGTGAGTAATGCCACGCCACTGGAACCGACCCGCCAGGGCACGATTCCGGTCCAGGTCGATACGCGCAACGCGCAGACCACCCTGCGCCTGCATGACGGCGAAACACAGATCCTCGCCGGCCTGATGCGCAACGACCATGGCAGCACCGGCAACAAGATTCCCGGTCTTGGCGATATTCCCGGCCTCGGCCGCCTGTTCGGCAGCAACAAGGACGACGTGAGCAAATCCGAGCTGGTGTTGTCGATCACGCCGCGGATCGTGCGCAACCTGCCGTACCAGAGCCCGTCGGACATGGAATTCCCTACCGGCACCGAAACCAGCATGCACATCCAGGCGCCGGACCGCTCGAAGGTCGAAGTCGAAGAGGTGAAAGTGCGGGGCATGAACGCACCGATCGCTACCACCGTCACCGTCGGGAAGCCTTGATCATGAACGCCTCGCAACGCGGTTTTACCTTGATCGAAGTCGTGGTGACGCTGTCCCTGATCGGCCTGCTGGCCGGCATGGCCGCACCGCTGACCGAGACCGTGGTGCGCCGGGGCAAAGAGCAGGAACTGCGGACCTCGCTGTACCAGATCCGCGATGCCATCGACGCCTACAAGCGCGCTTTCGACGCCGGTTACATCGAGAAGTCGCTCAACAGCAGCGGCTACCCGCCGAACCTGCAGGTGCTGGTGGAAGGGGTGCGTGATGTGCGCAGCGCCAAGGGTGCCAAGTTCTATTTCCTGCGCCGCGTACCCCATGACCCGCTGGCGCCGGTCAAGCGCGACGACGAAGGTGGCTGGGGCCTGCGCTCCTACGACAGTACGGCTCAAAACCCGCGCGAAGGCCAGGACGTCTTTGACGTCTACTCCAAGGCCCGGGGCAAGGGTCTCAACGGCATCGCCTACCGGGAGTGGTGAACATATGCGTCGGGAAAAGGGTTTTACCCTATTGGAACTGATGGTGGTCATGGCAATCATCGCCACCCTGATGACGATCTCCTTGCCCCGCTATTTCAACAGCCTGGAGGCCTCCAAGGAGACCACCCTGCGCCAGAGCCTGTCGGCGATGCGCGAAGCACTGGACCACTACTACGGTGACACCGGGCGCTATCCCGACTCCATCGAGCAGCTGGTTGAACAGCGCTACCTGCGCAATCCGCCGATGGACCCGATTGCCGAACGCAAGGACGCCTGGGTCATGGTCGCACCGCCTGACGGCGTGGCCGGCGGTGTCGCCGATATCAAGAGTGGTGCCACAGGGAGGGCGCGTGATGGCAGCCTGTATTCCGAGTGGTAAGCCTGGGGCACAGGACGGCTTCACCTACCTGGGTGTGCTGTTCCTGATCATGGTGATGGGCATGGGCCTGGCCAGTGCCGGCGAGTTGTGGTCCACCGCCTCGCGCCGCGACCGCGAACGCCAATTGCTGTGGGTCGGCACCCAGTACGCCCAGGCACTGCGCAGCTATTACCGCAGTTCGCCAGGCCTGGCCCAGTACCCCAAGGAACTTGCCGACCTGTTGCAGGACGAGCGCTTTCCCAATGCCAAGCATCATATCCGCCAGCTGTACCCGGACCCGATTGGCGGCGGTGAATGGTTCCTGATGCGCGGCTTCGACGGACGCATCACCGGCATCAGCAGCTCGGCCACGGAGCTGCCGCTCAAACAGGCGGACTTCCCCAGCCAGTGGTCGGACTTCAACGGCATGGCCAGCTACAAGGACTGGCAGTTCGTGGCCGAGAAAGCCTTCCTCGATGGCACCTCGGGCCCGGCCAAAGGCCAGTCCACAGCGCCGGAGGCATTGCAGCCATGAAGCGCTTTTGCCTGGTGTTGGTCCTGCTGTTGAGCAGCGCAGTGAGCTGGGCCGGTGAAGAGGACGAAATGCTCGGCTTCATCATCGACGACACGATCTCGCACATTGGCCACGAATTTTACTACTCGTTCAGTGAACGCCTGCGCGCCACCAGCCCGATGGATTTCAACCTGGTGGTACGCGAACGACCTTCGGCTCGCTGGGGCAGCCTGGTGACCGTGGAATTTCAACAACGCCTGGTTTACCGGCGCTTCCTGCCGCCAAACACCGTGGAGCTCAAGGACGAGGCCTATGCCGCCGCCGACTGGGTACGCGGACAGATTGTCCAGCGCAAGCTGGAAGCCTTGCTACAGGACACCACGGACCTTGAGAGGGACGAACTATGAAAGCGAAAACGTTTTTGCAGCGCGCCGGTGGATGCATGCTCGGCCTGGGGGTTTGCGCCCTGGTCCAGGGCACGGAACTGGTCTACACGCCCATCAACCCTTCGTTTGGCGGTAACCCGTTGAACGGCACCTGGCTGCTCAACAACGCCCAGGCGCAGAACGACTACGACGATCCCGACTTGAAGGATCGCACCTCGGCGGCCGGGACCTCGGCCCTGGAGCGCTTCAGCGCCCAGTTGCAATCGCGCTTGCTGGGGCAACTGCTGGACAACATCTCCACCGGCAACACGGGGAGCCTGTCCACGGACGCTTTCATCGTCGACGTGGTCGACGACTCCGGTGCGCTGACAATCAACGTGACCGACCGGGCCACGGGTGAAGTTTCGGAAATCCAGGTGAATGGCCTGGCCCCTTGAGGGGAATCGGGACAATGGGGAGTTAAGGACATGAAAAAAATAATTGCGCTAGGGCTGATGTTGGCGGCATTACAAGGGTGCAGTCTGCGCGAGCCGATGCCGGCAGAGCAGGACTCCAAAACCCCGACCCTGACCCCAAGGGCCTCGACTTACTACGACTTGATCAACATGCCACGACCCAAGGGCCGGTTGATGGCGGTGGTCTACGGCTTCCGCGACCAGACCGGGCAATACAAGCCGACCCCGGCCAGCTCGTTTTCCACCAGCGTCACCCAGGGCGCGGCGAGCATGCTGATGGACGCCTTGCAGGCCAGCGGCTGGTTCGTGGTGCTGGAACGTGAAGGGCTGCAGAACCTGTTGACCGAGCGCAAGATCATCCGCGCCTCGCAGAAGAAACCAAACACCCCGGTGAACATCCAGGCCGAGCTGCCACCGCTGCAAGCGGCGAACATGATGCTCGAAGGCGGGATCATCGCCTACGACACCAACGTGCGCAGCGGCGGCGAAGGCGCGCGCTACCTCGGTATAGACATTGCCCGGGAGTACCGCGTCGACCAGGTCACGGTGAACCTGCGGGCGGTGGACGTGCGCAGCGGGCAGGTGTTGTCCAACGTCATGACCAGCAAGACCATCTACTCCGTGGCCCGCAGTGCCGGGGTGTTCAAGTTCATCGAGTTCAAGAAGCTGCTCGAAGCCGAGGTGGGCTACACCACCAACGAACCGGCGCAGTTGTGTGTGTTGTCGGCGATCGAAGCGGCGGTGGGGCACATGCTGGCGCAGGGCATCGAGCGGCATTTGTGGCAGGTGGCGGGGGATAATTCCCAGCCTGCGCAGAATGAGACGCTGGATCGGTACCTGACGCAGAACCGGGTGGTGCCGGAGGGTGAGGGCGCGGATGAGTGAGCCGATCCAGACTGTAGGAGCCAGGCTTGCCGGCGAAGGCGGCCTGTTAGCCGACCTGGCCCCTGCAGATGTACCCGATCCAAACTGTAGGAGCTGGCTTGCCAGCGATGGCGTCCTTACAGCCGGCCTATGTTTTGTTGACTGTGTACATATCCATTCCTGCGGTAACGGCCACCTATGGTTTCGCTCTTACAGCGAGTCACTTGGAAAAGCCCCAAGTAACCAAGGGCTCTTGCCCCTGGCGTTCGGTGCCTCGCTAATGCTCGGCATGCCCTCGCTCCGGTCCTGCTCCGTGGGCCCGCCGCGATGGGCCATCCTTGGCCCAGCGCGGCTAAACCGGCATCCATGCCGGTTTACCCACTGCGCAGAACCTCCACTCGGCCTCTCGATGGGCAAGAACATCAAAAGCCAGATCAAGATCAAACGCAAAAGCGAGGCGGCCTTAAAGCCGACCTGATTTTGCGGGTGCACCCGATCTCCCTGTAGGAGCCAGGCTTGCCGGCGAAGAACGATAACGCGGTACAACAAATACACCGCAGCGCCTGGTTCGCCGGCAAGCCTAGCTCCTACAAAGCGAACGCCCGGTCAGCCACCCAATCTCTCACGGCTGTGCATGATCCAGGCAACATCTGTAGGAACAATCCGAGGCTACATCGCCTTGCGCCGTTGCCTACAACTACGCCAGAATCCGCCGGCTTGTGCGCCTTGTCCCTGGTCATTATCGTTTCCGTGTCGCTGCCAATTCGGCGACCGGGTTTAGCGATCCGCACCATGCAAAGGCGCTACAACGCCCCAGACCAGACTTAGTGCAGCCTTCGTTGTCTGCAGTTTTGTGTCATGGCGGCTGTGCGTGGGAGACCTTCGTGTCTACCTGGGTTTCCTTTGCCCCGGATCGCTAACCTGCGTACAGCTGCCACCCTTACTTGTTTAGCGATAGGTCATGGTGGTCCATCTATCAAAGGAGATTGTCCATGCCCAAGCCCAGCCCCAATCCCCCGGAATCAAATTCCGATAATCCTGCTTCCAGCCTTCATCTAAAACCCGCCATCCTGAAATCTTCCACCCCCCACAACCCCAGCTCAATGTTCCTCATCGCCCCAGACATCAGCACCGAAGACCTGCTGGCCCACGCCTGCGAATCCCTGGCGTCCGCCAGCATCATGGCCACCGATTTCGCAACGTTCGTGGAAGGCCCCCAACGCAGCATGTTGCTGGGCATCCAGCAGGTGATCATGCTCGCCGACCTGGCGGTAAATCGCGCGTTGGATAATCTCGATCCGCAGGGATAACCCCGCCACTGGACGCCTTCGCCTGCAAGTCGGTTCGCCGCACCGCTGACTTCTATAAGGGGAAATGTTTACGGCTTCCGATCAGGCCGGCCGGCAGGCCGCCTCACGCCCTGAGCCTGTTCGTCAACGTCAACGCCTGTGGGAGATTGTCGTCTGAGTACATATCCATTGCTGCGGTAACGGCGGCTTATGGTTTCGCCCTTACGGCGAGTCCCTTTTTCAAACGCCAAAAAGGAACCAAAAGGCTTTGCCCCACCACTCGGTGCCTCGCCTAGGCTCGGCATGCCCTCTCTCCGGCATTGCTCCGTGGGTCGCCGCGATGGGCCATCCTTGGCCCAGCGCGGCTAAACCGGCGTCCTGCCGGTTTCCCCACTGCGCAATGCCTGCGTTCGGCCATCGTGGTTAACGGGGCACCCAGATCAAAAGCCAAAGCGAGGCGGCCTTAAAGCCGACCTGACTTTGCGGGTGCACCCGATCCCCCGTAGGAGCCAGGCTTGCCGGCGAAGAACGATAACGTGGTGCAACAGAGACACCGCAGCGCCTGGTTCGCCGGCAAGCCTGGCTCCTACAAGGGAATGCGTACGGCTCCCGATCAGGTCGGCTGTCAGGCCGCCTCGCTTTTGCTGTTGATCTTGATCTGGCTTTTGATTTTCTTGCCCCATCGGGAGGCCGAGTGGAGGTTCTGCGCAGTGGGTAAACCGGCATGGATGCCGGTTTAGCCGCGCTGGGCCATGGATGGCCCATCGCGGCGGGCCCACGGAGCAGGACCGGAGCGAGGGTATGCCGAGCCTTAGCGAGGCACCGAACGTCAGGGGCAAGAGCCCTTGGTTACTTGGGGCTCTTCCAAGTGACTCGCTGTAAGAGCGAAACCGCCAGACGCCGTGACCGCAGGAATGGATATGTACTCAGTTAACAAATAATAGGTCGGCTGTCAGGCCGCCATCGCCGGCAGGCCAGCTCCTACAGTTGATCGAGTACAGCCGTGAGAGATGGGTCGGCTATAAGGACGCCTTCGCCGGCAAGCCTGGCTCCTACGGTTTGAACCGGGTATACCTGCAGGAGCGTGGTCGGCTTTGAGGCCGCCATCGCCGGCAAGCCTGGCTCCTACAAGATTGTGTCGTCCAAAAAAAGAAGGTGCGAACGCCTGTCTGTAGCCACAAAAAAAACCGCGACCCTCTCCTCAAGAGCCGCGGTTTTTTCACGCCCTACGCTTACTTCTGCATCACAGTCGCACTGTTAGCCGTACCAAACTGCTGCACGTTCGCCATCTGGGTCATGCCACTCTGGTCGACGCTGGCAATGTTGCCAGTCCCCCCCTGGGTCACATAGGCGACGTTCATGGTGTCGGCCTGCTTGATGGTGATCATGTTGTCTTCGCCATACAGCTGCGTGGTGAACGCCTGGTTGCCGCTGCCTTCCTGGTTGAAGTCGGTGGTGTTGTTGGTGCCGGTGCTGCTGCCCTGGGCCAGGTTGTTGGTGCCGCGCTGGTCGGCGATCAGGATGTTGTCGGTGCCGTTCTGGTCGAAGTACAGCTCGTTGTAGGATTCGCTCTGGCTGACCGTGGTTTTGTTGCCGTAGCCGGTCTGGTTGGTGGTCATGATGTGGCCGGTGTCTTTCTGGGTGAAGTTGGCGACGTTGCCGTCGCCGTTCTGGTTGACGGTGGCGCGCTGGTTGCTGCCGAACTGGCCGCCCATTTGTGTTGCCGGGCCTTTCCAGTTGCTGGCGTAGACCTTGTTGTCGTTACCCGAGGACGTGGCGTTGAGCACATGGTCGGTGCCGGTCTGGTAGGTGAAGTGGATGTTGCCGATGCCCTGTTGATTGAGCGTCACGGTCGAGCCCATGGACTCGAACTGGTCGGCATAGATGGCGTTGAGGTCGCCGACCTGAAACACCTGGGCAACGTTGTGGTCGCCGTAGCTCTGGTCGACGATGGTTTCGTTGGTCTGGCCGTTCTGGTCGATGGTGGTTTTGCTGGCGACCTGGGTGTCCTGCCAGACTTCGCTGCCGTTGCCGTCGCCGTACTGGTTGATGGTCAGGTTGCCGCCATCGCCGTAGCGCTGGTCACCGTAGGCATAGTTGGTGCCGCCGGACTGGTTGATGTCGATCTGGCCGTTCATGTGGTTGATCTGTTCGGCGGTGGCGTAGTTGGCGGTGCCGTACTGGATGATCACCGCGTTGTTGGCCGTGCCCACCTGGATCTGTTCGATATTGGCTTCGTTGCTGTCGCCGTACTGGTAGGTTTTGCCGGAGGTGTTTTCCTGGCTGTCCTGGTAGATGAACGAGAAGTTGCCGTTGCCTTCCTGTTGTTGCAGGACCTCGCCGCCGCCGACCCCGATCGACTGGCTGGCATGGCTGACGTTGTTGTCGCCGCTCTGGTTCTGGATGATGGTGCTGTTGCTTTCGAACAGTTGCTCGGCGTAGCCGGCGTTGTAGTTGCCAGACTGGTTCTGCTCGATGGTACTGGTGACGTTGTCTTGTACGGCGGCCGCATCGTTGCCCGTACCGGACTGGTTCTGGGTGGCGGTGCTCAGGGGGGCCGCCGTCTGTTTCACATCGGCGATGTTGGTGTCACCGAACTGGTTTTGGGTCGACACGCTGTCCTCGGCCAATGCTTGAGCACTGACTATGACCAGGATGGCGGCGGTGAGGGGCGTCAGTTTAAACATGATGAAACCTCCAAGTGGTGCAGTGCTTTAGCGATATTGAGTGACCGATACGCTCATTCCATTTCCTGCTTGGGTCACAGCGCTTTGCTGCCCCGTGCCGGCCTGGACAATGCTGGCGTCGTTGTTGTTGCCGTTCTGGGATATCTGCGCGCGGTTGTGGCTGCCGGTTTGGGTGATGGACGCGGCGTTGCCGGAACCTTGCTGGTTGATCAAGGCCATCAGGTCGCTGCCTTGTTGCAGGATGTATGCTTCCTGATTGCTGCCCGACTGCACGATCTGGCCGAGCAGCGACTGGCCGTTCTGTTGCAACAGCGCGACGTTGGCCTGGCCGTTCTGGTCGATCAGGGCTTGCTGGCCCACCGGGGGTGGCAGCTCGCCGAGATCGGCGCCGGGCGCCAGGTCGTCGTTTTCCATCAAGTCGTCGGCGCGCAGGACCGCGCTGCTGCAAAGCAGGAGCAGGCAGAGCAGGGCGGCGGTCGACGTTTTCATGGCGTTGTCCTTTGGTGAGAGGGTTGCCCCATCAGCCAGCCCGGCCGATGGGGCAAAGGCTCAGTTCGCGATGACCTGCACCGTGCGCACGGTGCCTTGGGACGAGGTGATGGTGGCTGTCGGGTTCGCCGACGGAATCACCGTTGTGCTGTTGCTCACTGTCAGCCTCCAGCGTCCGGTCAACGGCACCGTGGTGCTACCCAGCGTCACCAGCCCGGTTGGCGTGGTCACCTGGACAGTGATGGTGTTGCCGGTGGTCACCGATGAAGTCCCTGTGAAGTCCCAGTTGAAGCGGTTGTTGGAACGGGCTGTCACCGTGGCCGCTGTCACCGCGAAGGTTTCCGCAGCAGGCCGTGGCGAGACTTGCACCGTGACCGTGGCTGGCGACGTCGACACGGCACCGAAAGCGTCCCGGGCGAAGTAGTTGAAGGTCGTGGTGAAGGCCGAGGTGACGGTGGCCGGTGGGTTGTAGGTCAGGACCGTGCCGTTACTGGTGACGGTGCCGCGACCGGTCGGTGGTTGGCTGAAGCTGTTGATCGCCAGCGGTACGTTGCCTTCCGGATCGGTGTCGTTGGCCAGCACGTTGATCGGTATCGACACACCCAGGGTCGCGATACCGTCGGCGACGGCCACCGGAGGCTGGTTGGGCGCCACGGTGATGGTCACGGTCGCCGCAGCGGTCGAGGCCAGGCCTTTGATGTCTTGCGCCTTGTAGGTGAAGGTCGTGGTCAGCGGAACGGTGACCACGGCTGGCGGCGTATAGACGACGGCCGTGGTTCCGCTCAACGTCACGGTGCCCTGGCCGGTGGCCGGTTGGGTCAGCTCGGTGATGCTCAGCGGTGTGTTGCCGTCCGGGTCGCTGTCGTTGGTCAGCACGTTGAGGGTGATCGGGATACCGAAGCTGGTGCTGCCGCTGTCGGCGACGGCAATCGGCGCCTTGTTCTCGCCGGTGTCTGGCGCTGTGCCGACGACCACGACTGGCTCGGTATCGCTACCGCCCGAGGCCGATTTGATCGTGACGGTTGCCGGTGGCTGGGCCAGGTCAGCGACGGTCAGGCGCTGCAGGGTGCCGGACTTGGTCAACCGTCCGTAGCCCTGGGCGACCATGTCCGGTACCACCACTTCGTCAGACGAGGTGGCTTCGATCAGCAGGCTGTGGTTGCTCCAGCTGTAGCGAGCGGTCTGGACTTTCACCACGTCGGTGACTTTGCTCGACACGGCCGTTGGTTTTTTTGTGTCAGTCGGATCGGTCGCGGTGACCACCACCACCGGAGGAACGGTCGCTCCCGTCAGGCGGCTGGCGAAGAACTGGCCGCTGTTGTCGCCGAGCATGTCGACCAGGCAAGGCGTCGGGGGCGATCCGGGAACCAGTGCCACGGTTTCGCGGAAGCACACGTTCGAACCGTTGACCGATTTGCCAAAGACTTCTACTCGAGTGCTGCTGGTGCCTGGACCCGAAGAAGTACGGCGGTACGTGGCGCGGCCGATTTCCACGGGGGTTGGCGCACGGCTGTCGAGTATCTTGCCGGAAACGGTAAACAGATTGGTCTCGATGGTCCCGGGCGGACCCTGGACGCGCAGGAAATTGGTGTTGAACGGGCTGCCGGTGACGGCTTCGGAAAGGTTCGGGTCGCCGACGAATTTATCGATGGTCCCGGTGTCCGGGTTCATTTCGGGGTAGGGACCGTTGACACTTTGCAGGAAGGGCCCAACCTGACCGTTGAGAGCGCCCGAGAAGTTGCCCGGTGCGCCGATGCCGATGTCGCGGGTGATGTTGATCGCCCGACGGCCCGGCGTGGTGACGTTGACCGTTTCCGTGCCGTACGGGTGGGTGATGATGTAGGTCCCGGCGACAGGCACGTTCACCCGCAGGCGAATCCGCGCGAAGCTTGCCTGATCGCCGTCGACAGGATTTTCCGCCGCGAATGCCGCTTCGATCCCGGCCACGTAGGCATCCACGCCATAGCCGCCGACATCGTTGATGCTGGTCTCGGCAAGGAACCAGAACGCTTCCGGTGGCCAGTTATCCGGGAACACCATCGGCTGGGTGTCGTCGTAAACCCCGGGTTCCGGATTCAGGATGCACATGTAGGCGGGCGCGCCAGGCGCACCCGGTGCCCGCGTACTGGTCGCCCGTGACTGGCACAGTTCCAGCTTCAGCAGATTGTTGTCTTGATACCACATGGGGAATTTCCCCGTGGCAAAGGTGTAGGGGCCGGGGTCGACGGCAGCGAGTTGCGCGAACGCACTGCCGGACAGCGAGAGAGTCAGCCCGAGCGCGTTGAGCGCGAAGCGTGGCCACTTGTTCATGATGCCTCCTGATGCGGATCTGGGCATGAGAGCGTTCATTGCACGATGACCACTTCTTCGGTGTCAGTGCCGCCATTGGATGACGTCACGGTGACCTTGGCCGGTGGAATCGGCGTGATGCCGGTCGACAGGATTTTTTCCGCACCATCACCGAGCAGATCGCCGATGGTGGCACCGGTGCCGGATGTGACGGTGAGTACGGGGGGGGAGGTTTCATCGCTGGACGAGGCCACGACGGTGAGCAGGCCCCCGTTGATGCGGTATTCGGCACGGGAAATCACCACCAGGTCGGTCAGTTTCGTAGGCACGGTGGTCGGCGTGCTGGTGGGGATGGCCAGGTGGTTGTCGGCAGTCACCTGCAAGTTGATCGGCAACGTCGGGTTGGTGGCGGATTGGGCATACCAGTGGCCGGTGGTGTTGGCCTCAGTCAGGTTCAGCACCGGGTTGTTGCTGTCCAGTGTCACGGTGGCCGGAGGTGGCGGGGCCATCACGAACACGTCCTGCTGGGCGACCGGGGCGCTTTCGCCGGCCTTGCGCGAGTAAGTGCTGCGTTCGGCAATGATCGGGGTGGGTCGGACCACCGTCGACAACTTGCCGGAAATGGCCATCACCGTCGTCCGCAAGTCCAACCCGTTAGGTCCTTCGATGCGGATGTAGTTGGTGTTGAACGGGCTGCCGGTGAAGGCTTCCGACAGGTTCGGATCGCCGACGAATTGCTCGGCTTGACCTGTGGCCGGGTTGGTCTCGGTGTAGGGGCCGTTGACACTGCGCAGGAAGGGACCGATGTCACTCTTGAGGGCGCCGTCATAGGTTTTCGGCGAGCCGATGCCGATGTCCCGGGTCATGTTGATCGCGCGGCGCCCACCGGCGGGAACGTCGAATATATCGACGCCGTAGGGGTGGGTGATGGTGTAGACGCCGGCGGTGGGCACGTCGACCCGAATACGGATACGGCCAAAACTGACCTGGTCGCCGTCGTGCACATCTTCCGCGGCGAAGGCGGCTTCGACAGCGCTGACATAGGTCAGGTCGATGCCCCGTGCCGCGTCGACGATTGAGCCGTCGCCGGTGAACCAGAACGTTTCATCGGGGAAATTGGTCGGAAAAAGGATCGGCTGCGTGTCGTCGAATACCCCGGGAGCCGGATTCAAAACGCACATGTAGGCGGGTGCGCCAGGTGCGCCGGCAACCCTGGAACTGACAGCTTTTGACAAGCACAGGTCGAGGGTTCGACCATGGCTGTCCTGATACCAGGAAGCGAAGCCACCCGTGGCCGGCAGGTAGGGGCCGGGATCTACAGCAAACAGCGCAGCTTGGGCGGCGCCTTGAGCCAGAGCACTCACGATCAGGGCGATCGTGGTTTTGGACAGTAAAGGGTGCATGAGTATTCCCTCTATCAGAGTACCTGCCCCTTGGGATATGGGTCAGTTGAGAGGTCTTCGGCAACTCCCATGCCAACTGCCGGAAATGTCGGTGCCGGCCCCGGTACACGGGCGTTTGCCGCACGCTCGAAGGTCGAGTGGGAAATCACGGTGCGGGCGTCTTTCCCCAGCATTGGGGGTAGATGGGGGGCAGAGGGGGTGATGGAGGTGTGGGGAAGGAATGCCCCCAAGGTCGGGCAAACCGCTGGCAGTGCGCTATAAACCTATAGGGGTTTCGCGGGAACACTATCCATGACCACGCTTGCAAAGACACTGGCGTCCGACCAGGGCGAAATTCGCTTGAGCTCGCGCAAACAGCCGTTCAATCTGCTGCGCTGGTTTTCGCTCATCAGCATGGCGGTGATCGGCACCGTGGCGGTGGCGTTGGGCTCGGTGTCGACCAAGTTCGTGATTACCGAAAGCGTGGAACGCGATGCCCTGTTGACGTCGCAATTCATCCAGGCGATCGCCTCGGCCGAAGTGCGCCACGTATCGATTCCCAATGTGCGGACCATGGGCGAGTTGCTCGACCCGCGCAAGGACCTGGACTTTCCCGACGTCGACCCACTGGCCCGCGCCAACGCCCGGGGTGAATTCCTCGACCATATCGAACACTTGCCGGATGTGATCCTGGCCAACATCTATGCCCCCGACCGCATGATCATCTGGTCGACCAACCCGGCCCTGATGGGGACCACGATTCACGCCGACGAAGACCTGGACCAGGCCTTCGCCTCGAAGAGGCCCGTGTCGGCCAGTTATCACGATGTCGACAAGGCGCGCATGGAACAGAAATTCGTCACGCCGCCGGAATACATTTTCATCGAAAACTACATTCCGCTGTTCGATGCCGAAGGCAAGAACGTCACGGCGATGGTCGAGATCTACAAGGAACCCAAGGACCTGATCAGCCGGATGGAACGTGGCCTGGTGCTGATATGGTTGGCCACGGCCCTGGGCGGCGGGCTGATTTACCTGGGGCTGTACTGGATCGTGCGGCGGGCGGCGATCCTGCTGGCGGCGCAACAGAAGCAACTGATCACCAACGAAACCTTCGTGGCCCTGGGCGAGATGTCGTCGGCCGTTGCCCACAGCCTGCGCAACCCTCTGGCCACCATTCGCTCAAGCGCCGAACTGGCACTGGAGTTCGACAGTGGCCCGGCGCACAAGAACATCAACGACATCATCGGCCAGGTCGATCGCATGTCGAAGTGGGTGCGCGAGCTTCTGCAATCCTTGCGCCCGCTCAATGACGACGGCGAGCCGGTAAACCTGGTGGCGGCGCTGCACGACAGCCTCATGGCTTTCGAGCAGCAGATCGTCAAGGGCCGGGTCAATGTGCTGTTCGAACCCATAGGCACGCCGATGGTGTTGAGCCAGCAGGTGCAGCTGACGCAGATCCTCAACAGTTTGCTGGCCAATGCGCTGGAGGCCATGGACGAAGGCGGTACCTTGGCCATGACGATGACGCCCATCGATACCCAGCGTGTTCGCGTGGTGGTCAGCGATACCGGCAAAGGCATGAACGAGGAACAGCGACTCATGGCATTCCGGCCGTTTTTCACCACCAAGCAGGGCGGGCTCGGTGTCGGCCTGGTGCTGGTCAAGCGCATCATGGAACGCTTTGGCGGGGCGGTGGCCCTGGAAAGCCGGGAGGGCGAGGGCACCCGCGTCAGCCTGACATTCAGGCGAGTTCCCTGAAAATGGGTGTAAACTTTCCCCGCTAGCGGGTGCCATTCCCCAGTCGCCATTCCCGGGTCATGGCACATTGATGCTGATAAGCCATTGTTTTGCTGGGTGTTAATACCTTTGTATAAAGCAGTTACAAATTTGGCCGAGTCCTTGCAAATCCCCCATCACCCCCTTCACATAATCGAGGCGGCTGGTGATGGACACAAAAGCGCGGTATCCCTTCAAATGGTTTGGTCTGTTGACGCCATTGAGCGTCGCCTTGACGATTTCACTCAGCACAGGGACCTTGCGCGCCAGCCCCATAGACGATGAGCGACAGCCGGAACCGACTGATCCTTCTGCCTATTACGATGAGCCTGAAGACCGGGTGGGGGCACTGAACGCCATCCTGACCATGCCCGAGGCCAACGAGGACTCCTTCGACTTGCCCGACGGGGTCAAGGGTTCACGCGATACCGAACGGTTGGAAAACGTCCTGCCGCCTGCCGCGCAAACCAGTTTCAACTACCCCACCAATGGCAAGCCGAGCCCGTTGTTTGGCGCCCAGCCGTTCACCCAGCAATTGCTGCTGTTCGAAGAGTTCGGCCCGGAAAAGCTCGACCCGACCACCCCGGCGGCACCCTTGCCGTTTCCCGCGGCGGCCATTGGCCCGTTACCGGCACAAGACCCCAACAGTGCGGCCCGCAGCGCACCACCGGGACCTGCGCTCGATACCTTCCTGCGCCAACCGGGGCTGACCCCGTTCCCCAGCCAGTACGCCAACGAAGTGGATCGCAACCCGTGGCAGGCGCAGATCGAGTACTTTCTCAACCGTCATATCGGCTCGTCGGCCGAAGGCCGTCCGCCAGGAAAGGGCTGGTCCCATCAGCGCTGGAACGAGTTCTATCCGCAAAACGCCTACAAAACCGTGCAGACCGGGGCGCGGATCAACGGTGGCTTGCGTGACGCCCGGCAGATGCACGGCTATGCCTTGGGCGAGTTCGGCCCCGGTGGCCTGTATCACAACGTTGCCGGTGTACCGGCCACGGACGGTACGGCCAAGGGCGTCGACCCGCGCTTTCACCCGGCGATGCCGGTACAGAACCACAACTCGGTCTGGACGTTCGACGGCACGCTGCCGCCCAAACTGTTGATGGTGCGCTACGGCCAACCGCTGCTGATGCGCCACTACAACGGCTTGCCGATCGATCCGTCGGCCAACATGGGCTTTGGCCTGCACACCATCAGTACCCACGAACACAACGGCCACGCGCCCGCGGAAAGCGACGGTTATGCCAACGCGTTTTTCTTCCCCGGGCAGTACTACGACTATCGCTGGCCGATCCAGCTGGCCGGCTACGACAGCATCAATACCGACGCCCATGATCCGCGCGCGGCGTTCCCTTGCTCGCCGGGCGAAACCCTGTGGACCAATGACATGAGCCCGGGTCGCAAGACCTGCGAGAACGGCACGATCAAGATCCGCGGCGACTGGCGCGAAACCATGAGCACCCACTGGTTCCACGACCACATGCTGGATTTCACCGCGCAGAATGTCTACAAGGGCAACGCGGCGATGATGAACTACTACAGCGCCCTGGACCGTGGCAACGAGTCGGTGAACGACGGCGTCAACCTGCGTTTCCCCAGCGGCAGCGCCTTGCCATGGGGCAACCGCGACTATGACGTCAACCTGGTGTTCGCCGACAAGGCCTGGGACGGCAATGGCCAGCTGTGGTTCAACCCCTTCAACACCGACGGCTTCCTCGGTGACCAGGTGCTGGTCAACTGGCAGTGGAAACCGACCCTGGATGTGCGCGCCCGCAGCTATCGCTTCCGGATGCTCAACGGCTCGGTTTCGCGCTACTTCAAACTGGCGCTGGTGCGTGAAATCAAGGGCACCAGTGGCGAGTTCCAGGGGCCCAAGGGCTCGGGTGTGTCCTATGCCCGCGTGCCTTTCCACATGATTGCCAACGACGGCAACATCATGGAACACAGCGTGCCGTTCGACGGCACCATGGACCTCGACGCCGACGGCGATAAACAGAACCACAACGCAATCCTGCCGACCCAGGGCATTGCCGAGCGTTTCGACATCATCGTCAACTTCGCGAAAAACGGCATCAAGCCCGGGGACAAACTGTTCTTCGTCAACCTGCTGGTGCATGACGATGGCAAGGGGCCGAAGGAGCCGGTGTCGCTGGCGGACGCGCTTTCGGAAAATTACAAGGCAGTGATCAAGCAAACCAGCAAAGGACCGATGTGGGACAAGGGTGACCCGGCAGTGGGCAAGGTGTTGCAACTCAACGTCAAACCCTACACCGGTCAGGACCTGGCCATGGACCCTGCCGCCTACGAGCCGGCCAAGCCGGGCAAGGCTGAAGGCCTGGTGATGATCCCGCTGAAAATCCATCGCGACAACGCGGCCGACAAGGCGCTGCTGGCCAAGGCCCGCCATCGCACCTTCACCTTCGGCCGCTCCGATGGCACCGATGAAGCACCCTGGACCGTCAAGACCGATGGCGGCTTCGGTTTCCACATGGACCCTCGGCGCCTGAACTCCTCGACCCAGTTGGCCAGCGGGCCGACCGATGCCGGGGGCGCGGGCTACGGCACCCTGGAAGTGTGGAACATCAAGGCCGGCGGTACGGGCTGGAGCCACCCGGTTCACGTGCACTTCGAGGAGGGGATCATCCTCAGTCGCGGCGGCAAGGCCCCACCGGAATGGGAAAAATGGGCTCGCAAGGACGTGTACCGCATCGGCTCGGAAAAGGACGGCCTGGACAGCGTCGAGATGGCGATCAACTTCCGTGAATTCGCCGGGACCTACATGGAGCACTGTCACAACACCCAGCACGAGGACAACTCCATGCTGCTGCGTTGGGACATCGAGAAGCCCGGGCAATTCCAGTTGATGCCGACCCCGTTGCCAAGCTGGGATGGCGTGCGCTACGTGAACTCCGCCGCGTTGCCAACCTTCCGTACTGGCGACGGCTTCGGTCCGAAAGTGACGGTCAAACAATGAACCGCGAGGGTGTCGACATGAAGTTGCCTACCGCACGTGCGCAAGCCCTGGGCATGCACCTGGTGCTGATATTGGTCACTGGTTTGCTGGCCAGCCAGCTGCTGGTGGCCAATCCGGCACCCTCGACTCCAGCACCGACAGCCACGGACGAAGCCGCCACGCCCTGGGGTGGCGACTATTTCCCCAACACCCTGCTGACCGACCAGGACGGTCGGCAGGTGCATTTTTTCGATGACCTGATCAAGGGCAAGGTGGTGGTGATCAACTTCATCTTCACCTCGTGCAGCGACTCCTGCCCGCTGGAAACCGCGCGCCTGCGCCAGGTGCAGAAGCTGCTCGGCGACCGGGTCGGCAAGGACATCTTCTTCTACTCCATCAGCATCGACCCCTTGAGCGATACCCCCGAAGTGCTCAAGGCCTACGCGCAACGTTTTCAGGTCGGGCCAGGCTGGCAGTTCCTCACCGGGGAGTTCGCCGACGTCACCGAGTTGCGACAAAAACTCGGTCTGTTCATCGAAGGCGTCGACAACGGCCGCAGCAAGGATCACAACCTGAGCCTGATCGTCGGCAACCAGCAAACCGGTCGCTGGATGAAAGCCTCACCTTTCGAGAACCCCTGGATCCTGGCCGATCAACTGGCCAATACCTTGCATAACTGGAAACAACCAAGCATCGGCGAGAGCTACGCCGATGCCCCGGAAATCCGCCCGCCGAGCAACGGCGAAGAATTGTTCCGCACCCGTTGCGCGTCGTGCCACAGCCTTGGTCCGATGGACGGGCAGGGCATCGGCATGCGCAGCATCGGTCCGGACCTGGTCGGCGTGACCCGCCAGCGCGATCCGGCCTGGCTGAACCGCTGGATCCGCGAACCCGACCGCATGCTGGCCGAGAAAGACCCGATCGCCGTCGCGTTGTACGAACGCTTCGACAAGATCCCGATGCCCAACCTGCGCCTGGACGAGCGCTCGGCGCAGTCGATCATCGAGTTCCTGCAGGCAGAAACCGACCGCCAGCAGCCGCTGCCCGCACCCCTGGCCGTCGGCGCTGAAGAACCGCAACACGGCCACGCGATCGCGGCACCGGACAAGGCGCAGGTGCAATAGTGGCAAAATAGTTTTATCGGGCAGCCCGCGACGGTCAATGCCACCTACACTGATCGGGAATGCGGCTGAGAAAGGCTTGTTTCAAGCAATCAGGACCTCCCATGCAGAGACTGGAATCTCCCAAAGTACCTGCGCTGGATACGCCGGCAGCAGAGGGCAAGGATTGGCGGCCGCCGTTCAACCTGGTGCGCTGGTTTTCCCTGGCGAGCTTTTTCATCATTGCCGGGGTGGCATTGGGGCTGGGCTACATTTCCACGCGTTTCGTGGTCGAGGAGAGCATTGAGCGCGACTCCATGCTGACCGCGCAATTCGTGCAAGCCATTGGCGCGGCCGAAATCCGCCACGCCGCGATTTCGCCGAACCGGACCATGGGCGAAATGCTTGACCCACGCGCCGACGGGGCCTATCCCGACGTCGACCCGGGCGCCCGTGCCACGTCCCGTATCGAGTTTCTCGATCATGTCGAACACCTGCCGGACATCCTGCTGGCCACGGTGTACGCCCTGGACCGCACTGTGGTCTGGTCGACCAACCCCGAGCTGATCGGTGTGCGCATCGACAATGACGAGGAACTCGACGAGTCCTTCGAAATGAAGGAAGCGGTGTCCACCAGCTACCACGAGATCGATGAGGAGCGTCCCGAGCAACGGCTGCTGCATGAACCGCAATACCTGTTCGTCGAGAACTACATTCCAATGTTCAACGCCGACAAAAGCAAAGTGGTGGCCATGGTCGAGATCTACAAGGAGCCGACGGACCTGGTAGAGCGTATCCAGCGCGGGTTCAGGGCGATCTGGTTGACCACCCTGCTCGGCGGTGCGGTCATCTACCTGGGATTGTTCTGGATCGTGCGCCGGGCGGCCCTGTTGTTGCAAAGCCAGCAGAAACAACTGGTGGCCAACGAAACCTTCGTCGCCCTGGGGGAAATGTCCTCGGCGGTCGCCCACAGCCTGCGCAATCCGCTGGCGAACATTCGTTCCAGCGCCGAACTGGCCCAGGAAATCGCCAACCAGACCGCGCAGAAGAACATCGGCGACATCATCAGCCAGGTCGATCGCATGTCGCGCTGGGTCCGTGAGTTGCTGGTGTCCTTGCGCCCGGTCAACGACGACTTTGAAACCGTCGACCTGGTGCTCGCCATCGACGACACCCTGGGCGCCTTTGCCCCGCAGATCCAGCGTTCGAACGTCGAGGTGCGCTTCACCCCCAGCAAGGTTGCACCGGTCGTCAGCCAACAGGTGTTGCTCACGCAGATTCTCAATAGTCTGTTCGCCAATGCCCTGGAGGCCATGCCCAAGGGCGGCGTACTGAGTATCGATATTGAAACACCGGTAGCCGGCCAGGTGCGCATGATCCTCAACGACACTGGCAAGGGCATGACCCAGCAGCAACAGCAAATGGTCTTCAAGCCGTTCTTCACCACCAAACAGGGGGGGTTGGGCGTGGGCCTGGCCCTGGTCAAAAGAATAATGGAGCGCTTCGAAGGCTCGGTCGAACTGACCAGCCAAGAACAGGAAGGAACCTGCGTGTGTCTCAATTTCAAAGTGGCAACGGGAGGGGAATATGGAGCACAGCATACTGCTGGTCGAGGATGATGAGCTGCTCGCCGAGAATATCCAGACCTACCTGGAACGCAAGAACTTCGAAGTGACCGTCTGCCACTCGGCCGAAGACGCACTGTCGCAGTTGAGCACCTTCGTTCCGGATGTGGTGCTGACCGACAATTCGTTGCCGGGCATGAGTGGCCACGACCTGATCCAGAAGCTGCGCATCAGCGCGCCGGATCTGAAAGTGATCATGATGACCGGCTACGGCAATGTCGAAGACGCCGTGGTGGCGATGAAAGAGGGGGCGTTCCACTACGTGACCAAACCTGTGGCCTTGCCGGAGCTCAAGCTGCTGCTGGACAAGGCCCTGGCCACCGACCGGATGGAGCGCACGCTGTCGTTCTATCAGGAGCGTGAAGCGCAGAAGTCCGGGGTGCAGGCCTTGATCGGCGAATCGGCGCCGATGGTCTACCTCAAGGGCACCATCGCGCAGTTGCTCGACGCTGAGCGGCGCATGGCCAATACCGACCTGCCGCCGGTGCTGGTGGAAGGCGAGACCGGCACCGGCAAGGAACTGGTGGCCCGGGCGCTGCATTTCGACGGGCCGCGCAGCAAGGGACCGTTCATCGAGTTCAACTGCGCCTCGATTCCTTCCAACCTGGTGGAGTCGGAGCTGTTCGGGCACGAGAAGGGCGCCTTCACCGATGCCAAGGACCGTCGCCTGGGGCTGGTGGAAGCGGCCGATGGCGGCACGCTGTTTCTCGATGAAATCGGCGAAATGGACCTGATACTGCAGGCCAAATTGCTGAAGCTGCTGGAGGACCGGACTATCCGCCGGGTCGGTTCGGTGAAGGAGCGCAAGGTCGACCTGCGGGTGATCAGCGCCACTAATTGCAACCTTGAGCAAATGGTCCAGCAGGGCAAGTTCCGCCGCGACCTGTTCTTCCGCCTGCGCATCATCTCGATCAAGGTGCCGCGCCTGTATGCCCGGGGCGAGGATATCCTGCTGCTGGCCCGGCACTTCCTGGCAACCCATGGCAAACGCTACGGCAAGCCGCACCTGCGTTTCAGCGAACAGGCCGAAGAGATGCTGCTCAACTACACTTGGCCGGGCAACGTGCGCGAACTGCGCAACATGCTTGAACAGACGGTGTTGCTGGCACAAAACGACACCATTGCCGCCCACCAGTTGAACGTCTGCCTGAGCCTGGTGGACGAGCCGGCGATGTTTACCCACGAGCTGCCGCCGATGGAACCCCGTGCGTCCTATAACGGCAACGAGTCGATGAACCTGCCGGAAGTGGAGCGCGACATGGTGCGCAAGATGCTCGACAAGACCGACTGGAACGTCACCAAGTCCGCACGGCTGTTGGGCCTGAGCCGCGACATGCTGCGTTACCGGATCGAGAAACTCGGCCTGGCGCGCCCGGACAAGCGCCAGTGGTAAAGGCGCAGCAGGGCAGGCACGGCCTTGTTACAAGGCCGGGTTCTGACCGCTGAGGCAAGCGAGCATGCACGTCGGATCGAGGACCTCCTGGTTCACGTAGACGCCGTGTTCGGCGTCGTAGGTGCGAATGAACACGCGAACGGTGGTATCGGCCACCGTTGGCAATCGGGAATCGGAAAACACGTGCTGGCTCGAAACCGGAGTGAAAGTCTGGGGCGATGTCGGGATGTACGCTCCCGGTGGCACCGTGCTCAGGGTCGGCGGAACCGGATGGGCAAAGGGCTGGTCCGCGCCGTAGTAGTTGAATTCACTGCTTGATTCTTCGGTTTGCATCGCACTGTCGTCCGCCTGTGCGCAGCTGGCAGCCAGGCACAGGGCAAGCAATAGCGTGGGTACGGTTGTATTCATGGCAGCACCTGCGGCATCGGTTTTCGCGCATTTCCCCAAGGTGATTAACTATAGCGTTCCCGCGGGCGAGCGTCGGCGGGGCGCGGATTACACAATCGCAACAATGCTCCGATGGGTCGGTTTCCAGCCATGGACTAGACTCGGGCCGGTCAAACCCATACCCGATTCTGGAGCGTGCAATGGAAATGCCGACAAAACAGCAGGCCATCGCCAGCAACCGCGATGCCTGGAATGATTCCGCCCGTCACCACAAGGACAGCTCTGAATGGCAGGCGCTCTGGCGAGCCGTGGAACACGCGGATTTTTCCTGCCTGGATGAAACCCTGACCGGGGTCCTGGAGCAGGTCGGCATCGACGGCAAGGACGTGGTGCAACTGGGCTGCAACAACGGCCGCGAAAGCCTGTCGCTGTTCGCCCTGGGGGCCCGCCATGTCGTGGGGGTCGATCAGTCTGCGGCGTTTCTTGAGCAGGCGCGGGAGCTGGCGTCTCGCTCATCCCACGGGCCTGAGTTCATCGAGGCCGACATTCACCACCTGCCACCGACACTGCAGGGACGCTTCGACATGGCCCTGGTGACCATCGGCGTGTTGAACTGGATGCCGGACATCGGCGCGTTCTTTCGCCATGCGGCGCTAACCCTCAAGCCCGGTGGCGCGCTGGTGATCTACGAAACCCACCCGTTCCTGGAAATGTTCGACCCCGAGGCCGCCGATCCCTACAGCCTGGCCAGCTCGTACTTTCGCCGTGATCCTTTTGTGCAGAACCAGCCGATCGTCTATGAAGGCAAGGTCGAGCAACCGGCCGCCCCGTCCTACTGGTTTGTCCATACCCTGGGGGCGATCTTCAGCGGCGCCATCGATGCGGGGCTGCAGATCAGCCATTTCAGGGAGTACCCGCATTCCAACCGCGAGGAGCTCTATGACCGCTACCAGGGGCAGGAGGCGCAGTTGCCGATGTGTTTTACCTGGGTGGCGGTGAAGCGGTGATCGACGCGATGGCATTTGTTGCACCGCGTCATCGTTCTTAGCTTTGTAGGAGGCAGGCTTGCCGGCGAACCAGGCGCCGCGGTGTATCTGTTGCACCGCGTCATCGTTCTTCGCTTGTAGGAGCCAGGCTTGCCGGCGAACCAGGCGCTGCGGTGTATCTGCTGCACCGCGTCATCGTTCTTCGCTTGTAGGAGCCAGGCTTGCCGGCGAACCAGACGCCGCGGTGTATCTGTTGCACCGCGTTATCGTTCTTCGCGGGCAAGCCTCGCTCCTACAGGCGAACCAGGCACCGCGGTGTATCTGCTGCACCGCGTCATCGTTCTTCGCTTGTAGGAGCCAGGCTTGCCGGCGAACCAGACGCCGCGGTGTATCTGTTGCACCGCGTCATCGTTCTTCGCGGGCAAGCCTCGCTCCTACAGGCGAACCAGACGCCGCGGTGTATCTGTTGCACCGCGTCATCGTTCTTCGCGGGCAAGCCTCGCTCCTACAGGCGAACCAGACGCCGCGGTGTATCTGTTGCACCGCGTCATCGTTCTTCGCGGGCAAGCCTCGCTCCTACAGGCGAACCAGACGCCGCGGTGTATCTGTTGCACCGCGTCATCGTTCTTCGCGGGCAAGCCTCGCTCCTACAGGCGAACCAGACGCCGCGGTGTATCTGTTGCACCGCGTCATCGTTCTTCGCGGGCAAGCCTCGCTCCTACAGGCGAACCAGACGCCGCGGTGTATCTGTTGCACCGCGTCATCGTTCTTCGCGGGCAAGCCTCGCTCCTACAGGCGAACCAGGCACCGCGGTGTATCTGTTGCACCGCGTTATCGTTCTTCGCGGGCAAGCCTCGCTCCTACAGGTGAACCAGCCACCGCGGAATACCTGCTGCACCAAAACCATTGCAGACCGCTATCCTTGAGCCCAGGCTCATCGAACGGGTCCTCCCATGCTGGAAGTCCAGGGTGTCTTCAAAAGCTACGCCACCCCGCAAGGCCCATTGCCGGTGCTGCAAGGTGTCGACCTGAGCCTCAAGCCGGGCAGCAGCCTGGCGCTGATGGGCGAGTCGGGCAGCGGCAAGAGCACCTTGCTGCACCTGATCGCCGGGCTGGACAAGGTCGATCGCGGCAGCATCCGCAGCGGGCAGCAGCGCCTGGAGCAGATGAACGAAGGGCAACTGGCGAGTTGGCGACGCACCGAGATCGGCCTGGTGTTCCAGCAGTTCAACCTGATCGGCAGCTTGCGGGTGGAGGACAACCTGGCGTTTCAGGCGCGCCTGGCCGGGCGCCATGATCCGCGTTGGCAGGCGCATCTGGTGCAGCGCCTGGGCTTGGGCGATTTGCTGCGGCGCTATCCCGAACAGCTCTCCGGCGGCCAGCAACAACGGGTCGCATTGGGCCGCGCACTGGCGTCGCAACCGAAGTTGCTGTTGGCCGACGAGCCCACCGGCAGCCTCGATGAAGCCACCAGCGCCGAGGTGCTGAAGTTGCTGCTCGAGCTGCTCGACGACAGTCCGACGACCCTGCTGATGGTCACTCACAGCCCCAGCGTTGCGGCGCGAATGGCGGAAAAGGTGGTGTTGCACGGCGGTCGACTGGCGGCCGTGGGCAAAGGCTGAGATGCGCATTTTTCGCCAGACCCTGCGCGCGCTGCTCAGTCATTGGCGACAGCACCCGGTGCAATTCTTTAGCGTGTTGACCGGGCTGTGGCTGGCCACCAGCCTGCTCACCGGCGTGCAAGCCCTGAACAGCCAGGCGCGGGACAGCTATGCCAAGGCCAGCCAGTTGATCGGCGGCGAACCCCAGGCCAGCCTGAGTGCGCCCGGCGGCGGGACGTTCTCCCAGCAGTTGTTTGTCGACCTGCGCCGCGCCGGTTGGCCGGTGTCGCCGGTGTTGCAGGGGCGGCTGACGCTCAAGGGCCATGAGGATCAGCGCCTGCAACTGATGGGCATCGAACCCGTGTCCCTGCCGGCCGGGTCCGAGGTGGCGGGGCGGGCGTTGGCCATCGAGCAGGTTGTCGAGTTCTTCACCCCGCCGGGCAGCACCTGGATTGCGCCGCAGACGCTGCAGGCCCTGGGATTGGCCCAGGGCGATCGGCCACAGGCCTTGAACGGTCAGGCCTTGCCACCCCTGCACGCCCAGGTGGACATGGCGCCGGGTGTGTTGCTGATGGACATCGGTTTTGCCCAGCAGATTCTCGGGTTGCCCGAGCAGTTATCGCGTCTGCTGCTGCCCGGGAATTTCACCGCGACACTGCCCGATTCGTTCAAGGGCCAACTTCAGTTCAAGAGCAGCGGCGAAGAAAACAATCTGGCGCGCCTCACCGAAAGCTTTCACCTGAACCTGGACGCCCTGGGGTTCCTGTCGTTCGTGGTCGGCCTGTTTATCGTGCATGCCGCGATAGGCCTGGCGCTGGAACAGCGGCGTGGTCTGCTGCGGACCCTGCGCGCCTGCGGGGTCAGCGCGCGGATGCTGATCGTCTCACTGGCCGTCGAACTGGGCGCCCTGGCCTTGATCGGCGGCGTGGCCGGCGTTATCAGCGGTTACCTGCTGGCCAGCGTGTTGCTGCCGGATGTCGCCGCCAGCCTGCGCGGGTTGTACGGTGCCGAAGTGGCGGGGCAGCTGAGCCTGAGCCCGCTGTGGTGGCTCAGCGGCGTCGGCCTGAGCCTGCTCGGCGCCGCGCTCGCGGGTGCCAACAGCTTGTGGCGGGCCGCGCGTTTGCCGCTGCTGGCCCTGGCCGATCCGCAGGCCTGGCACCAGGCCCATGCGCGCTGGCTGCGCCGCCAGGGTTGGGTGGCGGCGATTGCGTTGGGCATTGCGTTGCTGGCGTTGCTGCGCGGTGACAGCCTGGCCAGCGGATTTGTGTTGATGGCCGCGCTGTTGCTGGGCGCCGCGTTGGCGCTGCCGGTGGTACTCAATGGCGTGCTCAATGGGCTGACGAGGCGCACTGCTTCGGTGCTCGGCCAGTGGTTTGTCGCCGATTGCCGCCAGCAACTGCCGGCCTTGAGCCTGGCGCTGATGGCGTTGTTGCTGGCCCTGGCGGCCAACATCGGAGCCGGCAGCATGACCGCCGGTTTTCGCCAGACCTTCAGCAACTGGCTGGAACAACGGCTGACCGCCGAGCTCTACCTCAACCCACAAAACCCGGCCCAGGCTCGGCAGCTTTACGATTGGCTCGAGCAACAACCGCAGCTCACGGCGGTGTTGCCCAACTGGCAGGTCTCGATTCAATTGCAGGGTTGGCCGGCGGATGTGTTTGGGGTGATCGATCACCCGACCTATCGTCAGCACTGGCCGTTGCTGGAGGCCCTCTGCGACAAGCCCTGGGACAGCCTGGCGGCGGACGACACCATGATGCTCAGCGAGCAACTGGCGCGACGCTTGAAGGTCAAGCTGGGCGATCACTTGACGATTGCCACGCCCAACGGTCCCTGGTCGCCACGTATCGTCGGGATCTATGCCGACTACGGCAATCCCAAGGGCCACCTGCTGGTCAACGTCAATCACTTGCTGCGCGGCTGGCCACAACTGACGCCGAACCGCTTCAACCTGCGCATCGAACCAGCATTGATCACGCCGTTCGTAACCGCGCTGCAAGCGCATTTTGCGCTGGAGGACAGTCGCATCGTCGATCAGGCCCGGCTCAAGGGTTGGTCGACGCAAGTGTTCGAGCGCACCTTCGCCGCCACTGCTGCGCTCAATAGCCTGACCCTTTGCGTGGCGGGCGTGGCGTTGTTCATCAGCCTGCTGACGCAAAGCCAGAGTCGTCTGGGCCAACTGGCGCCGCTGTGGGCGCTGGGGGTGACGCGTCGGCAACTGATGCTGCTCAACCTTGGGCAAACCTGGCTGTTGGCGGTGCTGACGCTGGTGTTGGCGTTGCCGCTGGGCATTGCGTTGGCCTGGTGCCTGGACACCGTGATCAACGTCCAGGCTTTTGGCTGGCGTCTGCCGCTGCGGGTGTTTCCCCTGCAATTGCTGCAGTTGATGGGGCTGGCGTTGTTGGCGACGTTGCTGGCGTCGGCGTGGCCGCTGTATTCGCTGTATCGCACGCAACCGGCGGACCTGCTGAGGACCTTTGCCCATGAGGATTGAGTTCGGGGTATGGTTGGTCGTAGCGTTGCTCGCCGGTTGCGGTCAGCCGGCGCCTGAAGAAAAGGGCTTCGCCGGCCTCGGCAATCAGGCGTCCGCTTTTATCCCGGTGGTGCCAGGGCGCGAGTTCAGCTTTCCGGCCGATCACGGCCCGCATGAGGGCTTTCGCATCGAATGGTGGTACATCACCGCCAACCTCAAGGATGCGCAGGGCCGCGAGTTCGGCGCGCAGTGGACGCTGTTTCGCAGTGCCTTGAAAGCCACGCCCGAGGCATCTGGCTGGGCCAACCAGACGATATGGCTGGGCCACGCGGCGGTGACCTCGGCCTCGGTGCATCACGCCGCCGAGCGTTATGCCCGAGGCGGCGTGGGACAGGCCGGCGTGCGCCTTGCGCCATTCGAGGCGTGGATCGACGACTGGCGCTTGAGTAGTCAGGTAGCGGGTGCCGACCCTCTGGCCGAAATGCAACTGCGCGCCCGGGACAAGGCCTTCAGCTATGAACTGCGGCTGACTTCGAATCGACCGCTGGTGCTGCAAGGGGACAAGGGTTTCAGTCAGAAATCCGAACAGGGCCAGGCGTCGTATTACTACAGCCAGCCGTTTTTCCAGGCCAGTGGCCTGCTTTCGATCGACGGCAAGGCGTTTCAGGTCAGTGGCCCCGCGTGGCTCGACCGAGAATGGAGCAGCCAGCCCCTGACCGCCAATCAAAGCGGTTGGGACTGGTTTTCCCTGCACCTGGACAGCGGCGAGCAGGTGATGCTCTATCGCATGCGGCAAAAAAACGGCGATCCTTACCTGACCGGCACCTGGATCGACGCCCTGGGTCAGACGCAAATGCTCAGCGCCGCCGACATCCACCTCACCCCTCAGGACACCGCCAAGGTGGCCGGGCGTTCGATGCCGGTGCGCTGGTCGATCAAGATTCCCGGCAAACGACTCGATATCGTCATCAGTGCGCTGAATCCCCAAGCCTGGATGGATTTGCGCATTCCCTATTGGGAGGGGCCGGTGCGCTTGAGCGGAAGCCACGGCGGGCAGGGGTATCTGGAAATGACCGGTTATTGAGTCGCAGCTCCGCCCAGCGGCGAATCGACCGCACAAGAAACCGCGAACACTCCCTGATCAGCGTCTATGCTCATTCCCACACACGGCGTTGGAGCTTGTTTCGGCGCTGTTTGTCGTCATTGACCACAGGGAATGTTCTGCCTATGAAACTTCACGCACTGACCAAAGCTGTCACCCTTGCCACCTTGTTGTCTGCTGCCAGCCTCAGCGCCGTTGCCGCGGATATCCCGTTGTCTGCCGTCGTGGAGGCTGATGAAGTCAGCACCAAAGTCGTTTCGGTCGATGCCGCCAAGCATCAAGTGGTGCTTGAAGGGCCGGAAGGTCGTCAGGTGCATGTGCAACTGACCGATAAGGCGAAAAACCTCGGCCAGCTGAAAGCCGGAGACCAGGTCGACATCAAGGTCACCCGCTCCGTCGCCGCCTACCTCGACACCGATGTCGACAAGGGGCTGCCCGGCAGCTTGGAGCGTGCCGGCGAAGCTCGCAACGCACCCGGCAGCGTCCCTGGCGGCGAAGCTTATCGTCAGGTCGAAGTCCAGCTGCAAATCACCGACATCGACCTGAAGAAAAACCAGGTGTCCTTTAAAAACCCGGCGGGGCAGACCAAAACCATCACTGTCGAAAAACCGGAAGTTCAAGCCAAGTTGAAGGACCTGAAAGTCGGACAAAGCGTTAACGTGATATACACCGACGTATTGCAGGTAACCACCGCATCCGGAAGTTGAGTGATTTATTCATTGATTATTCCTGTACAAATTTTGTATAGGAATAATCAGTTTTGGCCGAACTAGTGGGTTTAAGTTGTTGGTTTCAATTGTATTTGAATTGACATCTTATAGGATATGTATCGGCAAATTTCATGTTTAATTCGCGGACATATCCATAAACATCTATTAAAATACACCCCGTTCGCCCAGTGCCAGGGTTCTTTACCAGTGCATGGAATGCCGAGGCCATAGCACTGGGCGAACACTTTTTCCAAGTACGACTGCACTTTCAATACGAAGGGCGCAGTCGTTGTCTGCTCTGCACTAACCCCGGGTTTGAACTTGTAACTGACTGTTATGTGTTTCGCCCGCCGTCCCGAGATGGAGTGATGACGACATGAAAATCCTGATGGTTCTAACGTCCCACGATCAATTGGGTGACACCGGCAAGAAAACCGGCTTCTGGCTGGAAGAATTCGCGGCACCCTATTACGCCTTCAAGGACGCAGGTGCGCAACTGACCCTGGCCTCGCCCAAGGGCGGCCAGCCCCCGTTGGACCCCAAAAGCGACGAGCCGGATGCGCAAACCGAGGCCACCGAACGCTTTCGCAAGGACCCCGCGGCTCAGTCCGCATTGGCCTCGACCGTCGTGCTGGGCACGGTGAAAGCCTTGGACTACGACGCAATCTTCTATCCAGGCGGCCATGGGCCACTCTGGGACCTGGCCGAAGACCGTGACTCGATCGCGCTCATCGAAGCGTTCTACAACGCCGGCAAACCGGTCGCCGCCGTCTGCCATGCGCCCGGTGTACTGCGCCATGCCAAGGGCGCCGACGGCCAGCCACTGGTCAAGGGCAAGCGGGTGACGGGGTTCACCAACAGTGAAGAAGAAGCGGTACAACTGACCAAGGTCGTGCCATTTTTGGTGGAGGACGAACTCCAGGCCAAGGGCGGGATTTTTTCGAAGGGGCCGGATTGGGCGAGCTATGTGTTGACCGATGGGTTGTTGCTGACGGGGCAGAATCCGGCGTCTTCACAGGCGACGGCTGAAGCCCTGCTGTCAAAACTGAAATGAACACCGGATTTTTGTAGGAGCCAGGCTTGCCGGCGAAGAACGATGACGCGGTATTACAGAAACACCGCAGCGTCTAATTCGCCGGCAAGCCTGGCTCCTACAGGGGAGGGGTTAGTTACCCAGGGCGGCTAGACACTGCTCGATCGAGCGCTGTTGAGTTTGTGCATACAACTGCAGTTCATCGATCGTTGAACGCCCCAGGGCTGATTCGAACGCCTGTTGGTTAGAGTGCACGCCATAGTGGGTTTGCGCGTCATCCCCCAGGTTTGACTGAAAGATCCCCGCGGCGCTGACCGGCAGGAAATCCTCGTACACCAGTGGTTCAACTTGCAGATACCCGCCGCTGACCAGGTCTTCGAGCGCCAAGGTTTTCAGTTCAGCCGCCGCCAGGCCTTTTTCCGTCACAAAATAGCGAAAGAACGCCAGTTCCTGTTGGCGCATGCCCTCATGGGTGTCAGGGAATTCGCTGAAGTGTTGCGCCATCAAGGCGTTGTAGCGGTCAGCGTTGGCTTCGTTGGGGAAATCCTTGAGTTCGTCCCGCGCAGCATTGAGCAAGCGGTCGTACAGCGCCCGGCCTTTGGGCGTCAGTGCGGCGCCGCGTTGTTCGATTTCACCGAAGCGGGCGCTGTGGCTGCCGCGGGTGTCGGATTGATCGCTGAACGCGACCGGCTCGTCAAGCGCCTTGAAACTGGTCTGGCGCAGCAGGATAGGGCACTGACGGCGGGGCGGACCTTCGATCACCGCCTTGGGGGTGATGCCGTGCGCCGGCATTTGCGCCTGCACGATGTCGATGTCGAGGGTGCGCGGCGTCAGGTGATTGATGTGCGGGCCCTTGAACGCCACCACGTCGGCAATCAGTCGATGCTGGGCGCTGAGTTTCTGATATTGCTCGGCGGTCACCGTGGCACTGTGGTGCCAGCGGAAGGTTTCCAGGGCCTGCTCGACGAACTCTTCGGCCTCTTTTTCGCTGAGGCCGCCTTGGGATTCGGCACGATCGATCAGCGTGAGCGCAACGGGGGTGAAGATCGAACGCTGGTCCAGCACCGACTGGGCAAACGCCCGCAACTCCAGGTCTTCAATCAGTTCCAGGCGCAGCAACGAGGTGAACACACGAAACGGGCTGACTTGCAGCGCCGCTTCATGCACCGCACGGAACGCGGTCGAATGCACCGGCACCCCGGCCGGGGTCAGGTCGTAATAACCCACCGGCTGCATGCCCATCACCGCGAACAGGCGGGCGAGGGTGGCCAGTTCAGCGGCGGTGCCGACCCGGATTGCACCATGGCGCTCAAGGTCGAGGCGCTCGATTTCCCCGGTGCTGTTCAAGCGTTGGGCCACTTGCGGGTCGTGGTCCAGCACGTGGCGGTTGGTCTGTTCCACCAGTTCCATCAGCGCGCCGTACAGCGGCACTTCTTCGCGGTACATGTCGGACATCGCCTTGGAGAAGCGTTGGCGGATCAGGTCGGGGCTGACGAAGCTCGGATGGCTCATGAACAAATTTCCTGGCGCGTTGACGTGAAGGATGGCGAAAAGATCGCAGCCTTCATCGACGCCGGCAAACGAAGTTTCTGACGGACTTCATTCTGCAAAGGACTGCCAGCTCAGTGCAGACGTTGATCCTGGGGGCTTTCCGAGCGCAGCGATGCCAAAAACTCCCGATACAGGCGCGCCGAACCTGCAGGTGCTTCGACCATCGGCATGTGCCCGATGCCTTCCCATATTTCCACCCGCAGATCCGCCAGGCCCTTGCTCCAGATGGCCACGCTGCTGACATCGATCAAGCGGTCCTTGCGCCCCCATAGCAACAGCGCCGGGGCCTTGATTGCCGGCAGCCGGGGTTCCATTGGCGGGCTGGCGCGAAATTCGCGGAAGATTTCCTCCAGTTCGTCGCGCGACTGTTGATAGCGATGGGCGACGGCATCCAGCACCACGCGCGGCACCCACGGTGGTTCGGCCATGGTCATGCCATAGAAATACTTGAATTCTTCCCGCGAGTGGATCAGGAACGGGTTGTGGCCCTTGGCCAGATGCCGCTCCAGGTCACTGGGTTCTGGCGCAGTGACCCCGGCAGGGTCGAACAGGGCGAGCGAGGCGATGCGCTCCGGATAATGGGCCGCCAGCCAGGCCGCGATGTAGCCGCCCATCGAGTTGCCGATGACATGGACCTTGTCGACCCCGCAGACATCGAGCAACTGGATCATGCGCTTGGCTTGCAAGGGAATGTCATAGCCGCCACCCGCCTTGAAGCCGGTTTCACCATGCCCGGCGATGTCGGGGATGATCACCCGGTAGTTGCCGACAAAGTGCCGGGCAAAACGCAGCCACAGGTTCTTGTCGGCACTGAAGCCGTGCAGCATCAACACATTGCTGGACGCCTCATACGGTCCGCCTTGCCAGGTCGAGACAGTCATTTCGGCGATGGGCACGACGATCTTGTGCAGTTTGTACAACTTGGCCTCGACGGCCACGCTCAAGTCATACAGCCAGTACCCGATGGCCGGGTAGCTCAACCAGCTCCAGGCGGCGAACACCGCGATAGCGACAACCAGTAAAAGCATCAGCGTCTTCCTTCTATCTGATCAGGACACGATGTGATCCGCCGGTTTCAGGGTTCGGGTCAAGCGGTGAAAGCTGAAACTGAACCCGGGAAACATGGCAACCACATGACCGCTCTTGCTTTGATACCAACTGTGGCAGCCTCCTGACTTCCACACCGTGCGTTCCATTTCTCTATGGATCATTTCAGTGTAGGTACGTTCTGCCTCGGGGCGTACTTCGATGCTGCGCAAACCGCGTGCTTTTATCGTGCGAATGCAATCGAGGATGTAGTTCATCTGCGATTCGATGATGAACAGTGCCGATGTATGGCCGATCCCGGTGTTCGGCCCGGTGACGATAAACAGGTTGGGGAAGGCCGGCAGGCTGGTGCCGAGGTAGGCGCGCGGGTATTGCGCCCAGACGTCCTTGAGGCGGGTGCCGTTTTTTCCCGTAACAGGGTAGGAAATCACCCCGTCGGTGGCGTCGTAACCGGTGGACCAGATGATCAGGTCCAGGTCGATGTGTTGGCCGTCCTGCATGAGGATACCGGTTTCATCGATGGCTTTGATGCCCTGTTCGCGGCTGTGCAATGTCACGTTGGCGCGGCACAGCGCAGGGTAAAGGGTGCTCGACAGGATCACCCGCTTGCAGCCGAGCGTGTAGTCGGGGGTCAATTTGCGCCGCAACTCGGCATCCGGCACCTGGCGCTTGAGCAAACGCAGGGCTTGCAGCTGGACCATGCGCACTGCCGGCCTTGAATATTTGAAGGCAATCACCCGGGTTTCAAACTGCCAGTAGATCAGCCAGCGCAGCAGCTTGTAGGCCGGCTTGAGCCCGAGCAACCAGCGCTGGAAACGGCCGAAGGTGCGGTCAGCCCGTGGCAGCACCCAATGCGGCGTGCGCTGGAATACATGCAGGTGCTCGACATCCGGGGCGATCGCCGGAATCACTTGGGCCGCACTGGCGCCGCTGCCGATGATGGCCACACGCTTTTGCCGGTAATCGTAGGAATGATCCCAATTGTTGGTATGAAAGGCTTTGCCGCCAAAGCGTTCCTGACCTTCGAAGTGTGGGACCACCGGTTGGCTCAGGGGGCCGGTGGCATTGATCAGGAACTGGGCATGAAACACGCCCTTGGCGGTGTGTACCGCCCAGAGTGTATGTTCTTCGTCCCATTCGACACGCTCGACATTGGCCTGCAGTTCCACCTTGCTTCGCAAGCCGAAGTGCTCCACCACGTAACGGGTGTAGCGGTGCAGTTCAGCCTGTTCGGCGAACATCTGCGTCCAGCGGTAGGGGGCGAACGACAGCGAATAGAGCGGCGAGGGCACGTCGACCGCGGCGCCCGGGTAAGTGTTCTGGCACCAGGTGCCGCCGAAGAAATCCCGGCGTTCCAGCAGGCGAAAATCGTCGATGCCGGCCTTGAGCAAATTGACCGCCGCGCACTGGCCGCCAAAACCGCTGCCGATGATCAGCACTTGAAAGGTCTGCATGGGCCTCCTTTTCAACGTTGTGCAGCAATCCCTACCTTCATGTATAGCCGTTTCTGCGGGTACATCGATTTGCTGGCGACGGGAGCTCGTCCCGCCGGCCGGTGATGGCTATTTGCCGTTGCCCTGATAGACTTCGGGCACACCTGCATTCCCGGTGTGAACAGGTTCGTTCTGTGGTGCAGAGGTCCCTATGGGAAAGATGGGAGGAAAAGGACTTTCACTGGCCAGGAGGCTCTACACGTCGCGAATCCTCGGCCTGGTGCTGGGTTTGATCTGCGTGAGTGTGGCGATGTACCCACTGGACCCGGCGATGTGGGTCTGGAGCCTGATGCTGTTCAACGGCTTGCTCTGGCCGCACCTGGCCTATCAATGGGCGCGTCGGGGCAAGACGCCCTATCACGCCGAACACCGCAACCTGTTGGTCGACGCGTTCATGGGCGGCTTCTGGGTCGCCGCGATGCAGTTCAATCCGCTGCCCAGTGCAACGACTATTTCCATGATGGCGATGAACAACGTAGCCATCGGCGGTTTGCGTTTTCTGCTGGTGGGCAGTGCGGCGCAGATTCTCGGGGTGTGCGTCGGCTGGCTGATCTTCACCCCGGCCTTCATCCCTGAAACCAGCCAGCTGCAGCTGTACGCCTGCTTGCCCCTGATGTGTTTTTATCCCATGGCACTGGGCTGGATCTGCTATCGCCAGGCCTATACCCTCGGCCGGCAAAAGCGTGAGCTGCTGGCCCTGAGCCGCACCGACAGCCTGACCGGCCTGCTCAATCACGGCGCCTGGAAGGATCAGCTGGAGATCGAGTTCCAGCGCTGCCAACGCCAGCATCAGGGCGGGGCCATCGCCCTGATCGACATCGACCACTTCAAGAGCATCAATGACACCTACGGCCACGTTGCCGGTGACATCGTGCTGCGCCAATTGAGCAAGATGCTCAGGCAGAACCTGCGGGCCACCGACGTGGCCGGGCGTTATGGCGGCGACGAGTTCTGCGTGATCCTTCCCGACCTGCCGTTGAGCAGCGCGGCCGTGGCCATGGACGCCTTGCGTGACCGTTTCGCGACCCTGGGGTACGAGCAAACTCCGGCCCTGAAAGTCAGCTTGAGCATTGGTCTTGCGGCCTTTAACGCACGCCACGCCGATGCGACCTTGTGGCTCAACGATGCTGACCAGGCGTTGTATGAGGCCAAGACCTCGGGGCGTAATCGGGTTATCTGTTGCAGCAATGACAGGCCTCAGCGCGAGCTGCTTGACTCTGTCTGAACCTCACCGCTGAACCCCTGTGGGAGCTGGCTTGCCAGCGATGGCGGCCTGACAGCCGACCTGTCTTTGTTGTCCGAGTACATATCCGTTGCTGCGGTAACGGCCACTTATGGTTTCGCCCTTACGGCGAGTCCCTTTTGTCAAACGCCACAAAAGGAACCAAAAAGTCTTGCCCCAGCGTCCGGCCCCTCGCTAAGGCTCGGGATTCCTTCGCTCCGGTATCCATCCGGGGACACTGCCCTCCGGTTGGCTTCGCTGCACCTACATGCAGCGTGTTCGACTGCGTCGAACGGCGCTGCGCGCCACTCCCCGGATGAACACCTCCACTCAGCCTCCCGAAGGGGCGGGTGGATCAAAAGCAAAAGCAAAAGCAAAAGCAAAAGCAAAAGCAAAAGCAAAAGCAAAAGCCAGAGCAGAAGTCATTACTCTTTAACGTGCATAAACTCCTCCGCCCACCGAATGTATTCCTCCGGCTGCGTGTAGGTATGCGTCAGTTCGGTAGCGTTCAGATCCGCCGCCTGGGTAAATATCTGACGCTGTTCGCGCAGGCTGTCGTAAGTCGCCTTGATCGCGGCGAAGTAGGCCCCGTGGCCGTCGATGACGATGCGTACGCCCAGTTCGGCAAGGCGTTGGTCATCACGCAACAACGGATTACCGTAGGTCACCAGCATCAGCGGCACGCTCAGGTGCTCGGCGATCTGTTCCAGGTGGTCGAAATCCTTTACCCCCACCATGCAGATTCCGTCCGCGCCCGCGGCCTGGTATTGCTTGGTGCGGCTGATGATTTCCTGGACCGGCAGGATGCCTGCATGGGTGCGGGCGATGATTGCCATTTGCGAATCGCACCGGGCTTCCAGTGCCGCGCGAATCTTGCCGACACCTTCGGCGACCGTGATCAGGTCGGTGGATTTGCGGCCGAATTGCGCCGGCAGCAGGGTGTCTTCGATGGTCAGGGCCGCCACGCCGGCACGTTCCAGCTCGACGATGGTGCGCATGACATTGAGCGCGTTGCCGTAGCCATGGTCGGCGTCGGCAATCACCGGCAATTGGGCGACGCGGCCGATGCGGGTGGCCTGTTCGGCGAATTCGCTGAGGGTGATCAAGGCAAAGTCAGGGGCGCCCAATACCTGCAACGACGCGACCGATCCACCGAGGATCCCCACCTCGAACCCCAGGTCAGCAGCGATGCGCGCCGACATTGGGTCGAAGACCGAGGCGGTGTGATAGCAGGTGTTGGAGGCGAACAGTTGGCGAAAATTGCGGCGCAAATCTTGATGAGAAAGCCTGGACATATGAGTTCCACCAATGGAAATGGAAAGGCTTGAGCAAAAGTGTCAACGCCGAAGATGTGGAAGGCTATCACGTGGGCAGGTCTGAAATGATGACGAATTTGCAGGTTTTCCGGCCAAGGACATCAATCTTGTGGCGAGCCAGGGCTCACCCGCGGCCTGCTGCTGGCGGCTGGGCAGCGGCACCGCGCGCACCGAATCGCCGGGTTGCAGTTGCAAGCGCTTGGCGGTGAGGCGGTCGACCAGCAGGCTGTTGCCCCCCGTCAGTCGCGCTGGGGCGGCGGTGATTCGGCAGTTTTCCAGGCGGCGATTATGGATCAGCCAGATCGGTGCCTGGTCGTCCGGGGTGCCGATGGCCAATTGCAGGTGCTGACTGTCGCGCACGGTTCGAATGCCTGGAACCGGGGCTTCGATCACCGGGCCCGCATCGAAAATGTCGATGTAGCCTTTGTGGGAGAATCCCTCGGCAGTGAGGATCTTCAGGGCCGGCTCCGAATTGACATGCGGCTTGCCGATTACCGCCTGGGCCCGTTCGGTGAGCAGGCAGGTGTAGAGCGGTTGACGTGGCATCAGCTCGGCGATGAACGATTTGTTGCCCAGCCCCGACAAGTGATCGGCGTGACTGAATTCCATCTTGAAAAAATGACGGCCCACACTGTCCCAGAAGGGTGAACAACCTTTTTCGTCGGCACTGCCGCGCAGCTCGGCAATCAGTTTCTCGCCGAACAGGTGCGGGAACTCCGCCACCAGCAACAGGCGTCCCAGCGACAGCAGCCGGCCGTTACTGCCCCAGCGTTGATCGGGGCGCAGGAACAACGAACAGAGTTCCGATTGACCGGTCATCTCATTGTTGAGGAACAAGGTCGGGATATGTCGTGAAATACCCAGGTCGGGTGAAGAATTGACGGTCAGCCCGACACGATAGTTGTACCAGGGCTCGCGCAGGCCAACCGCCCCGGTCATGGCGCTGACGCCGACCACTTGCCGGTCGTCGTCTTCGAGCACAAACAGGTAGTCGGCGTCGGCGCGTTCGACCTGTTCGGCGAAGGTCCTTTGGGCCCAGCGCACGCGATGGCACAGGCGCTCTTCGTTGACCGGCAGGGTCGTCAAGCCGCGGCCCGCCAGGCGGCCCAGTGCGAGCAAGGTGGGCAGGTCGGTCACCTGGACCGGGCGGACAATCATGTTGCGCTGCCTTCTGCATGCCCGTTCGGGCGTTGTCGATGGGGCTCGTGGCGTTTAATGCTCACAGGGCGATCAGCCGGATCGTGCTGCCTTCAGTCACCTGCAGGGCTTGGCAGATCCCGGCGTCCAGCGACACGGGTTGCCCTGTGCGGTAGTCAAGATCGGCGACGATGGCGCGATAGTCCTCGAGCGAATCGTTGCTGAGCAGATAGCGGCCACGGGCGTCGATGGATTCGCCGGAATTGACCTGTGCGGTCTGGCTTTGCGCGATCGAGCGAATGTCGACCGTGCGTGCATACAGCGTCGGGCCACCATCGAACAGGTCGACATAAGTGTTGGTTTCGAACCCTTCGCGGGCAAGGATATCGAAGGCTTCCTGGCCATCGGGGTGGATGCGCCCGATGCAGTCTTGCGCGGCCTGGGGCAGCATCGGCACGTAGATCGGGTATTGCGGCATCAGGTGGGCGAGAAACGACCGGTTTTGCAGGCCGCAAAGACGCTCGGCCTCGACGTAGGGCAGGTCGAAAAAATGCTTGCCCACGGCATCCCAGAAGGGGGAGTGGCCGTCATCGCTGCTGAAACCGACGATTTCGCTGATCACTGCATCGGCAAAGCGTTGTGCATGCGCGGCAATGAACAACAGGCGCGCCCGCGACAACAATTCGGAGTGCGGCGTACGCACCAGCGCCGTATCGATATGGAAGCCGCGCAGCAAGGTGTGGCCGTTGAGGTCCTGGCACAGCGACAGGGCAGGTACGCCGTGCTTGATGTTCAGCTCGCGCGAGGCACTGGTGAAAGGGCGGTTGCGCAGGCTGTAGAAGGGTTCGCTGGAGCCGGTCGTGGCGACGATTTCCGAGCAACCTGCCAGGCGCCGGTTCGTCTGGTCTTCGAGGACGAAAAAGTAATTCTGCGGGCCGGGACTCTCGACGTTTTGTTGCAGCGACGAGCAAGAGTCGAGAATCCTGTCGCGCAAGCGTGCGCTGTCATCGGGCAAGGACGTGACGCCCACCAGGCTTTCGCGGGCCAGTCGCTGCAACTGCGGCAGGTCGGTTGGTTGCACGGTGCGCAAGACCAGCATGGGTGCACTCCTGTATCAAAGGGCTCGGTGACCGGCCTTCGCATGAGGGCATCCCGGCTCCTGCTGGATGAGGTGTTCGTTAATCCGTTGAAAACAGTATTCGTAGATGGCGCACTACATGTCTAGTTAATTTTCACGGGGGCTTTTTCTCGGTTGAACGGACGGGAAATGACTGTCAGCAGCAGACGAAGGGGAGGTTGATGGGCCGTGTAGGGCTTCGCCATTAACGAGCGTCCGAATCGTTGAAATGAGGCCCCCTGACGATCTTTCTTACGGCACAATTGGGCAATGACTGACGGCTAGGCGCCGATTTTCCTTTCTATTCCACAGAGTGATTTTTTTCGTGCAGGCGACCCGTTTGACTTTGATCTGCCACGCTCGAACCCTGGCACAGAAGCTGGCGCGCTTCCCCGTGGACGAACCCCTGGAGATGGATTGGCAATCGGCGCGGGGCTCGCGAGGCGCTCGACTCAAGGAAACATCGCGCCTGTTGTGCGCTCCGGAGTTACGCACACGACAGACCGCCGAACTGTTCGGCAAGCCCGTGGAAATCGTCGAGGCCCTGCGCGATTGCGACTTCGGTGATTGGCGCGGCGTGCGAATCAACGACCTGCAAAAAAGCCACGGTGAATCACTTCAGGCCTGGCTTGCCGATCCGCGCTCGGCACCCCACGGTGGTGAGTCGGTGGCGCAAGTCGGCGAGCGCGTCGCCGCCTGGATGAAAACCCTGGAGGCGCTGCCCGGCCATGTACTTGCCGTGACCCACCCATTCGTCATGCGTGCCGCGTTGATGCACGTGCTGCAGGGTTCGGCCTTCAACCTGATCGATGTCGAGCCGCTGTCAACGCTAGACCTGCAGTTCCATGGTTGCTGGCGGTTGCGGCTGTCGTGCAACGATAACGAGGGAATGCCCAGATGAAAAAACTCCTGGTCATCGGCATCGGCGCCGGCAACCCCGACCACATCACCCTGCAGGCCGTGAAGGCGCTGAACCGGGTCGATGTTTTTTTCATCATGGACAAGGGCCAGAGCAAGGACTCGCTGATCGACCTGCGCCGCGAGCTCTGCGAGCGTCATATCACCGATCCGCATTACCGCTTTGTCGAGGCTCCAAGCCCGGAGCGCGAACGTGGCGACATCGACTACAAAACCAGCGTCGATGCGTTGAACCTGGCCAAACAGCAAACCTTCGAGCGGCTGATCAATGAGGAACTGGCCGATGACCAGTGCGGCGGTTTTCTGGTGTGGGGCGACCCGGCGTTGTACGACAGCACTATTCGAATCCTGCAGGCGATCCTGGTTTCAGGCACCTGTGCCTTCGAGTTCGAGGTGATCCCCGGCATCACCAGCGTCCAGGCGCTGGCCGCGGCGCACAAGGTGACGCTCAATCAAATTGGCCGCCCGGTTGAAATTACCACCGGCCGGCGCTTGGCGGCAGGGCAGGTGAGCGATGCCGACAGTCTGGTGGTGATGCTCGACGCCCAGGATGCCTACCAGCATGTGGCGGATCAGCAGACAGAGATTTACTGGGGCGCCTACCTCGGGACGCCGGATGAAATCCTCATCAGCGGCAAGCTCGGGGAGGTGGCGCAGCAGATCGAGCAGGTGCGCAAGGCGGCCCGGCAGGCCAATGGCTGGATCATGGACACCTATCTGTTGCGCAAGCCCTGAAGCATGCCTCAGGACATGCGCTGGTCGGTTCGGCCAAACCGTTCGCGGTACACCGACGGCGGCACGCCGACCACGTTGCGAAACGCCACGCGAAAGCTTTCCACCGAACGATAACCACAGTGCTGGGCGATCTGCTCTGTGTGCTGGTCGGTGCTTTCCAGCAATTCCCGGGCACGGCCCAGCCGCTCATGTTGCAACCAGGTCTTGGGCGACTGGCCGCTGGCTTCGGTGAAACGGCGCAGGAAGGTGCGTTCGCTCATGGCGGCTTCGCTGGCCAGGTCGCGAACCTCCAGCGGTTGGTGCAAACGCTCCCGTGCCCACTGCATCACGCGTGAAAGATCGCTGCGCGGCGTAGGACTGACCGGCGTCGGAATGAACTGCGCCTGGCCCCCGGTGCGTTGCGGTGACATCACCAGGCGCCGCGCCACCGAGTTGGCGACCTGGGTACCGAAGTCCCGCGCCACCAGATGCAGGCAGGCGTCGATGCCGGCGGCGCTGCCGGCAGAGGTGATCAATTGCCCCGAATCGACGTAGAGCACGTCCGGGTCCACCAGGATGTTCGGGAAGCGTTCGGCCAGTTCCGCGGTGTAGCGCCAGTGAGTGGTGGCGCCGCGACTGTCGAGCAAACCGGTGGCGGCCAGCACGAACACCCCCGAGCAGATCGACAGCAACCGCGCGCCCCGCGCATGGGCCTGGCGCAGGGCCGTCAGCAATGCCTCGGGCACGTCTGCCTGACGATCGCGCCAGCCGGGAATGATCACGGTCCGGGCCTGCTGCAGCAATTCCAGGCCGCCATCGGCCAGTACCCGGATGCCGCCCATGGCGCGCATCGGGCCTTGATCGACGGCCGCAATCTGATGGCTATACCAAGGGAAATCGAACTCTGGCCGCGCCAGGCCAAAGATCTCCACGGCGATGCCGAATTCGAAGGTACACAGGCCGTCGTAGGCCAGGATTGCGACCAGTCCTGGAGAGGAATGCATTTGGCGGAAAGTTCCCGGTGAGTGTCTTGTGCGCCACTTTAGCCGCTGTGGGCGGCCAGATAAAGTCTGTTCACACCCACTCATATCCAGGAGCCCTGCCCATGACCAGCCTAGTGCGCGACATTCCCGCCGCCCCTTCAGCCATTGCCTTGATGCATTTCAGCAACCGCCTGACATTCGAAACCGACTGTTCCGACGTCTACGCCAGCCAACAGGCCGGCGAAGTCGATTTTGTCCTGGTGGATGTGCGGGGGCCGTTGGCGTTCGACCGGGGGCATGTACCCGGCGCGATCAACATCCCCGGGCGACTGCTCAACGCCGATGGCTTGCGCGCCTACCCGAAAACCAGCCTGTTCGTGGTCTATTGCGCCGGCCCCCACTGCAACGGCGCGAACAAGGCGGCGGTGAAGCTGGCGGCGCTGGGGTATCCGGTCAAGGAAATGATTGGCGGGGTGAACGGATGGCTGGATGAAGGGTTTGAGTTGAGTGCAACGGGTGCTGCTATCGGTTGTGCGTGCTGAGGTTCCCTGCGGAGCTGCGCTCGGTCCTCGATATAGGGGCGGCTGACCTGATGTCGGGTGATCGTGTTTTTCTGTAGGAGCGAGGCTTGCCCGCGAAGAACGATAACGCGGTGCAACAGACAGACCGCGGCGCCCGGTTCGCCGGCAAGCCTGGCTCCTACAAGCAAAGAGTGTGATGACCATTATCCATAAATATTTGTCGCATTGAAATAATTTGCCCTGTGAAAGCCGCTCTAGACTGCCGGCCACTTCGGTCCCCAGCCACAAGCTATCGACCGAAAGCTGCCAATAAAAGTCTCCGCACACAGGAGTTATAAATGAACAAGCTAGTGATGTTCGGTGCCCTGGCACTGTCGATGTTGTCCCTGACCGCCGTGGCCGCGGATACCAAGCCCATCCGCATCGGCATCGAAGCCGGTTACCCGCCGTTCTCGATGAAGACCCCTGACGGCAAACTCACCGGTTTCGACGTGGACATCGGCGACGCCCTGTGCGAGCAGATGAAGGTCAAGTGCACCTGGGTCGAGCAAGAGTTCGACGGCCTGATTCCGGCACTGAAGGTCAAGAAAATCGACGCCATCCTGTCGTCCATGACCATCACCGACGATCGCAAGAAAAACGTCGATTTCACCATCAAGTACTACCACACCCCGGCACGTTTCGTGATGAAGGAAGGTACCGCCATCAAGGACCCGCTGACCGAGCTCAAAGGCAAGAAAGTCGGTGTGCTGCGCGCCAGTACCCACGACCGCTTCGCCACGGAAGTGCTGGTGCCTGCGGGCATCGAGCTGGTGCGTTATGGCTCGCAACAGGAAGCCAACCTGGACATGGTCTCCGGCCGCGTTGACGCGCTGCTGGCCGACTCGGTCAACCTGGACGACGGTTTCCTGAAGACCGACGCCGGTAAAGGTTTCGCTTTCGTCGGGCCCGAGTACAACGATCCGAAATACTTCGGCGGTGGCGCCGGGATTGCCGTGCGCAAGGGCGATACCGCCCTCGCCGAGCAGTTCAACAAGGCCATTACCGAGATCCGCGCCAACGGCAAGTACAAGCAAGTGCAGGACAAGTACTTCAAGTTTGACGTTTACGGCGAGTAAGCGAGCGGTTCAAAAAATGGCAGCCGTTGACGCGGCTGCCATTTTTTTATGCTCATGTTTTATCCTGCCCAATACATTTCCCAACCGTGGGCGAATCGGAGTTCTGCCATGCAACGCATCGACCATCCACTGCCCTGGAGCCACCTGGGTACAGAGCGCACCCTCAGCGTATTCCGTTATGGCGCAGGGCCGCGCAAGGTCTATATCCAGGCCAGCCTGCACGCCGATGAACTGCCAGGCATGCGCACGGCCTGGGAGCTCAAGCAGCGCCTGGCCGAACTGGAAAGCCAGGGACAACTGCAAGGCCTGATCGAACTGGTGCCGGTGGCCAACCCCATCGGTCTCGACCAGCACCTGCAAGGCAGCCACATGGGCCGCTTCGAACTGGGCAGCGGCAAGAACTTCAACCGCTCGTTCGTCGAACTGAGCGCACCGGTGGCGCAGCGGGTGGGTGATCGTCTGGGCAGCGATGCCGAGGCCAACATCGCCTTGATTCGCCAGGCCATGGGCCAGGTGCTCGACGACCTGCCGGCCCCGGCGTCGCAACTGGAAGCGATGCACCGCCTGTTGCTACGCCACGCCTGCGACGCCGACATCACCCTCGACCTGCATTGCGACTTCGACGCGGCGATTCACCTCTACGCCTTGCCGCAACATTGGCCGCAGTGGCAATCGCTGGCGGCGCGCCTGAAAGCCGGGGTGGCTCTGCTGTGCGAAGATTCCGGCGGCAGTTCCTTCGACGAGTCTTGCTCTTCACCCTGGTTGCGCCTGGCCAGAGCTTTCCCTGAAGCGGCCATCCCACCGGCCAACCTGGCAACCACCCTGGAACTTGGCAGCATGGGCGACACCCGGGTCGATCAGGCGCAGGCCAATTGCGAGGCGATCCTGGGCTTTCTCGCCGAACAGGGTTTCATCAAGGGCACCTGGCCGGCGGCACCGGGCGAGTGCTGTGAGGGCATGCCCTTCGAAGGCACCCAATACCTGTTCGCACCGCATCACGGCGTGGTCAGCTTCCTGCGCGATGCCGGTGAGTGGGTGGAGCAGGGCGATGCGTTGTTTGAAGTGGTCGACCCGTTGAACGACAAGGTCACCACCGTGCGCGCGGGCACCAGTGGCGTGTTGTTTGCGATCGATCGTGGTCGCTATACGCAACCGGGCACCTGGCAGGCGAAAGTGGCCGGGCGCGAGCCGATTCGGGTTGGGAAGTTGATTAACGATTGAGGAGGGGAGGTTCATTGCACTCCCCGTGATCGATGGATGGCTAAGGTGATGAGGTAGCGTTCTTCTGTGGGGTGTTTGTAGTCCATGAAGCGGCCAACCACCAGCATCAGTTGGTACTTGTCACCTGCTCGCCAGTAAGCTTTTTCGACGTTTTTTACACTTTGTAATTGGGCACGCCATTGCGGGGTGTCGGCGAACGAGGGGAAGTCCTTGACCCGGGTGGGTACCCAGCCAGCGTTGCGCCATTGCTCCTGCAGATCCAGCACGACCTTGAGGGTGTCGTCGAGTAGTAGCGGCTCGACTTGTGGGGACATGCGGACACCGTCAATCCGTTCATCGCGTCCAAAACCTACCGTGAAGAAACGGGCCAGCGGGGTCACAAAGCCAAACTCAGGATCTGCGAAGCGCAGACGGGCATCAGACTTGGGAACATTGAACCAAGAGTGCCCTGGTATGACTGGGTCGATTCTTGCGCTGGAGCGCTGGCGCATGGCCTCGTACGGCTCGCCAATCACGAGAGCGATTTCCGGCTCATCCGAAAGTTTTTGAATCGCCGCCAGCGTCAGGAGGGCGGCGACCGCCAGTGCCAACGCACCACGTCGCGAACCCACGCGTTGCAACAGGCTCATCGCACGCCACCACCCAGGGCAATATCCCGAATCGACCGCTCAATCTGCTCGCTCTGGTCGCTGTGCAGCAGATCATCAAACTGCTTCGCTGCCCTCAGTACGAAGGCCATGCGCTGATTTATATCGGCCAGGTTGGCAAAGGGGGTGTTGCTGAAACAGGTGCCCACGCTGGAGTGAAACTGGCTTGTCGCGGCGCGACCGGCGCGGCCGCCTGTGGAGGGGCACTCCTCGCCGGCGGCGGCGAGGCATCCTGTCTGGACACATAGGTAGCGGTGGTAAAAGAGGGGAGGAGCCCGGCCTTGCAGGGGCAGCTACTGCGGCTGTCCAGCGAGCCCGCCATCAGTTTACCGTGACTGTCCATGAACGAGATGCCGCCGAGGATTTCGTAGGTTTCGTCGTTTTTGCCGCAGGAAACCGGATCCCCTACGCGAGCATGGGCGAAGCCAAACATCAGGATGCGGGTATCGGTCTCCAGCACCTGGCCACCGCAAGTGGTCTTGTCACCCTTGCGAATGAAATATCCGTCTGCCATTGCTTGAACTCCCTGTCTGATGACGATCAAATTGCCCCTGCTCCCGATGGAACGCAGGAGTGGCAAAGTGCCGCGCACAGAGTTCTATACGAAGCAGTCAGGGGTAAATCAGACGTTTCCTTGTCTGGTGTAGGCCGATTCCGCAATCGCTCCAACGAAGGTGCTAGGCTCTGTCCCGAACCCTGCGCACGGTGAAGGAAGGTTTATGCTGAAGTTTCTCGCTCTGTTCACGCTGCTGGCATCCGCCGCTGTCCACGCTCAATCCCCCCTGCAAACCGACCTCCCACTCAAGTACCTGGAGCAGGCCAACCCCGACTCCCGCGAGCAGCCGCTGGTGATTTTTCTCCACGGCTACGGCAGTAACGAGCAGGATCTGTTCGGCATCAAGGATGAGTTACCCAGGGAGTACAACTACCTGTCGGTGCGGGCGCCGATGGTGATGCAAGAGGGGAGTTACCAGTGGTTTCGCAAGAAAGGCGAGGGTGCCTACAACGGCGAGACCGATGATCTGAAGGCCAGCGGCCAGTTGTTGCTGGATTTTGTCGCACAGGCGGCGAAGAAATATCACACGCAACCGGAGAAGGTATTCCTGGTCGGATTCAGCCAGGGCGCGATCATGTCCTACGAAGTCGCCCTGCGTCATCCCGAGGCGGTGGGCGGGATTGCCGCGTTGAGCGGGCGGATTCTGCCGGTGCTCCGGTCCGAGCTCAAGCCGGATGAAAAACGCCAGTCACTGGCGATTTTCATCGGCCATGGCACGGCAGACCAGCGCCTTCCCTTGAGCGATGGCACCGAGGCCAACAGCCTGCTGCAAAGCGTGTCGCTGGAACCCGAGTTCCACGCCTACCAGGGTGTCGGCCACAGCATCAGTGCCGAAGAACTGCAGGACTTGAGCGCCTGGCTGCAGCGCCGCAACCCCTGAAGCTTATTTGCCGCTGACGATCTGCTTGATCAGGGTTTCGTGGGCCGCCATGTCGCCGGGGCGGGAAATGACCTGAATCACGGTCATATGGTTGCCCGATGCCGCCATCAACGTGGTGTTGAGGGTCATGCCGCCGCCCTGGGTGGCGGTGCTGTCGACCTGGCGCACACCCAGGCCTGTCGCCTTCAGGGTCAGGCTTTTTTCGCTAAGCTTGTTGTAGTCCGCCAGGGCCTTGTGTTGCGCCGCGTCGAAGTCGGCGGCGGTGCCGTCGAGAAATTCACCGTCGTTGTCCTTGACCTTGACGCCCTCGGGCAGGCTGTTTTGCGCGGCGATCACCACGGTCTTGGTGGTTTCGTTGGTGTACATGGTGCCGCTTGCGCCGGTGGGGCTGGCGGGCAACGGGTTGGCAATGAAACCCTTGGGCAGGGTGAAGGTGAACTTGCCATCGAGCATCGAGACTTTTTGACCCTGCACCGTCTCTTTGACAGGGGCCTTGGCCGCCTGCACATTCAAAGCCCCCAGGCTGGCAGCCGCTGCCAGCAACAGGACAACGGCTTTTTTACTCAACAGTGACATTCGAAAAACTCCAGGGATGGTCGCGCGGTGGGGGGCGATCATCCCATGGGGGCTGTGAGATGTTCCAGCATGGGCTAACGGACGGTCGTTGAAGCTTCGGTATCAGGGGTATTCCTGCCTGGCATGTAACACGCTCAGGATCTGGATTTGATCCGTCACCCGATAGACCACCAGGTAATTGGGATGCACAACAATTTCTCGCGTACCGGTAAGTCGGCCACATCGATAGAGATAGGGATGTTCGGGGAGAGCTGATGTAGCCGTTTCAATGGCCTGGTTGAGCGCCAGAGCCGCTACGAGATTACGGTCACCAATGTAATTGAGGATTTGCAACAGATCGGATCGTGCCTCGGGACGCCACTCAACCCGCATCGCGCTTGTTGCGCTTTGACTCCAGGAGGGCTCGCATTTCAGCCATCACTTGATCATGCGGGATGCTTGGGCGCGGATCATCCAGGGATGCCTGTACCTTGGCACGGAACCAGCGGTCGTAGCGGGTAGCCTGCTCTGCGGTTTCAAATTCTGAAACTATGGAGGAAAATCGGACGTTCATGGTGATCTCCGCGATCGATGCCTGCAGTTTAATGGGTATATGGCTCGTTGTCGTCTTTGTCTGGATGAAGTACATCCCCTCAAAGAACGGGTGTTCACTCCATCGACAAATCGTAATCACCTGGCGTCCGACGGCCAACCGGAAAAACATGTAGGACATATGCTGGATTTTTTGATTTTCGTCGCCTCGTGTGGGATCTCAAAAAACCAGTAGCCGATACCCTGTGGTGACGGCGGGTCACCACAGGAGGGGCGCGCTCATACCTCCAGTTCCTTACCTCCGAATGTCGGGAACGGCTTACTGGGCCTGGTTCTGCGGGAACAGGCTGCGGCGGGTTTCTTCGTCGAATTCGGCCTTGAGCACAAGCTTCTCTTTCAGGCCAAGAGCACGCTGGGCTGCTGGACGAGCGCTGATTTCATCGAACAGGCGCTTGACGTTCGGGGAGGCCGCCAAGCCGTTTTCGCCGAGGATGTAGGGTGCGTAGTTGGCCCAGCCCCAGAGGGCCATGTCGGCGATGCTGTAGCTGTCGCCAGCCAGGTATTGATGGTCGGCCAGGCGCTGGTCGAGCACGCGATAGTGGCGTTCGACTTCCTTGAGATAGCGATTTTTCGCGTAGGGCAGGTCTTCCGGCGCGTGATGCAGGAAATGCACGGCTTGCCCTGAGAACGGTGACAGGCCGGTGGCGATGAACATCAGCCACGACAGCAGTTCGGCGTTGCCGGCAGCGCTGTCGGGCAGGAAACGCTGATGCTTTTGTGCCAGGTGCAGCAGGATGGCCTGGGAGTCGAAAACCGTCGCGTCGCCATCGACCAGGGCTGGTACCTTGGCGTTCGGGTTGATCGCGAGGAAGGCTGGCAGGTGTTGCTCGCCCTTGAACGTGTCGACGCCGATCAACTCATAGGGCGTTTGCAGTTCTTCGAGCAGCAGGGCGACTTTCATCGGGTTCGGCGAAGGATGGAAAAAGAATTTCATGGTGTAGGCCTCAGTCGGGATTGGTTTGGAACTGAGGCTGATGGTGGGGCAAACCTGTTCGATTGACGTACGAGGATGTTGCGCTACTCGTTCGAAATTGTTGAACGTGTTGCCACAGCAGCGGGTTTTGCCAGCAACCGCCGGGTGACACCGAGCATGGCCACCGAGACTGCGACGCCAACACCGAAACCCAGCATGCCCATGCTGGGCAAGGTCAGCGTCACGACCAGGCAGAAGGCGGAAAATGAATACATCCCGGTGGCCGTCGCCCGCAGTAACGCGGCGGTGAACGCTGGGCCCCGGGTTTGCTGGGAGAACACCGCCATCACACTGCCAAGCACCGGGAACACGGCGAGCAGGCCGCTCCAGCGGTCGCCGACGGTGCTGGCGAGCCAGGTGACGGCCAGGGTCAGCAAGGCGCCGGCAACCATTCGCAGCAGCAATTTGTCGGACTTGGGCGCCGGCCCTGAAACGATCGGCTGCACTGCCGGGAACAAGTGCGGCGCGGCCAGCAGCGCAGTGGCGGCGGCAATCACCGAGAGCGGCAGCGACGGCGGGAGCAACGACAGGACCACGGCAACCAGAGCCCATACCAGTAGCGAGATTGTCAGTGCCAGCGGCCATTTTGCCCGTTGCGCGACCTGCGCATAGGTCACGCAGAAGGCAATCATCGCGAACATCGCCGACAGCGCTGCCATGGCCGACTGGGCGGCGAACGCCTGGCCTTGTTCGATGGCGAGGAACAACAGAATAGGCCCGACCACCACCGGCAACCCCGACAACCAACCCGCCACGCTTGGTCCCCAACGTTTACCAGCCAGGGAGATCAGCAGCAGAAAGCCTGGAATGACCAGCAGTTTGAGCATCAACACGCGCACTTCTCCGACCTGTGTGTGGCCGCAACGTTAGCATTTTGCGAGGTGATTTGCTCTAAAACTGATCGTGGTTTGTATACAAAATGCCGAGGGTATCAATACTGGGCCATCAGTGGGTAAACGCCTGCACCACAAAATCAATGAACGCCCGGGTCTTGGCCGGCATCAGCGTGCGGCTCGGGTAGTACAGCGAAATCGCCCCGGCATCGCCCTGCCAATCGGGCAACAAGTGCACCAGTTCACCGCGCTGGATGTTCGGTTGCACATCGGACAGCACCAGCAGCGTCACGCCCAATCCCAGCATGGCCGCTTCGCGCATGGCGGCGGGGTCGTTGAGTACGATGCTTTCGTTGAGGCTGGCGGGCATTTCATGGCCGGCGCCATCGCGCATGAGCCATTGCCGGATCCGCCCGGTGCGGCTGCCGCGCATCACGATCCCGGTGTGCCGGGCCAGGTCCGCCGGGGTGGCGGGCAGGCTGCGTTGCGCCAGATACGCCGGTGAGGCGACGGCCACCACGGGGGCGGGTGCCAGGGTTCGGGAGACGACGCCCGGAGTCAACTCGAAGCCACCGCCGATGGCGGCGTCGTAACCTTCGGCGATCAAGTCCACGGCACGGTTTTCGAAATGCCATTCCGGGCGTATCAGCGGGTAGCGCGCCAGAAACGCCGGCAGCAGTGGCAGGATATGGCCGATGCCGAACGTCGGCGCCAGGCTGACCTTGAGCACGCCTGCCGGCTCGCCCCGATCGGTAGTGACCGCGTTGATCGCCGCTTGCAGCGCCTCCAGGTTGCCGCCGATGCTGGCCAGGAACCGTTCCCCGGCTTCGGTCAGGGACAGTTTGCGGGTCGAGCGCTGGAACAGGCGAACGCCGATGTTGCGCTCCAGTATGGCCACGTTGCGGCTCACGGCGGCGGGGGTGAGCGCGAGCAAGCGGGCGGCTGCCGAGAAGCTTCCGGTTTCGGCACTGCGCACAAAGGATTCGAGATTGGCGAGGGTTTCCATAAAGCAACACCTGATAGCAATGCTTGAAAATCATTCAAGGCATTACCGGCTAATCACGCCCTAATGGCAAGCGCAGTATTCACTCCATTCCCAACCCCCCGGAGTGAAACAGCAATGACAACCCGACTTCCACTTGAAGGAAAAACCGCGCTGGTCACCGGCGGCTCCCGTTCCATCGGTGCGGCGATCGCCAAGCGTCTGGCAGCCGATGGCGCCAACGTAGTACTCACCTTCAGCGCATCGCCGGCCAAAGCGTTTGAGGTGGTGCAGGCCATCGAAGGCGCTGGCGGCCGTGCCCTGGCGATCGCAGCCGATGCCGGTGATCCGCAGGCGGTGCGGGGCGCGGTGACGCGTACCGTCGAGGCGTTCGGCAGCCTCGACATACTGGTCAACAACGCCGGTATCGCCCTTGGGGGACCGATCGAGGACATCAGTTTCGACGACTACCAACGCATGATCGCGGTCAATGTCACCGGCGTGTTTGTCGCCACCCAGGAGGCGGCGCGCACCATGAAAGCAGGCGGGCGGATCATCCATATCGGCTCGTCGATGACCCATTACGCCGCGTTCCCGACCGCATCGCTCTACACCCTGACCAAAGGTGCCATCGCCGGGTTCAACCGCAGCCTGGCCCGCGATCTCGGACCCAGGGGCATCACGGTCAACACCGTACACCCAGGCCCGACCGACACCGACATGAACCCCGATGGCGGTCCGGTCAGCGAAATCGTCGGCCCCGGCATCGCCATTGGCCGTTATGGAAAGCCCGAGGACATTGCCAGTGTCGTGGCCTTCCTTTCCAGCCCAGAGGCGGCGTTCGTTACCGCTGCCGACATCATCGCCGACGGTGGTTTCACCGCCTGATCAACTCATTGCGAGGAACGTCTCATGAGCACAATTGGAATCATCGGCGCCGGCGCCATCGGTGCAGCCTTTGCCCGGGCACTGTCGCGTCAAGGCATTGAAGTGGTCATCGCCAACAGTCGCGGCCCCGGAAGCCTGGCCGCGTTGGTGGCAGAGCTCGGGCCAACCGCCCGCGCCGGTACCCGCGAAGAAGCGGCGGCGCAGCCCATCGTGCTGGTGGCGGTGAACTGGTCGAAGTTGCCGACGGCACTGGCCGGCCTGCCGGATTTTGCCGGGCGGATCGTGATCGATGCCAACAACTCGATCGAAGCGCCGGCGTTCAAGGCAGTGGACCTGCACGGACGCATGTCCAGTGAGGTGTTTACCGAATGGGTGCCGGGTGCGCGGGTGGTCAAGGCGTTCAATCACCTTCAGGCGCACTTGCTGGAAAGCGACCCGACTGCGGAAGGTGGGCGGAGGGTGCTGTTTTTCTCGGGCGACGATGCCGAGGCGAGGGCGCAAGTGGCGGTGTTGATCGAACGGCTGGGGTTCTTCGGGATCGATCTTGGGGCGTTGAGCGTCGGTGCGCGGCTGGTGCAGTTTCCGGGCGGACCGCTGCCAGCATTGAATCTGGTGAAGTTCGCCTGACGCGGCACTGTGTAGGAGCGAGCCTGCTCGCGATGAACGTCCAGCCAACGCGATCATTCAGACGGCGCGCGTCATCGTTGACGTCCATCGCGAGCAGGCTCGCTCCTACACGGAAACGAGAAAACCCGGTGTAACCGAAGTTACACCGGGTGTTTTTCCAGGCTGCGCGGCTCTTCGTGGGTCCCCGCGCAGTCTGTTGAACGCTTTAAGCCCGTTCGAGCGCCAAGGCCACGCCCTGACCACCACCGATGCACAGGGTGGCAAGGCCTTTTTTGGCGTCACGCTTGATCATTTCATGCAGCAGGGTCACCAGTACGCGGCAACCTGAGGCACCGATCGGGTGGCCGAGGGCGATGGCGCCGCCGTTGACGTTGACCTTGTTCAAGTCCCATTCCAGGTCCTTGGCCACGGCCAGGGATTGCGCGGCGAAGGCTTCGTTGGCTTCAATCAGCTCAAGCTGGTCGATGGACCAACGGGCCTTGTCCAGGCAACGGCGAGTGGCCGACACCGGGCCGATGCCCATGATTGCCGGATCGACGCCCGCGTTGGCGTAGGCAGCGATTTTCGCCAGCACCGGCAGGCCCAGGGCCTTGGCTTTTTCGGCGCTCATCAGGATCACGGCGGCGGCGCCGTCGTTGAGCGACGAAGCGTTGCCGGCGGTCACCGAACCGTCCTTCTTGAAGGCCGGCTTGAGCTTGCCCAGGGATTCGGCGGTAGTGCCGGCCCGTGGCTGCTCGTCGGTGGCGAAGGACAGTGGATCGCCCTTGCGCTGGGGGATCAGGATCGGTGTGATTTCGTCAACGAAGCGCCCGGCTTCGATGGCGGCCACGGCTTTCTGTTGCGAGGCGGCGGCGAACGCGTCCTGCTGCTCGCGGCTGAGGCTGTATTTCTCGGCCAGGTTCTCGGCGGTGATACCCATGTGGTAATCGTTGAACGCATCCCACAGGCCATCGCTGATCATGGTGTCGACGATTGGCGCGTTGCCCATGCGCAGGCCGGTGCGGGCACCAGGCATGACGTAGTTGGCCAGGCTCATGTTTTCCTGGCCACCGGCGATGATCACCTCGGCGTCGCCGCAACGGATCGCCTGGGCGCCCAGGTGCAGGGCCTTGAGGCCCGAACCGCAGACCTTGTTCAGGGTCATGGCCGGCACGGCGAAGGGCAGGCCGGCCTTGATGGCTGCCTGGCGCGCAGGGTTTTGCCCGGCGCCGGCGGTCAGTACCTGGCCCATGATCACTTCATCGACTTGCGCAGGGTCCAGGCCGGTTTGCGCCAGCAGCTGACGGATCACCGCAGCGCCCAAGTCAACGGCGGATACGCTGGCCAGGGAACCCTGGAAGCTGCCAATCGCGGTGCGCGTGGCGGCAACAATGACGACTTCTTGCATGGACTGATTCCTCACAGGTCACCGAACTGCATTTCCGGTACGTGGTCCGGCACGATCAGTTTACCGGCAGTCTTGGCAACGATTTCTTCGACGCTGACGCCCGGTGCACGTTCTTTGAGAATGAACGCGCCGTTGTCGATTTCCAGGTAGGCCAGGTCCGTCAGCACGCGCTTGATGCAGCCGGCGCCGGTCAGCGGCAGGCTGCATTGGGACAGCAGCTTGGACTCACCATCCTTGGACGCGTGGGTCATGATGACGATGATGTTGTCTGCGCCGGCCACCAGGTCCATCGCTCCGCCCATGCCCTTGACCAGTTTGCCCGGGATCATCCACGAGGCGATGTTGCCTTGCACGTCGACTTCGAAGGCGCCCAGCACGGTCAGGTCGACGTGGCCACCGCGGATCATCGCGAAGGACTCGGCCGAGGAAAAGATCGACGCGCCGATGCGCGCGGTCACGGTTTGCTTGCCGGCGTTGATCATGTCGGCATCGATGGTGTCTTCAGTCGGGAACGGACCCATGCCCAGCAGGCCGTTTTCCGATTGCAGCATGACTTCCATGCCTTCGGGGATGTAGTTGGCGACCAGGGTCGGAATGCCGATGCCCAGGTTCACGTAGAAGCCGTCCTGCATTTCGCGGGCGACGCGTTGAGCCATTTGTTCGCGGGAAAGTGCCATTGTTGTTATTCCTTCATTCGGTCCGGGGGCAGGGGATCACTTGCGTACGGTGCGCTGTTCGATGCGCTTCTCGAACGTGCCGCAGATGATCCGGTCGACGTAGATGCCAGGGGTGTGGATCTGCGCCGGGTCCAGCTCGCCGGGTTCGACGATTTCTTCGACTTCGACCACGGTGATCTTGCCGGCGGTGGCGGCCAGCGGGTTGAAGTTCTGGGCGGTGTGGCGATAGATCACGTTACCGAAATGGTCGGCTTTCCAGCCTTTGACGATGGCGAAGTCACCGGTGATGGATTCTTCCATCAGGTACTTGCGGCCATGGAATTCGCGCACTTCCTTGCCGTCGGCAACCGGGGTGCCGACGCCGGTGGCGGTGAAGAAGGCCGGGATGCCGGCGCCGCCTGCGCGCATTTTTTCAGCGAGGGTGCCTTGCGGGGTCAGGATGACTTCGATTTCGCCTTTGAGCAGTTGCTCTTCAAACAGCTTGTTTTCGCCGACGTAGGAAGCCACCACTTTGCTGATCTGGCGGTCGGTCAGCAGCACGCCGAGGCCGAAACCGTCGACGCCGCAGTTGTTGGAAACGACGGTGAGGTCGCGTGTGCCTTTGCGCTTGATCTCGTTGATCAGGTTCTCCGGAATCCCGCACAGGCCGAAGCCGCCGGCGATCACGGTCATGCCGTCTTCAAGACCGGCCAGGGCTTCCTCGTAGGAACTCACGCGCTTGTCGAAACCTGCCATATGCACCTCTTTTATTCTTTGTGGGCGGCTGGCTAGCCGAATGGGATTGAGTGTCGCGCTACAGGATTCATTTGTTAAGTTGATTTTTAATGTTGATTGATAGATAAAACTCAACAATGTAATGCTTTGGAGACAACCACCATGACAGTCAAGCAGATCCGCGCCTTCCTGGCCGTGGCCCAGAGCCTGAGTTTCGCCGTGGCCTGCGAGCGCCTGCACCTGTCGCAATCGGCCCTGAGCCTGACCATCAAGGCGTTGGAAGAGGGCCTGGGCGGGCGTTTGTTCACCCGCAACACGCGCAACGTGGCGCTGACCGCCGAAGGCGAATCCCTGGTGCCGCTGGCGCGCCGCCTGATCGCCGATTGGGACAACGCCGAGGACGAGATGCGTCAGCGCTTCACCCTGCAGCGCGGTCGCGTGACCCTGGCGGCCATGCCGTCGTTTGCCGGCAACCTGCTGCCGCCGATCCTCAAGACATTCCGCGAGCGCTATCCGAAAGTCAACGTCACGGTCAACGACGTGATCAACGAGCAGGTGCTGGAAATGGTCCGTGATCGCCAGGTGGAACTGGGCGTGGCATTCGAGCCGACCATGAGTTCGTCGCTGCAATTCACGCCGTTGTACATGGATCGCTTCGTGGCGGTGGTGCCCCAGGATTCACCGCTGGTCGAGCTCGATGAAATCGACTGGCGGACGTTGCTCAAGGAGCCGTTCATCACCTTGCAGCGTCCGTCGACATTGCGGGTGATGCTTGAAGAGCATTTGCAGGCCCGGGGCATGAAGCTGCCGGTGGAGTTTGAAAGCCATCAACTGGCGACGGTCGGGCGGATGGTCGCCAGCGGGTTGGGCGTGAGCGCGGTGCCGGCCCTGTGCGCGGGGCAGATGCGTGAACTGGGGGCGCATTGCATCACCTTGCACGACCCAGTGGTGGAGCGGGCCATCGGGGTGCTGACTTTGCCGGGAGGGGAGCTGTCGGCGGCGGCGCAGGCGCTGTTTGATGTGCTCAAGGCGCAGGATTTTGCGGTCTAGCCTGATCGGTCAGCGAGCCAGGCGCTGTGCCAGCAACGGCAGCAACTGCTCGCACGACCCCTCGATCTTCAAATCCAGCATGTCATCCGCCCGGGTCTTGCCCAGGTTGATCGCCAGCAATGGCTTGCCCTGATCCACCACCGCGCGGCACAGGCGAAACGCGGAGTACGCCATCAGCGACGAGCCCACCACCAGTAACCCTGCCGCCTTTTCCACCGCAGTCATCGCTTTGGCGGCCGTCTCCTGGGCGACGTTCTCGCCAAAAAACACCACATCCGGCTTCAGCCGCGCGCCAGAGCAGTGGGGGCAATGCGGGACCTGGAAGCTTGCTTCGAAGGCAGGATCCAGCAGCGTATCGCCATCCGGTGCCTGCACCGCGTCCACGCCAGCCAGATAGGGGTTTTGTACTTCCATCAGATGCTGGATCGAATCGCGCTCGCTGCGTTTTCCGCAGTCCAGGCACAACACCCGGTGCAGGCTGCCATGCAGTTCGATCACGTCATGGCTGCCGGCCTGGTCGTGCAAGGTATCGACGTTCTGGGTAATGAGTCCGCTGATTTGTCGATTGCTTTGCAAGCGGGCCAGGGTGTCGTGGGCCACGTTCGGTTGCGCCTGGCGCACTCGCGCCCAGCCGAGCATCGCCCGCGCCCAGTAGCGCCGCCGGGATTCGGGTGCCGAGAGAAATTCCTGATACATCATGGGCTGACGGCCTCGGCGCACGCCCTGATTGTCGCGATAGTCCGGAATGCCCGACGGGGTACTGATACCGGCGCCAGTGAGGACGGCGAAGGGCTCGTCGGCCATGAACTGCTGGAGGCGATCGAGTTGTTCATGAACGAGGGAGTCGAGCACGCTTTGCACTCCAAGGTTGAGTGCCAGCAGATTAGCATTTGCCGATCATTGGCTACGATCGCAATGTATCCCTTGTAGGAGCACGGCTTGCCGGCGATAGCGATCTTGAGGGCGCCATCGCCGGCAAGCCGTGCTCCTACAGTATTTGCGCGGTGTTCATTTACGCGCTTCAAGGATCAGGTTGAACGGCGTCTCCGTGGCCCGGCGGAAACTCGAGAACCCGGCCTCGCTGAACACCTTGCGCAACCGCGCCTCGCCCGCCTGGGCGCCGAGCCCGAGGCCGACTTCCTGGGACAGCGAGTTGGGCGTGCAGATGAAGGTCGAGGCGGCGTAGAACAGCCGGCCGACCGGGGTGATGTTGTCGTCCAGCGAATCGTTGGCGAACGGCTCCACCAGCAATACCGTGCCGTCCGGTTTCAACGAATCGTAGGCGTGCTTGGCCGCGCCCACCGGGTCGCCCATGTCGTGCAGGCAGTCGAAGTAGCAGACCAGGTCATAGTCGTCGCCGGGATAACTCTTGGCCGTACCCTGGAAGAACCGAGCGCGGCCGGACACGCCACCTTCCTCGGCGCGCTGGGTGGCGACGGTGACGGACGGCGCGTGGTAGTCGAAACCGACGAACCGCGAGTTCGGGTACGCCTGGGCCATGATCACCGTCGACGCGCCATGACCGCAGCCGATGTCGGCGACTTTGGCGCCTTCTTCCAGTTTGGCCACCACGCCGTCCAGGGCCGGCAACCATTCGGCGATCAGGTGCGCCTTGTAGCCAGGCCGGAAGAAGCGTTCGGTGCCGCTGAACATGCACGGATGGTGATCGCCCCAGGCCAGGCCGCCGTCGCCACGCATGGCCTTGACCAGTTTGTCCTTGTCATGGAAGAACGATGCGACCACGCCGATGCCGCCGGCGATATAGACCGGCGAGTCTTCGACGGCCAGTGCCAGGGCCTGTTCTTCGGGCAGGCGGAATTGACCGTCGCTGTGTTCCATATAGCCGGAAGCGGCGTGGGCGCTGAGCCATTCGCGCACCAGGCGCGGGTTGCAGCCGGTCTTCTCGGCGAGGGCTTCGGGCTTGATCGGCTGGCTGTCGGCCATGGCCCGGTACAAGCCCAGCTCTTCCCCGAGGATGACGTTGGCGAGCATTGCTGCGCCACCCATGTCACCTACCAGTTTGCCCATGAAATCATTGAGTTTGGCCTCGTCCATCACGTGTGCTCCTTTTGCAGGATCACAGTCCGGAAGCGTTGTACGCCCGGGCGGTGGTCGTGGGAATGAACAGGAGATCGAGCAGGTCCTGTGTGCATTAAGTCTAGTTCGCAAGCCGTACGCAGTGGCCTGGAGCGACGAAAATCCCCCAGACCGGACACTGACCCCCTGTAGGAGCGAGCCTGCTCGCGATGGCGTTTTATCATTCGATGGGAGGTTGCCTGACACGACGCCATCGCGAGCAGGCTCGCTCCTACAGGGGGTCAGTGTTCGGCAGCGCATGTGCATGTATCCCAATGTATCGAGACAGCCTCTCGATACAGTCCCCCTCAATTCAAGGCCCCTCACGAACACAGCCCAGACACAAACTTGCGCTGAACTGATCAGGCCGTTTTGGCGCCATTGAACCGTGGCGACCAAGACCCTTTCCCAGGTCGCCTGAGCAGGCGGCCGTTTGCTCCTGTCTCCGAGGGGATCACAATGCCTGAATCCAATCTCAACGCCACGCCGGTCGATCGCCTGCGGGTCGATCGCTACACCAACGGCATCATCGGCCCGAGCCTGCCAATGCTCGGCCCGCTGGCCGACGGCGGCACTCTGATCACCGGGACGCCGCCAGGTTGCTGGGGGCCGATGATCACGCCCGCTTTCGAGGGCGGCCATGAAGTGACGCAACCGGTGGCCATTGCCGGGGCACAAATCGGCGATGCGGTGGCGATCAAGATCAAAAGCATGCGTGTCACGTCGCTGGCCACTTCGTCCGGGGTTATGAGCTTCGTCGAGGGGCGCTACAACGGCGATCCGTTCGTCTCCAAGTTCTGCGCCAAGTGCGGCACCGAGCACCCGGCCAGCCATGTCGAAGGCATTGGCGAGGACGCGATTCGCTGCAACCACTGTGGCGCCGAAGTCAGCGCGTTCCGCTTCAGCCATGGTTATGTGATCGTGTTCGACGCGCAGAACCAGGTCAGCCTGACGGTCAACCAGGACATCGCCAACCGACTGGCCGGCAAAGCGTCCGAGATGTCGGCGCTGCCGGAATTCGCCGCGCAACATTCGATCCTGTCCCTGGCCCGCGCCGATATCCCCGGCGTCGCCGCGCACATGCGACCGTTCCTCGGCAACATCGGCACCCTGCCTTCGCGCGACTTGCCCGACTCGCACAACTGCGCTGATTTCGGCCAATACCTGATCAATGCCCCGCACCGTTTCGGCATGACCCGCGAAGAACTGCACGCGGCCAAAACCGACGGCCACATGGACACCAACTCGGTCCGCGAAGGCTGTGTGCTGATCTGCCCGGTGAAAGTGCCCGGCGCGGGTGTGTACATGGGCGACATGCACGCCCAGCAGGGCAACGGCGAAATTGCCGGGCATGCCACCGATTGCTCCGGGGAAACCGTAGTGGTGGTGGAGGTGGTGAAAAACCTGACGCTGGAAGGGCCGATCCTCCTGCAGAACCTCGACGACCTGCCGCCGATGGCGCGGCCCATGAATGCCCAACAGCGGGCCAGCGTCCGCGCACTGGGCGAGCGTTGGGGCCAGCACGAGGTTGAACAGAGCGGCCCGATCACCTTCATCGGCAGCGGCGAAAACCTCAACCTGGCGGTGGAAAACGGCCTGCAGCGCGCCGCCAATGTCACCGGCCTGCCGTATGACGAAGTGCTCAATCGCGCCACCATCACCGGTTCCATCGACATCAGTCGCCTGCCAGGCACTGTGCGCGTGACCTTCCTGTGCCCGATGGACGTGCTCGATCGCATGGGCATCGGTCATCTGGTTCGCGAGAAGTACGACCTGGCGTAATGCCCGGAGGCGGGTTTGTACCAGAATGTGTACAGACCCGCTGCCGATACAAGCCCTGCTGTTTTCCGTCGGCACGCCACACAGGCCCGATACATCCCTTCGATTAACTGTGATGACGTTCTGACAACCCTTGGAATCGACATCATGCAAACCCAAGTCACTTCAGCCAAGGCCAGCGCCGGGCTCGGCCTGCGTCGCGGTTTAATCAAGGACCTGCTGGCCGCGCCGGCAGGCCATTTCGATTTTCTCGAAGTCGCGCCGGAGAACTGGATCGGCATCGGCGGTGCCCATGGCGCAGCGCTGCGAACCCTGGCCGAGCGCCATCCGTTGTCCTGTCACGGCTTGTCCCTGTCCCTGGGGGGACCGTCGCCGCTGGATGTCGAATTCCTGCAAGAGGTGCGGGTTTTCCTCGACCACCACAACGTGCCGCTGTACAGCGAGCACCTGAGCTATTGCAGCGATGACGGTCACCTGTATGACCTGTTGCCGCTGCCCTTTACCGAAGAAGCGGTGCATCACGTCGCCGCGCGCATCCGTCAGGCCCAGGACATTCTCGGCCGCCGCCTGGCGGTGGAAAACGTCTCCTACTACGCGGCACCGCAGCAGGACATGGACGAAGTAACGTTCACCAACGCCGTGCTGCGCGAAGCCGATTGCGACCTGTTGCTGGACGTCAACAATGTGTTCGTCAACTCGATCAACCACGGTTTTGACCCGCATGCTTTCCTGGACGGAATCGATGCGAACCGTGTGGTGGCCATGCACATTGCCGGACACTTCGATGAGTCCGACACCTTGAAAATCGACACTCACGGCGCTTCGGTCAAGCCGGCGGTGTGGTCGTTGCTGGCCCAGGCCTATGCCCGATTCGGCGCGCAACCGACCTTGCTCGAGCGTGATTTCAACTTTCCGGTGTTTTCCGAGCTGGTCGCCGAGTTGCAGACCATTCGCCGGTTGCAAACCGAGGAGGTGAACCGTGGCTAAGCGCTCGCTGCACGAACAGCAAAACAGCATGGGTCTTTACTTGCGTGATCCGGAGCGCTACGCGCCGCCGCCGGAAATGGACCCGGCGCGGGCACAGGTTTATCGCGACCTGATGTTCGCCAACCTGTCTTCTTTGATCAGCGGCACCTTTCCGGTATTGGTGAAGATTCTCGGCGATGAGCAATGGCGCAAACTGGTGCGCATCTTCCTGCGTGACTACCGCGCGCACACGCCGAAATTCGGCGAAATCGCTGAGGAGTTCGTTGATTTTCTGGCCTCTGAACCCCCGGCGCTGGCCGCAGGCAAGTGGCCGGCGTTCATGATCGAGCTGGCGCACTACGAATGGGCGGAAATGGCCCTGCAACAATCCGAAGACGAGCCGTTGCCCCTCGGCGATGCTGATTTGTTGCTCGATCGTCCGTTGCGGGTTTCGCCATTGGCCTGGCCCTTGGCGTATGCCTGGCCGGTGCAATTGGTCGGGCCGCACTATCAGCCTGATACACCGCCGAATCAGCCGACATTGTTGTTGGTGCGTCGGGACCTGGATTTCAGCGTGAAGTTTTCCGAACTGAGCCCGTTGGCGTGGCGGTTGTTGCAGAGAATTGACCAGTTCCCGAAACTCGATGGACTTGGGCAACTGCAAGGCCTGGCGCAGGAAGCGGGCGCGGCCGACACCGAGTCTTTTGTGCGCAACGGTCTGGGATTGTTGCGGCAGTTGCATGCCGAGGCGGTAGTCGGGATCGCCGATCGGGTGCATTGAGCGTTCAACCCCAGGACGCCAGCCAATCCGGCGGGCACGGATGAGTCGCATAAAAGTGGCGCATCTGCGCCAGATCACGGGCAAACCAATCGCTGACCCATTGGCTGTATTGCCCCTGCGCCGAATACTGGATAGTGGGCTGCTCAAGGCTGTCGAACAGCGCTTGTGCCGCTTGCATGCCGCTCATCAAGGCCTTGAGTACCCCATGGGAAGCCGCAGGGTCGAGCAGACTGGCCGCATCGCCCACCATGAAGTAACCCGCACCGGCCGGCGCCGTGCTCACGCGCCAAGTGACATCGGCACCCAGAACCGGACCTGATGAGGGTAAGCCGCGCAACGCTTCGGGCACGGCATGGGGAGTAGACTTGCCCTCGGCAAAACACAGGCGCGTCCAGTGCAGCAATTGATCCTGGACGTTTGCCACCCATGTCCAGCCGTCGGGGTCGGCCAACAGGTGCGGGGCATATTCATAAGGTTCGAGACAGCCTTGCAGATAACCGTACCGGGCTACCAGCAGCGGTGAACAGCGCCGAACGCTCAGGCGGTGTTGGCGACTCAGCCAGCCCGCGGCACCGCTGGCATCGATCAGGTAGGTACTCAACAGAGGGCCCTTGTCGGTTTCCACGCCTATCACCCGCCGGTCATGGGTGAGCAGGCGCCGGGCCTGGCATGGTTGCAATACACTGACCCCAAGCGTCGCAGCCCGCTGTAGCAACGCCGTGTCAAGCGTTGCTCTGGCGACGTGAAAACCCTGCCAGGTGCCGCCACTGTCACCGCCAAAGTCGTTGAAGCGAAGCGGACCGTTCCACTGTACCCAGTGTCCGGAAAAGCGCACCACGCCTTGAGCAGAAAAGGTCGGGACCCCGAGTTGCTGCAGCAAGGGTTCGATGCCCGGGTGCAGGCTTTCCCCAGGACGAAACCGTGGAAACCTTTCGCGCTCGAGCAGCGCCACCCGCAAGCCGCGTTGTGCACAGCTGATCGCTGCCGCGCAACCTGCCGGACCGCCGCCGATCACCACGGCATCAAAGGGCTTCAAGTGCGACCTGCCAAGCTGCCGATTCTTCCTTGATCAGGATCGCCCCGGCACCGACCAGCAGGCTGACCTGGCGTTCGATGGCCACGTAGCGCAGCTTGAAATCACTGTCCGGGGTCCAGCTGGCACCGCGTTTATATACCTGGTAGCGATGGACCCAGCCATCGAGAATCAGACCCGCTTCCTGCTGGGCCGTGTCGAGTTCCGGATCCGGTCGTTGCACCCGCCGGAAAGCCAGCAATGGCCAGGTGTTGCGCTGGCCATGGTCACTGCCGGCCCCGAGAACGTTGTACACGCGGTGCATCGAGAGCACGCGTTCCTGGTACTCCTGTGGTGTGACGCGGCCGGTCAAATGCAGGGAGAAACGCCCATCGAGGGCCACCTGGGTGTAGTCGCTGTATTCGTAGGCGTGGTAACGCACCAGCATCCGCCCATCATGCTCTACCAACTGCGGCCCTTGCTGATGGTCCCAGGCAGGGGCGTCGCCCTGGCCGATTTCCGCATCGGTCAGCGGGATGATGCTGTGCAGGCTCGATCGCGGTTCGAAGGTGCGGGCGGAGTCCGGCGCCACGCCGGGCCAGTAGGAACCCAGGGCCGCACAAATGCGTACGTCCTCGGTAAAGGGGCTGGCCATCTGGTAACCCGAGAGCATGTTCAACCAGCTCCCGTCCTCACCGCGCTGCCGCACCCAGCCGACTTCCCAGCCGGGACCGAAGATCCCCGCCGCGGCGTCCGGCAGCGGGGAGGGGCGGGCAATGGGGGCGACGCTTTTAGCCGGCAACGATGTGGATTGAGTGTCGTACGGCAACGCCACGATGGCAGTTACCCCGCGATCTTCAGCCGAAAAGGGTTGATCCTGCAGGTTCAGGTTGGCGCAGTAGCGTACATTCGACAACGCCTCCAGCCGCGCATGCCAGATGTTCGGGTTGGGCAGGGCGGGTTCCTCACGTGCCCAGCGTATCAACTGACGCTGGATGCACAGGGCAAAGAAGTCCGGGGCGCCAATCACCGAATACGCCGCCACCGATGGCAGGAGATTGTCCAGGGGCTGGCAATGGGCCCGGACCCAGCCGTCGGCGGTACCGTCGTGATAGTGCAGGGCGCGGTAGCCACCTTGCTTGACCCGTTCCGCCACTCCCTCCAGGTCATTGAGATCCTCGAACCGACCTTCCGCATCCAGCGTGTGGCGGCCATGCACCATGCCACCAGTGTTGGCCGGCATCAGGAAGGCCAGACGCTGGCCCTGATAAGCAGCTTCTTCCACCAGCTTCGCTTTGACCTGCGGTAGCAGCAGGCCAGGGCCGAGGTCGTCCAGGGTTGCCCAATGGGCCAGGCCATCGCGGATGACAAAAGGCGGCTGGCTGATCTGCGGCTCCTGCCAGCCGGTTGCGCTATGGCGCAGATGAATGTGTCGCAGCTTCTCGTTGATCTGATGGTTTTCAAGGTCCAGCGTCAGATCCATCCCGGCCATGCATTGCCTTCCGTTGAACAGCTTGTGCAACGGCACCCAGAAGTCCAGATCGGCATCCCCAGCCTGGAAGTCCATCGGTCCAAAGCGTGCGGCATCGCCTTTGTGTTGCATGGCGATGTAGGCGCTGTACCGCACGGGCATTATCCGGATGCCGTAGGGGTCGTGTTCTACGAACGGCAGGAAGCTGCGTAGTTGCGCGTCGTATTGGCAAGGCGCGGTGCCCACCCGGGCGATACCGGTGCGCGAGAAACACAGGTCGGCGTGTTGGCCGTGCACGGTATCGGCGGCGTTGCGGTATTGGCTGGCAAACACCGCCACTGCCAGGGGGCGACCCTGGGCCTGTTGTTGCAGGCTTTCAAGCGTGGGCGGGCTGACGCCATAGACATAATCCAGGACGGCTTCAATTTCGCCGGGCGTGGGGAACAATTGCAAAGGCTGGCCGGCGTCGTCGTGGGTCACCCCGGGTGAGGCCAGCGCGTGATAGAGCAGGCTGCGCGCCGGTTGTGCGGCTTCGATGGCGCGGATGCCGGCGCTGGCGAAGTCCTCGAAACCACGCAGGCTGCGGTCGATGGTGAGCGGCTTGATCAGCTCGGCGTCGAGTGGTACCGCCAGGATGTCCAGGCCATGGGACAACAGCAACGAATGCCAGCCACCGGGAGCCAGCCGCGCACACAGTCGGGTAATCGATTGGGGCAGGTCCATGGCAGTTTCTCCGAATCCTTGGCGGAGAGCGATTGCACAGCAACCTGTGGGCGTCAGCTACTGTCAGATATGACAGTAGCGACCAATGGTAGGCAGTGGCCGGGTGGTGCAGCGACCGTCATTTACCGCGCAACTTGAGCTCGGCACACAAGCCACCACCCTCGCGATTGCTCAACGTCAACGATCCCCCGATCGCCAGCGCCAGCTGTTGCGCGATGGCCAGGCCCAAGCCGGTGCCGCCGGTGCTGCGGTTACGCGAGTTTTCCACGCGGTAGAACGGTTGCATGACCTGGGCCAGTTCCGCTTCGGCAATCCCCGGGCCGCGGTCCATGACCTTGACCGACACGCTGCCGTCGGTTTTCTTTTCCACCAGCAGTTCCGCAGCGCCGGCGAATTTGAGCGCGTTGTCCGTCAGGTTCACCAGCACTCGCCGCAGGGCGTGGGGGCGGGTGTCGATAACGGTGGCGCTTTTGCCGCTCAGCTGCACTTGCTTGCCCATGTCCTGGTAATCGAACACCAGGCTGTCGAGGAACGAGTCCAGGTCAGTGCGCCGACTTTCTTCGGTTGCGCCGTGGACGCTGCGGGCATACGCCACGCCTTCGCGCACCAGGTGTTCCATCTCGCCCAGGTCGTTCCACAGTTTGTCTTTCTCCACCGAGTCGTCCATGAATTCGGCGCGCAGTTTCATCCGGGTGATCGGCGTTTGCAGGTCGTGGGAGATCGCCGCCAGCAGTTGCATGCGTTCCTTGAGGTAGGCGGCGATGCGTGCCTGCATGGCATTGAAGGCCTTGGCGGCGTGGGCCACTTCGGTCGGGCCTTTTTCGTCCAGCAGCACCGGGTGGGTGTTGGGGTCGAGGGTGTCCACGGCTTCGGCGAGGCGGGTGAGAGGGCGGATGGCGATCCGCACGGCCAGCCAGGTGCAGGCAATCATCAGCGCCAATTGCCCGAGCAGGACGATGGGCAGCCAGGGCGACAGCGGTACCATCGAAGGCCGCACGTCGATGGTCAACGGGCTGCCATCCGACAGTTTGAGGTGCACCTGGAAATGTTTCGCGGGCCCTGGAATATCGCTGAAGGTCATCGGGTAGTCCTTGCCGATGGAGTTCTTGATCGAGGTCATGGCAATCGGTGCCTCGGGCATGTCCGTGTCCATGGCGGTGCCGGGTGAACCTTCGTTGAGCAGATAGCGGTAATTGCGTCGATCCAGTTGTTGCAGCCAGCTCGCACGCTCTTGCGCCGGCAGGCGGTCGAGGATGGCGATGGAGGTCGAGACGTCGGTTTCCAGGTTGCCGAGCATGGTGTTTTTCGAGCTTTCATAGCGCTCGTAGTACTGCGCACCGAAGGACAGCGCCTGGGCGAGGATCAGGCCGACCAGGAATATCAGCGACAGTCTTGACGCCAGGGTGCGGGGCCAGCGCAGTGACAGGTTCATGCTGGCGCACCGACGATTTCCACCGGCAGGGAAAACACGTAGCCCTCGCTGCGCACGGTCTTGATGTAGGCCGGCTCGCGGGCGTCGTCCAGCAGGCGCTGGCGCAGGCGGCTGACCAACAGGTCGATGGAGCGATCGAACAGGTCGGCGTCGCGGCCCTGGGTCAGGTTGAGCAATTGGTCGCGGTTGAGCACCCGCTGCGGATGATCGAGGAACACCCGCAGCAACCGGTACTCGGCGCCGCTGAGGGCGACCATGGTGCCGTCGCCATCGAGCAGGTGCCGGGCGGAGGTGTCCAGGCGCCAACGACCAAAGGCCAGCAAGCGGCTGGATTCGGTCACCACCAGGTTCGGTGGCAGCATGCGCGTGCGGCGCAGTACGGCGTTGATCCGTGCCAGCAGTTCACGGGCGGCGAAGGGCTTGACCAGGTAGTCGTCGGCGCCCATTTCCAGGCCGATGATGCGGTCGGTTTCGTCGTTGCGCGCGGTGAGCATCAACACCGGGGTGGCCTTGTGCTTGCCGGCGCGCAGTTCGCGGCAGAGCATCAGGCCGTCGTCGCCCGGCATCATGATGTCCAGCACGATCAGGTCCACCGGCGTGGATTCGAGGAAGCTGCGCATCTGCCGGCCATCGGCCACGACCGTGGTGCGCAGGCCGTTTTTCTTCAGGTAGTTGCCCACCAGCTCGCGTATCTCGCGGTCATCGTCAACGATGAGAATGTGATCGACGTGCTCCATGGGGACTTGCCTCTGTCAGTGGGGGATGTCGCACAGTCTATCGAGCCTTGGCCCGCTCGCCCGCCGCCCTTTGTATTGCAGTGTATCTGGCCTGACGGCGGATACACACCGACGCAAAAACAGTCATTTTGCCGGGTTTTGTATCCCTGTGTATCCCGACCCGGCCCAGATACTTGCCGATTTACCCGCGCCGGTTCCCGACACATACGGGATACCTCGCAGGCTTCTAATAGGTTCCATCGAGGCAAACCCAGACGCCTCTGCCAACAAACGATGAACCTTGAGGAAACCGCCATGAACACCAAAGCCATCTACGCCGCTTGCCTGTTTGCCGCCCTGAACATCTGCACCTTGTCGGCCCGCGCTGAAGCTGATGTTACCCCGATGAGCTACAGCTACGGCACGCACCTGGACATCAAGAAAGTGCTGTCGCTGAAACAGGATGCCTCGCCTTCCTGCGGCGTGGTGAATGCCCAGTTGACCTACCTGGACTCCCAGAGCAAGACCCAGGTCCTGGACTACCGCAAATTGGCCGACAACTGCAGTTCGGACAACTGAGTCCAGTCATCACCCTTAGCGCATTCCAATTTAGCCAGGAGCAACATCATGAACAACGTCACCCGCTTCTTGACCGCCATTGCTTTCTCCGTTGCCGGTGCCGCGGCCCATGCCAACGCCGCTGTAGAACAGAACGCTTGTGGCAGCAGCACCTGCTTTCAGCTGACGCCGGTTGACGGGAAGGGCGGTGATGCCTTCCTCGCCGAGGACGGCTACAACCGCACGCCGCAGGGGCAAGTGGTGGCAGAAAACGGTTCCAGCCGCACGCCTCAGGGCAAGCTGCTCGATAGCCAGACGGCCTGAAGCCCAAATACACCGTCGCTCCCACAGGGGACGGAGGTGAGTTGCCACCCTCTATTTCAAGGTGATCCCCATGTTACTCATCGCTTTCCTGGGCGGCATATTGACCGTCCTCAGCCCGTGCATCCTGCCGGTCGTACCTTTCCTGTTCGCCGGTGCCGACCGTACGCGTTCCTCGATCATGCTGACCCTCGGCGGCATGGCCCTGACGTTTGCCCTGATCTCCAGCCTGGCCGTGGTCAGCAGTGAATGGGTGATCGAAGCCAGCAACACCGGGCGCCATGTGGCACTGGTCGTGATGATGCTGTTCGCCCTGTCGCTGATTTCCGCGCGGGTCGGAGACTGGCTGGCACGTCCGTTCGTGGCGCTGGGCAATCGCATCGACCCCAACAGCCGCACATTGTCCGGCCCGCTGAGTTCGATCCTGATCGGTGTCGCTACCGGCCTGCTCTGGGCACCCTGCGCCGGGCCGATCCTCGGGGTGATTCTCACCGGCGCCATGCTGCAGGGCGCGAACGCCGGCACCAGTCTGTTGCTGGTGGCCTACGGCCTGGGTAGCGCATTGTCCCTGGGTACCTTGGTCTTCGCCGGTCGTGGCCTGGTCAATCGCTTGAAACCGTCGATCCCGGTCACTGGCTGGTTGCGTCGTGGTGCCGGTGTGGCGGTGTTGGCCGGTGCGGCGGTGATTGCCACGGGAGCAGACGATGTGCTGCTGGCCAATACCTCGTCGCAAGGGGTCGGCAGCGTCGAGAAAGGCGTGCTGGAAACCGTGCCGAAAGTTGTCGATTACTTCGTCAGCAAGGTCAAGGCCGATCCCATGGACAACGCCCAGGGCGCTATGCCTTCGCTGACCGGTGCGGTGGAGTGGATCAACTCGCCAGCGCTGACCAACGAATCGCTCAAAGGCAAAGTGGTGCTGGTGGACTTCTGGACCTTCGACTGCATCAACTGCAAGCACACCCTGCCGTACGTCAAGGATTGGGCGAAGAAGTACGAGAAGGATGGCCTGGTGGTGATCGGCGTGCACACCCCTGAGTACGGGTTCGAACGCATCATCGACAACGTCCGGGACAAGGTGCAGGAATACGGCATCACCTACCCGGTAGCGATCGACAACAACTATGCGATCTGGCGCAACTTCGACAACCAGTACTGGCCCGCCCACTACCTGATCGATGCCAAGGGGCAGGTGCGTTACACCCACTTTGGCGAAGGTCGTTACGACGAACAGGAAAAGATGATCCAGCAGTTGTTGGAAGAGGCGAAGGCCCAGGCGCCAGCGGCCTGAACCTGAGGATCAATGGCTCGCAGGCCCGGGGTTGTGAGCCATTGATCGATTACCCTGACTGCGCCGCCATGCCGCTGGCGGCGCTCCATACTCACGGCGAAAGGCCCGGCTGAACGCCGTGTCGGTCTGGTAACCCACCTCTTCGGCGATGCGCATCAACGAACTGTTACTGCTGCGTAACAGATTGGCCGCCAGCAACATGCGCCATTGCGTCAGGTATTGCATCGGCGTCACCCCCACCAGTTGCGCAAAGCGTTCCGCCAGGACCGATCTCGAGGTACCGGCAGTGCGCGCCAGTTCATCCAGGGTCCAGGCGTGGCAGGGTTTCTTGTGCAAGGCGTTGAGGGCGGCACCGACGATGCGGTCGCTCACGCCGGCCAGCCAACCGGTGCGGCCCTTGCCGTGTTCGTGCATGTACAGGCGCAGCACTTCGATGAACAGCACCTCGGCCAGTTTCGCCAGTACGCCTTCGCCCCCAGGCCTTGGCGATCGCGCTTCGGCCAAGGCATAACGCACCGAAGACTCCAGCCAGATGCCGGCGTTGGAGCCGCGCACGTTGACCCGGACCACGGGCGGCAGTCCGGCCAGCAACATGCCGGCCAGGCGCGTGTCGCAGGCCAGGTAGCCGCACACCAGGCGCGTCACCGCGCCGCCACCGCCGTAGCTCAACTGCCGCGGACGCCGTGCCAATACTTCGTCGAGTCGCGCACCGCTGGCGGGTGTCAATCCCGGCTGGGAGCTCATGCGATGGGCGTGGCCCTGGGGGAAAATCACCACGTCGCCAGGGTTGAGCAGCAGCGGCGGATCATCCCCCAGCTCTACATAGCACTCGCCTTCGGTGATCAAGTGAAAGATCACCACGCGTTCGGCGCCGGGTTCCAGGAACGGCGCCGCGGTGTCGGCGCTCGGCGACTGATAGCACCAGGGCGCGGTGAACCTGGCGTTGATGAAAATCGCGCCGACCAGGCGGACGACGCGCAGGGTCTGTGACAGGGCGTCCATGGGCGTTTTCCCGTGCGGGGGTTACTGATTGTGAACGCGCTGCGGCCCAAGGTGCATTCTCCGGACGATCGGGCAATGTTGGCCGACGATCGGGCAGGACGCCGACCGGCGTCAGAGAGATAGTTTGCACACAGGGCCACCGGGTCCTGTCATCAATAAGAATAAAGTGAGGTTGCCATGCCCAAGTTCGTCATTGAACGCGAGATTCCAGGCGCCGGAGCACTGTCAGAAAGGGATTTGAAAGCCGTCTCGCAAAAGTCCTGCAGGGTGTTGCGCGAGTTGCCAGAGGTGCAATGGCTGCAGAGTTATGTCACCGGCGACAAACTGTATTGCGTGTACATCGCGCCAAACGAGGAGCTCATCAGGGAGCATGCCCGGCAGGGCGGTTTCCCGGCCAATCGGATTTCCCAGGTCATGAACATCATCGATCCCACCACGGCTGAGTGAGCCTGTGCCCGATGCTGTTCCAAACCAGAGATTGTCTTCATGAGTACACCCATTGATCTTACTGCCCTGAAAACCCGTCAAATGGCCGCGTGGGCCAGTGGCGACTACGCCGTGATCGGCACCACCTTGCAGATCGTCGGCGAGCAATTGGCCGAGGCCTGCGACCTGTTGTGCGATGAACAGGTGCTGGACGTTGCCGCCGGCAACGGTAACGCCACCTTGGCCGCCGCGCGTCGCGGTTGCAGGGTGGTGTCCACCGACTACGTGGCCGCATTGCTCGAACGTGGCGAAGACCGCGCCCGTGCGGAACGCCTGAACGTGACCTTCCAGGTGGCGGACGCCGAAGCGCTGCCTTTCGCCGATGCCAGTTTCGACGCGGTGCTTTCAACCTTCGGTGTGATGTTTGCACCCGACCAGGCCAAGGCCGCCGCGGAGCTGGCGCGAGTGTGTCGCCCCGGTGGCCGGATCGGCATGGCCAACTGGACCCCGGAAGGATTCGTCGGCCAGATGTTCAAGACCCTGGGCCGGCACATGCCGCCACCGCCCGGCGCGCAACCGCCGTCGCAGTGGGGCACCGAAGCCTGGTTGCACAAGCACTTCGACGAGCGCGATTTCCTGGTGCAGGTGACTCGCCGGACCTTCAACTTCCGCTATCGCTCGGCCGAGCATTTCATCGACACCTTCCGCAGCTGGTACGGCCCGATCCACAAGGCCTTCGCGGCGCTGCCCCCCGACGGCGCCAAGGCCCTGGAAGACGACCTGACCGAACTGCTCAACCGCCTGAACCGGGCGGGGGAAAAGTCGATGGTGGTGCCCAGTGAGTACCTGGAAGTGGTGATCACCAGGCGTTGAAAACCCGTGCATCGAGCGGCTATTCATCCAGCCGCTCGGTGTACACCACCCACACGCTGCACGGCATCTTGTACAACAGGTGCTCCACCGTGCTACCGATCAAGCGCCCCATGCCACGATGGCCGAGACGGCCCATGACGATCACGTCGACGTCAAAGGCATCGGCATAGCGGGTCAGGACCTTGGCCGGGTTGCCCATGATCATGTGCCGTTGCGCTTCGGCGATGCCATTGCGTTCGGCCAGTTCGTTGAAGGCTTCGAGCTGTGCGTCATACAGCGTCTTGTTGCGGCTCGAGGAAAAAAACGCCGAGCCGTTGTCAAAGCCGAACTCGTCCGAACTGATGGACGAAAGGTCGTAGGCGTAGACCACATCGAGTTCGGCATTGCAGGCAGTCGCCAGCTTCGTGGCCTCGTGCAGGATGCGGTCGTTGAAACTCTTGTAGTGATCATCACGATGGAAAGGGTCGACGGCGGCGACCACTTTGCGTGGCAGCGCGTTGACCGCGTGGCTGACGAAGTGTAACGGTACCGGACACTCACGCAGCAGATGCACGTCCAGCGGGGTGAAGATCAGCCGCGACAGCAACGACTGGTGTTCCAGCGCCTTGATCAGCACATCCATCGGCTGTTCCTTGAGGTGAATCAGGATTTCCTCCAGCGGGTTTTGCACCCATGCCACTTCCGTTGTGACGGTTACGCCGATTTTGCGCAGGGGCCGGGCCTGGTCTTCCAGCCACTGACGGTGGCGATCGACGTAACCCAGGCGCATCTGTTCCAGCGCCTTTTCATTGACCATGCCAGCTGTGGCCAGGCCTTCCAGGTAGTCGAAGGCCACGATATGCAACGCCGCGCCCTCCGCCTTGGCCAGCGCGGCCGCCCGGTCGAAAGCAGGGCTGTGTTCCATCAGCGGCGAAGTCACCAGCATGAAGCGAGATTGACCAGACATGACAAACCTCCCGAGGGGTAGCGGTTGTTTGGCTTGGCTTCAATCCTTGAGTATTGACCATGCTGGGAGGGGGTGTAGGGAATCAAGTGAGCAGACCTCTTGAACTGCTTGCCTCCTCACGGCCTGGGGCTGTGCGTCAACGCCTGTGGGGGATTGTTGTCTGAGTGCATATCCGTTGCTGCGGTAACGGCGTCTTATGGTTTCGCCCTTACGGCGAGTCACTTTCGAAAAGCGCGAAAGTAACCAAAGCGCTCTTGCCCCACCACTCGGTGCCGAGCCTTAGCGAGGCACCGAACGCCAGGGGCAAGAGCCCTTGGTTACTTGGGGCTTTTCCAAGTGACTCGCCGTAAGGGCGAAACCATTGGTGGCCGTTACCGCAGGAATGGATATGTACTCCGGCAAGAAATATAAGTCGGCTGTCAGGACGCCTTCGCCGGCAAGTCGGATCGCCGCACCGCTGGCTCCTACACAACCTCCGCCCCCCGCGCCTCCAGCAACTCGCGCAACACCGAGCGATGACAATGCGCTTCGTCCTCGCAATAACAGCCCACCGCCAGTGAGGTGTGATGCGAAAGGGCGGCGAGCAGATCGAGCATCTGACTAGGGGCAGGGTGGTTCATTTCGGCCTTGAACTTGCGCCTGAACGCATTCCAGGCCTTGTCGTCTTCAGCGGCCTGGGCCTGCTGTACCAGCTCCGGGCTGGGCGAAAGCAGCGGCTGCCACACGTCATAGAAATCCCGGCTGGCAAACTCGGCCTTCGGTACGCCACGGGGTGGACGGCGTACTGTGCCCAGGCGCAGGCCTTCGTCGGGTTTTCGCGGGGTGCCCAGGCGCACGATATGGACAGGCATGGCGCTACTTGAGCCGCGATCCGTCGAACCACTCCAGCGCCGTGCGCCAGAAGCAGATCCCCAGGAAGTACGCCGACATCAGCAGCCAAAGCCCCATGACCATCGGATTGATCACCGGGTGGTTGATCACCAGCGACAGGCTGCACAGCAGCCAGATCGCCGTCACGGCAATGTTGATCGGCATGAAGCGGCGCACGCGGAACGGATGCAAAAATTTCATCCGTGTGAGGGTCAACAGGGCCAGGCCGATCACGGTGAGGAAGGTGATCCAGGGTGACGGCGCGATGATGTACAGGCACAGGGCAACCACGTTCCAGGCGGCGGGGAAGCCCTGGAAGTAATTGTCCTTGCTTTTCATGTTGACGTTGCAGAAGCAGAACAGCGACGACACCAGGATCAGCGACACGGTCAGCAGGAGCGTGTAGTCCGGCAACGGGACGTAGCGATAGATGAAGAGTGCCGGGATGAACACATAGGTCAGGTAGTCGATCACCAGGTCGAGAATCGAGCCGTCGAAACTCGGCAGGACCGACTGCACGTTGACCTTGCGCGCCAGCGCGCCGTCCAGGCCATCGACGATCAGGGCTACGCCCAGCCACAGCAGGCAATTGGTCGGCTGGTTATCGAGCAGGGCAAGGGTCGCGAGGAAGGCGGTGACCACGCCGGTGGCGGTAAAACCATGGGCACCCCAGGCTTTGAGCCTGGCGATGTGTAGGGTCGATATCACGGGGGCGCTCTCCAGAAAGTGAAGCAAGCCAGTATCGCCCTGATCGGGCGGGCGGCGGCAAACCGGGGTGGGGTTGCAGGTATCGACCGGGTATCCGGGAATAAGGTTCACCCCCTATGAATCTTAGCTGCGTCGGCAAAAAATACTCTGGATAAATCGGCAGGGCGTCAGCCGGACGGTGGTAGCACATTTACACGCGAGGACTATCGTTGTCTGACTGGATCACTCCCATCGATGAGGACGTCGTCATGAACACCAGCGATCTGCTCGAACAATTACTGCGGGCCGGCCAGGGCTCGATGGCGCAACAGCGCGGCGGTGGGGCGTCGGCTCAAGGTGGCCTGGGTGACCTGGGCGGATTGCTTGGCGGCCTGTTGGGCGGTGGCGGCGCCAGCAGTGCCGGCGCAGGCGGTATGGGCGGCCTCGGCGGCTTGCTCGGTGGTTTGCTGGGCGGAGGTTCGCCGATGGGCGGCGCAACGCAATCGCGTTCCGGTGGTGGTACCAATTATGCAGCGCTGGCTTCGTTGGGAATGATGGCCTTTCAGGCCTATCAGTCCTGGCAACGCAGCCAGGCCACGCAACAGCAACAGGCGCCGCAGCAGGCGATGCGCACGGTGGACATGCTGGCGGGCCCGGAAGTCGAGGAACACAGCCATGCGATCCTGCGGGCGATGATCGCGGCGGCCAAGGCCGACGGCCGGTTCGACGACGCCGAGACGCGGATGATCAATGCCGAAATTGCCCGGCACACCGATGATCCGCAGTTGCAGCAGTGGCTGGATGAGGAAGCCGCCAAGCCGCTTGACCCTGCCGAGGTGGCCCAGTCGGCAACCGACCCTGGCATCGCCGCCGAGATGTACCTGGCCAGTGTGATGCTGGTGGATGATCAACAGGATGCCGAGCGCAGTTATCTGGATGAACTGGCGGCGGCGCTGCAAATCGAACCGGATTTGCAGGTACATCTGGAACAGCAGGCCAAAGGCACACCTTGACGCGGGCGATCAGGAAACCGGTGGTTCGGGCACCAGGAACGTCACGCCAAAACGCTCGGCCACCTCGAATATCCGCGGCAGATCCTCGGGTACCTTGAACTGATCCATCGCCGTAAAAAATTGCCCGCCCCGCGGATCGGACACCACGCCGATCATCCTGGCAGTGGGGCTGACGTTCTTGTAGGCATGAATCGCCCCGGCGGGAATATGCACATAGCCTCCGGCCGAGACGGTGCTGCAGGTGCCTTCGACGGTCACTTCGACCTGGCCATCCACCACGTAGAACGCTTCGTCCCACGGGTGAAAGTGCGGGGGCGGGCCGCCGCCTTGCACGCCTTCCTGGATGTGCATTTCAAAGGGTTTTTCCAGATCGCCGCCGGCCAGGACAGTAATCGTTTCGCCAACGACATTGACCGACGCCGGTGGGGTCTGGAGGACGTGGACCGTGCGCATGATTGCTCTCCGGAGATGAGGCGGCACCCACCGATTGTAGGCGCTTGAGCGCCCGCCGACAGCTGCGGCACGGGGCCGTCCGTCCGGGCAGTTTCGACGGCGATGGAATTTTCCGCGCCATGGCTCGCTCTGCTGAGAGAGGGAAGTGCTGATCCAGCGCCCTGCAGCACCTCGCAGGTGAGCCATGAACAAGAACCTCGATGACTACAACCGCATGCGCGACTTTTCGGCGACGTCGGAGCCAGTCGCCATCAAGCCCACGGGCAGAAAAAAAGCCAAGGACCATGCCCTGCAGTTCTGCATCCAGAAGCACGATGCCTCGCGCCTGCATTACGACTTCCGCCTGGAGCTCGACGGCGCGCTCAAGAGTTGGGCGGTACCCAAGGGACCGTCGCTGGACCCCAAGGTCAAGCGCTTGGCGGTGCATGTCGAGGATCACCCGCTCGATTACGCCACCTTTGAAGGCAACATCCCTGAAGGTCACTACGGTGCCGGCGATGTCATCGTCTGGGACCGTGGCGTGTGGATTCCCCAGGAGGATCCGGCCAAGGCCTATGCCAAGGGCCGGCTCAAGTTCGAACTGCAAGGCGAGAAGCTCGGGGGCCTGTGGAACCTGGTGCGCACGCACATGCCGGGCAAGCAGGAGCAATGGTTCCTGATCAAGCACCAGGACGGTGCCGCCCGGCCGGAAAGTGATTACGACGTGGTTGCCGCCGAGCCCGACAGCGTGCTCAGCGAACGGACTATCGTCGCCAAGGCCCCCAAGGCCGCCAACGCCAAGGCCAAGGCCATCAAGCAGCCCGCGGCCCCAACCAGTAAAGAGCCACGCAAAGAACAGTCCGCGCCTCTCACCGGCGCGCGCAAGGCCGAACTGCCAGGCCAGATCAAACCGGAACTGGCAACGCTGGTGGAAAAGGCCCCGGGCGGGCAGTGGAGCTATGAGGTCAAGTTCGACGGCTACCGGATCATGGCGCGCATCGACCACGATGAGGTCAAACTCTTCACCCGCAACGGCCACGACTGGACCCACAAGTTGCCTGGCCAGGCCAAGGCGCTGGCGGGCCTGGGCCTGGAATCGGCCTGGTTGGACGGTGAGATGGTGGTGGCCGACGAACAGGGCGTCCCGGACTTCCAGGCCTTGCAAAACGCCTTCGAGGCCGGCCGCAGCGGCAATATTCTCTACTACCTGTTCGATTTGCCCTATCTCAATGGCGTGGACCTGCGTGAGGTGCCCGTCGAGGAACGCCGGGCTGCGCTCTCGACGGTGCTAAAAACCGGCAAAGACCCGCTGCTGCGCTTCTCTGACTCCTTTGGCGAAGACCCGGAGGCCTTGCTCAACAGCGCCTGCCAAATGCAGATGGAAGGCCTGATCGGCAAACGCCTGGGTTCGCCCTATGTCTCCCGGCGTAGCGGTGACTGGGTCAAACTCAAGTGCAAGCATCGACAGGAATTCGTCATTGTCGGCTTCACCGACCCCAAAGGTTCACGCAATGCCTTCGGTGCGTTGCTCCTGGGGCTGCATGACCGCGACAGCGGTGAGTTGCGCTACGCGGGCAAGGTCGGCACCGGGTTTACCGAGGCGACCCTCAACAGCATTCATCAACAACTCAAGCCCCTGCAGACGAAGAAACCCGCGGTGGCCAGCCCGCCCAGCGGTGCCGAGTTCAAGGCTGTGCACTGGCTAAGACCGCGCTTGCTGGCGGAAGTGGCCTTTGCCGAAATGACCAAGGACGGTTCGGTGCGCCATGCGGTGTTCCATGGCCTGCGTGACGACAAGCCTGCCAAAGACATTACCGAGGAGCGTACGACTGCCGTGAAAACTGCCTCCGCGAAAAAAACCGCCGCGGCCAAACCTGCCGCCGCGAAGAAGAAAGCCGAACCTGCGCCTTCGCAAATCGGCCTGGATCAGGGCAAGGTACGCATCACCCACCCGGACCGGGTGATCGACGCCAGCAGTGGCACCACCAAAGTGCAACTGGCGCAGTACTACGCCAGCGTCGCCGAGTGGATTTTGCCGCAACTCAAGGACCGGCCCGTGGCGCTGGTGCGTGCGCCGGATGGCATCGCTGGCGAACTGTTTTTCCAGAAAAACGCCGAGCGCCTGGCGATCCCTGGCATCACCACCCTCGACCAGCAACTCACGGGCCAGCCGATGATGCTCATCAACAATGCCGAAGCCTTGATCGGTGCGGTGCAGATGAGCACTGTCGAGCTACACACCTGGAACGCCACCTCGGACAACCTCGACAAACCCGACCGCTTCGTCCTCGACCTCGACCCGGACCCGGCGCTGCCGTGGAAACGCATGGTCGAGGCCACCCAATTGACCCTGACCGTGCTCGATGAGCTGGGGCTCAAGGCGTTCCTCAAGACCAGCGGCGGCAAGGGCATTCACCTGGTGGTGCCACTGACCCGCAAGTTGGGATGGGATGAGGTCAAGGATTTCAGCCACGCCATTGTCAGCCACATGGCCAAGATGCTGCCGGAGCGCTTTTCCGCGGTGTCGGGGCCGAAGAACCGGGTGGGGCGGATCTTCATCGATTACCTGCGCAACGGCTTGGGCGCGACCACCATCTGCGCCTACGCCGTGCGTACCCGGGAAGGTCTGCCGGTGTCGGTGCCGATCTACCGTGAGGAGATTGCCGAGCTCAAGGGCGGCAACCAGTGGAACATCCACACTGTTCACGAACGCCTGGTGGAAGTGGGCCACGGACCTTGGGCGGACATGAAGAAAACCCGGCAGACGATTACGGCGGAGATGCAGCGGCGGGTGGGGATGAAAAAGGCCTGATGAAGAACGCGGTGTAACAGATACACCGCGATGTCTGGTTCGCCCGTAGGAGCGAGGCTTGCCCGCGAAGAACGATAACGCGGTGTACCTGTTACACCGCGGCGTCTGGTTCGCCGGCAAGCCTGGCTCCTACAGAAGCGCCAGCCATCGTTTTATTTGAGGAACGCCTGGAAGTCAGTACCCAGCTTGTCGATCGCCGCCTTGAAGTCCTGCGCGGTGACTTTCTGGCTTTCGTTTGACAGCTGCTTGCCAAATACCTTGCGTACAACCTTGGCCACGGTCTGGTTGCTTTTCGCGTCAATGAACTCGGCTTCGATAAACAGTTCAGTATCCTGATCCCTGTGCCCGGTGGCTGCCTGCGTGGCCCCGACGACGGCAGCGATGGGTACCACTTCATACCATTTCATGCCTTCGTTGGAGGCACTCACGCCAGTGATGGCGGCACGCATGACCAGGACTTTCGAACCGGCCGGCGCTGCGCTCGGGCTGGAGACCACGCGATATTTCTGGCCGAGCGTGGCCTTGGCCTTGTTGGTCATGTAGTTCTGGATGTCGCTGAGTGTCTGCTTGTTGACCCGCTCATCAGGCTTGGGCGCCGGGTACATTTCCAGACGGGTAAAGGCCACGGTGTCATAGGCATTCGGGTTCCACGACGGGCTCACCCAACGCATCGCCGTGCCACCGCTGGGCGTTTCGACTTCCTGCAGGTTGTTGTAGTTGGACAGGTAGCCCGAATACTGCTCCTTCTCGGTGACTTTCGATGTACAACCACCGAGCAGGAGCCCGGCTAGGGCAGTGCCGACGAGTAATCTACGGGTCAGGTTCATAGTGCTGTGTGCTCCTTGGATAAAGTCGTTTTTTCATTGGCAGAGAATCAGAAACGCCAAGTCATGTTTCCCGTCACCGTTTGAATCCAGGCGCTGTCGAACTGACCGGAAATTCGATTGCCCGACAGGTCCTTGCTCTGGTCTACCGGCATGTCGCCCATCCAGATCATCGCCCAGCTGAGGTTGACGTCGGTGTCCTTGTTCAGAGCATAGGTGGCGCCCGTCGCAATGCGCCAGGATTCGGCCATGGGCACGATCACCGAGCGCTTGCCATCGGACACGGCACTGCTGTCGTACGCCATGCCGACGTTCCACAGCAGTTGCTCGGTGGCCTGGTATTGCGCGCCGAGTGACAGGTGCCACGTGTCCTTGAAGCCGGCGTCGATGTTCGTTGAGCGAGCATCGTTTGCCGAGGTGTCGACCTGTATGCCGATATCGCCGAATTCCGACCAGTCCTGCCAGTTGACCGAGGCCAGCAGGGCCCATTGCCGGTCCAGTTGTTGGAACAGGCTCAGGGTAATGGTTTGCGGCACGGTGATGTCGAGCTTGGTGGTGGTGCCGTCGAGGCGTTGCAACAACGGTCCGTTACCCTTGACGTCCAGGCCGTCCTCGAACTCCAGGTCGACCTTGCTGGTGTATGTCAGGCCCAGGCGGGTCCCGGGTTGCGGGGCGTAGATCACTCCGACGTTGGCGCCGAATCCCCAATCCTTGTCCTTGTATTTGAACTGGCCGTCGCCGCGGTCGGTGAAGCCGAACGGCGAGCGGTCGATGGCGGTCTGGGCCTGCAGCATGCCGTACATGGCCTTGACACCGACGCCCACCGACCACTGCTCGTTGAAGCGGTAGGCCAC